>NZ_LT629748.1:3323201-3987842 GCF_900105005.1 Halopseudomonas litoralis
CTCCGGCACAACAGGCAGAGATAAAGCCAATATGAATACTGTTCTCTATCCCGGCACTTTCGACCCCATTACCATGGGTCATATGGATCTGGTCGGCCGTGCAGCCAAGCTGTTCGACCGTGTAGTGGTGGCTGTCGCTGCCAGCCCGAAAAAAAACCCGACCTTTCCGCTCGAGCAACGTGTGGAACTGGCGCGTGAGGTTCTCAAGCAATACCCCAACGTCGAAGTTGTGGGGTTCTCTACCCTGCTCGCGCATTTTGCCGATGAGATTGGCGCCAACGTGCTGCTGCGCGGTCTGCGTGCGGTGTCGGATTTCGAATACGAATTTCAGCTGGCGAACATGAATCGTCAACTGGCCCCCGAGGTGGAAAGCCTGTTCCTCACGCCCTCGGAGAAGTATTCTTACATCTCGTCCACCCTCGTCCGCGAAATTGCCTCCCTGGGTGGCGATGTCACCAAATTCGTTCATCCGGCAGTACACGAAGCCCTGCTCAAACGCTTCAACGGCTGAATGACAGTACCCCGGAGTTAATTGAATGGCCCTGATCATTACCGACGACTGCATCAACTGCGATGTCTGCGAACCGGAATGCCCCAACGGGGCCATTTCCCAGGGCGAGGAAATTTACGTCATCGACCCCAGCCTGTGCACTGAGTGCGTCGGTCACTTCGACGAACCCCAGTGCCAGCAGGTGTGTCCGGTCGACTGCATACCGCTTGATCCCAACCGGGTCGAAAGCAAAGAGGAACTGATGGAAAAATACCTGATCCTCACCAGCCCCGAATGAAGTTGCTCCGCCACCTGCTGACCCTGTCGCTGCTGCTGAGTCTGGGAGCGCGGGCAGCACCGGCACCCGATCAGCAAGCCGTCGCCAGCGCGCACCCGACCGCTACCGAAGCCGGCCACCTGGTCCTCGATCAGGGCGGCAATGCATTTGATGCAGCCATCGCCGTTGCTGCCACGCTCGCAGTAGTGGAGCCCTACGGCTCCGGCATTGGCGGCGGCGGTTTCTTTCTGCTGCGCCAGCCCGCCGAAACAACAATCCATTACCGGTTCATCGATGCCCGAGAAACCGCTCCTCTGGCCGCTCACCGCAACATGTACCTGGACCGCTCCAGGGAACCCCAGCGGGTGATCAATGGGCCGCTGGCTGCCGGTATTCCCGGACTGCCGGCAGCGCTGGTGCATCTGGCTGAGTACTATGGCGAGCTGCCCCTGAGCCAGAGCCTGGCGCCCGCCATTGCTGCCGCCGAACAAGGCTTTGCCGTGGGTGACAGTTACCGCATGCTGGTCGGCTTCAGACTGGAGGCCATGCAGCAGGATGCCGAAACCGCGCGCATCTTCCTGCACAATAACCAGGCACCCGCGTCAGGCCGATTGGTCCGCCAGCCCGATCTCGCTGAAACCCTGCGCGTTCTTGCCGCCAAAGGGCATGCGGGGTTCTATCGCGGACCAGTTGCTGAGCGTCTGATTACCGGAGTCGAGGCCGCAGGCGGTGTCTGGCAACCTGCTGATCTGGAAAACTACCGCGTCATTGAACGCGAACCGATCCGCTTCAACAGCCATGGCATCGAGGTCATCAGCGCTCCACTGCCCTCAGCCGGAGGCATTGCCCTGGCGGGCATTCTGCAGGGGCTGGAAAGCCTGCCTCAGGCCATACCCGGCTCGGTACAATGGACACATCAGTTGGTCGAACTGATGCGCCGCACCTACCGTGACCGCGCCCTGTTGCTGGGTGACAGTGATTTCGTCGAGGTGCCGACCGATAAGCTGGTGTCAGCCGACCATGCCCGCCAATTGGCGGCCAGCATCGATCCCGAGCATGCCACCCCCAGCAGCGCGCTGGGCGAGCCTCGGCAGTTCCAGGAAGGCACCAACACCACACACTTCTCGCTGATCGACCGCGATGGCAACGCCGTGGCCGCCACCCTCAGTGTCAACCTGCCCTTCGGCGCCGCTTTCACCGTGCCGGGCACCGGCGTGCTGCTGAACAATGAAATGGATGATTTTGCCGCCGATCCATCCGGCAAGAACAGCTATGGGCTGGCTGGCAGCGAAGCCAACGCCATCGCCCCAGGCAAGCGCCCGCTGTCGAGCATGACGCCGACCATGCTGGAAAATACCGAGCAGCTGGCGGTACTCGGCACACCCGGCGGCAGCCGCATCATCAGCATGGTATTGCTGGGCGCGCTGCAGGCGATGGAGGGCAAGCCGGTGCGGGACTGGGTCGGTCGTCCACGCTTCCATCATCAATATCTACCCGATCACATTCAGGTCGAAGACCACGTCTTCACCGCCGAACAACAGCACGCACTGAAAGCCATGGGCCACAACATCAAGCCGGTAGGCCGGGATTATGGCGATATGCAAGCGTTGCACTGGTACAAGCAGAAAGGCGAAATCAGCGCCGCCAGCGACCCTCGAGGCGAAGGGCTGGCCACCGTCAAACGACCGATCAAGCCAGACTGACGGCCTGACCAAGCCAGCACGGGCACAACCCCCTGTCGGCTCAGCTATGCCAACCAGTCTCTGTCAGAGGTTATCGTGCTTCTGCTTGTGACCGTAGCCGGTCTTGGTGCAACCCAGGCAGCGCATGAAGGTCTCACGGCCCGGGCGAACCACCAGCTCCTGGCCCGCTTCGGCAGTATTGCCTGCCAGTGCAGTGAAGGGCAGACTGACAACGAAGGCTGCAGCTCCCACTGCCGTTATCGCGGCTCCGATCGGCCGGGCGATAATCAGATCACCGACCATGGCGAAGATCCCCGGGTTTTCGACGTTTTCCTGATATCCGAAATTGGCCTCATTGGCCATGACGCTGCCGGCAAGCAACAGACCGACGAGCACAGCGGTGGTGTGACGTAACAGGCGCATAGTAGTAATCCCTGGTTGTGAGCCCGATAGGCATTGGAGTCATGATGCGGCCCCCTTCCCGGGAACCTGCATCAAGGCTCATTGTAGGCATATTCAGATCATTTCGGAACGTGGCAACTGAAAATTGCCAACCAGTGCAGCAAAGCAGCGAAAATCAGTGCTGGCATTTGCGGCAGAACACGCTGCTGCGCTGGCCCAGACGGCATTCCGAAAGCGTCGTGCCGCACAGCTTGCACAGCTGTCCGGCGCGGCCGTAAACAAACAGCTCCTGTTGAAAGTAGCCGGGCTTGCCATCACCGCCGATAAAGTCCCGCAGTGTGGTGCCGCCGCTGTCGATGGCGCGAGCCAGCACCTTCTTTATCTCTTCGGCCAGCACCTGAAAACGCGCACGACTGATCCGTCCTGCCTCACGGCGCGGATCGATGCCCGCTGCAAACAAGGCTTCGGTTGCGTAGATATTACCCACGCCGACCACCACCGCATTGTCCATGATGAAGGGTTTGACCGCCATGCTGCGCTTGCGCGACAGCTGATACAGCCGCTCACCATCGAATTCCGCCGACAGCGGTTCAGGGCCGAGTTTGACCAGCAATGGATGGACATCCCCACTGCGCTGCCAGAGCATGGCACCAAAGCGGCGCGGATCGGTGTAGCGCAGAGCGAGGCCGGAATCCAGCTCAATATCCACATGTTCATGCTTGAGCACCGGCGTCTCGGCTGGCACCAGCCGCAGGTTGCCGGACATGCCCAGATGACTGATCAGGGTGCCACCGCCGATATCCATCAACAGGTACTTGGCCCGTCGGCGGATGGCGGTGAAGGTCTGGTTCTCGATCTGGACCGCCAGATCCTCGGGAATCGGCCAGCGCAGACGCGCGTCGCGGACGATCAGCCGGGTCACGCGATGGCCTTCCAGATGCGGAGCGATGCCGCGACGGGTGGTTTCGACTTCAGGTAACTCAGGCATGATCTCAGGAATGCAGCCAATGGACGATAAACAATAGCACCAACAGCAGCGGTAGCGCACTGATGACGAAGCGGCCATTCCAGACGAATGCGACCTTGTTGGGTTTTTCGCCACTGTAGCGCGCCAGAATCAGCGTGGACGGACCGAAGGGCGAGAAGATCATGGCAATCGAGAAGCCGCACATCAGCCCCAGCGCCGGCGTCATGATTGGCACGCCCAGACGTGCCAATTCGGCCAGCAGGCCGACCAGCAATGACAGCGAGACAATAGGCGCAACCCCCGCCATCGCCAACAGGATGATGCCGAGCAGGCTGCCCACCGCCAACAGCATGTTGTATTTCGGCTCCTGCGCCAGCCAGGTTGCCAGTTCCTCCAGCGGCGCAACGGCACCCAGCGCGCCACCCATCAGCGCAGCGCAGCCAAAGATGAACATCTCGTTATGCATGGTAATCAGGTTGTCGCTGATTTCACCCAGTACCCGGCGCGGCGAACGTTCGCACCACAGCAGATAGCTGGCGATACCGACCGGAATCAGGATCATCGCCGCCTGGGATGGTGTCAGCACCGTCAGCCAGGCCAGCACCCCGATAGCCGTCAGCCCCAGCAGACTGCCCACCAACAGGGCGCCCATGCCCGCGGCGCGACTGCTGTCACCGATGTTCTCGCGCAGCCTGAGCAGACCACGGGTCTCCCGACGCCATCCGACCAGCATCAACAGCAGCGCGGCGACCAGTCCGTAAGGGACCATGGTCGCCCAGGACAGCTGGGGCATTTCGCGGGTGACCATGGCGATGGTTACGCTGGTCGGCGCCACCAGGGGTACCAGGGCAAAGCCGCGCAAGGTGGTGACCATGACGGCGCGCATGCCTTCATGGCGTTGTTCGTCATTCAAGGCATATTGGCGCAGGTGCTGGTCGAGGGTGCCACACAGCAGACTCATCATGCCGAAATTGAGTATCGAGCCGATGCTGCCGGAGGTCAGCACGTAGCGCGGATACAGCCAGATCGCCGGCCCAGCCAATAGCGCCTTATGCATCTCGCGCAGGTGCGGTAGTCGCTTGGCCAGTAGTTGCATCAGACCCAGTGCACCGAGAAAGCTGGCGTAATAGGCACCCGAAGCCGCCAGCCGCCCCCACAACCCCGGATCGCCCTCGCCAAGCAGCACCACCGCCAACAGCAGGCCAACAGTAAGCAGGCCGAGAATGCGCGGATAGGGCAGCAGTCGCCGAAAATTCAGGACAAAATAACCCGCCAGCGCCGCGGCGGCGAACCAGCTCAGTTGCGGCCATTGTCCGGCCAGGGCGATCAGCTCGAGGCCGACACCCAGCGGCAACAACCATGCCGTCACGGCAAATCTCTGCGCAGCGCACCCTGCTTGAAAACACCATCGGCAAAACCGAGCAGCGTGTCATTCTCATCCAGCAGATCACAGCTGGCCATGAAGATCTTGTATCCCCCCTTGCGGCAAGTCGCTACGGCGCGGACCCGGCTACCCGCACCAGCTACGGCGCTGAAGTTGACGTTCATGGACAGGGTGATGGCAACGCGGCGATCCTGGGGATCTGCCGCGTAGGTGCCGCACAGTCCCATGGCAATATCCATCAGACTGGCAGTCACCCCACCATGCAGATTGCTGGCATTGTTCAGATGTTTTGCTTCGAGGGTCAGCCCGATCACCGCTCGGTCCGGCCCGTATTCCAACAACTCAGCACCCAACTCCTGAAAAAAACCGGTCACGGTGCGTTGTACGGCCAGATTCTGGTCTTCACTCATGGATGATCTTCTCCCAATGCGGTTTCACTGCCCGGTCTTGTCTGCATTACAGCGGGGCGGCAGTATGCCACGGACGGCAGCGCGGGTAACGGTTCTGCTGATCAGCTTATGGAACGTCATAAGCCGCCCGGCTTGCACTCATGCGCCCCAGGATTTAATCTCGCTTCACTTTAAACGAAATATGGTTCCGCATAGCGGAACAGAGTAACCGAGGAGCCTGAGTATGTTCAACCGGATTGGTGTTATCGGCGCCGGCGCCATGGGCCGAGGTATCGCTCAACTGTTCGCCAGCAGCGGTCAACAGGTGCTGCTGTTCGACACCCGTGCCGAAGCCATCGAAGATGCACTGGCGTTCAACCGCAACCTGCTGCAACGCCAGGTTGCCAAGGGCAAACTGAGCGAGGCGGAGTTCGAGGCGGTCAATGCGCGCATGCAGCCGGCGGCTGAACTGGAACAGCTCAAGGATTGCGACCTGATCATCGAGGCGATTGTCGAGATCCTTGAGGTGAAGCAAAAGCTGTTCACCGACCTGGAAGCCATCGTCAGCGAAGCCTGCCTGCTGGCCACCAATACCTCCTCGCTGTCCGTAACCCGCATTGCTGCTGGCTGCAATCGCCCCGAACGGGTTGCCGGGTTCCACTTCTTCAACCCCGTGACGCTGATGAAGATCGTTGAAGTGGTACGCGGCTCGCGCACCGATGAGCGCTATATCCAGGGCCTGGTCGAGTTGGCGGAAAAGGCCGGTCATTTTCCGGCGATCACTCCCGACACCCCCGGCTTTCTGGTCAACCATGCCGGTCGCGCCTTTGGTACCGAAGCCCTGCGCATGCTCAGCGAAGGTGTCGCCACGGCCCAGCAGATCGACCGTATCCTGCGTGATGGCCCGGGTTTTCGCATGGGTCCATTCGAGTTGTTCGACCTGACCGGCCTGGACGTCTCCCATGCGGTGATGGAGTCGGTATACGAGCAGTTCTATCATGATCCGCGCTACACCCCGTCGTTCATTGCCGGCCAGCGCGTCGCCGCGGGCCTGTTGGGACGCAAGACCGGTCAGGGTTTCTATCGTTACGAAGAAGGTCAGAAGATCGAACAACCCGAACAGGCGCCGGAAACCGTACTGGTCAACCGCCCGTTCTGGCTGCAGAGCGATGACCAGAGCCTGCGCAGCCAGGTCGCTGCCGTGCTGCAGACGGCTGGCGCGACGCTGGAGAACGGCGAGCAACCTTCCGCCGAGGCCATCTGCCTGATCACGCCGCTGGGCGAAGACTGCACCGCTGCGCTGACCCGCCAGAATCTGCCCGCCGCCCGCACCCTGGCTCTGGACAGCTTTGCCAACTGGGACAAGCGCCGCACCCTGATGCGCCAGCCCGCTGCCGACAGCAATGTGGTGGCACAGGCACGCCAGGCACTGGCCGCCGACGGCGTGCCGGTGGAAGTGATCAATGATTCCCCCGGCTTCGTTATCCAGCGCCTGATCGCCAGCGTAACCAACCTGGGCTGCGAAATCGCCCAGAAAGGCATTGCCACACCAGAGACGCTGGACCGGGCCATTCAGCTGGCGCTGGGCTACCCGAAAGGTCCGCTGGCCTTCGGCGAGCACTACGGCAAACAGGCCCTCTTTACCGTGCTGAACAACATGCAGGCCACCTACGGCGAACCGCGTTATCGTCCCAGCCCCTGGCTGCGTCGCCGCGTGCAGCTGGGCCTGCCGCTGACCACACCTGACACCCAGGAGTAATCCGAATGACTGCTTATATCTATGATGGTTTGCGTTCCCCCTTCGGCCGCCACGCCGGCGCGCTGGCCCCGGTGCGTCCGGATGACCTGCTGGCGGATGTGATCCGCGCTGTGGTCACACGCAACCCTTTTGCCGGTGATGACTACGAAGACGTGATCATGGGCAACACCAACCAGGCGGGCGAAGATGCACGCAACGTTGCCCGTCACGCTGGACTGCTGTCCGGCCTGCCACAGGAAGTCGCCGGCGTTACCGTCAACCGCTTGTGCGGTTCCGGTCTGGCCGCGATCTTGGATGCGGCCCGCGCAGTAAAAGCCGGCGAAGGCGAGCTGTTCGTTGCCGGTGGCGTGGAAAGCATGAGCCGCGCGCCCTTCGTCATCGCCAAGAGCGAGAGCCCCTATGCACGGGAATTCCGCGCCTTCGACAGCACCATAGGTGCGCGCTTCCCCAACCCCAAGGTAGAGTCCGAGTACGGTGACGACACCATGCCGCAAACGGCGGATAACGTCGCAGCTGACCTGGGTATCACCCGTGAACAAGCTGATACCTACGCTGCGCGCAGCCAGGCACTGTACGAAAAGGCCCGCGCTGACGGCTTCTTCGCCGAAGAAATCCTGCCGATTGAAGTACCCCAAGGCCGCAAAAAGCCGAACAAGGTTGTCGATCAGGATGAGCATCCGCGCCCGTCCAGCGACATAAGCGCCCTGTCCGGCCTGCGCCCCCTGTCTGCTGACGGCGTGGTCACCGCCGGTAACGCGTCGGGCGTCAATGATGGCGCCGCTGCGCTGATCATCGGCAGCGAAGAAATCGGCCAGAAGTATGGTGTCAAAGCCCGTGGTCGGATTCTTGCCGGCGCTGTTTCCGGTGTGGCACCGCGTGTCATGGGTCTGGGCCCGGTCGAAGCCTGCAAGAAAGCATTGGCCCGCGCCGGTCTGACGCTGAACGACATGGACGTGATCGAAATCAACGAAGCCTTCGCCTCCCAGGTGCTGGGCTGCGCCAAACAACTGGGCATCGCCTTCGACGACCCACGCCTGAACCCCAACGGCGGCGCCATCGCTGTCGGACACCCGCTGGGCGCCTCGGGCGCTCGCCTGACCCTGACCGCGCTGCGTCAGCTGGAGCGTACCGGTAAGCGTTATGCGCTGGTCAGCCTGTGTATCGGGCTGGGCCAGGGTGTGGCGGCGGTCATTGAGCGCGTCTGATAGCGCCGTCCCCCTCCCCCTCTCGCGGGGAGGGGGACACCCTCCTGCCCCACCACCCACACAATTGAACAGTCATCCGGAACTTCTGACCTGCTCCTAACCTCTGCTATGGTATTGATCCCATCGAACCGGAAGCACCCTGATGTATGTGAACACCAACCCCTTTGAATGGCTGGGCCAGGCCTTCGGCACACTGATCAGGCTGATTGTTGATGGCCTGGCCTGGGTGTTCGATATGCTCAGCGGCGCCAGCACCGCCTTCGTCAACGGCTTTTCCCGTGCTCTGGGTATCGACAGCAGCATCCTCAGCATCGCCTTTGTCGTGCTCGGGCTGTTTCTCATCTATCTTGGTGTCAGCTCATTTCTCAGAAAACGCTTTATTGGCGGTGTGATCTGGCTGCTGCTCGGGCTCTGGTTATTGAGTAGCCTGATTCGCTGATCTGACGCACACGCTCATCCCACTCGCAATGAAAGGAGAACATCATGGGTTTTGCCTTGAATCTTGATCTTCAACTGACCAGCAGCGCCTTTGCGGCTGATGGCGCCATCCCCACAAAACATACTGGCGAGGGTGAAGATGTGTCACCAGCGCTGAGCTGGACCAATGCGCCGGCGGGTACCAAAAGCTTCGCCATTGTCTGCCATGACCCGGATGCCCCGTTGGTCTCGGCCAATGGCACTTACGGTTTCGTGCACTGGGTTCACTACAACATTCCCAGCGATGTCGCCTCGCTACCTGAGGGCTGCAAGCAGCACACCGATGGCCTGACCAACTTCAGCAAGACCGGTTACGGCGGTCCCATGCCTCCAGAAGGTCACGGTCAGCATAAGTACTATTTCTGGGTGCTGGCACTGGACTGCGAACCGAACCTGGAGGACGGCCTGGATATGTGGCAACTGCTGGCCAAGGTCGAGCCGCACACCCTGGCGATGAATCGCCTGGTCGGCACCTACCAGCGCGGTTGAACACAGTTGCAGCGGGAGTCCAAGGATACCCGCTCAGCGGCTGACTGAACGTCAGGCCGCCTCTGCCAGAATTTCCCGGTAGGCTTTGGGTGGCGTTTTGAAAGTGATGATAGATGGCGCCGACACGGGTATCGCATTGCACCTTGATCATGTCGATGGTGGTCGCCTTACTGACTCTGTATTTTCATACCGACAGCGGGCAGTTGGCACAGATCAGCAATGATTATTTGCTGGCCGAAACCGACGCCAACCAGACCCGCAACAATTACTCAACCAGAGCGCACACTTGTGGTCGAGAAGCGGCCAGTTGCTGCTGAGCACGACGCAAATCATCTATTAAAAGGAATGAGGAGCAGATCATGCAGGATAAACAGTACGTCGCTCTGGAAGCGGTACGCGAACGAGTCGCTGCGCAACCTTTTACTCAACTGCTTGGCGCAGAAGTCAGTGCGGTATCGGAAAGCAGTTGTGAACTGACCTTGCCGATGCGTCCTGAACTGACCCAGCAATACGGCTTTGCCCATGGCGGCGTGATTTCCTATCTGGCCGATAATGCGGCGACCATTGCCGGCGCCATGGCCTTGCAAGCCCCCGCAGTGACCTCGGAATTCAAGATCAACTACCTGAGACCCGGCATTGGCGAACGCTTGATAGCCCGTGCAGAATGCCTCCACGCCGGCCGTAGCCAGGCGGTGTGTCGCTGCGAGGTCTATACCGTCACCGAAGGAGAAGAGAAATTGTGCGCTGCCGCGCAGGCGACCATCGCTCTGTTACCCAAGCCGCTCACCTGATGACGAATCATCGCCGCCGTGCATGACGGCGGATTCATGCTGCCATACCAGCTTGCCGCCTCACCCCAGCCTGTCTAGGATGGGCAGTCCAGCAAGCTTGTCAATGGACAATCAATAATGAGTAACCGTCACGCCTTCGATCAGGCCATTGCCCTGACACCCCTCTCCGACAACCGGTACCAGGGCAAGACCAGCGAAGCCTTCCAGAACATGGTCGGCCCGTTTGGCGGGAGCACCGCTGCTACCCTGCTGAATGCGGTATTGCAGCATCCGCAGCGGCTGGGCGACCCAGTCTCCCTGACCGTCAACTTCGCCGGGCCAGTAGGCGAGGGCGAATTCGAGGTAGAAGCCACGCCACTGCGCACCAACCGCTCGACCCAGCACTGGTTACTGCTGCAGAAACAAGATGGCGAGGTGGTCACCAGTGCCACGGCCTTTTTCGCCCTTCGCCGTGACACCCTGACAGAGCAGCAGTTGTGCGCTCCGCCAGCGCCTGCACCAACCTCGCTGCAGCGCATGGATATCAGCATCCGCAACTGGTTCAAGCAATACGATTTCCGCTTTGTCCACGGTATACCGTTGATGGGCCGCGCAGAAGGACAGCCGCTCGATACCGAATCACTGTTGTGGGTGCGCGACGCTGTGGAACGGCCGCTGGACTTCACTTCGCTGACAGCGCTGGGAGATGTGTTCGCCCCGCGTATTTTCCTGCTGCGCAAGAGTTTTACGCCATCGGGCACGGTGTCCATGACCCACTATTTTCATGCCACCAGCGACGAGTTGGAGCAGGTAGGCAGTGGCTTTCTGCTGGGTCGAGCGCAGGCTTCACGGCTGCATAACAACTACGCCGATCAGGTCGCTCATCTATGGTCGGAAGATGGCCGGCTGTTGCTGACCAGCACCCAGTCGGTGTATTTCAAGGAGTGACGTGATGGGCTGGCTCGCTGTCAGCGCTTGCCCGAGTCATCGAGCAGGAGCTCGACAACCCACAAGGCGGGCCGCAACTTCACCGTCAGCCGCGGTGCGAAACCTGACTTCCGGAAGGTAGCGCGTCAGCGCTACGCTGATAGCGCCGCAGCCACTTCTGCCCTTAAAGGCGCATTGAGCAGCAAGCGGGTTTCCCGGTAGGCCTGTCGATGCAGCGCAGCCAACTGTCTGGCCTTTTCCCTGGCACGTTCCAGCAATTCACCGCCTGTAGCCAGCTCATCATAAAAGCCGGCATCAAGCGCCTGCTGTGGCTCCAGCGTCTGAGCCTGCAGGGCGCAGCGATTGAGCCAGGACGGTGCCAGGCGCGTGCGTGCCTGAGGCATGGCGGCATCGGGCATGGTCATGCCGATGGCTACCTCATTCAGGCCGACGCTGAAAGCGCCTGCCGCGCCGATACGGTAGTCGGCCAGCAGCAACATGAAGGCCGCCTTGGCCATGGCATGGCCGGTACTGGCAATAACCACCGGCGCGGGGTAGTCCAGCAGCGCCAGAGTCAGCCGATCACCCGCGGCGCGCATGGCATCACAAGCCGGCCCGCCCGCGGCGATCAACTTGCGATCGTAGCCGCCACTGAAACAGCCGGCCCGGCCATAGATAAGCAGCGCCGCATCCGCCTTCGCGGCATCGGCAATGGCCGCCAGCAAGCTTTCCAGCATCTGTTCGGACAATGCATTGACCTTGCCATCGTCCAGAGCGATCTCCGCCACGCCATCAGTGATACTCAGCGACAGGCTCATACGCTTACCTCAGCCCGCGCTTCATCCCGCAAAACCCGGCGCAGCAGTTTACCGACGGTGGACTTGGGCAGATCATCACGGATCTCGACGAAGCTCGGCACCTTGTAGCCGGTCAGTTGCTCACGGCAATGGGCGACAATGTCGGCTTCACTCAGCGTGTTGTCATGCAGGCTGACGTAGAGCTTGATGGCCTCACCCTTGCGCTCGTCGGGGATACCCACCGCCACGCATTCACGGATACCGCGATGACGCATGACCGCGTCTTCCACCTCATTGGGATACACGTTGAACCCGGATACCAGAATCATGTCCTTCTTGCGGTCGACCAGCTTGAGGAAGCCGTCCTCGTCGATGACACCGATATCACCGGTCTTCAGCCAGCCATCGGCGGTGAAGGTTTCAGCAGTCGCGTCCGGACGCTGCCAATAGCCTTTCATTACCTGCGGACCGCGTACCAACAGTTCGCCTGGCTCACCGGTCGGCATTTCGTTACCGGCATCATCCACGATCTTCAGTTGGGTATCGATGATTGCCTGGCCGATATAGCCTTCCTTATAAGGAGTGGTGGCGGTCGCTGCAATGACCACCGGCGAGGTCTCGGTCATGCCGAAGCCTTCACGGATGACGCTGCCGGTGCGCTCATGCCAGCGCTGAGCGATCGACAGATTCAGCGGCGCGCCGCCGGAGTTGACCCACTTCACCTGACTGAAGTCGATACTGTCGAATTTCGGGTGGGCCATCAGCGACACGAACAGGGAGTTGATGCCGGTCAGCAGGGTGATCCGGTGCCGCTGCATATCGGCAATCATGCCGTCCAGATCCCGCGGGTTGGTGATCAGTACACTATTGAAACCGGTGAATACCGAGGCCAGGCAGTTCGCGGTGAAGGCGAAGATATGGTAAAGCGGCAGTGGCGAAACACGCACTTCGTTGCCGTATTCCAGCTCGCCGGGGTTGAGGATGCTCACCGCCTGCAGGACATTGCACAGCAGGTTGTTGTGGGTCAGCATCGCCCCTTTGGACACACCGGTGGTGCCGCCGGTGTATTGCAATACCGCCAGATCCTCCAGACCTCGCGTCTGTTCGACTTCCGGCAGCGTCCTGCCCACGGCTAATGCGGTCATGAAGCGGGTCATATCCGGCTCGTCGTTGTGTTCCTGCGGATGGCGCCAGTCGTCCAGGCTGGTGACGATCAATCGCTCGATGGCGGTGTCACTCTGAACGCTGCGTACCAAGGGTACCAACTTGTCGAGCACCACCACCGCCTTGGCACCTGAATCAGCAAACTGGTGCCGCGTTTCCGGTGCGGTGTATTGAGGGTTGGTGTTGACGATGACCAGACCGGCCTTCAGGGCGCCGAAAATAGTCACCACATATTGCAACAGGTTAGGTAACTGAATGGCCAGCCGATCACCCGGCTGCAATCCCGCCTCGTGGCGCAGATAGCGAGCGAAGGCATCGGCATGCTCTTTCAGCGCCGTGAAGCTTACCGAGTCCGCACCACAGGAGAATGCCGGTTTTTCACCGTATTCGCGACAGGCCTGCTCTAGCAGATCATGAATATTGGTATGGCCGAGCTCGGCCAGTTGGCCGGCAACAACGCAGGATTCTGGGGTGGACATCGGAACCTCTTTTTGGACTATTATTTTGCACAGCGAAATAGAATACCAAAAGATGCTATTCTATCCATCGCGACTGTGCAATCATCGGTACAAATCAAAACAATATCGCTGTGCAGGACGTCCGCTGCTGGTATCGTTCTGCGCACACAGCAATAGTAGCTCGGCATCGATCAACCGGATGCCCGCACACGGATGCCCCTTTCAAGGTAAGAATGCTTTATGAACGACGATCAGGCAGAACAGATCCCACCCAAGGACCGCAAGTTTGTCGAGGCACTGTCTCGCGGGCTCGATGTATTGCGGGCATTCAGTCAGGGTTCGGTAGTCATGGGTAATCAGGATATAGCCCGGATCACCGGTCTACCCAAGCCCACCGTATCGCGCATGACCTATACGCTGACCAAGCTCGGCTATCTGGCCTACTCGCCACAGCTGGAGAAGTACCAGCTGGATTCCGGCGTGCTGGCCCTCGGTTATGCCTATGTGTCGAACCTGCGAGTGCGCCAGTTGGCCAAGCCCTATCTGGATGAGTTCGCGCGCAATACCAACACCTCCGTGGGCCTGACCTGCCGCGACCGGCTATCGATGATCTACGTCGAGAACTGCCGTCCAGCCGAGATCACTTCACTGCGCATGGATGTCGGCGTGCGCCTGCCGCTGGCGACCACCGCAGCCGGGCGCGCCTACCTGGCCGCGATGAAGGAAGAAGAGCGCCTGCACGTCATGAGCTCGCTGGCCGCACGCAATCCCGAGACCTGGCCGGAGCTGGAAAAGCAGCTTGAGCAATCTTTTGAAGACTATGAGAAATATGGTTTCTGCCTGTCATTGGGTGACTGGGATCGCAACGTGAATGCGGCCGGGGTGGCTCTGCATCTGCAGGACGGCACACTGATGGCCCTTACCTGCGGCGCCCCGACCTATCTGGTGTCCGAAGACAAGCTGAAGAATCAGTTGGCGCATCAACTGGCCATTCTCGCCGGCGATATCCAGCGGCTTGGCGTGTAGTCATCAATGCCTTTTATGGCACACCATTTACCAACGGGCATCGACAACACGCTGTAAGTTTTGTATTTTGCCATGCGAAACGTGGTTTCATTATTTCGCACAATGAAACTCATCTGATTCACAGGAGATTCAGCATGTCGGACGTGGTCACACTGGAACGGCAGGGCGCCGTTGCCGTTATCAGAGTCAACAATCCACCGGTCAACGCCTTGGGCGTGGCCGTCCGTGAAGGTCTGCAGAACAGCTTCAACGCTGCCGAGGCCGATGCTCAGGTCAAGGCCATCGTGCTGGTTTGCGAAGGCAATACCTTCATTGCCGGTGCCGACATCAAGGAATTCGGCAAGCCGCCACAGGCGCCAAGCCTGCCTGACGTGATCAGCGGCATCGAGGCCGGCAGCAAGCCGAGCATCGCCGTGATCCACGGTACCGCCCTGGGTGGCGGTCTGGAAGTGGCCCTGAGCTGCCATTACCGCATCGCCCGCAAGGACGCCAAGGTCGGCCTGCCGGAAGTCAAACTCGGCCTGCTGCCGGGCGCCGGTGGCACCCAGCGTCTGCCGCGTGTGGTCGGTGTGGCCAAGGCCCTGGACATGATCGTCAGCGGTACGCCGATAGGCGCCGTGGAAGCCAACGAACTGGGTGTGGTGGATGAGCTGTTCGACGGCGAACTGCTGGCCGCCGGCCTGACCTTCGCCGAAAAACTGATTGCCGAAGGCCAGGGACCCCGCCGTACTGGCGAGCGTACCGACAAGCTGGAAGGCGTGGACAACGCCGCAGCGGTTGCTGCCAAGCGTGCCGAGATCGAGAAGAAGACCCCCGGCCTTTTCTCGCCGCAGCGCTGCGTCTCCGCCGTCGAGGCGTCCTTCACCCTGCCGCTGGCCGAAGGCCTCAAGCGCGAGCGCGAATTATTCGCCGAATGCCTGGTATCACCGCAGCGCGCCGCGCTGGTGCATGCCTTCTTCACCGAGCGTCTGGCTTCCAAGGTCGACGGTCTGCCCAAGGATACCCCGGTACGCGAGATCAACTCCGCCGCGGTCATCGGTGGCGGGACCATGGGTGTGGGTATTGCCATGTGCTTCGCCAATGCAGGTATTCCGGTGAAGATCCTGGAGATCAGCGAAGACGCCCGTGACAAGGCCACCCAGCGTGCGCGTGATACTTATGGCATGAGCGTCAAACGTGGCAGCCTGACCGAAGCTGCACTGGAAAAGCGCATGGCGCTGGTCAGCGGCGTTACCGATTATGCCGACCTGTCCGATGTGGACGTGGTGGTCGAGGCGGTATTCGAAGAGATGGGCGTCAAGCAGAAGGTCTTCGAAGCGCTGGATGCCAACTGCAAGCCCGGCGCGATTCTGGCCAGCAACACCTCGTCGCTGGATCTGAACGAGATCGCCCGATTCACCAAACGTCCGCAAGACGTGGTCGGCCTGCACTTCTTCAGCCCGGCCAACGTCATGCGTCTGCTGGAAGTGGTGCGTGGCGAGAAGACCAGCGATGACGTGCTGGCCACCGCCATGGCCATCGGCAAGAAGCTGAAGAAAGTCGCTGTGCCAGTTGGCGTGTGCGACGGCTTCGTCGGCAACCGCATGGTGTTCCAGTACGGTCGCGAGTCCGAATTCCTGCTGGAAGAAGGCGCCACGCCCGAACAGGTGGATGCCGCGCTGCGTAAGTTCGGCATGGCCATGGGCGCCTTCGCCATGCGCGATCTATCCGGACTGGATATCGGCCTGGCCATTCGTACCCGCCAGCGCCAGACCCTGCCCGCCGAGTTCAAGCTGCCGACCATCCTCGACAAGATGGCCAAAGCCGGCATGCTCGGTCAGAAGACCGGCAAGGGCTTTTATGTCTATGAGAAAGGCTCACGCGCGCCGCTGCCCAACCCCGAGCTGCGGGCCATTCTGGAAGCTGCCTCGAAAGAACAGGGTATCGAGCGCCGCGAACTGTCCGATGACTACATCATCGAGCGCACCATGTATGCGCTGATCAACGAAGGTGCGAAGATCCTGGAAGAAGGCGTCGCCCAGCGCGCCAGCGATATCGATGTGATCTATATCAACGGCTACGGCTTCCCGGCTCATCAGGGCGGCCCCATGTTCTATGCTGATGCCGTCGGCCTGGATCGCGTTTATGCCCGCATCTGCGAATTCCACGAGCAGCTCGGCGCCTGGTGGAAACCGGCTCCCTTGCTGGAGAAACTGGCCAAAGAAGGCCGCAAGTTCGCTGATCTCTGATTAACGTACGGCCGGCAACCCCGGCCGTCACGCTCGAACAACAACGAGGACCCAACATGGAAATCCATTACACAGCTGAACAACTCGCCTTCCGTGACGAAGTGCGCGCATTCCTCAAGCAGGAACTGCCGGCGGACATCGCAGCCAAGGTCAAACTCGGCAAGCATCTGACCAAGACCGATCACGAACGCTGGCAGCAGATCCTGTCGAAGAAAGGCTGGTACGCGCCGGGCTGGCCGGTCGAGCACGGCGGTACCACCTGGGATGCCGTGGAAAAACACATTTTCGATGAAGAATCCTCCGCTGCCGGTGCGCCACGCACCATTCCTTTCGGCGTCAACATGGTTGCCCCGGTAATCATCAAGTTCGGCACCGAAGCACAGAAGCAGCAGTACCTGCCGCGCATCCTGTCCGGTGAAGACTGGTGGTGCCAGGGTTACTCCGAGCCGGGCGCCGGTTCCGATCTGGCCTCGCTGAAGACCCGCGCCGTGCGTGACGGCGATCATTACATCGTCAACGGCCAGAAGACCTGGACCACCCTGGGCCAGCACGCCAACATGATCTTCTGTCTGGTGCGTACCGATCCGGAAGCCCAGCAGCAGCGCGGCATTTCCTTCCTGCTGATCGATATGGCCACTCCAGGCATCACCGTGCGCCCGATCATCACCCTGGATGGCGATCATGAAGTCAACGAAGTGTTCTTCGACGACGTGCGCGTGCCGGTAGAAAACCTGGTTGGTGAAGAGAACAAGGGCTGGACCTGCGCCAAGTATCTGCTGACCCATGAACGTACTGGCCTGGCTGGTATCGGTTCTTCCAAGGCGGCACTCAGCCACCTGAAAAAAGTAGCTTCCAAACAGCAGAAGAATGGCAAGTCGCTGCTCGAAGATGTGATGTTCCGCAGCCAGATCGCCGAAGTGGAAATGCAGCTGATGGCCGCCGAAATGGGCACGCTGCGTATTGTCGCTGCGGCTTCCGAAGGCGGTGTTCCCGGCGCGGAAAGCTCGATCCTCAAGGTGCAGGGCACGGAAATCCGTCAGGCCATCACCCACCTGCTGCGTAAGGCCATCGGCCCCTACGCTCTGCCCTTCCTGCCGGAAGAGCTGGAAGGCGACTACGACGGCGAATGGCTGCTGGAAAACTACAGCGCGTCTCTGGCCTCGTCGTACTTCAATATGCGCAAACTGTCGATCTTCGGCGGATCCAACGAGATCCAGAAGAATATCGTCTCCAAAATGATTCTCGAACTCTAAGGAGCGCCGACCATGGACTTCAAATTGACTGAAGAGCAGCAGATGCTGCAGGACACCGCGGCCCGCCTGGTACGCGACGTTTACACTTTTGAAAAGCGCCTGGAGTTCAGCGCCAGCGAAGCCGGCTTCAGTATCGACTTCTGGCAACAGCTGGGTGAACTGGGCCTGACCGCCATCCCCTTCTCCGAAGAGCTGGGCGGTTTTGGCGGCACCGGCGTGGAAACCATGTTGATCATGGAGCAGTTCGGTCGCGGCATCTGCCTGGAACCCTACATGGAATCTGTGGTTCTGGCCGGTGGCCTGATCGGTCAGTTGGGCAATGACCAGCAGAAGGAAGAACTGCTGGGCGCCATCGCCAGCGGCGAGCTGCAGGCCGCCGTGGCACTGGAAGAACTGCACAGCCACTATGTGCTGAATGATGTTCAGACCACTGCCAAGCAGAACGGCGGTAGCTGGACACTGAGTGGCCGCAAAGGCGTGGTCATCGGTGGCCACACTGCTGGCAAAATCCTGGTCTCGGCACGCACCGCGGGTGATGTGCGCGATCAACAGGGTATCAGCCTGTTCATCATCGACCCGACTGCTGCAGGCGTCACTCGCCGCGTCTATTCCACCGTGGATGGCCGCAAGGGTTGCGAACTGGTGCTCGACAACGTTCAGGGCGAGCTGCTGGGTAATGCCGGCGATGCCTATGACGCCATCCGCTACCAGAGCGGCCGCGCCATTGCTGCTCTGTGTGGCGAAGCGGTTGGCGCCATGCGCACCGCCTGTGATCTGACCCTGGATTACCTGAAGACGCGCAAGCAGTTCGGCCAGCCGATCGGCAAGTTCCAGGTTCTGCAGCACCGCATGGTCGATATGATCAGCGAACTGGAGCGCGGCACTTCCATGGCTATCCTGGCAGCCTGCCTGGCTGATGACGAGGATAGCGAAGAGCGCAGCGCCAAGCTCGCAGCCGCCAAGTTCATCGTCAACCGCGCCGCCCGTTATGTGGCCGAGCAGTGCATCCAGTTGCATGGCGGTATCGCCATGACCTGGGAATACAACGGTGCCCATTACGCCAAGCGCCTGGTCATGATCAGCCATCAGTTCGGTGATGATGATCATCATCTGGAAGCCTACGCCAACCAGCTGGTTGTTGCCTGAGGCCACCTCTGAAGTCGGGAAAGCAGGTATTTGTCCTGTTTTCCCGGCCAATTCATTTCAATTTGACGGTCTGGGTACTATCGAACACGAAAAGTGCCCGGTATGCTAAGGCCCCTTTTTAATGTCATGCGCCCATCGGGCGCCTCACAGACTTGTGGAGGACTAACGTCCATGAAAATCCTCGTCGCCGTAAAGCGCGTGGTCGATTACAACGTCAAGGTTCGCGTGAAAGCGGACAATTCCGGCGTCGATCTGGCCAACGTCAAGATGTCCATGAACCCCTTCTGCGAAATCGCCGTGGAAGAAGCCGTACGCCTGAAGGAAAAGGGTGTTGCGACTGAAATCGTTGCCGTCACCGTAGGCCCGACTGCTGCCCAGGAGCAGCTGCGTACTGCATTGGCACTGGGTGCCGACCGCGCCGTGCTGGTCGAGTCCACCGACGAACTGAACTCGCTGGCCATCGCCAAGCTGCTCAAGGCTGTGGTCGACAAGGAGCAGCCGCAACTGGTCATCCTCGGCAAGCAGGCGATCGACTCCGACAACAACCAGACCGGTCAGATGCTGGCTGCGCTGAGCGGCTACGCCCAGGGCACCTTCGCTTCTGCGGTCAATGTGGAAGGCGAAAGCGTCAAGGTCACCCGTGAAATCGACGGCGGCCTGCAGACCGTTGAGCTGAAACTGCCAGCCATCGTCACCACCGACCTGCGCCTGAATGAGCCGCGCTACGCTTCTCTGCCGAACATCATGAAGGCCAAGAAGAAGCCGCTGGAAACCCTCAAGCCGGAAGATCTGGGCGTGAGCACCGCTTCCACCCTGAGCACCGTCAAGGTCGAAGCTCCGGCTGCCCGCAGCGCCGGCATCAAGGTCAAGAGCGTTGATGAGCTGGTCGACAAACTGAAGAACGAAGCCAAGGTGATCTGACATGACGATTCTGGTTATTGCTGAACACAACAACACCGAACTGAATGCCGCCACCCTGAACACTGTGGCTGCCGCTCAGGCTATCGGTGGTGACATCGACGTACTGGTTGCCGGCGCTGGCTGCGCTGCCGTCGCTGACGCCGCCGCCAAGATCGCTGGTGTATCCAAGATACTGCTGGCTGACAACGCTGCCTATGCTCACCAGCTGCCGGAGAACATCTCCCTGCTGATCGCCGAGCTGGGCAAGAACTACACTCACATCCTGGCCGCTGCCAGCACCAACGGCAAGAACTACCTGCCACGCGTTGCTGCCCTGCTGGACGTGGATCAGATCTCCGAGATCATCGCCGTCGAAAGCGCCGATACCTTCAAGCGTCCGATCTATGCCGGTAACGCCATCGCCACCGTCAAATCCGACGCGGCGATCAAGGTCATCACCGTGCGCGGCACCGGCTTTGACGCCGTGGCTGCCGAAGGTGGCAGTGCTGCGGTTGAAGCTGTTGCTTCGGCCCAGGACGCTGGTCTGTCCAGCTTCGTTGGCGAAGAACTGGCCAAGTCCGACCGGCCCGAACTGGCTGGTGCCAAGATCGTCGTTTCCGGCGGCCGCGGCATGCAGAACGGTGACAACTTCAAACTGCTGTACAGCCTGGCCGACAAGCTGGGTGCAGCGGTTGGCGCCTCCCGCGCCGCGGTTGACGCCGGCTTCGTACCCAACGACATGCAGGTCGGTCAGACCGGCAAGATCGTTGCTCCGGGCCTGTACATCGCCGTCGGTATCTCCGGCGCGATCCAGCATCTGGCCGGTATGAAGGACTCCAAGGTGATCGTCGCGATCAACAAGGATGAAGAAGCGCCGATCTTCCAGGTGGCTGATTACGGCCTGGTAGCTGATCTGTTTGAAGCGGTACCTGAGCTGGAAGGCAAGCTGTAAGAGCTTGGCTGCCAGCAACAATCAAACCCCCGGCTTGCGAGAGCTGGGGGTTTTTTCGTTTGGAAAGTGATGCTCCCCCTGCTCCTCTGCATCCCGCAGCGCTTATCGGAAAAACCGTCAAACAAATCCAATTTAACCCATTTCACAAACAAGAGAATCCACATCAGAATAAGCTTATTCCTTTAAAACCTAAGAGAATTAGCTATGTGGAAGGGCTTGGGCATCTGTGCATTACTGACCGCAGCAGGATTTCTTCTTGTTCATCTTCCGGGAATCAATAACAGCGGCATCAGCCCTCTGGTGATCTCGTTGGTGCTGGGTTTAGTGGCGGGAAACCTTTCCCTGCCAGTGCCTACTCATACAGTGGCGCCCGGTCTGGGATTCGCAACTCGCTGGCTGCTACGAACCGGGATTGTCATATTCGGTCTCTCGGTAACCCTTCAGCAGATATTTGCGCTCGGCTTCCAGGTAGTGATACTGGACACGCTGGTTATCAGCACCGTACTGCTGGTCGGTTATCAGCTGGGAACCCGCTGGCTCAAGCTCGATCCGGAAACAGCTCTGCTGACCAGTGCGGGTAGTGCCATCTGCGGCGCGGCAGCTATTCTCGCCACCGAGACGACTATCCGAGCCAAGCCTGCAGCCACCGCCATGGCGGTGGCCACAGTAGTTCTATTTGGCAGCCTGGCAATGATCCTCTATCCATTGTTGTATCCGTTGCTCGGTTGGGACCCGCAGCTGTACGGCGTTTTCATTGGTGCGACAGTGCATGAAGTGGCGCAGGTGGTCGCTGCGGGAGATGCTATAGGCACAGCGGCTCTGACCAATGCGGTGATCGTCAAGCTGGTTCGGGTGATGCTGCTGATACCCTTCCTGCTGATCGCCGGACAATGGTGGCTGAAGCGTCATGCCGTCGACGAGGACGACGGCGCAGAGCCACGGCGGCTGACTATTCCCTGGTTCGCCTTCGGCTTTCTGGGCATGGTGGTATTTAACAGCGTCTTTGCATTGCCGCACACTTTGCATGCAGCCATTGTTCTGTGTGGTCAGATAGCCTTGACCATGGCGATGGCGGCGCTGGGCTATGAAACACGCATCGAGAAGCTGCGTCCGCTGCGCCTGAAACCGCTGTTGCTGGCGTTGATACTCTTTGTTCTGCTGGTCATCGGTGGCTTGGGCCTGACCTGGCTATTGATCCGTATATGACGCTGGTCAATGTTCGGCTCGGACCATGGAGATATCCTCCGCACCCCACTTGTCTTGTAAACAGGATCCTCCATGCCCCAGGCACCTGAACTGCTGGCCCCCGCCGGCACCCTCAAAGCCATGCGCTACGCCTTCGCCTACGGTGCTGATGCGGTCTATGCCGGTCAGCCGCGTTACAGCCTGCGTGTCCGCGAGAATGATTTTCACAACCCCGCAGTACTCGCCGAGGGGATTGCCGAGGCGCATGCGCTGGGCAAGAAGTTCTATCTGGCGAGCAATATCGCCGCTCATAACAGCAAGGTAGCGACTTATGTCCGCGACCTGGAAGAAATCGTGGCCATGGCCCCCGACGCATTGATCATGTCCGATCCCGGCCTGATCATGCTGGTACGCGAGCGCTGGCCCCACATGCCGGTGCATCTGTCGGTCCAGGCCAATGCCACCAACTGGGCAACCGTGAAGTTCTGGCAGCAGCAAGGACTGGAGCGGGTGATCCTGTCCCGTGAGTTGTCGCTGGACGAACTCGAGGAGATTCGTCGCCAGTGTCCCGACATGGAGCTGGAGGTGTTCGTGCATGGCGCGCTGTGCATCGCCTATTCCGGGCGCTGCCTGCTGTCTGGTTACTTCAATCACCGCGATGCCAACCAGGGTGCCTGCACCAACTCCTGCCGCTGGAAATACGACCTGCAACCGGCGCAGGAGACTGCCGAGGGCAATGTCGAGCCGGTGGTAAGGGAAGTCCCCGCCCAGAAGGTGCATCTGCTCAGCCAGAGTGACAAGCCGGATGAGCTGATGGCAATTGAGGAGGACGAGCACGGCACCTACATAATGAACTCCAAGGACCTGCGAGCAGTTCAGCATGTACAGCGTTTCGTCGATATGGGCATGCACTCACTGAAGATCGAGGGCCGCACCAAATCGCATTTCTATGTCGCCCGTACCGTGCAGACCTACCGCCGGGCGATTGATGATGCCGTCGCCGGTCGTCCCTTCGACATGGCGTTGATGGACGACCTGGAAAGCCTGGCCAACCGTGGCTACACCGAGGGTTTCTACCGCCGTCACCCGCCGGGGGTTTATCAGAACTACGAGCAGGGCAATTCGCGCATGCTGCGTCATCAGTTTGTCGGCGAAGTGCTGGAAGATCTGGGTGAATGGCTCAGCATCGAGGTCAAGAATCGCTTCTGCGTGGGCGACCAGCTGGAACTAATGACCCCCTCGGGCAATCACAGTTTCGCTTTGAATTCACTGCTGGATCGTCACGGGCAACCGGCCGATGTCGCGCCGGGTACCGGGTATGTGGTGCGCATCCCCAAGCCGGACGGTATCGAGGGGGATAAGGCTCTGCTGCTACGTTACCTGCCGGCAACCTGACAGAGCGCTGAACAGAATAGGTAAATATTCGCTCAGTCGGTCAGTTCATGGTTTACTTGCGCGCCTATTCAGCTTCATTTTCTCCATGACCACGGAGCGCTGTACAAATGGATTGGTTGCAAGTAGTGATTCTCGCCCTGCTCCAGGGCCTCACCGAATTTCTCCCGGTCTCAAGTTCGGCCCACCTGATCCTGGTGCCGGCGCTCACCGGCTGGCCGGATCAGGGACTGGCATTCGACGTCGCATTGCACTTCGGCAGTCTGTTCGCGGTCCTGCTGTATTTTCGTCGGGACCTGATCAACATGACTGCCAGCTGGTCGCAGTCGCTGGTTACCCGCAAGCCAGATGACGATGCCCGCCTGGCTTGGGGCGTGCTTTTCGCTACCATTCCGGTGGGGCTGGCCGGACTGGCGTTCAAGGATCAGATCGAGTTATACCTGCGCTCGCCTTTCTATCTGGCAATGGGTCTGGTGTTTTTCGGGTTGTTGCTGGGCTGGGCGGACTGGCGCTTTCGCGGTGCGCGTACCGAAGGCCAGATGACCTGGAAGGACGTGCTGATCATCGGCTGTGCCCAGGCATTGGCACTGGTTCCCGGCACCTCCCGCGCTGGCATCACCATTACCGCCGCACTGATGCTGGGGCTGAGCCGCGAAGCCGCGTCACGTTTCTCCTTCCTGCTGTCGATTCCGGTAATTCTTTTGGCCTGCATGCTGAAGACAAAGGATCTGGTCGAGGCTCAGGTGGCCGTGGACTGGAGTTCCATGACCCTGGGCATACTGGTATCCGCCGTCAGCGCCTTCCTGTGCATCCACTACTTCCTGGTGTTCATCAAACGCATCGGCATGCAGCCGTTCGTGATCTACCGGATCATCCTGGGTGTCGCGTTGCTGGTGGTGTTCTACTGAGTTGCGGGGAAACTTTTTGTGGGAAAGCCGTAGCACGGCATGACTCCTGATGATCCCCATGCTCCGCATGGGAACCATCAGAGTTTTTCTGCCAGGCAGATCAGAAACTGAAATCCAGCTTGGCCCACAGGGTACGACCCGGCTCGTTGATCCGTGTCTCAGCCGGAAAACCGAAACTGCCGTTGCCGGCCAGGTTGAGGTGTTCGGCGTAGGCCTTGTCCAGCAGGTTATCCACTCCGACACTGCCCGTCACTTCGGTACTGAAGCGGTAGGCAGCGTTGAGCGACAACACCCCGAACCCCGCCGCATCACCGAAGTCCTTGCTGGTAACGTTACCCTTGCCATCCGCGGTACGGCTTTGCGCTGCCACCACCCGCCACAGGGCTCCGGCACTCCAGTTGTCCCGCGCATAGGTCAGGTTGAAGCGCGCCTCCAGCGGTGGCATCTGGGGTAACGCCTCACCGTCACTGCGGTTGCGCCCCCAGGCCCAGGCCAAACTGGTTTCCGTCTGCCAGTTGTCGGTCACATCCAGCGCGATACCGGCTTCGGCACCCATGATATGAGCATCGATATTCTCCGCACTGCTGATGCCGCCCATGCCGGTGTAGTCGAACAGGATGAAGTCATCGACCATGCCTGCATAGCCGGACACCCAGGCCTCCAGCCCTTCGCGCTTGTACTGCAAACCGACATCCAGCTGGGTGGTGCGCTCCGGATCAATGCCATCGAAGGCATTCACCGCGCCAACCGCCTGCCTGGGCGAGAACAGCTCCCAGTAGTCGGGGAAGCGCTGCACATGACCAAGGCCAACATAGGCCGTGGCCGGCAGGCTGGACAGATCCTCCTCCAGCCGCACAAAGGCCGCCGGCAGGGTTTCCCGACGCGTATCGCCGGCGGTGGGATTGGGTGCCGGCATGCCCATCATGCCGCCGCTGACGGTAGCGCGGAAATCTTCGACATGGTGCTGATCCAGCCGCAACCCGCCGATCAGTCGTTGATCTTCCTGCAGGGTCCAGGTCAGCTCGGAAAACACACCTATCTGGCTGAAAGCGGCATCCTTCATCCAGGACGCGTTCTCATAGGTATCCACGCCCATGCCACTGCGTGTGCGGTGGGTATTGCGTTGGGCGTCGGCGCCAGCCAGCAGTTCCACATCATCCCAGACCCAGGTTGAGGCAAGCCGGGCTCCCAAGGTGCGGCGATCCACATTGGTTGCCATCGGACCGGCCATCATGCCGGTAGTGGATGGCGTGCGCAGACTGTAGTTGTCCATCACATGGTCGGCGTAGTTGTAATACACCCGCGCCTCCAGCTCCTGCAGCGCGCCGCCCTGAAACTGCTTCTCGAAGCGCAGCCCCAGGCTTTCCCGTTCGAACTGCGAGCCATCCATGCCGCGGCCCGCGTAGCGCGCCTCGCCATCACCGGCACCGACGCTCAGCTCCAGCAGAGTGTCATCGTCCGGCGTCCAGCCCAGCGCCAGATCGGTGTTCCACTTGTTCCAGCGTGATGGTACGCGATCGCCATTACCGTCCTGGTAGTCACCGGAGCGGGAGCGGTTGCCACTCAGACGCAGATAGCCATCACGGCTACCGATGGCTCCGTCCATCTGCATATCCCGGCGGGTGTTGGAGCCCGCCACCACAGAGGCATCCAATCGGCTACCCGGTTCGTCAAAGCTCTCGGGCAGACGATCGAACCGGATGGTGCCAGCCGAAGCGCCCGGCCCCCAGGCGACGCTTTGCGGTCCCTTGATAACCGTCAGCTGGTCGAAATTCTGCGGCGCGATATAGGACGACGGAGCGTCCATGCGTGAGGGGCAGGCACCGAGCATTTCGCCGCCATTGGTCAGCAGTTTCAGTCGTGATCCGAACATGCCCCGCAATACCGGATCACTGTTGCTGCCCCCGCCGCGCACGGCAGAGAAACCGGGAATGGTCTTCAGGTAATCCGCCGCATCACTGGCCGGGATAGGCTGCCGGGCCTGCTTCGGATTGGTGATGATGGTCAACGGCGAATCCTGCTGGACCGCTGTGATGACGCGTGGCGGCAGCGCAAGCGAATCCGCATGTTGATGGTGGCTGTGATCAGCCTCAGCCAGAACCGTGACGGGCAGGCCGAGTACGGCCAGAGACAGAAAAGTACGTACAAAAACAGGTTGCGACATGGCAATTATCTCGAGATCGATCAGATACACCGCGCTGGTCAGGCCAGGCGGATGAAAATAACAGGCGATGGATCAGACGATAAAAGGGGGCGCGCGAGCATGTCCACCGCTGTGGCGCTCGGCCAATAACAGGGGTGCGTCGGGCAATGGCAGAAATGGCTCCAGCTGGTGCCGGGGCAGGATGAGATGGAGGGACAGAATCAACGGTGGATTGAGCGTCAACAGCTCGCAATAGCCGCAAAGCTCCAGCGCCGACAGCCAGGCCGGTTCGCCGGCCGATGCCTGATCATGATGATCCTGTGCGGCAGGTGCCGGACCATCGGCGAGATGCTGATGCGGTTCGCTGGATGCATCGACCGCGGCCGGCTCCATCTGCAGCGCTGAATACAACGGGCCGACATGGATCATCAGCATGGCGAACAAGCCAAGCCAGATACTCAATGTAGACAGCCGTTTACGAACCACCAGTCAGTTCCTGCTGAATAATAACCCTGGACTCGGCAAGCCGAAGCGACTGCAACTACGAGCGCAGTGTAGACTACACTGCGCATCCGATTCCTTGGCTTAGATCAAATCCCGGGTTGTTGATCTGTATCAGCCGCCGTCGAGCGGACAGATTATAGACTGTGCGAAATAGCCATCATAACGACATCAATAGAAGACTATGCCCTCCATTGCCGATCTGCTTCGCCATCGCCTCAACTCCATGCTACCTGCCGAACTGGAGCCGGGCGAACGGCTAAAACTGCTGACCCCGTTCCGCCATCCGTTGCTGATCAGCCGCCACCGCGCAGGTTTGATAGTTGACCGGGTGCGTCTGTTTGCTTTGCTGTTCGCTCTGCTCACACCGCTGTGGGGGATAGTCGATATGCTCGCCTTTCCCTATCCGCTGTGGAGTCAGCTATTGGCGCTGCGATTGATAGTATGTCTGGCCTTCTTCAGCCTGCTGCTGTTCTACCACGAGCGCGGCCGCATGACCGATGCTTACCTGGCGATGTTCATTCTGTTCGCCATTCCTACGCTGTTCTATATCAGTTCCCACACCTTACTGGCCCATTATGATCTGACCGACATGCCCGCAGCAGTGGCGGCCGGTTACGCTTTTCTGCCTTTCGTGCTGATGGCCGGCCTGGCCCTGTTTCCGCTGACATTGCTGGAGAACCTGCTGGTCGCCCTGGTGTTGCTGATGGCGCAGGGAGTAGCTGGCTATCTGAATTGGTCAACGCTGAACTGGCCCTCCTTCGTCGGTGCCTTCTGGCTGCTGATATTGATTGCCGGTGTCACCAGTCTGGCCTGCATGAGTCAACTGGCATTCATGATGGTTCTGCTGCGCCAGGCGATCCGGGACGACCTGACCAAGGTATTCAGTCGCGGCAGCGGCGAAGAGATTCTGCAGATGCAATGGCATACCAGCCTGCGCAACAACAGTGCGCTGTCACTGGCCTTCATTGATCTGGACCGGTTCAAGGAGATCAACGATATCTTTGGCCATGCCATGGGCGATCAGGCGCTGCGCAATGCCAGCCAGCACATCCAGGACAGCATGCGCAGCTCCGACAGCCTGGTGCGTTGGGGAGGGGAGGAGTTCCTGCTGATCATGCCTGACACCGATATGACACGCGCCCGGCAGGCCCTGGAACGACTTCTCAGCAGCGGGCTGGGCTATCGGCCGGATGGCGCGCCGCTGACTGCCAGCATCGGCGTGGCTGAGCGCTACTATGATCGAGTCGATGTACCGCACAAGTTGCTGGAGCTGGCGGACCAACGCATGTACGGAGCCAAGCAGGCAGGGCGCAATCGCATCAGCGCCCTTTGATCTGGGATGGCGGTCTACTCCGCCGTCTGCAGATCCTCCACCAGCACCTTGAGGAAGCGCGCCGCCTCACCGCCGGTGACCGCACGATGGTCCACGGTCAATGACAGCGGTAATATCGGATGCACCACCACCTGGCCCTGGTGCGCCACCACCTGATCCCGAATCACCCCGGCACCGATGATCGCCACTTGCGGCGGCATGATTACCGGGCTGGCGTAGCGTCCAAACAGGGTGCCGTAATTGGACAGGGTAATGGTCGCGCCCATCAGCTCACGCGGCGGTATCGACCGGTTGCTGACATCCGCACGCAGCTGCGCCAGACCCTCGCGCAGATCCTCCGCCTCACGGTTGGCAACATCGCGCAGGACCGGAACGAACAAGCCATCTGGCGTATCTACTGCCACGCCCAGATCCACGTTGTCATGCTGCCTGACGCTCAGCCGCTTGCCGTCGAAGGCGACGTTCAGCGCCGGCTGTGCTGCGCAGGCCCGGGCGATAGCTCGCGCCAGACGCACCATGGGGTCGCGCGCGCCGGCAGCCCATTGATACAGATCGGCATCTTCGACGATGGTCACCGGCGCCACCTCGGCATGGGCCCGCGCCATGTTCCTGGCCATGGTGCGTCGCACGCTGCGCAGCGCCTCGCCAGTGGTCGGCAAGGCATCGGCGGCCTGCTGCACATCGGCGGTGGTCACCAGCCCACCGGGGCCGTTGCCCTTGAGCTGGGCCAGCTCAACACCCTCCCGCTCGGCCAGTTTGCGCGCCGCCGGCATCACCGCTTGCGGCTGAGCTTCGCGGCTGGAGGAGGCAGCGCCGATGATAAAATCGTCGGCAGCCAGATCGCTGCTGCCGCTGGCGCGCCCCAGATCCCCCACCACGGTACCGCTGTCTTCGCCCTCGCCTTCAAACTCCACCAGAGGTTCACCCACGTGCAACAGATCACCCGGCGCGCCAAAGCAGCGACTGACCACACCCGCCCGCGGCGAGGGAACCTCGACGATGGCCTTGGCGGTTTCCACCGAGACCAGCAGCTGGTCCACCTCCACCGCTTCACCTGCGGTGACGTGCCATTCGACGATTTCAGCTTCCTGCAATCCCTCTCCCAGATCAGGCAATTTGAACTGTTTCATTGGTCGTCCCCCCGCATGACCTGCTGACAGGCCTGATAGATACTCTGCACATCCGGTAGCCAAGCCATCTCCTGCCGGGCGTACGGAATCACACAGTCGAATCCGGTAACCCGCTGCACCGGCGCATGCAGGCTGTAGAACAGCTGTTCCTGCACCAGCGCCGCAATCTCAGCACCGGGGCCGTAACTGCGTGCCGCCTCGTGGACGATAACGCAGCGGCCGGTCTTGCCGACCGAGGCGAGGATGGTGGCGCTGTCCAACGGCTTGAGCGTGGCGACATCGATGACCTCGCAGCTGATGCCCTCCTCGGCCAGCCGGTTGGCGGTTTCCAGGGTCTCCTTCAATGCCGCGCCCCAACTGACCAGCGTCAGATCTGCTCCTTCGCGCAAGGTAAAGCAGGTATCCAATGGCAACGGCTGACCATCATCCTCTACCTGCTGTTGCACCGAGCGATACAGCCGCGAGGGTTCCAGAAAGATCACCGGGTCAGGGTCGGCGATCGCGGCAAGCAGCAGCCCATAGGCACGCCGGGGCGAAGATGGCACCACGACACGCAGGCCGGGTATGTGCGCCAACAGCGCCTCGGTACTTTCGCCATGGTGCTCCGGCGCGTGAATGCCGCCACCATGCGGCGTGCGCATGACCATGGGGCAACTCAGCCGGCCGCGGGTGCGGCTGCGCAGGCGACTGGCGTGGGAGATCAGATGCTCCATGCCGGCGTAGATGAAACCCATGAACTGGATTTCCGCCACCGGCTTCAGGCCCTGGGCGGCCATGCCCACGGCAATTCCGGTGATCAGCGTCTCGGCCAGCGGCGTATCCATCACCCGACGGAACCCGAAGCGCTCATGCAGTCCCACCGTAGCGCGGAACACGCCGCCATTGGGGCCGACGTCTTCGCCCAGCACCACCACGTCCGGGTCATCGGCCATGGCCCGATGCAGCGCCAGATTGACGGCCTCTACCATGCAGATGGTTTTGCGTTCAGTCATGGCCCGACCCTCCCTGGGCTGCCGCCCGGATCAGCAATTCATCCCGCTGCTGCTGGTAGCCGGCCGGCAGCTCGGCAAACAGGTGGTCGAAGGCGGCGCCCGGATCGGCCTCGGGCAGACTGCGGAACTGCTCCACCGCTGCGCTGATCCGTTCATTCAACTGACGCTGCAGTTGCTGTTCCCGGGCTTCGTTCCACATCCCCTGCGTGTGCAGAAATCGCTGCAGACGACCGATGGGTTCATGCTTCCAGGCCTCGCTCAGCTCCTCGGCATCGCGGTAACGACTGGCATCATCGGAGGTCGTGTGGTCGCCCAAGCGGTAAGTCACACATTCCACCAGCGTCGGCCCCTTCCCGGCCCGCGCGCGTTCGATGGCGGCATGGATGCGGTCATAGACCGCCAGCACATCATTGCCGTCCACCTGCTCACCGGGAATGCCCGCCGCCAGCGCCTTGTGCGCCAGGGTCGGAGCGGCGGACTGCAGGCTGCGCGGTACGGAAATGGCCCATTGGTTGTTGTTCACCACGAACACCATGGGCAGTTGCCAGACGCCCGCGAGGTTCAGGCTTTCCAGAAAGTCACCCTTGCTGGTTGCGCCGTCACCGCAGGTGGTGACCGCTACCCGCGGTTGCTGACGGATGCGAAACGCCGAAGCGACACCGCAGGCATGACAGGCCTGGGTGGCGATGGGCACGCAAATGGGGAAATCCTCCGCCGCGGTAGGCGCCGTCCAGGCACTGCCGCGCTCGTCGCCGCCCCAGTACAGCAGAATGTCCTGCATGGCGACGCCACGCTGCAGCTGCACGGCGGTGTCGCGGTAATAGGGAATCAGCACATCGGCGTCAGTCATTGCCCGGCCCAGGGCGGTGCCGATGGCTTCCTGACCCAGGGTCGACGCATATGTGCCGATCTGGCCGGTGCGCTGCAAGGCCACGCACTTCTGGTCGAAGGCGCGGACGAGGGCCATCTGGCGATAGAAATCGAGGAGCAGTTGCGGATCATCAACCCAGCCGGGTAATTCATTCAACGGCTGGCCGTGATCATCAAGATAACGGGTATAGGGAATCTGCACGGATAAGGGCATGGCTATCCTCCTGACCAATGGGGACGACCGACTTGTGGTCAACCGTCCGCAGCGCCGCCCGGGTAGGGCGGCTGCGACAGCGCAGGCGCGCTTGTCAGGCAGTATAGGTCAGGTTTCGCAGCGGCAAGGGTAGATCAGGGCACCGGCGGAGACTCACCCCGCTCCGCCGGCAATACCAATCGTGCCCGGTTGCGCCGCACATGGCGCATGCCCTCGAATACCAGCACGCCGACGGCGAGCCAGATCGCGATATAGGTCAGCCATTCATCAGGCGCAATACTTTCGCCGAGCAGCAATGCCACCAACACCAGCAATACCGGCTCCACATAGCCCAACAACCCGAACAGGGTAAAGGTCAGCAGCCGACTGGCCATGATGTAGGCGACCAGCGCCGCCGCGCTGAAAGCGCCCAATAGAGCTACCAGCGGATACAGTCGGGGAAATTCATCAAACAGACCAGGCGTCACGCCTCCCGCCCAGGCGAACCAGCTGGCGACCGGCAGGAGAAAGAGCATATCGAACCAGAAGCCGCCAAGATGATCAGTACTCCGGACCCGACGCAGAATGAAATACAGCGGATATCCCACCGCCACCGCAATCGTCTCCCAAGCCAGGCTGCCGGCCTGAATCAACGCATTCCCCACGCCAACAGCGGCACAGGCAATGGCCAACTTCTGCAGGCGTGACGGCTGTTCGCGAAACAATATAAACCCGGCCAGCACCATCGTCAGCGGTAGCAGGAAATAGCCCAGCGATACCTCCAGCGCACGACCATTGAGCGGCGCCCACATGAATAGCCACAACTGCAGCCCTACCAGTGCTGCACTGAGCAGCTGTACCAGCAACAGCACCGGACGCCGACGCAGGCGCCCGGCTATTTCCCGGGCCAGCGGCCAATACCCCGCCCACAGCATGAACAATGTGACGAAGGGGAAGGTCAGCAACATGCGCCAGCCAAATATCTGCTCACCGTCAAGCGGCGCCAGCAAGGTCGAAAAGAAATACAGTCCACCAAACAATACTGACGCCAGTACCGACAGGACTACCCCGATAGACATGTCACCTCCCTGCAGATATTGAAAGACCGAACCAACGCACTCCAGCTCAGGCTCCGCGAAGAACATACAATGCACACCGGTGAATGGATTGTCGATCCCCGCTTCTCCTGTCATTCTGGCGACTCAACCCATTCAGTGATGCTGTCATGTCCGCTTCTGTTGTCGTCCAGGTGGGAATATCTGTCACTCGCTCGGATTCATCGATAGCCGAGACGCTCGCAAAACACCTCGAACTCGCTCATGGGCAGGAGCTGCGCGCGTCACTGAAAAATATCAGCGGCCTGATACTGCCGCCGGAGAACTGCCTCGATATCGATGTTGCCGAGCTGGCCAGTACACGGCCTGACCTACCAACCGAAGAAGAGCACAGGTTGGCGGACCCATTGCGGCTGGACCACTTTCTCATGCGGGTGCATGCCTATGCCGGGTGGCAGAGGCTGAACGCATCGGGGCTGTCGCGCGGGGCACTAGTGGGCTTTCATTCGCGCTACAAGTACCAGCTCATGGCCAGCTCACCTCGCGCCTATCGGGAGCTGGGGCATCGCCTCGGCCAGAGTGCTGACGAGCCGCTGGAGCCCTTCGCCAAGGCCTATTTCAGCGCCCTGATGCAGGCCTTGGGCACACTTCCGACACCGGGTTTGCACACCAATGTACTGATGCACATAGGGGGTTACTTCAGACGCCATCTCGATTCTGCTGCGCGGCAGCAACTGGAAATCAGCATTCTGCACTACCGCCGCGGCATCGTGCCGCTGACCACGCCGCTGTGTCTGCTCCGCTATCATCTGAGCAGACATCCCGATCCTTATCTGTCCAACCAGGTTTATCTACATCCTCACACGCTGATCTGTGATGTCTAACTCTTCTGGAATAACGCAATGCAACTGATCTGGTTTCGCAACGACCTGCGCGTGCATGACAACACCGCATTGCTCACAGCAATGCAAGAGGGCCCCACCCTTGCGCTGTTTCTGCTCAGCCCTGGCCAATGGCGCACCCATGATGACGCCTCCGCCAAGGTCGACTTCCAGCTGCGCAACCTCAGGGTATTGGCTGACGAGCTCGAGCAATTGAATGTTCCGCTGTTGGTTCGCACGGCAGACACCTGGGACGGCGCGCCGACAGTGCTGACCGAACTCTGCCGCGAGCATCGCATCCGCGGCGTCCATGTCAACGAAGAGTATGGTGTCAATGAGACCGCCCGGGATCGATCCGTGGCCAGGCAACTGGCCGAACAGAAGGTCGGCTTCAATCCCCATCTTGACCAGCTGCTGTTTCGACCCGGTACGCTGTTAACGCGCGCGGGCAGCTATTTCAAGGTATTCAGTCAGTTCCGCAAGGCCTGCCTGCAGCAGTTGAGCCTGGCGCCGCCCCGCTGTCTGCCCCTGCCGCAGCCACAAAAGCCCATAGGCATTCACAGCGATCCGATACCCGCCAGCGTGACTGGTTTTGCCACCCCCGACGAAACACTGCGCGCGCATTGGCCAGCAGGCGAGCAAGCCGCCCGGCAACGTCTGCAGCTGTTTGCCGATGATCACCTGCATGAGTATGACGAACAACGCGACCTGCCCGCCGAACCCGGAACCAGCCAGCTGTCGCCCTATCTGACCACTGGTGTACTCTCGCCGCGCCAATGCCTGCATGCCGCGCTGATGATCAATCAGGGCGAGCTGGACAGCGGAAACACCGGCGTAACGACCTGGATCAATGAGCTGCTATGGCGGGAGTTCTACAAGCATATTCTGGTCGGCTACCCGCGCGTATCACGCCACCGAGCGTTCCGCTCGCATACCGAAGCTGTCCCCTGGCGCGATGCACCGGAGGAGCTGCTCGCCTGGCAGCAAGGGCGCACCGGCTTTCCGCTGATCGATGCGGCCATGCGCCAACTGCTTGCTACCGGCTGGATGCATAACCGGCTGCGCATGGTAGTGGCCATGTTTCTCAGCAAGAACCTGTTGATTGATTGGCGTCAGGGTGAGCGGTTTTTCATGCAGCATCTGATCGATGGGGATCTGGCTGCGAATAACGGCGGCTGGCAGTGGAGTTCATCGACCGGAACCGATGCGGTGCCGTGGTTTCGCCTGTTCAACCCAATCACTCAATCCCAGCGCTTTGACCCGCAGGGGCGCTTTATCAAGCACTGGTTGCCGGAATTAGGTGAGTTGGATCGGCGTGATATTCATGACCCCTCGCCCATTTCCCGGGCGATATGCGGCTACCCTGCCCCGATCATCGACCTGGCTGACAGCCGAGCGCGGGCATTGGCGGCATTCAGGAATCTGCCACCACCGGGTTCTGATCTGGATTGAGAGGGGGGAGTGGCGCGGTAGAGAGCCGAATTAGCCTCTGTACCGCGCCGGGAGGGCACAGTGCTTAGAGAATGTTCATCGGGAAGTCGATGAAGATGCGCACTTCGTTGCCGTCTTGGTGATGATTGCGCTCAGCATTACGGAAGTTATTCGAAACCCGCAATACAGAGCTACGCAGGCGCACGCTCATATCCTTGGCAGCGCCGCTCTGGACGACATATTTGAACTGGTTGAAGATTTCACGCTCGGTACCAGTACCGTTCGCACCCAAATCAATATCGGTGCCGCGGATATAGGCGATGTTATAGCTCAGACCCGGAATACCAAACTGGGTAAAATCCAGACCATAACCCAGCTGCCATGAGCGCTCATCTTCTTGGTTAAAGTCGGACCAGAAGGAGTTGGCAACCCAGATGGTAGTGCCACCATCACCTACAGCACCTTCATTCTGGTAGAAGCCATAGTTGTAACCGGTGTCACCGCTGCTGCGCTGGTAGGCCAGAGTGAAATCATGCGGACCGGTGGCGTAGTTGGCTGACAGGCTCCACAGGTTGTTGCGATCACCCGCGCCATCCCACTTCTTGTCCTGCTTGGTGCGGTAGCCGCTGAAGTCCAGGGTCAGGGTATCCCCTTCGTTCAGAGGGCGGATGTAATTCAGGTTGGCATACTGACGCTTGAGCACATCTTCAACATCCGAGGCATACAGAGCAGTACGGATATTGTCGTTGAACTGGTAGCTACCACCCAGCACCTCGATGGAGTTCAGCTCGCCGCTGTCACGACCTTCATCACTTTTGCGATGCTGGGCATGGAAACGACCGGCATGTACGGTCAGACCATCGATTTCGTTGGAGGTGATCATTGTACCGGTATAGGCTTCCGGCAGCAGACGGCTGTCGTCATGGCTTAGCACCGGCAACACCGGACGCTGGTCACCGTAGCTCAGCACGGTTTTCGAGAAACGTGCCTTGACCGCTGCACCAGCGTGGGCCATATCACGTTCAACATCCGTGATACGTGAACCTGCAGCAGGGTTAGCCGGATCGATCAGCTCACGATCAACCATAAAGAAGTCGATACCACCATTGCCAGCACGACCTCTACCACTGTCCAGACGATAGCCATACATACCGAAGGCATCCACACCGAAACCCACCTTGCCTTGGGTAAAGCCGGAGTTGAAAGTCAGAACCGCGCCCTGTCCCCATTCGGTGCTATCAGCACGGCCATCGTAATAATCACGATTCATATAGGCATTGCGCAAAAACAGATCAAGACTGCTGTCTTCGACAAAACCATTGGAATCCGCCTGGCTGGCAGCCAGTGCGGGAGCGGAGGTCATCAGAGCCAGTGCAATGGCGCTCAGTTTGTATTTAGTCATTTGGATGCCATAGATGCTGTTGTAATTAGTGTTGGACCCCATTACCAGCCAATAACTGCTGTAACGGGATGGTCACGCATTATCCATATTCTGAAAGGTTTTCCTAGCGCGACGAAAAGCCACATTCACGGGGGTTATGGCAATACCGGTAGCCATAACGCCAACGCCACCAGCGTCGCCAGCAGCACCGGCGGAGTGATCAACAAACCGATCTTCATATATTGCCCCCAGCCGATCCGGTAGCCCTTGCCGGCCAGCACGTGCAGCCAGAGCAAGGTCGCCAGGCTGCCGATGGGGGTGAATTTGGGACCCAGGTCGTTGCCAATGACATTGGCATAGATCATCAATTCACGCGTGGCAGCAGGCACCTGCGCCTGATCGATGGCCAGCGCACCTACCAACGTGGAGGGCAGGTTGTTCATCACCGAGGCGACAATCGCTGACAGGAACCCAGTTCCGACCGTGGCGATGAAATCGCCCTGTTGCGCCAGCCATTCCAGCGCCCGCGCACCGTAGCCGGTCAGCCCGGCGTTGCCCAGGCCATAGACCACCAGATACATGCCGATCGAGAACAGCACGATCTGCCAGGGCGCGCCGCGCAGAGCTGCTGTCACTGACACCACCGCGCCGCGCCCCAGCCGCCACCAGCGCCCGGCGATGGCCATCAGCAATACGGCTGCCGTACCGGTCACCAGAGCGATGGGGACTCCCAGAGGGGCCGTGACGAAGTACGCCAGCAGCAATATCGTCAGCAGCGGAAAGGCGGCGCGAAACACCAGCAGGTCCTTGATCGCCGATTGCGGCGAATCGAGTTCCGTCATCGAGTAGCGCAGCGGAATGCGTCGACCGAAGGCGATCCACAGCACGATCAGGGTCGTCATCAACGCCACCATATTGACCGGCACCATGACCGCCGCATAGCGATCAAAGCTGATGCCAAAATAATTGGCACTGACGATATTGACCAGATTGGAGATCACCAGCGGCAGGCTGGTGGTATCGGCGACGAAGCCGGTGGCGATGATGAAAGCCAGAGCCGCAGGCGGCGAGAAGTTCAGCCGCAGCAGGATGGCGACCACGATGGGCGTCAGCAGCAGCGCAGCGCCGTCATTGGCAAAAAAGGCAGCGATCACCGCGCCGAGCACCACAATCAACGGAAACAGCAGGTGCCCGCGACCGTTGCCCCAGCGGGCCACGTGCAGCGCCGCCCAGGTGAAGTAACCGGCCTCGTCCAGAATCAGCGAAATGATGATCAGCGCGACAAAAGTGAAGGTAGCGTCCCAGACGATACCCCATACCACTCCTACATCCGACCAGTGCACCACTCCCAGCAGCAGCGCCACCAAAGCACCGCCCAAAGCGCTCCAACCAATACCCAGCCCCTTGGGCTGCCAGATCACCAATATCAGGGTGACGACGAAAATAGCCAGTGCCAGCATCGAGTGACCTTGCGCTCAGTGGGTACTTTGGTTGACGCGCCGTGACACCGCTTCGGCGCTCTCGACCCGTTCCGAATAGCGATCGGTGAGGTAACTGGAGCGCCCACGGGTCAACCAGGTAAATTTCACCAACTCCTCACAAACATCGACCACCCGCAGATACAGGGGCGAAGCGCGCATGCGCCCCGCCTCATCGAACTCGGCAAAGGCCCTGGGTACCGACGATTGATTGGGGATGGTGACCATGCGCATCCAACGCCCGAGGATGCGCATCTGGTTGACGGCATTGAAACTCTGGCTTCCGCCGGAAACTTCCATCACGGCCAGGGTCTTGCCCTGGGTAGGACGGACACCGCCCAGCGCCAGCGGAATCCAGTCGATCTGCGTCTTCATTATCCCGGTCATCGCACCATGGCGCTCCGGACTGACCCAGAGCATGCCTTCGGACCACTCCGCCAACTCGCGCAATTCCTGCACCTTGGGATGGTCTGCATCGACATCATCCGGCAGCGGCAAGCCGGAGGGATTGAAGGTGCGTACTTCGCAGCCATACCAGCGCAGCAGTCTTGCCGCCTCTTCCGACGCCAGGCGTGAAAAGGAACGTTCACGCAATGATCCGTACAGAACCAGAATGCGGGGCGGGTGCTGTGGTGCATCCGGACCGGCCAAAGCCGCCACATCGATCGGATGCAGCTGCTCCGGGTCGATATTGGGCAGATCATCCAGGGTATCGGACTCGATCATTTCGCCTCTCCCGAATGATGGATGATCTCGCCGTCTTCCTTGGTGAAGGTGGCTACCGGATTGTCCAGCAGATCCAATACCCGCTCCGAAGGACGGCACAACCGGGCGCCCTTATCGGTGACCACGATGGGACGGTTGATCAGGATCGGATGGGCGATCATGGCATCCAGCAGTTGGTCATCGGTAAGGGCAGGGTCATCGAGATTGAGTTCCTCGTAAGGTGTCCCCTTGCGCCGCAGCAATTCCCGTGGAGGCAATTCCATCAGGGTAAGCAGTTCAACCAGACGCTCCCGCGTCGGCGGGGATATGAGGTATTCGATCACGTCCGGCGTCTCGCCGGAGGCCTCGATCATCGCCAGCGTATTGCGCGAGGTTCCACAGGCGGGGTTGTGATAGATCAGCGGTTTCATGAATTTATTCCTGACTCTTGGCGCATGTGTCTGGCGAGGTGTTGAGTGGATCGCAGACTTCCGGGTGACCTGCGCAGCAATCGCGCACCAGGAACTGAACGATGTCATTCATATGGGCCAGGTTTGCGCGATAGATGATCGACCGGCTCTGCCGACGAGAGGACACCCAGCCTGCCCGCTGCAATACGGCCAGATGCGCCGACATGGTGTTGTGCGGCACCGACAGTTGGCGCGCTATCTCGCCGGCCGCGAGCCCCTCCGGCTCATGCCGCACAAGAAGGCGAAAGGCTTCCAGACGAGTTTCCTGAGAAAGCGCAGCAAAGCCGACAACGGCATTATTTATTTCCATGCGTCCAAACATATAGACAAATGAAAAAACTGTCAATGCTTTATCTCTGGCAGCAGGCCTTGCGCGCTGGCGGTCGCAACGGAAAATATCCCGTAGCAATTACCCTCCCGCCGGCCTCTTCCAATCGACCCACGGTCATGTCAGTTTGAATCAACTCATGCATACTCAGGCCATGGAATTCAGTCTTCCACCCACCCCAAAGAGGTCCCGTTTCATGTGGTACAACGGCTTACTTGATCCATCTGGCTGGCAGTTGCTGGCAATTATTCTGGTACTGACGCACATTACCATCGTCAGCGTAACGGTCTACCTGCATCGCTATTCGGCGCACCGCTCGCTGGAGCTGCACCCTGCGCTGAAACATTTTTTCCGCTTCTGGCTGTGGCTGACCACCAGCATGAATACCCGCGAGTGGACCGCCATTCACCGCAAGCACCACGCCAAATGCGAAACCCCGGACGACCCCCACAGCCCGGTGCAGAAAGGTCTGTCGACAGTGCTGCGCAAGGGTGCCGAACTCTACATGGAAGAGTCGAAGAACGAGGATACGCTGCGTATCTACGGCAAGAATTGCCCGGATGACTGGGTCGAGCGCAACCTTTATGGACGCTTTCGCAACGCCGGTATCGTCAGCATGCTGCTGATCGATCTGGCGCTGTTCGGGGTGCTCGGCCTGACCGTCTGGGCAGTGCAGATGATGTGGATTCCGCTACTGGCCGCCGGCGTGGTCAACGGCCTCGGCCACGCCGTGGGTTACCGCAACTTCGAGTGCAAGGACGCGGCAACCAACATTCTGCCCTGGGGCATCCTGATCGGCGGTGAAGAGCTGCATAACAACCACCATACCTACCCCAACTCGGCCAAGCTGTCGGTGAAGAAATGGGAGTTCGACATGGGCTGGCTGTGGATTCGTCTGTTCAGCGCACTGGGTCTGGCCAGTGTACGGCGCACCGCACCGATTGCCCATCGTATCGAGGGCAAGCAGACCCTGGACATGGATACTGCCATGGCCATTCTCAATAACCGCTTCCAGATCATGGCGCATTACCGCAAACAGGTGATCAAGCCCCTCGCCCAACAGGAGATGCACCGGGTGGATGAGTCGGTACGTCACTTGTTTCGCCGCGCCAAACGCTTGCTGGGACGGGAGCCCAGCCTGCTTGAACCGCAGCAGGAGGCGAAGATCCAGACCATTCTGGAGCAAAGCCAATCGCTGCGTATCATCTACGAAAAGCGCCTCGCGCTGCAGCAGATCTGGACCCGCACCAGCAGCAACGGCCACGAAATGCTGCAGGCACTGAGCGACTGGTGCACCCAGGCCGAGGCCACCGGCATCAAGGCGTTGAGGGATTTTGCTGCGCAGCTACGCACCTACTCATTGCAGCCGGCCGTTCCGGCCTGACAACACCCGTAACAGGCGCCCCCTAAGCGGGCGCCCGGGGATCAAACCACTTCACTGGTCCGCGTAGCCGGGTGGACGAAGCAGTCGCGTGGACTATACTGCGACCGTACGCCGCAACACTCCCGATTCCAGAGTGGGACCCGGCGACAGGATTTCACTCGCTCAACGAAGAGGATCACCTCCCGATGGCTACTGCCGACCGAACCTATCTATACGCCCCTCACCCCTTGCATGCGATATTTCTCGCTGGCTCCATCCCCTTGTTTCTCGGTGCCATGCTGAGTGATTTCGCCTATTCATCGAGCTATCACATCCAATGGAACAACTTCGCCTCCTGGTTGATCGCCGGCGGACTGGTGTTCGCTGGCCTGGCCATCCTCTGCGGCATCATCGGGCTTTTCCGCGCCGATGGTCGTCATGGGCGCGCGCTGCTTTCCCTGCTGCTGCTGGTGGCAACCTGGATCATCGGCTTCATCAATGCCCTGATTCACGCCAAGGATGCCTGGGCGAGCATGCCTACCGGGCTGGTACTGTCGGTGATAGTCACGATATTGGCCTGTATCGCCGCCTGGTTGGGCTTGGCTCTGGTACGCACACGCACGGGAGGTGAAGTATGAAATATTCGAGCCTTTGGCCGGCCTTCCCGGTCTGCGCTCTCGCACTCTTCCTCAGCGCCTGCGGCGACAACGAAGGGGATCCGGAACAGACTTACGGCACCGTTGACCAGTTACCCGAAGCGCAGCGGGGATTGTTGCCCAACATGACCATCGCCGATCCCAGCGAGTGGGGCGATGATGTTCCGACCGTACCGGAAGGCTTCACCGTAACCGCGATTGCCACTGACCTCAAGATCCCACGTCAGACCCTGGTACTGCCCAATGGCGACATCCTGGTGGCCGAAGGCCGAGGGGGGAACGCCAAGCCACTGAAACCCAAGGATGTGATTGCTGGCAAAATCAAGGCCCAGGGCAACACCCAGGTCGAGAGCGGCAACCGCCTGACTCTGCTGCGCGACAGTGATGGTGACGGTGCCTATGAGGAGCAGACAGTATTTGCCGAGAACCTCAATGCACCCTACGGCCTGGCGCTGGTAGATAACAACCTGTATGTCGCCAACCAGGACGCCCTGGTCCGCTTTGATTACGAAGAAGGCCAGACCCAGGCCAGCGGCCCACCGGAGAAGGTCACCGACCTGCCATCGGCAATCAACCACCACTGGACCAAGGCAATGACCGCCAGTGAGGATGGCCGCTTCCTGTATGTCGGTATCGGCTCCAACAGTAACATCACCGAACGGGGAATGGACGCCGAGGTCAACCGCGCCGAGGTGTGGCAGATCGATGCCGAGACCGGACTGCACAAGCCCTACGCTACCGGCCTGCGCAACCCCACGGCTCTGGCCATGCAGCCAGGTACCGGCGTGCTGTGGTCGGTGGTCAATGAGCGCGATGAACTGGGCCCGGATCTGGTCCCGGACTATCTGACCTCGGTTCAGGAAGGTGGCTTCTATGGCTGGCCCTATAGCTACTGGGGCCAGAATGTGGATCCCCGGGTGAAACCGGAGGATCCAGAGAAGGTCGCCTCAGCGATCGTGCCGGACTATGCCCTGGGCTCGCACGTCGCGGCGTTGGGTCTGGACTTTTCCAGCGCAGCAATGGGTCCCGAGTATGCCGACGGTGTATTCATCGGCGAGCATGGCAGTTGGAACCGCTCCAACCCGGTCGGCTACAAGGTCATCTTTGTGCCCTTCAGCAACGGCCGCCCGTCCGGCCCGCCGGTGGACTTCGTCTATGACTTCCGCACTGAGGAAGGCAAAACCCGCGGTCGCCCTGTCGGCGTGACCGTGGATCCGGAAGGTGCACTCATCGTAGCGGACGATCTGGCCAATACCATCTGGCGGGTAACGCCGACCCGCTGACGGACGGTAGCACCCGCCCTTTTGTGTGGGTCGCTTTACAGAGCGCCAAGGTTTATCCTTGGCGCTCTGTCATGGCTCTAACGGTTGCAACGGATGCGTACCTATCTTCTTGGGATCACCCTGCTGCTGGCCAGCCCCGCGCTGCTTGGCTCCACTATCTACAAGTACACCGACGAAAATGGCGTCGTGACCTATACCGATGAGCGGGTACAGGGAGCACAGGTTTTCCTGTTCCGCGACAGAATGGTCGAGAATAATGACCGCCAGGTGTATGTGACCACACGCAAACATGCCGGTGGCGACACCCTGATGATCAAAAACGATCTGTATGTCCCCGTGGAAATCGAACTGGCGATCACCTCCGCCGAACACGTGCTGGGCGCACCTGCCAAGCCCGTGCGCTGGGTGTTGCCGCCACGGGGTAATATCCGCCTGCTGACACTGGCTCCGGATGGCAAAGGGACCCCGCGCTACCAACACAAACTGCAATATGCCCTGGGCGATCCACGCGCTGAGCATCATCCCCAAGCCTATCCACTGCCCTGGCGCGGCGGTCCCTTTCGCATGACCCAGGGCCCCGGTGGCCGCTACAGCCATTCCGGTCCGAAAGGTCGCTATGCAGTGGACATCGCCATGCCGGTCGGCACCCCCATCGTCGCCGCCCGCGGCGGACTGGTGGTGAAAACCGAGAACCAGCAGAGCGGCCGCGGCACCAACCCGGCCGGCAACTTCGTCCGGCTGCTGCATGATGACGGCACCATGGGCGTCTATCTGCATCTGAAGCAAGGGTCGGTCAGCGTCCGGGAAGGTCAGCGGGTGAGAGCAGGCGAGCTGCTGGCGCTGTCCGGCAATACCGGTAACAGCACCGGGCCGCACCTGCACTTCGTGGTGCAGAAGAACGTCGGCCTGAGCACGGTATCCATCCCGTTCGAGTTTTCCCAACCGGTGGACAGCCTGCCCAACTTTGCGGTGGGTGGAGAGCGCTGAGAGGCGCTGAAATGCAGGCAACAAAAAACCCGCCGAGGCGGGTTTTTTGTCAGTCGGGCAGATCTTATTTGATCTTGCCTTCCTTGTACATCACGTGCTTGCGTACAACCGGATCGAATTTCTTGATTTCGATCTTGTCGGGAGTAGTACGCTTGTTCTTGTCGGTAGTGTAGAAATGACCAGTACCGGCAGAGGAGATCAGACGAATCAATTCACGCATGGACCTGCTCCTTAGATTTTTTCGCCGCGAGCGCGCATTTCAGTCAGAACGACTTCAATGCCACGCTTGTCGATGATGCGCATGCCCTTGGCGGACGTACGCAGACGGACAAAACGCTTTTCGGACTCTACCCAGAAGCGGTGATGCTGCAGGTTAGGCAGAAAACGACGCTTGCTTCTGTTGTTAGCGTGGGAAACATTGTTCCCAGTCACCGGACGCTTGCCGGTCACTTGACATACTCGAGACATGGTTAACCCTCTCCAACCACTTGCCCAACCCGAACTGGTTGGAAGTCATAAAAAGAATCTGTTGTCCAGTCGAGGCAACCGTTCACGCTTCACTGTAAAACGCGGATTACAGGTACAGCCCCGAGAAGAGCGGAGCTTTATACCAAAATACGCCTGACCAAGCAACGATTTTTCGTGAATCCCTTTCATAAAAGCCCGCGCTCCGCAAAGGAAACCGGGTCGCCGTCGCCCACCACCAAATGGTCCAGCACACGGATATCCACCAGCGCCAGCGACTCCTTGAGGCGCCGGGTCAACTGCAGATCAGCCTGGCTCGGCTCAGCCACGCCCGACGGATGGTTATGGGTCAGAATCAGCGCCGCGGCATTGTGCGACAGTGCGCGCTTGATTACCTCACGCGGGTAGACACTGGCGCTGTCCAGGGTGCCACGAAACAACTCCTCGAAGGCGATTACCCGATGCTGGTTGTCCAGATACAGACAGGCAAACACCTCATGGGGCAGCGCCATCAGTTTACTGCGCAAGAAGTTGCGCACCGCACCCGGTGAAGTCAGCGCGTCGCCACGCTTGATATCTTCGAACAGATGCCGCCGGCCCATTTCCATGACCGCCTGCAGCTGGGCAAACTTGGCCGGCCCCAGCCCGGCGTGACTGCAGAAGCCTGCCTGGTCGGCCTGCAGCAGAGCGCGCAGACTGCCAAAGCCGTGCAACAGATCACGCGCCAGGTCCACCGCGCTGCGCCCCGGCAAGCCGGTACGCAGGAATATCGCCAGTAGCTCGGCATCGGAAAGCGCCGCAGCGCCCTGTAACAGCAGTTTTTCCCGAGGGCGTTCGGCCGCCGGCCAGTCGGTGATGGGCATGGCATGTGCTCCTTGCAGTCAGGCAGGCACGTACTTCCTTTTCGTGCTGGCAGAATCGGAGTATAGGCACGCACCCCAGCGCGGGTCGAGCCGTTCATGGGAGGCGCGTGACGTGGTCGGCATATGGTATCTTTAACGCCATTTGCCGGGCGTGCTGATGGGCAGCAATGCCGAGGGCTGGAGTCGATGATGCAGCGGTTGTTGAACAAGCAGGTAGTACTCGGAATCAGCGGCGGGATCGCTGCCTATAAAAGTGCAGAACTGGTGCGCCGGCTGAAGGACGCCGGTGCTGAAGTGCGCGTGGTGATGACCCGCGCCGCCCATGAATTCATCACGCCGCTGACGCTGCAGGCGCTGTCCGGCAACCCGGTGCATGGTGATCTGCTGGATCCGGCCGCCGAGGCCGCCATGGGGCATATTGAGCTGGCCCGCTGGGCCGATCTGGTATTGATCGCCCCGGCCACTGCCGACCTGATGGCCCGGCTGGCCACAGGCCGCGGCGACGACCTGCTGACCACCCTGGTGCTGGCCACCGATGCACCGGTGGCGCTGGCGCCAGCGATGAACCAGGCCATGTGGCGTGATCCAGCCACCCAGGCCAACCTGCAGACACTGCTGCAGCGCGACATCAAGATATATGGACCGGCCGCTGGCGAGCAGGCCTGCGGCGACATCGGCCCCGGCCGCATGCTCGAACCGACCGAGATCGCCGCGCGCTGCGCCGAGTGTTTCGAGCGCGGCCTGCTTACCGGCCGCCACGTGCTGATCAACGCCGGTCCGACCCGCGAGGCGATCGACCCGGTCCGTTACCTGTCCAACCACAGCTCCGGCAAGATGGGCTTCGCCTTGGCCGAGGCTGCGGTCGAGGCCGGCGCCCGGGTTACCCTGGTGACCGGCCCGGTGAATCTGCCTACCCCGCCCAGAGTCGATCGGGTGGATGTGGTCAGCGCTGCCGACATGCTCGCCGCCTGTGACGCCGCGTTGCCGGCGGACCTGTTCATCGCCTCGGCAGCGGTGGCAGACTACCGGCCAGCCAGCTGCGCGCCGGGCAAGCTGAAGAAAGATACCGGCAGCGACGCCGGCATGACTCTGGCCCTGGTACGCAATCCGGACATCCTGGCCACATTGGCCAGCCACAACCAGCGCCCCGGCTTCTGTGTCGGCTTCGCCGCCGAAACCGATGAGGTGCTCGACTATGCCAGCGACAAGCTCACCCGCAAGAACCTCGATCTGATCATTGCCAATGACGTCAGCCAGCCGGGAATCGGCTTCAATGCCGATGACAATGCCGTCACCCTGATCGACCGCAGTCTGACCCAGCAACCGCTGCCGCGCGCCAGCAAGCACAAACTGGCCCGCCAGATCATTGCCGTCATCGCCGCTCGCCTGAATACTCCAGCCTGAGGAAATACCATGCACGCTTTGCAAGCCCGAGTTCTTGACCCCCGTCTCGGCCAGCAATGGCCCCTGCCAGCCTACGCCACCAGCGGATCGGCCGGTCTGGACCTGCGCGCCATGCTCGACGCACCGCTGACCCTGGAGCCCGGTCAGACCACGCTGCTGTCCACCGGGCTGGCGATTCATATCGCCGACTCGGGCCTGGCGGCGATGGTCCTGCCGCGCTCCGGGCTGGGCCACAAACATGGCATCGTGCTGGGCAACCTGGTCGGCCTGATCGATTCCGATTACCAGGGCGAGCTGATGGTCTCCTGCTGGAACCGAGGGCAGCAGGCCTTCACCATCGAGCCGGGTGAACGTATCGCGCAACTGGTACTGGTACCTGTAGTGCAGGCACAACTGGAGATTGTCAGCGAATTCGATGACAGCCAGCGTGGCGCGGGTGGTTTCGGACATACCGGCAGCCACTGATTTCTTCGATTTGCAGGGAGGCAACAAACAGAAATGAAGCTGAAAAAACCATCCATGAACCGACAACCCAGTGCTGTGCCAGGCACCCTGGTGCCGCTGCTGTTGATGCTCGCCGGGTTGGCCGCCGCGGGAGCTCTGCTCTGGGCGCTGCTGTTCGGTCCGGCAGCCGGGTACTACCGCGAGGATCTGAGCAGCGCCTACGCCAGCCAGCAGCAAAGCGCACTCGACCATGCTCTGGCGCGGCTCGATGCAGACCTGACCCGGGTTGCCGCCAACCCGCAGCTGCAGGTCACTCTGCAACAGGGTGGCAGCGCCACACTGGATCGTCTGCTGCATTACCAGTTCGCTGATAACCTGGCGATCTATACGCATCTGCCCGGCGCGGCGCGCAGCATTGATCATGAGCAAGCGCCGTTGAGCTTCGCCGCGCTGGACATGATCCGACGGGCCGAGCGCGGCCTGCCGGTACCCGCAGAAGCGCACAAGATCGGTGAGCATTGGCGTCTGTACATGGTCAAGCCGTTGCGCGCCTCACCCAAAGCGCCGATCGGCGGTAGCCTGCTGGCAGTATTCGAACTGCAGCGTCTGACCGCCGCACTGCCGCAACTGCCGGAAGGTGCCGGCAAGGTCTCGCTGATACAGCAGTTCCCGGCCGGGCCCGCACAGCCGCTGTACCACGCCGGCAGCGGGCATGGCGAACTACTCAGTCTGCCTACCGACAATCCAGCCTGGACGCTGACTTTTCAAGGCGGCACGGCCCTGGGCGCCGGGGCGCCCAATCCGCTGGTCCTGTTCGCCGCAGTTCTGCTGGTGCTGGCGGGCGCGCTGGCCAGCCTGATGTTCCTGCAGCGCAGCTGGAACAAGGCACTGACCACCGATGCCGAGACACTGGAACAGCTGACCAGGGGACACAAGGCCGCCGGCCTGCGCCTGGGGCCCCTCGAACCGCTGGCCCACAGCATCATGCAGCTGGCCAGCCGCGCAACACAGGGTCCGGCAATGTCTCCCGCCAAACCCAGCGCACCCCCATCGCCAGCCAAACCCGTCGCCACTGCACCGCAGCTGCCACCACTGGAAGAGGTGCTGGATATCGACATCCTGGATGACTTGCCGGATGCGCTGGCTGCCGGCACCCCGCCATCTCTGCCGGCGGAAATCTTCCGCGCCTATGATATCCGCGGTGTGGTTGGCCGCACCCTGACCGCAGACCATGTCTACTGGCTGGGTCGGGCGATCGGCAGCGAGTCGATTGATGCCGGCCAACCCAAGGTGGTCGTGGCCCGCGATGGTCGACTATCCGGCCCCGAACTGAGCAGCCAATTGATACGGGGCCTGACCGATAGCGGTTGCCTGGTAACCGACCTGGGCATGGTACCGACACCGGTGCTGTATTACGCCACCCATACCACCGAGGCTACGTCGGGGGTGATGCTGACCGGCAGCCACAACCCACCGGATTACAACGGCCTGAAAATCGTCATCGCCGGCCAGACCCTGGCCGATGAGCGCATCACCGCCCTGCGCCAACGCCTGGAGCAGAACAGACTGCATGAAGGCAGCGGCAGTTGCGCACCGATGGAGATTCTCGAACATTACTGCAACCGCATCGTCGATGACGTGCTGTTGGCTCGCCCGCTCAAGGTGGTGGTGGATTGCGGCAATGGCGTGGGCGGCGTGATCGCCCAGACGCTGCTGGAAAGCCTCGGCTGCGACGTGGTGGCCTTGTACTGCGAGGTGGATGGCACATTCCCCAATCATCACCCGGACCCCGGCAAACCCGAAAACCTGCAGGACCTGCTGCTGATCGTCAAACAGCACAATGCCGATCTGGGACTGGCCTTCGATGGCGATGCCGACCGCCTCGGCGTGGTGACTGCCAACGGCGAGATCATCTGTCCCGACCGCTTGCTGATGCTGTTTGCCGAAGACATAGTGACTCGCAACCCCGGTGCCGACATCGTATTTGACGTGAAATGCACCCGTCAGTTGCCACAATTGATCAGCCGCTTGGGCGGGCGTCCGGTGATGTGGAAATCCGGCCACTCGATGATCAAGGCCAAGATGCAGCAGACCGATGCGCTGCTCGGTGGCGAAATGAGTGGTCATGTCTTCTTCAAGGAACGCTGGTACGGCTTCGATGACGGTCTCTACAGCGCTTGTCGCCTGCTGGAACTGATCTCGATGCTGACCCAGGATCGCGACGAGATCAGCTCCCTGTTCGACCGCTACCCAACCGGCATCAGCACACCCGAACTGAACCTGACCGTGGGCGAAGAACGCAAGTTCGCCCTGATGGAGGCGCTGGCAGGTGCAGGCGATTGGGGCGAGCAAGCGCGCGTCGGCACTATTGACGGCATCCGCGTCGACTACCCTGATGGTTGGGGCCTTGTGCGCGCATCCAATACCACACCGGTGCTGGTGCTGCGTTTCGAGGCCGATACCGTCGCTGCGCTGGAGCGCATCCGCCAATTATTCCGTAGTCAGCTGGCCGCTGTGGCACCCGACCTGGAGCTGACCCATTTATGATCAGGAGAATAGAATCACCATGCTGAACCGTGACGCCGCTACCCAGGTATCCATGATCCTGACCGAGGCACTGCCCTATATCCAGCGTTTCACCGGCAAGACCATCGTCATCAAGTACGGCGGTAACGCCATGGAGAGCGAGGAGCTGCAAGCCAGCTTCGCCAAGGACATCGTGCTGATGAAGACGGTCGGCATCAACCCGGTGGTGGTGCATGGCGGAGGGCCGCAGATCGGTGAGCTGCTCAAGCGCCTGAACATTGCCAGTGAGTTCATCGAGGGCATGCGCGTCACCGACAGCGCAACCATGGACGTGGTGGAAATGGTACTTGGCGGCCAGGTGAACAAGAACATCGTCAACCTGATCAATCAGCATGGCGGCCAAGCTCTCGGCCTGACCGGTAAGGACGCCAACCTGATCCGTGCGCGCAAACTCAAGGTTACCCGCCGCACACCGGGCATGGACAAACCGGAGATCATCGATGTTGGCCAGGTCGGCGAGGTCAGCGAAGTCAATGTGAAGCTGATCAATCGGTTGATCTCCGACGACTATATCCCGGTGATCGCGCCCATCGGCGTCGGTGATGACGGCGCTTCCTACAACATCAATGCCGATCTGGTGGCTGGCAAGGTGGCCGAGGCTCTGGGCGCCGAGAAGCTGATGCTGCTGACCAACATCGCCGGGCTGATGAACAAGGAAGGCAAGGTGCTGACCGGGCTGACTACCGCCCAGGTCGATGAGCTGATCGCCGACGGCACCATCTATGGCGGCATGCTGCCGAAGATCCGCTGCGCGCTGGATGCCGTGCAGGGCGGCGTCGGCAGCGCCATCATTGTTGACGGTCGGGTACCCAACGCGGTGTTGCTGGAAGTATTCACCGATACGGGTGTCGGTACCCTGATCACCAACCAGCCGCTGGAGGAGCTCCATGCAGCAGAATGACTTCCGATTCAGCTGCCCGATACGGGTACGCTGGGCCGAGGCCGATCCGCAGGGAATAGTATTCAACGGGCATTATCTGACCTATGCGGATGTGGGTATCACAGAGTATTTCCGCGCCTTGAAGGCGGCGCATCCGGATACCGGCATCACGGGCAGCGACTTCTTTGCCGTGCGGACATTGCTGGAGTATCAGGCACCGGCCTGTTTTGACGACCTGCTGGATATTCATGTGCGCATTGCCCGGCTGGGCAATAGCAGCATGCAGTTCGCCATCGGCATCTATCGCGAACAGCAGCTGCTGGTTACCGGTGAGATTGTCTATGTGCATGCTGACATGGAAACCCGGCGGCCCAAGGCCATAGGGCAAGCTTTCCGCGACGCCATCGGCGCCTTCGAGGAAACCAGCTGCACGCTATAAGCACGCTTGCCGGCTTGCCGTCTGAGCAGCTCAGATCTCAGTCGGCAAGTAGCTGCTGCAACCGCTGTCGGCGGCTGGCAAAGGCTTGGTTGACTGCGTCGACCTCTCCGCGATTGCTGGTGATCAGACGCTGCAGGCGACCCTGCTCGGCCTCAACCTCCGCCAAATCCCGCAGTATCTGAGGGTCCACTTTGCGGCCTGCGCGTTCCTGCGCGGCAGCACGGCTCTGCAGGTCATCCCGCTGCGCCTGCAGGGTGAGCAAGCCCGCTTCGGTAGTGGCTATCAGGTTTTCAATCTGCTGAATCTGCCGATCATGGGCACGATCCAGATCCTTGACGCCGGAATACAAGCGCAGCAGCGTCCCGTCAGCGGTGGCACGGCGCTGCTGCTCCTGTTCGGCGGCGCGCGCCGCCTCCCGCTCTTCACGAGTCGGCGCTGCCGGCACCACCAGCTTTACCCGACCGTCAGCGTCCAGTACCTCATAACCACGGCTGACATAATGCGGCGGTACACTTTTATCCAGTACCGTAATGCCTTTGTCATTGACGTAGCGATACAGGTCAGCCGCCTCGGCTCCGACGGCCACAGCACCGAGCAGCGCTGCCACGGCCTGATATCTGATCCTTCTCTGCATAACGGGACCACCCTGTCCTGACTGATATACGGCTTTGTGCTCAGATGCCGTATTGCTCGCGATACGCCTGCACTGCAGGCAGGTATTTGCGCAACTGCGCGTCGTCTTCAAGAAAGGCAAGGATCTGGGTCAGCGACACGATGCTCACCACCGGAATGCCGAAATCACGCTCGACCTCCTGGATGGCTGACAGTTCGCCCTGACCGCGCTCCTGCCGATCCAGCGCCACCATCACCGCCGCCGGCTCGGCTTTCGCCGCCTGGATAATCTGCATGACCTCGCGAATGGCGGTACCGGCAGTGATGACGTCATCCACTATCAATACGCGACCCTCCAGCGGTGCACCAACCAGCGAACCGCCCTCGCCATGATCTTTGGCTTCCTTGCGATTAAAGCAGTATGGCAGATCAATATCAAAGCTTTCGGCAAGAGAAACTGCTGTCGCCGCCGCCAGCGGAATACCCTTGTACGCCGGGCCGAAAATCATGTCGATATCCTTCGGACCACTGTGAATCAGCGCCTGGGCATAATAACGCCCCAGTCGCGCCAGAGCGCTGCCCGTATTGAACAGACCGGCATTGAAAAAGTATGGGCTTGTGCGGCCTGACTTGAGGGTAAATTCGCCGAAGCGCAAAACATTCCGGTCCAGCGCGAAACGGATAAATTCCCACTGATATTCATGCATCTATTCTATTACCCTCATCTATAACAAAAATCCCTTCAGCTCGGGTATCATACACGCACGAAATTGGGGGAGCCATGTATGCGAATCATCAGTCTTAATGTCAACGGTGTCGAGGCCGCGGCGGCTCGGGGTCTGTTTGACTGGCTGCGCACGCAGGATGCGGACGTTATCTGCCTTCAGGACATACGCGTCACCGCTCCCGAGCTGGAACAGGATCCCTATTGGATCGACGGTTACTGGCAGTATTGCTTCGAGGCAGAAGTGCCCAGCCAGGGCGGCGTAGCCATTTATACCAAGACCGCACCCAAGGCGATCATCATGGGGCTCGGCTTCGAGCTGGCTGATCGTTACGGGCGCTATATCCAGGCGGATTTCGACAAGGTCAGCATCGGCTGTCTGCTGCTGCCTTCAGGCCGCGACGGCGATGCCAGCCTGAACCAGAAATTCAAGTTCATGAATGACTTCACCACCTATCTGACCAAGCAGCGCCGCAAACGCCGCGAGTTCATCTATTGCGGCTCGCTGCATACGGCGCACCTGAAGCTGGACGTGAAAAACTGGCGCGACTGCCAGCATCAGCCCGGTTTCATGGCACCGGAACGGGCCTGGATGGATGAGATCTTCGGCACCCTGGGTTATGTCGACGCCCTGCGCGAAGTCACCCGCGAGTCCGATCTGTACAGCTGGTGGCCAGATAGCGAGCAGGCCCAGGATCTGAATCTCGGCTTGCGTCTGGACTACCAGATTCTCACACCCGGCTTGCGCCGTTTCGTGAAGCACGCCGCCATTCCGCGCAAGGTGCGCTTCTCGGAGCATGCCCCGGTCATTATCGACTACGACTGGGTGCTGAGTATCTGATTGTCCGCGGGCGCTGCCATCAGGCGCCCGCTTCCTCTTCTTCACTGCCGCTTTTGATATTGATCAATTATTGATCGCCCTCTCACTGCTAAACTCAACGCCAGTTATTACCACTCTTTCTTATACAAACGCTATTTCGTTGTCGTCTGGCGGCGAATGCCCGTTTGCCTGGTGTCGCCTTATGCCCAAACAGCTGCAACAGGATTGGGACCCCCGATCCGCAACCACCCTCCGTGATCAGCGCGCCGCCTATGATGAAATGCGCCAGCGCTGCCCCGTCGCCCACAGCGACTATGCTGGCTGGAGCGTCTTCCGCCACAGGGATGTCACCCGCGTCCTGCTGGACAATGACACCTTCAGCAACCGGGTGTCGCGGCATATTTCCGTCCCCAACGGCATGGACCCGCCGGAACATACGCCTTATCGAAAGATCATCGAACCCTATTTCAACGCCGAACGCATGGCCGAATTCGAGCCGATTTGCCGGGAGATTGCCGAGGATCTGGCGGGCAGCACCCTGCAGCAGGACCATATCGAGCTGATGGCGGATTTCGCCCAGCCCTTCGCCCTGCGTATCCAGTGCGCCTTCATGGGCTGGCCACTGAAGCTGCAGGACAACTTGTTGAGTTGGGCCAGCCGCAATGCCGAGGCGACGCTGGCCCGAGATCGGGCGATCCTCGCCGCGTTGGCCGAAGAGTTCGACGCGTTGATCGCCGATCTGCTGCACACTCGTCGTCGAGCCGGCACCAGTGCCGATGCCGATGCCGATGTCACCTCGGCGCTGATGCAGGAACAGATCAATGGCCGGCCGCTGAGCGATCAGGAGATCGCCAGCATCCTGCGCAACTGGACGGTTGGCGAAGTCGGCACAATCGCCGCCTCGGTTGGGATTCTGACGCAGTTCCTGGCGGCCAACCCCGAAGTACAGCAGCAGCTGCGCGACGATCCCGAACTGCTCTGGCAGGCCAACGATGAAATCCTGCGCCTTCATGGCCCGCTGGTCGACAATCGCCGGCGCGCTACCTGCCCGGTGAAGCTGGGCGGACGGCAGATCGAGGCCGGGCAACGCATCACCATCAACTGGCTCGCCGCCAACCGTGACCCTGATATTTTTGCCGACCCGGAGCGCTTTTCCCTGGAACGCGACCCTTCACTGAATCTGCTGTACGGCGCCGGTGTTCATGTCTGCCCGGGGGCGCCACTGGCGCGCATGGAGTTGGTGATCATCATGCGCAGCCTGCTGCAGCACAGCAGCAGCTTGCAACTGATCGCCGAGCAACCCGCTACCCTCGCCACTTATCCTTCCAGCGGTTACGCCAGCCTGCCACTGCGCCTGCGCTGAGCCTCCCATCCCTGAGCCGGGCGCGACAGATTGTCGCCCGGCTATCGGGCGCCTCGGCGCGACAGTCGCTGCCAAGAGGCGTATCATGCGATTGATATCGATTCCCATTACCGTAATGAGACTGTCGCCGATAGTCATGACCTGTTAACCACAGTTGCGAATTGCATGACAGCCAAGTGGAAGTATGCCGCTTTCCTTTGCAGTCATTCATGAGCCATGGCCGGCTGCAGTTATAACCCGTATTACAGCCTCCACCGGCTGCGCCGGTACAGCTGAGGATTCACCTATCAAAGCAATGGTAAAGTTCGCAACCCCTCTCCCCGCCCAGCAATGGGCCGTGCTGGCATCCGGCGCGGCGCTTCTGACAGTATTGCTTATGCTGTCGCTGGCTACCGGCGCGGGCGTCTACGGCGCGTCGGAGGTGCTGGGTTATTTTCGCGGTGATGCGGCGCTGCTGGCCGATGACAAGCTGGCCATGATCATCAATACCCTGCGCCTGCCGCGCACGCTCGCGGCCCTGGTGGTGGGCGCCAGTCTGGCAATCGCCGCCAGCCTGCTGCAGAGCGCCACCCGCAACCCGCTGGCCGAACCGGGTTTGCTGGGCGTCAATGCCGGGGCGGTAATGGGACTGGTGGTCGGCCTGATCTATTTCGGTATCGAGTCGACTCAGGGCTATCTGCTGTGGTCGAGCGCCGGTGCCCTGCTCGGCAATCTGATCGTGCTGGGCATCGGTCTGATGCTGGGCCAGGCCAGCCCGCTGAAACTGATTCTCGCCGGGGTGGCGCTCAGCGCCGTGTTTGGCGGCCTGTCGAATTACCTGCTGCTGGCCAACCAGACGGCGCTGGAACAGTTTCGCTTCTGGAATCTGGGCTCGCTGTCCGCCTCGGAACTGGATGCCGTGCGCCTGATCACACCGGTGGTGCTGGTCGCCCTGGCGCTGGCAGTCATGTTGTGCCGGCAGCTGACTCTGATGCAGATGGGTGATGCTCAGGCCAAATCGCTGGGCATCCATACCACGCGGGTACGCATCGGTGTGCTGGTCGCCTCTACGCTATTCACCGCCTGCGCCATCTCCCTGGCCGGCCCGATCGGTTTTGTCGGCTTCCTCGCCGCCTACTGCGCTCGGCTGGTGGAGCCGGTGAAGCTGATGCCGCAGATGTTGTTCTCCGCCCTGTTCGGCATGCTGTTCCTGCTCGCCGCCGACATCCTGGCTCGCTGGGCGATCCAGCCCTTCGAGATGCCGGTGGGTACGCTGCTGGCGGTGATCGGCGCGCCCGCGCTGATCGCCATCGTGCTGCGCGGCGGCTTCCGCTCGCTGCTGACGGTGAAGTGATGATGAATACGAGTATTCCTTCCGGCGTATGGCGTCTGCAGCTGGGCAGTGCCACCGTGCTGTTACACCGGCGTACCTGGTTGATGACGCTGGTGATGCTGGTGATCCTGCTGGTGCTGTTCGTACTGTCGGTGAGTCTCGGCTCGGCCAACATGGGTATGCGCGAGGTCATCGCCACCTTCGCCGGCCAGGGCAGCAAGCTGCATGAAATCATGGTGTACAAAATCCGCCTGCCGCGCGTCACCGGCGTGGTGGTGGCCGGATTGGCGATGGGCATGGCTGGCTGTCTGATCCAGACGCTGGTGCGCAACCGATTGGCGACCCCGGACATGGTCGGCGTCAATGAGGGCGCCTCGCTGGCGGTGATCATATTCGCCATCTATCTCACTCTCGGCAACTGGCCCTGGTGGGCCTCGCCGCTGGGTGCAGCGCTGGCGGCGGTGGCCCTGTTCGTGCTGTGCCGTCGGCCGGGAGAACAGGGTTATCTGTTCATCATCATCGGCATCGCTATTTCCGAACTGTTCAACGCCCTCGGCCAGTTCGTCATGTCCACCCAGCCGCTGACTCACCTGGGTAGCGTTTATCTGTGGACCATGGGCCATTTTGCCCACGTCAGCTACCAGACCATCCACCCCATCACATTGATCCTTCTGGCTCTGTGCCCGCTGATGGCGCTGATCAATCGGCCGCTGGCGCTGCTGCGGTTCGGCGATGCCACGGCGCGCAGTCTGGGCGTCAATGTGCCACTGGTGCAATTGGGCATACTGGGGCTGGCGATCCTGGTGGCCTCGCTGGGCACGGCCATCGGCGGCCCGGTGATTTTCGTGGCCATGGCTGCGCCCATCCTGGCGTCCTGGCTGACCCGCGACAACCTGGCGCCAATCTGGCTGGCTGCCCTGTGCGGGGCGGTAATGCTGATGGGCAGCGATATTCTGGTGCGGATACTGGCCCAGCCCAACGAAATACCCACCGGCATCATGACCCGCATCCTGGGCGGCTTCCTGTTGCTCTTCCTTCTGATAAAAGACAGACAGTGGTCCGACTGATGACAGTTCTGCACGCACGCAATCTGCAATTTGGCTATCACGACAAACCGGTGCTGCAGGATGTCTCCTTCAGCCTGCCACGGGGCAAGCTGATCGGCATCGTCGGCCCGAACGGCAGTGGCAAATCCACCCTGCTCAAGCTTCTGGCCGGGCAGTTGCCTCTGCAGCAGGGCGAGGTGGATATTCATGGGCAGGCGCTGACCAGGTTCTCGACCAAGGCCTTGGCCCGGCAGATGGCCTTTCTGCCGCAGCGCCCGGTCATGGCTGAAGGTATCCGGGTCGAACAACTGGTGCAGTATGGCCGCCATCCGCATCAAGGCTGGTTCAATCAGTGGAGCGCAGAAGACGCCCGTGAAGTGGCGCGCGCCCGCGACATCATGCAGCTCGGCCCGATCTGGCAGCGCATCGCCTCCTCACTGTCAGGCGGCCAGGCCCAACGCGCCTGGTTGGGGATGATACTGGCGCAGAATACCGGCCTGATTCTGCTCGACGAGCCCACCAGCGCACTGGATATTGGCCTGCAGACCGAGGTGATGGAGTCCATCCGCCAGATCACCACTGAAGACCGCACGGTGTTGATCGTCATTCATGATCTGGGCATGGCGGCCCGCTATTGTGATGAGCTGATCGCCCTGGATGGAGGGCGTATCGCCGCCATGGGCCCGGCACGCGAGGTCATCACCAAGGCGCTGGTGGACCGGTTGTACAACACCAACGTGGATATTCTCGCAGCACCGGATGACGGGGCGCCCGTAATAGTGCCACGCCGACGTAACCGTGATGCCGCTGCAAACCTGTGACAAACTTTCTATTAATGAGAATCGTTACCATAAAGTGATATCGTTGCCCACCTTCCTACTTCTCCAGGATCCCCCATGACCAAATCAATCTATCGCAGCGCCATCTTACTTCTGCTGGCAGGCCTGACCAGTTTCGGTGCGCTGGCCGACACCCGCCAGATCGAAGACGCTCAGGGTAATCAACTGACCGTGCCCGCCGATCCGAAGCGTATCGTGACCCTCAGTGAGCTGGATCTGGATGTCGCACTGGCCCTCGGCATCGAGCCAGTGGGCACCACCGACGGCCGCGGCCAGGCTGCACCGCCGCGCTATCTCGAAGGCCGCGTTCCGGCGCAGACCCGCTCGGTCGGCATCCTCAACAATCCCAATCTGGAGGCCCTGCTGGAACTGCAGCCAGACCTGATTCTTACCGGTCCGCAGAAGCCCGAGCAGCTGGCGATTCTCAATGAAATCGCCCCGACTGCGGTGTCCTACGCGCTGGGCGAATACTGGATGGATGCCACGCTGCGCGTCGCCAATATCCTCAACCGCGAAGCTGAAGGCCAAGCGTTGCTGGAACGCTATAAAGCTCGCACCGCCGAGGGTCGTGAAAAACTGAGCGAGCACCAGGGCGAGACGATCAGTATCACTCGCTGGAATCCCAAGGGGCCGGCCTACATGCTCAAGGATTCCTTCTCCAGCACAGTTGCCCATGATCTGGGACTGGTGCGCCCGGCCCATCAACAGGAGCCCGGCACCACCCACTCCATGTCTCTGAGCCTGGAATCACTGGCTATGCTGGATGCAGATTGGCTGGTCATCGGTACTCTGGCTACCACGGGCGACGCGGTGGACGCCATGCGCCAAGCGGAGCAAACGCCCATGTTCCAGCAGCTGGAAGCGACCAAAGCCGGTCATTACAGCGCCGTCGATGGCTCCGTATGGACCTCCACCGGCGGGCCGCTGGCGGCGCTTCAGCTGATCGAAGATATCGAAACCATGATTCTGGGCAGTGAAGAGAACGCCACTGCCGTCGCCGCTACCCGCTGATCCCTGCCACACCCGGCTCGCTCAGGAAGACCGGGCCGGCGGCAACCACAGACGTTCCAGCCGGCGCCGGCCCAGTTCGGCACCCGCGCATAACGCCTGGAATCCGCAATGGCCGCGCCAGCCGGTCTTAAGCAGCCGTTCCCAGAAGCTCACGTCGCCCTGCAGCGTGTTGATATCCTGCCGGCGCTGCAGTAGCGCGGCCAGTTCACCCGGCCGGTTGTGCAAGACAGTCGGCGTGATTTCAATATAACCGCCCACCCACAACGGCCCCAGTATCTCCAGCAACGCCGCCTCATCGGTCAGCGCGCTGGCCGCCAACCAGCGGGTTCCGGCGCAGGCCTGCGCCCGTTGGGTGATGCGCTGCAGATAACCGGCCAGTTCCTGGTGACTGAGCTGCAGATCACCCCGCCCGGTGACTTCCGCCGGTAACAGGCAGACAGCCAGTTGCTTATTCTGCTCAGGCCAGTTGTCACCGTTTCCCAGCCCCGGTCGCAGGCCGAGCACCGGCATCGGAAAGGCATCTCTCAGGGGCGCGCCCATCACCACCAGCTGGACATTCACTCGACGCGCCATGGACCGCAGCCTCGGCAACGGCAGCGTTGGTTCCAGCGGTACGAAGCAGACGCCGGACCGAATACAGGCCAGCAGCATCACTACCAACTCAGCCGAACGTTCCAGACATACGCCCACCCGATCTCCGGAGCGCACCCCGTGCTCGGTCAGTCGATCAGCCATGTACGCGGCGCGGGCTGCCAGCCAACCGTAGCTTCGCTGCTCGCCATCACAACCCAACGCAGCCAGTCCAGCCTGGCGCTGGCAGACTGCGCGCAGATGCGAACCGAGTGTCGAATCACTGGATGAATCGTCGAAGCGGCGCATAATACCCCCTGTAGCTCGCTCAAGTACAAATGAGAATTATTAACAATAACTATGAAAGAAGGTAATCGCTAGCTACGGCAGCGTCAATCCGAATCGACGATTTTTATACTGAGTCCCGGCGCGGACCCGTAATGCGGGAGGAATCAAGAAGGGGTGTCAGGAAAGGAGCCGGCCACCGATCGGTGGCCGACCTTGCACTATTTGATCAGACGCAGGCAGAACGGGTAACGGTAGGCAACACCCTCGTTGGCCTTGATGGCAGCAATGATCATCAGCACGATCGCACCAATGCCCACCACCCAGATCAGCAGAAAGCCGATCGCCACAATCATCAGCAATAGGCAAACGACCACCGCAATTGCCACGGTGATCTGAAAGTTGAGCGCTTCCTTGCCTTGATCATCGACGAAGGGATGCAGATCCTTTTTTATCTGCCAGATGATCAACGGGCCGATCAGGCTGCCAACCACCGGAATGAAATAGCCGAGAAACCCGGCCAGATGGGCAATCATCGCCCACAGGCGCGCATCTGAACCGGGCTCCAGCGTCTCAATGCGAGGCTCTTCATCAATCATGCTCGGTGCTCCTCATAGTATCGATGGATGACCTGATATCAGGATAGCCGAACACTTTGGGCTTGGCTGAACCATTCAGTCCGCCAGCGCCTCCAGCTGCGCAGCAAACAGATCATTGATCCCCGCCGTAGCCAGCTCCAGCATCGCGTTCAGCTCCTGCGGAGTGAAAGGCGCAGCCTCGGCGGTGCCCTGCACCTCGATAAAGCCGCCCTTGTCGGTCATCACCACGTTCAGGTCGGTGTCAGCGGCGGAATCTTCCGGGTAATCCAGATCCAGCACCGGCACGCCCTGATAGATACCCACCGAGATCGCCGCGATCATCTGCACGGCTGGTACCCGCTTGATTGCGCCGCGCTTCTTCATTGAACGCAGCGCATCGACCAGTGCCACGCAAGCACCGGTGATGGATGCGGTACGGGTGCCGCCGTCAGCCTGGATCACGTCGCAGTCGATATAGATGGTGTTCTCGCCCAGCGTCTTGAGGTCTACCGCTGCGCGCAGCGAACGGCCGATCAACCGCTGAATCTCCAAAGTGCGTCCACCCTGCTTGCCCTTGCTGGCTTCGCGCTGCATGCGCTCGCCGGTCGCCCGCGGCAACATGCCGTATTCGGCGGTGATCCAACCCTGGCCGGTGCCACGCAGGAAACGCGGAACGCCGCCTTCCACACTGGCAGTACAGATCACCTTGGTATCGCCGAACTCGACCAACACCGAACCTTCGGCATGCTTGGTATATTGGCGGGTCAGAGTCACCTGACGCATCTGGTCTGCTGCGCGGCCGCTGGGTCGTATCATTATCCAATTCCTTGTACTGCATGTGTGTGCGGCGATTATACGGAGCCTGTCCGGTGGTACAACAGCAGCCTGTACCCCCAAGCCGACTGGCGGAGTACAATGCCCGCCGCCGATCAATAATTAGACAATCTGGAGTGGACCCATGGTATTCAGCATGACGGCCTTTGCCCGCAGCGAACTCAGCACCGATCAGGGCAACCTGGCGTGGGAGCTGCGCTCGGTCAACCATCGTTACCTGGAGGCCACCCTGCGCCTGCCCGACGCCTTCCGTGATCTGGAAGGCCCGCTGCGTGAGCGTCTGCGTAAGCAGCTGGCCCGCGGCAAGGTGGAATGCACCTTGCGCTTCAATCCCGTCACCGACGCCCATCCGGATTTAAGTCTCAACCAGCCCCTGCTCGACCAGCTCATCGAGGCCGCTGGCCGAATCCGCAGCCAACTGGATAATCCCTCACCGATCAACCCGCTGGAACTGCTGGCCTGGCCCGGCGTGCTCGGTGGCAGTGAGCAGAACCAGCCCGACCTGCTGAAGCAAGCTGACACCCTGTTCAACCAGGCTCTGGATGAACTCAAGCAACACCGCGCCCGGGAAGGCGCCGAACTGCGCGCGCTGATCGAAGAGCGTCTGGACAGTATGGCCGAACGCGTCATCACCCTGCGCGAGATGATGCCTACGCTGCTCGCCGCCCACCGGCAGAAACTCATCGACCGATTCAACGAAGCTCAACTGGAACTGGACGTCACACGCATCGAACAGGAACTGGTGATGCTGGCACAGAAGATCGACGTCGCCGAGGAACTCGACCGCATCGACACCCACATCACCGAAACCCGCCACGTACTGAATGGCAAAGCCGCCATGGGCCGCCGACTGGACTTCCTGATGCAGGAATTCAACCGCGAAGCCAACACCCTCGGCTCCAAGGCCATCGACGCCCGCAGCACCCAGACGGCAGTGGATCTGAAGGTGTATATCGAGCAGATGAGGGAACAGGTGCAGAATATTGAGTGATGTCGTGTGACACACCTCACAAATAAATAAAATCTTCACGCAGCGATTGCTATCGATAATCATTATCATCTTTAATAGTCCTTTGCCCATCCATGCAAAGGACTCAGCATGACGATACTTCGCGCAATTCCCTGTCTTGCCCCGCTATCACGCACCTTGCTGTCCGTCGGTCTGGTCGCTCTGCCCAGCCTGACCCTGGCCGACAACCCGGTCGCATTGGATAGCATGGTGATATCCGCCACCCAGACCGAACACAGCCAGCTCAGCGCACCGGCCAGCGTTTCCGTTATCAGCCGCGCGCAGTTGCAGCAACGACAGGTGAATAATCTGGCCGATGCGGTGAGCATTTTGCCCGGGGTACAGATCAATCCGGCTTCGGTTTACGGCCGCCAGGAAATCAAGATCCGCGGCATGGATTCGGATTACACGCTATTGCTGGTAAACGGGCGCCGTATCAACTCGCGCGACGCGCTGAGTTCGTCCTATGCCAATGATTTCGACCTGTCGGCCATTCCGATAGCAGCCATCGAACGCATTGAGGTGATCCGTGGGCCCATGTCTTCGCTCTATGGCGCAGATGCCCTCGGTGGTGTCGTCAACGTCGTCCTGCGCCAGCCGACCCGGCGCACCGAGGCGGCAGTGGCCTACACCTATGCGCAACCGACGAAGGGTGATCACGGGGACACCCATAAGCTCAGCACCTACTCCAGCGGCACGCTGATCGATGACAGGCTGCTCGCCAACCTGATCCTCGAAGGCCGTGATCAGGCCGCCTGGCAAAGCAGCCAGAACACCAATCCGGATACCGATTCGCGCGAGCGACAGAAGATCGGCAGCGTGCTGAGCAATCTCACCTGGCTACTCGATGAACGCCAGCAACTGAACCTCGACCTGAGCTACAACGAAGATGAACGCGATGCGCTGTGGAACAACGCCGGCTTCTCCACTCCGGTCAATCAGCAGCGGATGCAGCGCACCGCGGCTGGCCTGAGTCATGACGGGCGCTGGAATGGTTTCACCAGCCGCGCGCGCTATTACTATGAGCATGTCGAGCTGATGGATGATTCCGAATTGACCGTCGCGGCCAATGGCGGACGCATCGGTGATATCACCCAGAACAACCATACCCTCGACGGCCAGCTCAGCGGCCTGCTTGGCAGTCACCTGCTGACTGGCGGCGCGGAATACCGCCGCACCGAACTGGAGCACAATCTCAACCTGCAGGGCGGGGAGGTCAAGGTGGATCAGAGCGCCGCCTATCTGCAGGACGAGCTTTCCCTCGGCGAGGTCAATCTGACCCTGGGTGGCCGGGTGGATCACCATGATGTCTACGGTACCGAGTTCAGTCCGCGCGCCTATGCGGTATACAACCTGAGCGACAATTGGGTCATCAAGGGCGGCGTCGGCAAAGCTTTCAAGGCGCCAAGCATTGCCCAATCCGAGGAAGATTATGCGGTGGTCGCCTGCCGCGGCGCCTGTGTGGTGGTCGGCAACCCGAGTCTGAAACCTGAAACATCGACCAGTTACGAGATCGGCACGCTGTACGAAGCCGTACGCTGGCATGCCGGCATCACCCTGTTTCATAACGATATCAAGGACATGATCGTCAGCGATCAGTGGGGGCCCGACTACCGGCCGCCGATCATGACTTACACCAATGTCCACGAGGCGCGAATCCGGGGCCTGGAATTGGCCTCCGGTATTAGCCTGACCGGCAGCTTGGATCTGACCGCCAATTACACCCTGGCCGATGCCGAGGACAAGGAAACCGGCGACGAACTAGTGCAAACCCCCAGGCACAGCGGCAACGCCCGACTGCAATGGCAGGCCCAGCCGCGGCTGCAGACTTTCGTCGGCTATCAATACACCGGCAGCCAGATGCTCGCGGTACCGTCGGTGGGCGACTCGAAGTCCGATGCGTTTCATACCCTGGAACTGGGTGCCAATCTGCAAGCCACCAGGGAGCTCGGCTTCAAATTCGGTGTCACCAATCTGACCAATACCAAGCGCGATGATGTCGCTCGGTCGCTGGATCATATTCTGCTGGGGCGAACGGCCTATGTGGGGGTGAGCTACCGGCTGTAGGCTGAGGCGGCGCTTGCGCCGCATGGTCGAGCCGGTGCTCGACCATCCCAGGGATGGAAAGCGCCTCGCCTACGAAGAACTCACCATCTGCAACCCCACCACCGACAGCACCAGACTGGTGAGAAAGAACAGGCGCCAGAAGGTCACCGGCTCGTCGAACAACAGGACACCCGCAACCACGGTGCCAAAGGCGCCGATCGCCCCCCAGACGGCATAGGCGGTGCCCACCGGAATGGCTTTGTCACCGCCCATGGCCTTGAACAACAGGTACATGCTGATCGTGACGCACACCGCAAACGTCAGGAGCCAGAAAGCGAAGGGTTTGCCGCTGGCCTGCTGGGCCTTGCCGAGGCTGATGGCAAATCCGGTTTCGAACAGGCCGCCGATGATCAGCAGGATCCAGTTGGTGCTCATGTGCTGCGCCTTATTCCAATAGAGAGACTGACCAGCAAGCTACCTGAAATAATCCATGATTGAAATGCGCTCCCAGGCAGCACGCCCGTGCTTTTCCACAACTCTTATCCATCCGTTGTTTACTGCGCGGCAGTATCCCGGATGCGGTCCTCGGGGTGTAGCGCGCCTGCGCTACGCCCGGGAATGGTCGGGACACACCTGTCATCGAGCAGGCGCTCGGCAACCCGACGATCTCCGCGCTGACGCCTGGTATCAGGACTGCTATTATGGCTGGCTTATCCATTCCGCACCGAAGATGTCGCCTTGTCCCTCTCTGCCAGCCGCTTGAACGTCTATCGTCAGCCGGGCTTCATGCCCTTTGTCATCGCTCGCCTGCTAGCCGTATTCGCCATGCAGATCCAGGCTATCGTGGTGGCCTGGCAGATTTATGAGATCACCGGTGATCCGCTGTCGCTGGCCTGGGTCGGGCTGGCGCAGTTTCTGCCGATGCTGTTTCTGTTGATGCCGGCGGGCGATCTGATCGATCGTTACAGCCGGAAGCTGATTCTCAGCCTGAGCTGGCTGGGCGCAGCACTATGCAGCGGCATTCTGCTCTGGCTATCCACCCTCGATGAGCCCAATCTTGTCTGGTTCTATGGCGCGCTGGTGCTGTATGGCTGTTCCCGGGCGTTTATCGGGCCGGCGTTGCAGAGTCTGCTGCCGCAGATCGTACCGCGTGATCAGTTAGCCCAGGCCATCGCCGCCAACAGCACCATCATGCGTACCGCGACCATCCTCGGCCCGGTACTGGGTGGCGTGCTCTATGCGATCGGGGGCGGCGAGCTGACCTATGCGATATGCCTGGTGTGCTTCGCCGGCGGGCTATTACTGCTCAGCCGGGTGCCGGTGCTCTATGCCGAGACGATGCAGATCACCGAAACCTCAGGCTGGAAGCGTTTCACTGCCGGGCTGCATTTCATCCGTACGCGGCCCATCATTCTCGGCACCATTTCCCTGGATCTGTTCGCCGTGCTGCTCGGCGGCGTGGTCGCGCTGCTGCCGATCTATGCCAGCGATGTGCTGCACGTCGGTCCTGAAGGGCTGGGTATTCTGCGCAGCGCCATGGCGGTCGGCGAGATCTGCGTTGGTCTGTACTTGAGTGCCAAGCCGTTCAACCGCAATGTCGGCAGCACCATGTTCATTGCCGTGGCGATCTTCGGTGTGGCCAATGTGGTATTCGCCCTATCGACGCTGTTCTGGCTGTCCTTTGCCGCGCTGCTGGTGGCCGGTGCGGCCGATATGGTCAGCGTGTATATCCGCTCGGCGCTGATCCAGTTCTCCACCCCGGATGCCATGCGCGGCCGAGTCAATGCGGTCAATATGTTGTTCATCGGCTCGTCCAACGAGCTGGGCAACTTCCGCGCCGGTACCAGTGCCGCCTGGTTCGGCGCCGTGCCCGCCGCGCTGATCGGCGCGCTCTGCACGCTTGGCGTGGTAGCTGGCTGGGCCGCGGCCTTCCGACCGCTGCGTCAGGTCGACCGCTTCGAGGATGCGTCGCCCGAGCGCCAGTCGGACACCCGATGAAATGACGCCGTCGCCCAATGGCTTTATAATCCCGCCACGCCGCAGACCCCATCAGGAATATCACCCATGACCCAAGCCACCGGTACCCTATACATCGTTTCCGCCCCATCCGGTGCGGGCAAGACCAGCCTGGTCAAGGCGCTGATCGAACAGATCGACACCCTGCGGGTATCGGTATCCCATACCACTCGTGCCATGCGCCCCGGCGAGACGGACGGCGTCAATTATCACTTCACCTGCCGTGAAGAGTTTCTCGAGCAGGTGGGCAAAGGCGACTTTCTGGAACACGCGGAGGTCTTCGGCAATCTGTATGGCACTTCTCAGAGTACGGTTGAGCGCACCCTGGCCGCGGGTCATGACCTGATTCTGGAAATCGACTGGCAGGGTGCTCAACAGGTACGCCGCGCCCTGCCCCAGGCCCGCTCCATTTTCATCCTGCCACCCAGCCGAGCTGCCCTGCAGGACCGTTTGAGCAACCGTGGCCAGGATAGCGATGACACCATTGCCGGGCGCATGACCCAGGCCGTTGATGAGATGAGCCATTATGTGGAATACGACTATATTGTCATCAATGACGATTTCCATACGGCCCTGGACGATATGAAATCCATCCTGCGCTCCGGCCGTCTGAGCCTGGCACATCAGCAGAACCTCAACAGCCAGCTGCTCACCGCGCTGTTGTCAGACTGAGCCGCTAACAGGTAAACTGTTCGGTCCCGCGTTTTTACCCAATTTATCTGCCGTTCGGAGTACACCATGGCCCGCGTCACTGTTGAAGACTGCCTGGAAAATGTAGACAACCGCTTTGAGCTGGTCATGCTGGCCACCAAGCGTTCGCGTCAGATTGCTACTGGCGGTAAAGAACCCAAAGTTGCATGGGATAACGACAAACCCACCGTTGTCGCTCTGCGTGAAATCGCTGAAAACTTGATCTCCTATGAGATCATGGCGGAAGAAGCCCTGCAGGATCAGCAGGAACCGCTGTACTCGCTGGAAACCGAACTGCCGGAATAAGCCATTGCGATGGCCATGCAACCTCGTCCAAACTGCCCATACATCAGGGTGCAGGAGAGTTGCATGTCCGGAATAGAGATTTTTGCCGATCGGCTGGATGACTATCTCGACCCCGAGCAGGTCAATCTGGTACGCCGCGCCTACTTCTACGCGGAGCAGGCTCACGACGGCCAGACCCGCCGCAGCGGCGAGCCCTACGTCACCCACCCGCTGGCGGTAGCCAACATTCTCGCCGACATGCACATGGACCATCAGAGCCTGATGGCCGCCATGCTGCATGATGTGATCGAAGATACCGGCATCCCCAAGGAAGCGCTGATCACCCAGTTCGGCGACACCGTGGCGGACCTGGTCGACGGGGTCAGCAAGCTGACCCAGATGACCTTCGAGACCAAGGCCGAGGCCCAGGCTGAGAACTTCCAGAAAATGGCGCTGGCCATGGCCCGGGACATTCGTGTGATCCTGGTCAAGCTCGCCGACCGCTTGCACAACATGCGCACGCTGGGCGCCTTGAAGCCGGAAAAACGCCGGCGCATCGCCCGCGAAACCCTGGAAATCTACGCTCCCATTGCCAATCGTCTGGGCATGCACAGCCTGAGCACCGAGTTCGAGGACCTGGGCTTCAATGCCATGTATCCGATGCGCTCGCGGATGATAGGCCAGGCCGTGCGTGACGCCCGTGGCAACCGCAAGGAGCTGCTGAACCGGATCCTCGAATCGCTGGAAGCCTGCCTCGAACGCGAAGGGCTGCCGGGCAAGGTGCTGGGTCGCGAGAAGCACCTGTACGGTATCTACGAGAAGATGCGCGAGAAGCGCAAGGCATTCAACGAGATCATGGACGTGTATGCGTTCCGTATCATCGTCGATAAAGCCGATACCTGCTACCGCGTGCTGGGTGCGGTACACAGCCTGTACAAGCCTTTCCCCGGCCGTTTCAAGGATTACATTGCGATTCCCAAGGCCAACGGTTACCAATCCCTGCATACCACGCTGTTCGGCATGCATGGCGTGCCCATCGAGATCCAGATCCGCACGCGGGAAATGGAAGAGCTGGCCAATAACGGCATCGCCGCGCACTGGGTATACAAGTCCAAGGACGAGGTAATCAACGGCAATCATGCCCGCACCCGTCAGTGGCTCAAGGGTGTACTGGAACTGCAGCAGCGGGCCGGCAACTCGCTGGAATTCATCGAGAACGTCAAGATCGACCTGTTCCCCGATGAAGTCTACATTTTCACCCCCAAAGGCCGCATCATGGAGCTGGCCAAGGGGTCGACACCGGTCGATTTCGCCTATGCGGTACACACCGATGTGGGCAACAGCTGCATTGCCTGCCGCATCAATCGCCGATTGGCGCCGCTGTCCGAGCCGCTGGAAAGCGGCCAGACCGTGGAAATCATCACTGCGCCCGGCGCTCGCCCGAACCCGGCATGGCTGAACTTCGTGATAACCGGCAAGGCGCGCAGCAATATCCGCCACCTGCTCAAGCATCAGCGCCACTCCGAATCCATCGCCCTCGGCGAGCGACTATTGGACAAGGTATTGGTCAGCTTCGACAGCAGTCTGGAACAGATTCCCGAACAACAGATCAAGCGCGTTCTGGCTGATTGCCGTATGGATACGCTGGAGGATCTGCTGGCGGATATCGGACTCGGTAACCGCATGGCCTACGTTACCGCTCGCCGCCTGCTGGCCCATGATGCGCCGACAGAAGCCGAGATGGTCAAGAGCGATGCGGTCGTTCAGCAGCCCAGCAGCGAAGAAAAACCGCTGGCGATTCGGGGCACCGAAGGACTGGTGATCAGTTTTGGGCGCTGCTGCAACCCGATTCCGGGCGACCCCATTGTCGGCTTCATCACCACCGGCAAGGGCATGGTCATCCATCAGGAAAACTGCAAGAACCTGCTCGAACACCACGGCAATAATGAAAAGATCCTGCAATTGACCTGGGACAAGGATGTCGCTGGCGAATTCACCGTGGAGCTGCGGGTGGAACTGGAACATCAGCGCGGCATCATTGCCCAGCTGGCCACCAGTATTACCGTTGCCGACGCCAGTATCGACAAGATCAGCGTGGATGAACGCGACGGCCGGGTCAGCGTAGTGCAGTTGGTGCTGCGCGTGCGCGGACGACTGCACCTTTCACAACTGATCAAGCGTATCCGTGTATTGCAAGGCGTCATGCGGATAACGCGCCTCAAAAATTGAACCCAATGGAGACATTCATGAACAAGCAAGTCATCACCAGCGAACACGCACCGGCCGCCATCGGCCCTTACTCCCAGGCGATCAAGGTCGGCAATACTGTGTACCTGTCCGGCCAGATTCCTCTGGACCCGCAGACCATGGAAGTGGTTGAAGGATTTGAAGCTCAGGTTTGCCGGGTATTCGACAACTTGGCGCTGGTCGCTGAAGCTGCCGGTGGCAAGCTGCAGGACATCGTCAAGCTGAACATCTTCCTGACTGACCTGAGCAACTTCGCTACCGTCAACGAAATCATGGGCCGTTACTTCGAACAGCCTTATCCCGCCCGCGCCGCCATCGGCGTCGCCGCCCTGCCCAAGGGTGTACCGGTGGAAATGGACGGTATTCTGGTCGTCGGCTGAGCCGACGCCCATTGCGGTTACTCAAGCATGCTTGAGTAACCCTCCCGGTAACTCGGATATTGCGGCTCCCAGCCCATTTCGCGGGCCAGTTCGTTACTGCAACGCTTGCTGCCAACCCGATTGGCGGTCGGCCCTTCTCCCAGCAGCTTCACTCCCAGCTGTTCTGCCAGCCAGCCCGCCACTTCGCGCAGGGGTGCCGGCTCGTCGTCCACGCCCAGATAACAGGGCGCCAGCAGTTCTCCCTGATCAGCTTCCAGCAACAGCAACTCCAAGAGGCTCGCAGCATCATCCCGATGGATGCGGTTGGTGTATTGCACCGGAATGTCCGGCACATGCAAGCCGTCGCGAACCTGTTCTATCAGGCGATTGCGCCCTGGCCCGTAAATACCGGCCAGGCGCACTACCGAGGCTGGTACGCCGCTGCGCAGCGCCACGTCTTCGGCCTGAATCAACAGCGGTGCCGTTGCCGACGCTGCCAGAGCCGCGCTGTTTTCGGTGACCCATTCGCCTGCGCTCTGAGCGTAGACCGCAGTACTGGATACCTGCAGCAGATGGCGCAAGGGGTGACGACTGTCTTTCAGCCAGCTCAGCACATGCTGCAAACCGTCGACATAGAGTCGCTGGTACAATTCAGGATCGCGCCGCCCCGCCGCTGGACAATAGACCAGATAATCCACCTTGGCGGGCCAATCGGCCGGTTTTTGCGGATTGGTCAGGTCTGCAGCAATCCGTCCGACACCTTCCGGCAGTGCCGAAGGGTCCCGACGCAAGCCGCTGACTTGCCAACCTTGCTGCAATAAACGCTTGGCAAGCGCTGTACCCACATCGCCGCAGCCGGCAATAACTACATGTTTCATGCTGATTGTTTTCCTCTATCGATCAACCCGCTATGCTTGCGGAAAATCTACGGAGCAGTATACGCCATGACCCTGACTGAGCTTCGCTACATTGTTACCCTGGCCCAGGAGCAACACTTCGGCCATGCCGCCGAACGCTGCCATGTTTCACAGCCAACGCTCAGTGTCGGGGTGAAAAAACTCGAGGAAGAGCTGGGTATTCTGCTCTTCGAGCGTACCAAGAGCGCTGTACGGGTCACCCCGGTGGGCGAGAGGATAGTCGCCCAGGCCCAGCGCGTGCTGGAAGAAGCCATGGCTATCCGTGAACTGGCCAGCGCCGGCAAGAATCAGCTCTCGGCTCCCCTCAAGGTCGGCGCCATCTATACCATAGGGCCGTATCTGTTCCCGCATCTGATCCCTCAGCTGCACCGGGTCGCCCCGGAAATGCCACTGTATATCGAGGAGAACTACACTCACATACTGCGCGACAAGCTGCGCAACGGCGAGCTTGATGCGATCATAGTCGCGCTGCCCTTCAACGAGCCTGACATACTGACCAAGCCGCTCTACGATGAGCCTTTCAGTCTTCTCATCCCAGCGAATCATGCCTGGGCCGAGCGTACCACCGTCAGCCTGGAAGATCTGGATGACGATCGCTTGCTGCTGCTCGGTGAAGGTCACTGTTTCCGTGATCAGGTGCTGGAAGCCTGCCCCACCACCCGTCGCAACGAAGATCATACGCATCACACCACCATCGAAGCCAGCTCACTGGAAACCATCCGCCATATGGTCGCTTCCGGCATGGGCATGACGGTGCTGCCGATGTCCGCCGCGGATGATCGTTATTACAGCTCCGATCTGCTGCTCACCAAACAATTCAAATCACCGGTACCCTTCCGTACCGTGGCCATCGCCTGGCGCGCCAGCTTCCCCCGCCCGCGCGCAGTGGAAATTCTCAGCGACTCGATCCGTCTGTGCTCGGTCGGCTCCCCCGCCGACAAGCGTTAGGTTCCGGGTATGTCTCTGCAGCTCGAACGCACCCCTCTGACGGTATTCAAGGGCGTTGGCCCGGCGGTGGCGGAAAAGCTCGGTCGCCTCGGCCTGAACAGCGTGCAGGATGTGCTGTTCCACCTGCCGTCGCGCTATCAGGATCGCACCCGTATCACTCCGATTGGCGCGCTGCGTCCCGGCATGGATGCGGTTATCGAAGGGGTACTGCTGGGTGCGGACGTGGTCATGGGCCGGCGCCGCAGTCTGCTGTGTCGCATTCAGGATGGCAGCGGCACCCTCAGTCTGCGTTTCTACTATTTCTCCGCGGCGCTGAAGGCCAACCTGCAACGCGGCAGTCACTGGCGCTGCTACGGCGAAGCCAGATCCGGCGCCTCCGGGCTGGAAATCTATCACCCGGAAATGCAGAACCTCGATACCCAGCAGGCGGCGCCGGTGGCAGCCACCCTTACGCCAATCTATCCGGCGACTGAAGGGTTATCCCAGCAACGCCTGCGCAGCCTGACCGACGCCGCACTGGCCTGGCTGGAGCAAGGCAACAGTCTGCCGGACCTGCTGGCGCCGGAACTCACCGAGCAATATCAATTGCCATCGCTGCGTGAGGCCATTCGCACATTGCATCGCCCGCCCCCCGACATCGATCTGCAGGCGCTGGAGGACGGCCGTCACTGGGCGCAGCATCGGCTGGCGTTCGAGGAGCTGCTGGCACACCAGTTGACCATGCTCAGGCTGCGCGCCCAGGTACGGGCGCACCGTGCGCCAGTGATGCAGGCCTCTGGTGAATTGGCTCACGCCTACGTCCAGCAACTGGGCTTCCCTCTCACCGGCGCCCAACAACGGGTGGCAGACGAGATCCGCGTCGACCTGCAGCAGTCCAGGCCCATGTTGCGACTGGTGCAGGGCGATGTCGGTGCTGGCAAGACCGTGGTCGCAGCACTGGCCGCGCTGCAGGCACTGGAGGCCGGTTGGCAGGTGGCACTGATGGCGCCGACCGAAATCCTTGCTGAGCAGCATTTCAACAACTTCCAACGCTGGTTCACACCACTGGGCATTTCCGTTGCCTGGATGGCTGGCAAGCTTAAGGGCAAGACCCGCGCCAATCAGTTGCAGATGATCGCCACAGGCGAGGCCGCCATGGTGGTCGGCACCCACGCGCTGTTTCAGCCCGAGGTGCAATTTCACAATCTCGGCTTGGCAGTCATCGACGAGCAGCATCGCTTCGGTGTGCAGCAGCGCCTGGCCCTGCGTGACAAGGGCGCCGCCGGGCAGTTTTCACCGCACCAGCTGATCATGACGGCCACGCCAATCCCGCGCACCCTGGCGATGAGCGCCTATGCCGATCTGGATACCTCGGTGCTGGATGAACTGCCGCCTGGCCGTACGCCGATCAACACAGTGCTGGTATCCGACAGTCGTCGCGATGAGGTGATCGAGCGCGTACGCGCCGGCTGCGCCGAAGGGCGCCAGGCGTACTGGGTATGTACGCTGATCGAAGAGTCCGAGCAATTGCAGGCGCAGGCTGCCGAAGTCACCTGGCAAACCCTCTGCGAACAATTGCCGGGGCTGTCGATCGGCTTGATCCATGGCCGCATGAAATCCACGGAAAAAGCCGAGCTCATGGCAGCCTTCAAGGAAGGTGACCTACACCTGCTGGTCGCCACTACGGTCATCGAGGTGGGTGTGGATGTGCCCAACGCCAGTCTGATGATCATCGAAAACCCGGAACGTCTCGGCCTGGCACAGCTGCACCAGTTGCGCGGTCGGGTCGGTCGCGGCAGCACCGCCAGCCACTGCGTACTGCTGTACCACACACCCCTGTCGGCCCTCGGACGCGAGCGGCTGGGCATCATGCGGGAGAGCTCGGACGGCTTCGTCATCGCTGAAAAGGATCTGGAACTGCGCGGCCCCGGTGAGGTGCTGGGTACCCGGCAGACCGGACTGGTGCAGTTTCGCGTTGCCGATCTGGTACGTGATGCCGACCTGCTGCCACAAGTACAGGAGGCTGCCGCTGGCTTTGCTCGACAGCATCCGCAACGGGTCAGTCTGATAATTGATCGCTGGCTGGCAGAAGGGCAGCAGTTCGCTCAGGTATGAGCCCGCGCAGCGCCCAAACGCCCATGCTAAGATCGTCTCAACAGCACTCCCGAATGCCCGGACAAGGAACCCACTGATGATGAATCAAGCGGCAACGCCGTCAGCCAGCGCCAGCCTGCCTGATCTATTGGAAAAGCAGCTGCAGCAGAAGGCAATTGCCTATCAGCTACGCCCGCAGAGCGCATGCGGCCCGCTCGCCCAGCAGGTTCAGGTCTGTCTGCTGAGTGACGCCGAGGGGATGCTGCTGACCCTGATCCCTGCCGATCATCTGTTGGACCTGAAAGCATTGGCCGGGGTTACCGGACGGGAGCTGCAACCGGTACGCGATCAGCAACTGCAGGAAATCCTCAGCCGCTATCAATTGACTCACCTACCCGGCCTGCCGGTGTTGGTGGACTCGCTCTGCCTGATCGAGCAACAATTGCTGGCTCACCCCCGCGTTTGGCTACCCAGTGGTCTTCCCGGCTGGACCCTGGAGCTGGAACAGTGTGCGCTGGCTGATCTGACGGAAACTGCCACGGTCAATACCTTTGCCGTGCCCCTGAGCAATATTGAATGCACTGCCGAAGGCGCCGAGCAGGACCATGAGGATATCAACACAGCGGTGCAGAACTTCACCGCGCTGCGCATGCGCCAGCGGCTGGAGGAAACCATCGAGATTCCGCCACTACCCAGCACCGCACAACGAATCATGAAACTGCGAGTCAATCCCGACTCCACCGTCGAGCAACTGACCGATGTGGTGGAAACCGATCCCAGCCTGGCGGCACAGGTAGTCAGCTGGGCATCCTCCTCGTTCTACGCCGCTCCCGGGAAGATCCGCTCGGTGGAAGATGCCATTACCCGGGTGCTGGGCTTCGATCTGGTGATCAATCTCGCGGTGGGCCTGTCACTGGGCAAGACCTTCAGCCTGCCCAAGGACGCTCCCGAACGCACCACGTCCTATTGGGAACAGGCTATTTATACTGCTGCGACCATCGAGGGCCTGGCCAAGGTGATGCCTCGCGACCGACGACCGGAGCTGGGTCTCAATTACCTCGCGGGGCTGCTGCACAACTTCGGCTATCTGCTGCTGGCGTACATCTTCCCACCTTATTTCAAATTGATCTGCCGCCACATGGAAGCCAACCCCCATGTTCCGGCCCATCTGGTGGATCAACACCTGCTCGGGGTGAACCGGGACCAGATTGGCAGCTGGCTGATGCGCTATTGGGACATGCCAACGGAAATATCCAGCGCCATTCGCCATCAGCACGACCCCGTCTATGTGGGCGAACATCATCTGTATGCCAACCTGACCTATCTCAGCCTGGCGCTGCTACGCGAACGGGAGCTGGGTGATGGCCCGCCCATGGTGATTTCGGATGATCTGCTGGAGCGTCTGGGGCTGACCCGCGAAACGGCGGAGCAGGCTGTAGACAAAGTACTGAATGCGCGGGATGCACTGCGCAAGCTGGTGAACGAATATCAGCTTGGCTGGGATCGCTGAGCATGGCTGCCGGGGGCTGACCGCCCCCGGCTGGTCGGTCAATTGATAGAGTCTTTCAATCCCTTGCCGGGTTTGAAGGAGACGGTATTGCTGGCCTTGATCTGAACCGGCTCACCGGTTTGTGGGTTCTTGCCGGTCCGGGCGCCACGATGCCGCTGTAGAAAGGTACCGAACCCGACCAAGGTAACCGTATCCTTGCGGCTCAAAGCCTGGGTGATTTCATCAAGAATCGCGTTGAGCGCGCGGCTGGCCTGGTCCTTGCTCAAATCAGCCTTGTCGGCAATAGCCGCTGCGAGTTCCGGTTTACGCATATAAAGCCTCACTATGTGTTGTTTTTGTTTTTCGCTGCTTAGCGCAGCGATGCTTCATGATAGCCCGCCTTACCTGGCCCCAAGACTGTCAAAGCCTGCTCAGCATGGCACGACTTGAAGGCAAGTGCCAGCCAAAAACCAGGCTGCCAAACACAGTTATCGCCGATTTAACGGGAAAAGACAAAACTGTCTCATTACCCGAGCCGCGCATCAGCCGATGGCAATCATTTCAAAGTCTTCCTTGCCGACACCGCAATCAGGGCATTGCCAATCGGCCGGCACGTCTTCCCAGCGCGTGCCGGCGGCGATGCCGTCATCTGGCCAGCCTTCAGCTTCGTCGTAGATAAATCCGCATACAATGCATTGCCACTTCTTCATCGGCCATTCCTGGTAAATGTGTCATATGGTAAATATCAGTCCTTGAGACTACCGGAAACCCGTATCTGCGGCCAAGCTCAGTCCAGTCATGCTACCCTCTCCCATTCGACTTATTCAGGCAGCAACAGAGAGCCCCGTGAGCATCCCCGACTGGCATCCCGCAACAGCACACACCGGTATTTCCGATAACGTATTGCTCGACTGGCTCAGCGGCACCGGCTCGTTGACCCAACGACTGAAGGCCGCCGGTTGCAATGATTTCCGGGTAGAGGTGCTGGACGAGCAACAACAACCGGCGCGCGCCGATGAGGCTGCGGCGCTCGGGTTGGCCGAAGGGCATCCGGTGTGGGTGCGTGAGGTATTGCTGCATACTGCCGGTGCGCCCCGGGTATTTGCCCGCACGGTCGCGGACCTGCAGGCTTTCAATGCCGCCGGTGTGCATCTGGAGAATCTGGGTAGCCGCAGTCTCGGCGAGTTGCTGTTCAATGACCCGCGAATTCACCGCGAGCCTATCGAGATCAGTCGCTACCCTGTTCAGTGGCTGCCCGCAGACCGGCAGCATGATGGCTGCTGGGCGCGACGCTCGCTGTTCGTCAGCGACCGGCTGCAATTGCTGGTTTGCGAGGTATTTCTTCCCGGCTGGCCGCCAGCCGCCTGACCCATTCACTGCTTCGGAGATCATCGTGTCCGGCCTGCTGATCAAACCCCTGTCTCGTCTTCATCCCCGCGCCATCGATTTCATTCATTTGATGCGCCTGGACCGCCCCATTGGCGTCTATCTGTTGCTGTGGCCGACACTGTGCGCCTTATGGCTGGCGGCGGGCGGTTTTCCGGATCCGGTACTGCTGGTGGTGTTCATCGCCGGTGTGGCGCTGATGCGCGCCGCCGGCTGCGCGATAAACGATTTTGCCGATCGCAAGGTCGACGGCCATGTCACCCGCACCCGCAATCGGCCGCTGGCCACCGGTAAGGTCAGCGCCCGGGAAGCACTGGTGGTCTTTGCCATATTGGTGGCGCTCAGCGCATCGCTGCTGTTGTTCACCAACCTGCTTACTTTCAGATTGTCATTGCTGGCGCTGGCGCTGGCTACCGTCTACCCCTTCTGCAAACGTTTTACCTTTTATCCTCAAATAGTGTTGGGCGCAGCCTATTCCATGGCCATCCCCATGGCCTTCGCCGCGCAGACCGGCGAGCTGCCGGTAGCGCTGTGGCTGCTGTATCTTGCCAACCTGCTGTGGACCGTGGCCTACGACACCGAGTACGCCATGTGCGACCGGCCCGATGATCTGGTCATCGGCGTCAAATCCACCGCCATCGTGTTCGGCGAATTCGACAAGCTGATCATCGCGCTGCTGCAGGGCCTGACGCTGCTGTGCCTGTTGCTGGTCGGCAGCCGTTTCGAGCTCGGCATCTTCTATTATCTGGGGCTGGTGGCCATGTCGCTGAGCTTCGGTTGGCAGCACTGGCTGATCCGCGACCGCGAGCCCCAGGCCTGCCTGGCGGCTTTCCTGTCCAATCACTGGAGCGGGCTGCTGGTGTTTGCCGGCCTGGTTCTCGACTACCGCCTGGGTTAAGGGTCTGCAGTCACACAACTGCAATAATTTTGTTATCTAATCGGTGTATGTCAGACACTGCAACTGGACGGAGCATCATGGCAGACAAGACCATACTGATCGTAGACGACGAAGCCCCCATCCGGGAAATGATTGCCGTTGCGCTGGAAATGGCTGGTTACCGCTGCCTTGAGGCAGAAAATACCCAGCAGGCGCATGCTTCCATCATCGATGCCAAGCCGGATCTGATCCTGCTGGACTGGATGCTGCCGGGCACTACCGGCATCGAACTGGCCCGTCGTCTCAAACGTGACGAATTGACCAGCGACATTCCGATCATCATGCTCACCGCCAAAGGCGAGGAAGATAACAAGATCCAGGGCCTGGAAGTCGGTGCGGATGATTACATCACCAAACCCTTCTCGCCGCGGGAACTGGTCGCCCGCCTCAAGGCCGTGCTGCGCCGCGCCGGCCCGGTGGATGAGGAAGCCCCCATCGAAGTGGACGGCTTGCATCTCGACCCGGTCAGTCACCGCGTCACCATTGACGGTGCACCGGCCGAAATCGGGCCCACCGAGTACCGCCTGCTGCAGTTCTTCATGACCCATCAGGAACGCGCCTATACTCGTGGCCAGTTGCTGGACCAGGTCTGGGGCGGCAATGTGTATGTGGAGGAGCGCACCGTGGATGTGCATATCCGCCGCCTGCGCAAGGCACTGGGCTCTACCTATGATGGATTGGTGCAGACCGTACGCGGCACCGGCTATCGCTTTTCCACCAAGGGCTGAAGTGTTCCGGCGCGGCAGCGTTTCCCAAACAGATCCAGGATGATGCGGGTGGAGAAAAACTGGTTCCGGGCGATCACAGGCAAGCTGTTCTGGCTGCTGATGATCTGCCTGCTGATAGGTCTTGTCGTAGGGCAACCAGCGTGGGCCCTGGCCATTGGCCTGAGCGGTTACCTGATCTGGATGCTGCGCCAACTGCAGCGCTTTCAGCTCTGGTTGCAGGCCCACCCCAGCGATCCACCGCCCGAAGCACCGGGACTGTGGGGCGAAATCTTCGATGGCATCTACCGCATGCAGCGCCGCGACAAGCGCCTGCGGGCACGCATGCAGTCAGTCATAGAACGCATCCAGTCGTCAACCGCGGCGCTGAGCGACGGGGTCGTGATGATCGACAAGGACGGTCATCTGGAGTGGTGGAACCATGCTGCCGAAGATCTGCTCGGCCTGCGCGCACCGGATGACAGCGGACAACATGTGCATAACCTGCTACGTGATCCGCGCTTTATCGACTATTTCGATCAGGGCAGTTATCGCGAGCCGCTGGATATACCCTCGCCGGTGAACATCAGTACCTGGCTGCAGTACAACATCACGCGCTACGGCAACGGTGAACGCCTGCTGCTGGTACGGGATGTCACCCGGTTGCATAACCTCGAACAGATGCGCAAGGACTTCGTTGCCAACGTCTCCCATGAGCTGCGCACGCCACTGACCGTGGTAGTGGGCTATCTGGAGACCATGATCGACAGTGACGACGGAAGCAACTCGCGCTGGCAGCGGCCATTGCACCAGATGCAGCAACAGGCGCGCCGCATGCAGAGCCTGCTGAATGATCTGCTGATGCTGTCGCGCCTGGAGACCGCCGAAGCTACCACCGAAGAGAAGCCCGTGGACATCGCCCTTATGCTGCCCGGCATTCGCAAGGACGCCCTGGCACTCTCCGGTGACCGGCAACACGAGATCACAATCGAAAACGCAACCCAGGTGCGGCTAACGGGGCTGGAAATGGAACTGCGCAGTGCCATTTCCAATCTGGTCTACAACGCGGTGAAATACACTCAGGATGGCGGCAGCATCCAGGTCAGTTGGTCCCAGGATGACCGCGGCGCGAGATTTAGCGTAACGGATAATGGTCCGGGCATTTCCCCGGAGCACCTGCACCGGCTGACCGAGCGCTTCTACCGTGTCGACTCCAGCCGCAACAGTACCACCGGCGGCACCGGCCTAGGTCTGGCTATCGTCAAGCACGTACTGATGCGTCATGAAGGCGAGCTGCAGATCACCAGTACGGTCGGCAAGGGGAGTACCTTCACTTGTGTGTTCCCGCCGGAGCGGCTGATCTAAGCCGTTTACCGAACGGGTGGCGCTGCCTGATGGCCACCCTCGGCGATCAGTTGCGACAGCCATTCCAATTTGGCCGGATCCTGATCGACGAATTTCAGCGACACCAGCACCCATTCGCAATCCATTCGATCCTCCAGCGCCGCCACCGTGTGCACGTAGCCATTGATGCGCGCCACATCCTTGTCGCCTTCCTGCTCCAGATCCAGCACGGCGCTATCAAACACCCCCGGCAGATGCTCGCCCCGACGTACAACCATGCGCGCATCACGCAAGCTCAGACTGCGGATGACGCAGGCAAACTGATGCCCCGCCACCCGTAGCTGGGCGCGGGCAGCGGAACGAGCCGACGAGCGGGTATCCGCTTGCGCTGCAGCATTCTGTCTGGATGATGCCTTTGTCGCAGCCGCTGGTTGGGGCTTCGCCTGGCGGCCACCGAGCAGGCTGGCAACGGATTCCTGGGCATGGCCGGTGCTGGTCTGTACCGGCCGACTACGCAGTTGCTGCAGTTTACCGGCGCGCTGCAGCGCCTTGCTGACCTTGGAGATCAGTTGCTCATTGTTGAAGGGCTTGCCGACGTAATCGCTGACACCCGCCTGGATGGCTTCCACCACGTTATCGCGATCGCCCCGGCTGGTGACCATGATGAACGGCGTCTTCTCCTGACCCGGCTGTTCACGGAACCATTGCAGCAGCTCGAGACCGCTCAGCTCCGGCATTTCCCAGTCGCACAGAATCAGGTCGAACGAGGTTCGGCCAAGCAACTGTCGCGCCTTGCTGCCGTTCACCGCCTCTTCAATCTGCAGACCGGGGAAATGGCTACGCAACGCCTTCTTGATCAGGTCACGGATAAACGGCGCGTCATCCACAACCAGGACGGATACACTCGCCATGGGGTTCTCTCTGTCGGTTACCGCAACAGCTTAACCCACAGTAATGGCAAAAACCCAGCCAAGGGCGCAGGGGGGAGGAGCAACGGCATATGGGTCAGCGCCCTGTCGACGCTGCGAGGTAGCATCAACAGGGCGCGGCGGGCGCTGGGCAGACGATCAGAGTTTGCCGGTCAGCGCATTAAGGAACAGCTGTTGGTATTCCGCGGCATCCAGCTGACGCGCATTGGTACGGGCGGTCACGTCCTTGGTCGACATTTCACCGATCAGTGCGGCCTTGGAATCGTCCACGCCGATTTCCGCCAGGGTATGTGGCAACTCCAGTTCCGCACGCAGATCCAGCACCCAGTCCAGCATGCCGTTGAATTCGGCATGGGCCAGACCCAGATACCGCGCTGCGCGGGCCATTTCCGGCTCGATCACCGAACGGTTTGCCTGCATCACATAGGGCATCATGATTGCATTGAGCAGGCCGTGGTGCGAATCGTAAAGGGCACCGATGCTGTGAGATACCGCATGAATCGCCCCCAGGCCGCGCTGGAACGCCGTCGCACCCATGCTGGAAGCAACCAGCATCTGCAGGCGGGCTTCTACATCATTGCCGTCACGCACGGCGCGTGGCAGATATTCCTTGACCAGGCGCATGCCTTCCAGCGCAATACCTTCAGCCATCGGATGAAAGGTCGGTGCCAGAAATGCCTCGAGGTTGTGCGCCAGCGCGTCCATGCCGGTGGCAGCAGTGAGCTTCGGTGGCAATCCCAGAGTCAGCTCCGGATCGAGAATCACGATCGCCGGCATCATATTGGGATGGAAGATGATGCGCTTGGTGTGGTTTTCCTCATCGGTGATGACCGACGCCTGACCTACCTCGGAACCGGTGCCCGCCGTCGTCGGAACGGCCACAACCGGCAGCATCTTGCTCGCGTCCACATTGGTCGGATTACGTGCTTCCCACAACGAACAGCTCTGGTTGGCAACCAGTGCAACCGCCTTGGCCGCATCGATTGCCGAACCACCACCAAAGGCGATCACACCGTCATGCTGGCCCGCCTTGAGCGCCGCAATACCGTCCGCCACGTTGCCGCCGGTGGGGTTGCCTTTGACCGCACTGAACAAGCCGATTTTCAAACCGGCTTCACGGCAGACCTGCATGGCCTGCTCGACAATCGGCAACGCTGCCAGCCCCGGATCGGTGATCAGCAATGGCGCCTTCATACCCAGCTGCGTACAGCATTTGGCAAGTTCGCGCAGGCGACCGGCGCCAACGCGGACGTTGGTGGGGTAGCTCCAGTTATTGCTGTAGGACGCGATTTCCATATAATCTCCTGAGGTGTCAAATAGTGGTCCAGGCAGCCGGCCAATTACGCCGAATCAGCCATGACGGGACAGATTGATTTTGTGTCCCGCAACATACCCAAACATGCGTTCCGCGTCCACAAAATTGCCCCTGCGGCATTTCGCCCACTTGAAATGTAGCGGGCATTGAGCCATTTTGTATTCATACCTGCCGACAAATATGTCGCACATAAGCAGGAGCTGCATTTCGTTTAGCCCTTGAGGATACATCATGAAATTTTATTTGTTGCCTTTGGTTGCCGCAGCCGCTCTGACCGCAGCTCACTCGGTCTCGGCTGACGAAGCCCTGTTCAAGAGCAAGCCCTGCATCGCCTGTCATAGTGTTGATGCCAAACTGGTCGGCCCTGCCCTGAAGGAAGTGGCGGCCAAATATGCTGACCAGGCTGATGCTGCCGAATACCTCGCCGGTCACATCAAGAATGGCTCCAGCGGAGTCTGGGGACCTATCCCCATGCCACCGAACGCAGTAACTGACGAAGAGGCAACTCAACTGGCTGAATGGATCCTGACGCTGAAATAAGCGTAGTCCAGAGATAGTTGATGCCAAAAGGCTGAGTCTGGTGTGAACCGGACTCAGCCTTTTTTGTGGCAACGAAAAAACGTTTCCCAGAGCAATAAATCACAATACCATCTGCTTCATTACAATCTGTTCCGGCCTCCAATTATGTTGACTCTTTCAGCATGACCTCACGGAGAGGAAGACATGAAAACTGTCCCCCTTTACCTAGCTGCAGCCATTTTGTTATTTCCAGCCATGGGCGCGCTCGCAGCAACGATGCGCTGCGACAATGGCCTGATCTCTACAGGCGATACGGCGATGGTGGTGACGGAAAAGTGCGGGGAGCCGGCTTCGCGGCAGGTTACCAACCCCGCTGTTGATGGAGTTGGTCATGTCGTGCGGGGTGCTGCCACGGTTGAGCGCTGGGTCTATGGCCCAACCAATGGCATGTCTTACCACCTGCGCTTCATAGACGGCCGGCTGGCGCAGATTCGAAGTCAGAGGTAGACCCCATACCGCCGGGGAGTCATTCCCCGGCGTTCTGCTCCTGCAGGTTTTTCTCCACTTCCTCGGCCATGCGCGTCAAGCCGATATGCCGCACGTTGGTGCCTTCGACCATGTGGATCACATGTTCGCCGACGTTGCGCGCGTGGTCGCCGACGCGTTCCAGTGAGCGCAACACCCAGAGGATATTCAGTACCCGGCTGATCGAGCGCGGATCTTCCATCATGTAGGTGACCATCTCGCGCATGGCGGTCTTGTATTCCCGGTCGACGACCTTGTCTTCACGTGCTACTTCCAGTGCCTGCTGGCTGTCGTAGCGGGCGAAAGAGTCCAGCGACTGCTGCACCATCTTGTGTACGTGATAGCCGATGTGACGGCATTCAACGTAGCCTCGTGGCGCCTGGCCTTCTTCGATCAGTTGCAACGCCCGTCGGGCGATTTTCGAGGCTTCATCGCCGATGCGTTCCAGGTCGACGATGATCTTGCTGATATTCACCACCAGACGCAGGTCGCTGGCGGCGGGCTGGCGACGGGCCAGAATGCGCATGCAATCTGCGTCGATCAGGCGCTCCATATCATTGATGACGCGATCATTTTCACGCACGTGCTCGGCAAGCTTGCCATCCGCTTCGATCAGCGCGGTCAGGGCGTCGTGTACCTGCTTCTCTACCAGTCCGCCCATTTCCAGCAGCCGGGTACGAAGCGATTCCAACTCTTCGTTGAACTGCTGGGAAATATGCTGGGTGAAGCTGTCTATTTCTTTATTCATGGCGACTCTCCCCAAAAGGCTGCTCGACTCTACCTAGCCGTAGCGGCCGGTAATGTAGTCTTCGGTCTGTTTCTCGGATGGGTTGGTGAACAGGGTATTGGTATCACCGAACTCTACCAGTTCGCCCATGTACATAAACGCCGTGTAGTCCGATACCCGCGCCGCCTGCTGCATGTTGTGGGTAACGATGACGATGGTGAACTTCTTCTTCAGCTCGTTGATCAGCTCTTCGATCTTCAGTGTGGAGATCGGGTCCAGCGCCGAGGCTGGCTCGTCGAGCAGCAGCACTTCCGGCTCCACGGCAATGGTCCGGGCAATCACTAGGCGCTGCTGCTGACCACCGGACAGGCCCAGGGCCGACTCATGCAGGCGGTCCTTGACCTCGTCCCACAGCGCTGCGCCCTTGAGCGCCCATTCCACTACATCGTCCAGGGTGCGCTTACTGTTTACACCCTGAATGCGCAGCCCATAGGCCACGTTCTCGTAAATGGATTTCGGGAACGGGTTGGGCTTCTGGAATACCATGCCGACCCGGCGGCGCAGGTTGGAGACGTTGACGTTCTTGTCGAATATATTCTTATTGTCGAGCAGGATCTGCCCCTCGATGCGGCACCCGTCGACCAGATCATTCATGCGATTGAAGCAGCGCAGCAAGGTCGATTTACCGCAGCCGGATGGACCGATGAACGCAGTAACGCGGTTGCGAGGAATCTGGATGTTCACATCAAACAGCGCCTGCTTGCTGCCATAGAAGAGGCTCAGACCGGGCACGTCGAGGGCGATGGTCTCCCGATCCATGCTCAGCGCTTCCTCCTGCGAACGCCCCAGAGCGCTCATATCCATTGCATGGGTGTTGCTGTTATTGGACATAATTCTGTATCCGCATCGTAAAGGTTGAGACGATCAGTTTTCCAGCGCTTTATATTTTTCGCGCAGATGGTTACGTATTGCGACCGCCGAGAAATTCAGTGTAGCGATCACGCCGACCAGCAGCAGTGCTGTGGCATACACCAGCGGACGGGCAGCTTCGACGTTGGGGCTCTGAAAACCGACGTCATAAATGTGAAAACCGAGGTGCATGAACTTCTGATCCAGGTGCAGATAAGGATAGTTTGCGTTCACCGCCAGCGATGGTGCCAGCTTGACCACCCCGACCAGCATCAGCGGAGCAACCTCGCCTGCCGCGCGGGCAACCGCCAAGATCAGGCCGGTCATCATCGCCGGGCTGGACATCGGCAGAATGATTTTCCATAGGGTTTCTGATTTTGTCGCGCCCAACGCCAGAGAGCCCTCGCGCAGGGATCTCGGGATACGCGTCAAGCCCTCTTCCGTTGAAACAATCACCACAGGCACGGTGAGCAGCGCCAACGTCAGTGACGCCCACAGCATGCCACCAGTCCCGAAAGTTGGCGTTGGCAGCGCCTCCGGGAAGAACAGCGAGTCGATACTCCCCCCTAGGAAGTAGATGAAGAAGCCCAGACCAAACACGCCGTAGACAATGGAAGGCACACCGGCCAGGTTGTTCACAGCGATCCGGATTATCCGCGTCACCACGCCCTGTTTGGCATATTCACGCAGGTACACCGCAGCCAACACACCGAAGGGCGTAACCACCACCGACATGATCAGTACCATCAATACAGTGCCAAAGATGGCCGGGAACACGCCACCTTCTGTATTTGCCTCGCGCGGCTCGTCACTGACGAACTCCCACAGCTTGGCAAAGTAATGCCCGGTCTTATCCATAACGCCCATATTGTTGGGCTGGAAAGCGCGAACGACCTTGCCCAGGCTGATTTCCTTTTCGCGCCCATCGGGTACGCGTGCCGTGAAGCTATCGCGGTTGAATTGGGTATAGAGCGCCTGCAGCTGCTGTTCCAGCTGGGCATATTCTGCATCGAGTGCGGCGCGCTCCGCATCCAGTCTTGCTTGCAACTCCGGGGTAAGCTGATCGCGCAGCTCGTAACCGCGTTTTTGAAGGCGGACCTGCTCAAGGCCGGCATTGATACGGCCGATCTCGCCCTTCTCCAAGTGCTGGATATCCTCATGAATGGTCAATGCCCGGTCAACGGCCTGCTTCAGTGCCGGCCAAGCGGACGCACCCTCAGCGATCACTTCACCGTTCTGTCGCAGATCGACCAGATAACCATAGAAGTTACCCCACTCGCGGCGCTCGACAACTATCACATCTTCCGGCGTACGCGGGTTCTCCATCCATTCGCCGATGACCCAGCGGAAGTCCGCGCCATACAGATCGCGGTTACCAACCTTGAGCAGCTGGCGGTTCATCGTGCCGGGGGCCTCACCATCCACCGGCAAGCCCGATCCCGCAAGGCGTGTCATGGGTACTTCCTCATCACTGTTCACCTCACCGAGGATGACCAGGGATTCCTGCCCGGGGATACGGTAATCCACCTCGATCACGTCTGAGGGCCAGAAGTGGCTGAGTCCGCGCACCGCGATGAGCGCAAGCAGACCGACAGTCATGACCACAGCAATGGAGACCGCACCGGCGTTCATCCAGATCCAGGGACTGCCACTTTTGAACCAGGTTTTGAAGGAATTCTGTTTCACTGTTTCACTTCCTGTTGTCCGGTACTCAGAGCGACGCATATTTCTTACGCAAGCGCTGACGGATCAGTTCAGCCAATGTGTTCATCACGAAGGTAAAACTCAATAACACCAACGCAGCGAGGAACAACACTCGGTAGTGGGTACTGCCCACCTCGGATTCGGGCATTTCTACGGCGATGTTCGCCGACAATGTACGCATACCCTCGAAAATATTCATGTCCATGATCGGCGTATTGCCGGTGGCCATCAGCACGATCATGGTTTCCCCGACCGCCCGACCCATACCGATCATCACCCCCGAGAATATCCCGGGGCTGGCGGTCAGGATCACCACTCGACTCATGGTCTGCCACGGCGTGGCACCCAGTGCCAGCGAGCCTTGAGTGAGATGATTAGGCACACTGAACACCGCATCCTCGGCAATCGAATAGATCGTCGGGATAACCGCAAAGCCCATCGCCAGCCCCACTACCATGGCATTGCGCTGATCAAAATCGATGCCCAGATCGTTGGTCAGGAACATCCGCATGTCGCCACCAAAGAACATGGCCTCAATATGAATACTCATGGCGAAGCTGAGCCAACCGATAGCCAGCAATACCGGAATCAACAACATGGCTTCCCAGCCATCCGGCACCAACAGCCGCATCTTCTCCGGCAGCTTGCTCCAGGCAAAGGCGAAGGTGATAAAGGCTATGGGCGTCAGCACCAACAGGCAGACGATCCCCGGCAGATTGGTTTCCAGAAGAGGCGCCAGCCACAGGCCTGCCAGGAAGCCCAGAATCACTGTCGGCAGCGCCTCCATCAGTTCGATTACAGGCTTAACCTTGCGACGAACCGACGGCGCCATGAAGTAAGCGGTATAAACCGCCGCAGCGATGGCGATCGGAGTTGCCAGGATCATCGCGTAGAACGCCGCCTTGAGCGTACCGAAGGTCAGCGGAGACAGGCTCAGTTTGGGCTCGAACTCAGTGGTGCCAGAGGTCGATTGCCAGACATAATCCGGCTCCGGATAGCTCTCATACCAGACCTTGCCCCACAGCCCCGACCAGGAAATTTCCGGGTGATTGTTCTCAACTTCCCAGAAACTGATCTCTCCATTGGCATGTTCAGCCAGTAGATCTGCCGCACGTGGCCCGATGCTGAAGGTACGCACCGGCTCATCATCCAGCTTTTTCACCATCAAATTCTGATGCGCCGTGGTGTTATAGAAACCGATACGGCCCTGTTCATCGGTGGCCATGAACACCTTGCGGCGCTCCTCGGCCTGGATATCATGAATCGCCCGACCATACTGCGCATCAAAGCTGCGTATGTGCGTCAGCTCGGCGGTGCCTTCTCCGCGCACCATGAACCACTGCGCCAGACCACCGGCGCTGTCACCGATAATCAGCGAAATGCCGCCCAGCATCAGATTGGCAGAAGTAACCTGATTGCCGGCGCCCCCGACCACCTGATAACGGGCCAGCAGGTCGCCGTTCTGGCGCAGGGAGTAGACGTTGACATACCGCTCGTCATTGATGACGTACATCCATTGCAGCAGCGGATCGACCAGTATCTTATGAATATCACCACTCACCGGAGACAACGGAATCTGCTTCTGGGTGGTGGTGACTTCGCCTGTCATCAGGTTTTCCCGACTGGTGACGTGCTTGTAGATCAACTCACGATCGACGCTGCCCACCAACGCCAGGTCATTGCCGCTGACCCTTATGCTGACGTTGTCCAAAGCCCTTCCCTGCTCATCCAGGGTGATGGGGTCTTCGCCATAGGGAAATGCCAGGGTCGGCGTAATCACGCGCTTGTCGGCCGGATAACTGACCCGGTAATCATGCCGGCCAATAACGGCCTGACCGTTGCTCAGGCCGACCACAAACTGACGGGAAGTGGGGCTTTCAATACTGAAACTGGTGATGTCGACGCCGGCAGGAATGGGCAGGCGCTGCTCGCTGATCAACTCGCCATCTTCAGCACGGAAAAATACCAGCTGACCGGCTTCGGATAACCGCACCGCCACCTCAGCCTGCTCTTCCATGGCCAGCAGCAATGGCGAATCGTTTTCTATCAGCCATGCGGGCTGGTAGCGACTGCGCTCGTCCATGTCGGCACCACCGAATAACGGCAGCACCTCCGACAGGAGGTAAAGGAAGATCAGCAGGATAGCTACAATCACACCCAGCCCACCGACCGCTACGTACCAGCGGGTAAAGTGGTCCTTGAAGTGACGCATCTTGCGGTGGCGTTGCATCGCTTTGGTGTCAAAGTCGACGCGGGTCTCTTTGGGTGGTGATTGGATAGTCATGCGCGCACACCCTACAGGATCTTTATGACAGATTAGTTACATCACTGAAACAGGAAAAGGGTGTGCCGTACAGCACACCCCTGAAGGCAGGGCATCCTTGCCCGAGGAACTCCTGTTTTACATACCCAGATCTTTGTAGACCTTATCCACAACGCGCTTGGGCATCGGCACATAGCCATCCTTGAAGACCACTTCCTGTCCTTCCTTGGAAAGCATCATCTTGACGAATTCACGCTCAAGCGGAGCCAATTCCTTATTCGGCGCCTTGTTTACATACACGTACAGGAAGCGCGACAGTGGATATTCGCCGGAAATGGCGTTTTCCGGAGTCGCATCAACGAAGTCCTCGCCTTCGGCAGCCGCCAGAGGTACGGTGCGAACGCTGGAGGTACGGTAGCCGATACCGGAGTAGCCGATGGCGTTCAGCGACTGGCTGATGGACTGAACCACCGATGCTGAACCAGGCTGCTCGTTTACACCGTTCCGGAAATCACCTTTGCACAGCGCGACTTCCTTGAAGTAACCATAGGTACCGGAAACCGAGTTGCGACCATACAGCTGGATGTCACGGTTTTCCCACTGACCGTCCAGGCCAACCTGGCCCCAGGTATTGATATCGATATCATGACCGCATAGGCGAGTTGAGGAGAACACCGCGTCCAGCTGGGCCATGGTCAGACCCTTGATGGGGTTGTCCTTGTGTGCAAACACGGCCAGGGCGTCAATCGCGACCGGAATTTCGACCGGCTTGTAGCCATACTTCTCTTCGAACGCCTGCAGCTCGCTGTCCTTCATCTTGCGGCTCATCGGCGCCAGACTGGAAGTGCCTTCGGTCAGTGCCGGCGGCGCAGTGGAAGAACCGGCAGCCTGGATCTGCACGTTGACGTTCGGATAGTGACGTTTGAACTCTTCGGCCCACAGGGTCATCATGTTGGCCAGGGAGTCGGAACCGACGCTGGAAAGGTTGCCGGAAACGCCACCCACACGCTCGTAGGCTTTCAGATCGGCATCAGCGTTGGCAAAGCTGGTACCTGCGGCCATCCCGGCAGCAGCAACAGTGATAGCGGCGCACAGTCGCTTCAATTTCATGTCTTTCTCCTAGTGAGGTAGTGTTAGCAACACGCGACTCAGTATCGGGAGCCGATGTGACAACTCTATGCCCCGATTGTGACAGTTGCATTAAGGAAGGTCTGAAAAAGACTTCCTGAAAAGGTAAAATGCGTCAGCGCCATTTTCGAGACCCCCGCATGAAACAGATGAGCTTTGCAGACGCCGAATACGCTGGTAAACGTAAGCAGACCCGCCGTGAGCGCTTTCTGCTGGAAATGGATCAAGTGGTTCCCTGGAAGCCATTGCTGGCGCTGATCGAGCCGCACTATCCCAAGGGCGAAGGTGGTCGACCTGCTTACCCGCTCGACGCGATGCTGCGAGTTCATCTGATGCAGAACTGGTTTGGGTACAGCGATCCAGCGATGGAAGAAGCGCTGTATGAAACCACCATCTTGCGACTCTTCGCGGGCCTTCAACTTGATCGCATTCCGGATGAAACCACTATTCTCAAATTCCGTCGGCTGCTGGAACGCTACGGCCTGTCCACGGCGTTGTTCGAAGTGGTCAATCGTTACCTGGGTGAGCACGGGCTAATGCTGCGCCACGGCACCGTGGTCGATGCAACCATCATTCATGCACCCAGTTCGACCAAGAACAAAGAAGGTAAGCGCGATCCCGAGATGCATCAGACCAAGAAGGGTAACCAGTATTATTTTGGCATGAAGGCCCACATTGGCGTTGATGCTGAGTCAGGGCTGGTTCACAGTCTCGTGGGGACGGCGGCCAATGCGGGCGATGTTACTCAGGTAGACAAGCTTCTGCATGGCGAAGAAACCCATGTATGCGGTGACGCCGGCTATACCGGCGTTCAGAAACGGGATGAACACAAAGGGCGCAAGCAGGTGGTCTGGTCGATTGCGATGCGCCCAGGCAAGCTCAAGACATTGAGCAAAACCAAGCTGATCGAGAAAGGCTTGCGCCGCATCGAGCGCGCCAAGGCTAGTACGCGAGCCAAGGTTGAGCACCCATTCAGGGTGATCAAATGCCAGTTCGGATTTACCAAGGTGCGATACAAGGGGTTGGCCAAGAACACAGCCCAGCTGCATACCTTGTTTGCCCTGGCCAATCTATGGATGGCCAGAAAACAGCTACTGGGCACAGGATAAATCCGCCCGGAGTGCCGGCTACAGCGGCCTGGATGGCCGAAAAGGGGCTAAAAGGCGCTGAAAACGCGACTGAGGGCGATGAAATCGTTCCTGAAGTGTTTTTTTGTGAGCCGAGGTCATAATCGCCGCCAATATGGACGGTACTTCAGACCTTCCTTAAATAGCGCTGTCAAAGTGCCGGCCTATTTGCGCCTGACTTGATCACCGCTGCCAGCAGGTTATTGGCAGTGATTTCGCCCGCTTCGCCATTGAGTCCCTCTGCGTAATCCCTTAAGATAGGTGCTTTCGCATTGTCAATAATCATAATCGCCATTTATGCTGGGGATTACTGAAACGAACGCCCAGCGCCGTTTCTACCGCCCTTGGCCGATAAAACAACTACAACGACGAGTAGTCCATGCAAGACCTAGATCAAGACCCGGTTCCACTGGGTGAATTGGCCCTCAAGATCACCACACTCCCCCGCAATTGCAACAGTTTCGGCGATATCTACGGCGGTTGGCTGGTCGGTCAGATGGATATGGCTGGCACCAGCAGTGCCTCGCGCATCGCCCGGGGTCGGGTGGCCACCGTGGCCATCGACCGCATGGGCTTCATGGTGCCGGTGCCGGTAGGCGCGCAACTGGCCTTCTATTGCCAGACCAAGGATGTCGGTCGCAGCTCGATCACCGTACTGGTCGAGGTGTGGAGTGATGATCACACCCACGAGGAAAGCCGCAAGGTGACCGAAGCCACCTTCGTCTTCGTCGCCATCGACGACCGCGGCCGGACTCGGATCATTCCTTCCTGAGCCGCAGACGCTGTCGCACCGGGTGCGGCTGCGCCTGACTTGCGCTGATCAGTCCTTCGGGTAATCCGCGTAGGAATGTTTCAGCGTGGCATGGTTGAGCAGCATTTCCGCCTTCAACTGACTGCCATCGGCGGAATAGATGCGCGACCGTACCCAGTACGACTCGGTGCGCTTGCTCTCCGACAGCGCCACCACTTCCCGCCGGATCAGATAGTCCTCGCCGACAAATAGCGGCCCATCGATCATGCGGATTTCCTGGTCAGCGAACAGGCCAACGACCGGCTGTTTGACCGGGAAGGCGGCCTGCTTGCTGCTGTACTCCGCCAGTACACTGACCATCTCCAGCGGAATAATCGGCCGTCCCCAGGGCGAGCTCTCCGCCTCGGCATACCATAGCGAATTCTCGGTGATACGTCCGAGTTTCTGACCCAGCGAGAAAGGATACAGCTCGCCCATATGCTGATCAGCGGCCATGCGCGCCTTCTCTTCCACCGCACCGGTCATGCCGACATGCAGATCCGCCAGGATCACCAGTTTGTCTACCGGCCTCAACTTGGCCATGCGTTCGTCCAGCAGCGTGGCATCAGCATCACCCAGGCTGGCACTGGCTTCCAGCACCGGCGTGCCGTCGGCCTTCTCCGCCCAGCAGCGCACCCGCGTCGCACCCGGCGCCGGACGCTCGACAAAGGCGCGCACCTGCTCGCCCTCCACTACCATGTTCTGGAAATGCGCCGAGAAACAACCGCGCTCGAACCAGTCCTTACCCCAGATCTCCGCCAGCAGTGGTACAAACTGACTGAAGTGGGTTGGACCTTCAATGGGACCCGCGCGGAAGCCCAGCTTTTCCGCCATATCATCATCATGGATGGATGTGTGACCGCTGTATTGCTGGTCAGCCAGCATCTGTTTCGGTTCACGCAGCGGGCCGCACAGATAAAGAGGTGTATCGAAGCTCATGTGCTGTCCCCTCAACCGTTGAGCATGGCGCTGAGGCGCTCACGAATGATGCCTTCGGCTTCGCCCATGATCCGGTCAACCAGTTGCTGCACCGTCGGCACGTCATGGATCAGACCAGCCACCATACCGCAGGACCAGGCACCGGCATCCATCTCGCCGGTCTTCATGATGCGCGGATAGACGCCGGCCACTTCCTCCACAATATCCTCGAACTTGATGGCCGACCCCAGGCGTTTTTCCTTCTCCAGCAACCGCTCGACCGCCGCGTTATTCATCACCCGCTCGGTGTTGCGCAGCGGACGCATCACCAACCGCGTGTCCAGCTCGCTGGCCGCCACAATGGCCTGCTTCACGTTCTCATGCACCGGCGCTTCTTGGGTGGCAATAAAACGCGTACCCATATTCATGCCATCGGCACCCAGTGCCAGCGCAGCGGCCAGCGAACGACCATCGGCCATACCGCCGGAAGCAACAAAGGGAATGGTCAGCTCTTCGGCAGCCCGCGGCAGGAGGATGAAGTTGGGAATATCATCCTCACCGGGATGCCCGCCACACTCAAAACCATCCACACTAACCGCATCACAGCCAATAGCCTCGGCCTTGAGCGCATGGCGTACCGCCGTGCACTTGTGGATAACCTTGATGCCGTTTTCCTTGAGGATCGGCAGCCACTTCTGCGGGTTGTTGCCCGCCGTTTCCACCACCTTGACGCCGCCTTCGATGATGGCCTTGATGTAACCCGGGTAATCCGGCTGATTCACCGAAGGCAGAAAGGTCAGGTTCACGCCGAATGCCTTGTCGGTCATCTCACGGCAGCGGCGGATCTCCGCAGCCAGCGCCTCGGGGTTGGGCTGGGTCAGCGCCGTGATCATGCCCAGGCCACCGGCATTGGCTACCGCAGCGGCCAGCTCTGCATAGCCGACGTGGTGCATGCCGCCCTGAATGATGGGGTGCTCTATACCGAAGAGGTCTGTGATTCTGGTTTTCATGGATACCTACCGAGTCGAGTGCGCAGCACGCAGGGCGCTGCCCGAGGAAAATGTCGACTGAGTGTAGGCGGCCCGTGCGGGCAAACGCCAGATTGGACGGGTATTCAGGAGGTTTATCGATAAGCGTCAAGGCAGCTGGAGAAGGCCCTGCAGCAGTGGCTGTGTACAGTCAGTGCGGCACCATAAGCTGGTGGCCAGCAACGTACCGGCCACCCGAACGGGCGGCCAGGTAGTCTTGGACCTTAGCGATCGGCAGCATCCTCGATCGCCTCACCGCCGCGCTGGATATCTTTACCCGCGCCTCCCACGGTGTTACAGCCAGCCATGAACAGAACCATCATTCCGAGCAATACCGATTTAAGGGTCAGACTCATAATGAACTCCAGCATTCTTGTTAAGTACCAATCACGCGCCCGGGGCAGCGTGGGTCGGGCTGAATGGAGCGCAGCCACTCTTATGACAGCGAAGGGGCTGAGCTGGTTCAGCCAGGTTGTGTCGGCAGCGCCCCTTCAAGGAGTTGAGAGGCCCGCTCGCAAAGCTGCTACCCTGAGCCGCTGCGAAGCGTCAGCCACTACGAGAGAACAATGTCCGACAATGCCAACCGCCCCAACATGATCCTGATCGTGCTGTGCGGCACCCTCACCTCCCTGGTCGTGATCGGCTTTGCCCGCCTGGCCTACGGCATCATCCTGCCGACGATGCGCACTGACCTCGGGCTGACCTACCAGCAGGCCGGTATTCTCAGCACCGTCACCGCCCTGTGCTACGTCTGCTTCGTGCTGGCCGGCGGCCTCGCCGCCGCGCGCTGGGGTGCCAAGGCCTCGGTCCTGTTCGGTATGCTCACCGTGGCCGCCGGATTTGCCGGCCTGGCAGTCGCCACCCATTACTGGCTGGTCATGGGTCTGATGGGGCTGTTGGGCTTCGGCACCGCCTTTGCCTTCGCCCCCATGGTGTCGCTGCTCGCCACCTGGTTTCCCGAGCAACGCGGGCTGGTCATCGGCTATATGACCAGCGGCGTCGGGCTCAGCATCCTGATAACCGGCATGCTGGTGCCCTTTTTGTTCGCTACCTTTGGCGACCTGGGGTGGCGGGTCAGCTGGGGCGTGTTCGCCGGAGCAGCGCTGAGCGTCGCGATCATGATCGGCCTGTTCGCACGTAATCCACCAAAATCCCTGACCAGCGCCACCGCAGACATGTCCCCCACCGAAAAATGGCGCATCTACCGCAACCCCCGCGTCCTCATTGTTGCTACCACCTACGGCATCATCGGCCTGGGCTATATCGTCCAGACCGTTTTCATGGTCAGCTTCATGGTTGAAAGCGGCCACAGCGAAGCCATCGCCGGACGCTTCATGGCCATGATGGGCCTGCTCGCCATCGCCAGCGGCCCTCTATGGGGCTGGCTCTCCGACCACTGGGGCCGCGGCAACGCCCTGGCCATGTGCATCTTTCTGGTACTGATAGCCGTAGCCCTGCCCATCACCGGCCAGACCCTGCCCTACTTCTTTGTCCACTTCCTGATCATGGGCGCCTCGGTCAACGGCCTGTTCGCGCTGATCCAGACCAGCGCCACCGACCAGGTAGCGCCCCGGTACATCCCCATCGCATTCAGCTTTGCGACGCTGTTCTTTGCGATCGGGCAGTTTCTGGGACCAGCGGTTGCGGGCTGGCTGATCGAGACTACCGGAGGGTTCAGGGCAGCGTTCAGCTTTACCTTTGTGGTGCTCTCGGTGGGGTTTGGATTGACCTTGTTGATTCGGCGGTTTCCGAAGGAGTGGGCGGTGGGGTAGTTGGGTGGAGACCTAACGTTCGGAATGGTCCGTCTTGGTGTTGGCACTAACCTCGTTTATCGTGTCGAACTATTAGGCCGTTGAGCATTTTCGTATCGAACATTAAGGAGACAGACATGACCACTGCTACCAGTCGCAGCGCTGAAATCCGCAGCGCGCTGCAAGTGAATCCCCACCTCACGGGCAGCGTTGAGCTCCAGCAGGAGATCACCCGGCGTGTCGATTTCATCAAGGACACGCTGCGCCGCTCCGGTACCCGGGCGCTGGTGTTGGGCATCAGCGGCGGTGTGGATTCGACAGCGGCGGGCAAGCTGTGTCAGCTGGCTGTAGAGTCGCTGCGTCAGGATGGCTATGAGGCCACTTTCTATGCCATGCGCCTGCCCTATGGTGTGCAGTTTGATGAGCACGATGCCCAGGCGGCGTTGGACTTCATCCAGCCGGATCAGATTCGCACCGTGGATATCAAGGCGTCGGTGGACGCGCTGGCAGGCTATTTCGCCGACGAGCCGGCTGAGGCGGCCAAGCGCGATTTTGCCAAGGGCAACGTTAAGGCCCGCACGCGCATGGTGGCGCAGTACACGCTGGCCAACTTCGTCAACGGGCTGGTAGTCGGCACCGATCATGCTGCCGAAGCGGTGATGGGCTTTTTTACCAAGTTCGGTGATGGGGCTTGCGATCTGGCACCTCTGACCGGGCTGGTAAAGGGGCAGATCCGGCGTATCGCGGCGCAGCTGGGCGCCCCCGCTGATCTGGTCGGCAAGATCCCCACCGCCGACCTTGAAGAGCTGGAACCCGGTCGGCCCGATGAGGATGCCTACGGGCTGAGTTATGAGCAGATCGATGCCTTCCTTTTGGGCCACCCCGTTGATGACGCGACCGCGAGGAAGATCATCGAGCGTTACGACATGACCGCACACAAACGCCAGCTGCCCCTGGCGCCTTAGTCACACCGGCCCGGCACCAACCTGTGACGGTTCGCACAACCGTCAACGGCGCCGGGCGTGCTTTGCACTGCGCCAGATAACGGATGCAGCTGACCTGCAGAACATCCCAGAACCGTTTCTCCATCCCCACCGGCACTACCACTACGCTCTTCTTTATCTTGGACATCACGCGCGCCACTGGCTTATGCTCTCGGCCACCAAGGAGCCGCAGTCAGATCTCCGCAATGGAATGCCTGCCTCCCGCTTTTCCCAGCCTGTTAGCGACTACGCCGCACGGGCTATTGTCACCTTTTTATAAAGCCGAACCCCATGAGCAAAGCCGCTGCATCCAGCAAGAAGACCAAATCCTTCGAACAGACCCTGTGGGGCACCGCCGACAAGCTGCGCGGCAGTGTCGAGTCATCCGAATACAAACACGTGGTGCTGAGCCTGATCTTCCTCAAGTTTGTCAGCGACACCTTCGAGGCGCGCCGGCAGGAGTTGATCGACGAGGGCCAGGGCGACTACGTGGACATGGTCGAGTTCTACACCATGCGCAATGTGTTCTATTTGCCGGAGCAGTCGCGCTGGTCGCACATTCAGCAGCACGCCAAGCAGGATGACATTGCGGTGAAAATCGACACCGCGCTGCATACGGTCGAGAAGAGCAACCCGTCGCTGCGTGGCGCGCTGCCAGATAACTACTTCTCCCGCCTGGGGTTGGACCCAGCCAAGCTGGCCGCGCTGATCGACTCGATCAACAACATCGACACCCTGGTAAAACGTGAAGACGGCGCCGCCAGCGAGCAGGACATCGTCGGCCGGGTGTACGAATACTTTCTCGGCAATTTTGCCGCCACCGAGGGCAAGGGCGGCGGCGAGTTCTATACGCCCAAGTGCGTAGTCAACCTGATCGCCGAGATGATCGAGCCCTATCAGGGCAAGATATATGACCCATGCTGCGGGTCGGGCGGCATGTTCGTGCAGTCGATCAAGTTCATCGAGAACCACCAGGGCAACAAGAAGGACATTTCCATTTACGGACAGGAACAGACCGCCACCACCTACAAACTGGCGAAGATGAACCTGGCCATTCGCGGCATCGCCGGCAATCTGGGCGAGGTGCCCGCCGATACTTTTTTCAAGGATCAGCACCCGGACCTGAAGGCCGATTTCATCATGGCCAACCCGCCGTTCAACCTGAAGGAATGGCGCGCCAGCACCGAGTTGACCGATGATCCGCGCTGGGCCGGTTATGAAGTGCCGCCCACCGGCAACGCCAACTACGCCTGGATACTGCATATGCTGGCCAAGCTCAGTGAAAACGGCGTGGCCGGTTTTGTGTTGGCCAACGGTTCCATGAGCACCAACACCAGCGGCGAGGGCCTGATCCGCCAGAAGCTGATCGAGAACGACCATGTGGACTGCATGATCGCCCTGCCCGGCCAGCTGTTCTACACAACACAGATTCCGGTGTGCCTGTGGTTCATGACCAAAAACAAGCGCGCCCAGCAGTTCACCGACGGCCGCAAACACTTCCGTGATCGCCAGGGCGAAACCCTGTTTATCGACGCCCGCAACAAGGGCAGCATGATCGACCGCACCCACAAGGAACTCACCGCCGACGACATCGCCGATATCGCCCGCACTTACCATGCCTGGCGGGGCGAATTCGATGGCGAGACTGTGTATGAAGACGTGCCCGGCTTCTGCAAATCCGCCACGCTGGGGGAGATCAAGGCTAATGATTATGTGCTCACGCCTGGCCGCTATGTTGGCGCTGCGGAGGTGGAAGATGACGGCATACTGTTTGAGGAAAAGATGGCGGAGCTGAGCCAGACCCTGTATCGGCAGATGAAGGAATCAACAGAGCTGGATGCAGTGATTCGGCGAAATCTGGAGGGGCTGGGTTATGAGGAGTGAGTGGACAGAAGTAACTCTGACGGATATCTACACCATCAGCTCTGGCCTATCAAAACCTGCTAAAGATTTCGGCTCAGGCTATCCGTTTCTGGCGTTTAAGGATGTCTTCTACAACACTTTTGTCCCTGACGAGCTCTCACAGCTGGTTCAGTCCAATGAGAAAGAACAAGCCAAATGTTCGATAAAACGTGGGGACGTTTTCCTTACTCGTACCAGCGAAACCATGGATTGTAGTGGTCAACTGATTCCGGACACAGTTTTAAGTTTTTCTTCGGCCACCGCCGGAGCGAGCCCGCCATTGAAGGCGTGGGGACGCTTCTGGTTGTAGTACCCCATCAGGTAGTTGCTGATATCCTTCCGGGCAGCTGCCAGGCTGTGATACCCCATCGGCGGTATCCATTCCGTTTTCAGACTGCGGAACAGCCGCTCCATAGGAGCATTATCCCAGCAGTTGCCTCGACGACTCATGCTTTGCACCATACGGAAGCGCCACAGCCTCTGCCGGAACTTGCGACTTGCATACTGTGATCCTTGGTCAGAATGGAACATCACCCCATGAGGGCGCCCACGCTGCTCCCACGCATGCTCCAAGGCCTGTACCACCAAGTCCGCATCAGCGGTGTCAGACATGGCCCAGCCGACGACGCGACGGGCATACAGGTCCAGTACCACCGCCAGATAACTCCAGCGCTGCCCGGTCCAGATATAGGTGATATCACCGCACCAGACCTGATCTGGTTGCGCCACATCGAACTCCCGGTCCAAACGGTTGGGGATATCTAGCCGCTCCACGGTGGCCTGCTTGTACTTATGGGGGCCTGGTTGCTTACAAATCAGGCCAAGCTCTCCCATCAAACGGCGCACCTTGAAGCGGCCGATGCCGACGCCTTGATCGTTCAGCATGTCCTTGATGGTGCGGCTACCTGCCGAGCTGCGGCTTTTGTTGAACAGCTCGTTAATCTGGGCCCTCAGGGCTACACGCTCAGCATCCACACGCTGTATCCTCTGGCGGTGTTCGTAGTAACAGGAACGGTTGATATCAAAGGCTGCGCACACCATGTCAACGGGGGCCTGCTCTCTCAACTGGTCAATCAGCGTGTACGTTTCCAGTCGTCCGACATCAAGAGAGCGGTAGCCTTTTTTAGGATGGTCTTCTCCATCTCCAGCCGCCGGCACCGCTCTTCCAACTCCTGAATGCGCTGCTGCTCTGGTGTCATGGCTTTGCCTTTAGGGGTGACACCCTGCCGCTCCTCAGTGAGCTGTTTAACCCACTTGCGCAGGACGCTTTCAACCACGCCCAGCGATGTGCTGGCTTGGGTAATGCTGTAGCCTTGGTCCAGCACCAGGCTGGCTGCTTCCTGTTTGAATTCAGGGGTAAAAGTACGTCGCTTTCTTGTCATCGAACACCTCTCAATGGCGAGTATTGTCGCCTAGTTGGTGTCCGGTTTCATTAGACCACTACAGATGAGCTGGGAATGAGTGCTGTAGCGTTAAGGAAGGTCTGAAAAAGACTTCCTGAAAAGGTAAAATGCGTCAGCGCCATTTTCGAGACCACCGCATGAAACAGATGAGCTTTGCAGACGCCGAATACGCTGGTAAACGTAAGCAGACCCGCCGTGAGCGCTTTCTGCTGGAAATGGATCAAGTGGTTCCCTGGAAGCCATTGCTGGCGCTGATCGAGCCGCACTATCCCAAGGGCGAAGGTGGTCGACCTGCTTACCCGCTCGACGCGATGCTGCGAGTTCATCTGATGCAGAACTGGTTTGGGTACAGCGATCCAGCGATGGAAGAAGCGCTGTATGAAACCACCATCTTGCGACTCTTCGCGGGCCTTCAACTTGATCGCATTCCGGATGAAACCACTATTCTCAAATTCCGTCGGCTGCTGGAACGCTACGGCCTGTCCACGGCGTTGTTCGAAGTGGTCAATCGTTACCTGGGTGAGCACGGGCTAATGCTGCGCCACGGCACCGTGGTCGATGCAACCATCATTCATGCACCCAGTTCGACCAAGAACAAAGAAGGTAAGCGCGATCCCGAGATGCATCAGACCAAGAAGGGTAACCAGTATTATTTTGGCATGAAGGCCCACATTGGCGTTGATGCTGAGTCAGGGCTGGTTCACAGTCTCGTGGGGACGGCGGCCAATGCGGGCGATGTTACTCAGGTAGACAAGCTTCTGCATGGCGAAGAAACCCATGTATGCGGTGACGCCGGCTATACCGGCGTTCAGAAACGGGATGAACACAAAGGGCGCAAGCAGGTGGTCTGGTCGATTGCGATGCGCCCAGGCAAGCTCAAGACATTGAGCAAAACCAAGCTGATCGAGAAAGGCTTGCGCCGAATCGAGCGGGCCAAAGCCAGTACACGAGCCAAGGTCGAGCATCCGTTTCGAGTGATCAAATGCCAGTTCGGATTCACCAAGGTGCGCTACAAGGGCCTGGCGAAGAACACGGCCCAGTTGCATACCTTGTTCGCCCTGGCCAACCTATGGATGGCCCGAAAACAGCTGTTAAGTGCAGGATAAATCCGCCCGGAGTACTGGGTACAGCGGCCTGGATGGCCGAAAAGGGGCTGCAACGCGCTGAAAACGCGACTGAGGGCGATGAAATCGTTCCTGAAATGTTTTTTTTGTGAGTCGAGGTCATAATCGCCGCCCATATGGCCGGTATTTCAGACCTTCCTTAAAGGACTATGAGAAAGCAACCTTTAATGGCTTTACAAAACGCTTGCGGCCGATGCCGAACAACAACTTGCATCCCGAGTTCGTAGCGTATTATTTGCGCAGCCCCGAATTTCGCACCGAGATGCTGGCTTTCTCTACAATGTCCACTAGGGCCAGTTTGAATAATGAGATGATCGGGCATCTGAAAATATCGTTCCCATCATTAACAGACCAAAAATATATTGCTTGGGTATTAAAAACTCTCGACAACAAAATCGAACTCAACCACCAGATAAACACCACGCTGGAGTCCATGGCACAGGCGTTGTTCAAAAGCTGGTTTGTGGATTTCGATCCGGCGATCGACAACGCTCTGGCCGCCGGCAATCCGATTCCCGACGAACTGGCCGCCCGCGCCGAACGCCGCGCCAAGGCCGCACAGCAGCCATCACCCGAACACCCCCACACCCTCCCCGCCGAGGTTCGCCAGCAGTTTCCTGATCGGTTTGTGTTTACCGAAGCCATGGGCTGGGTGCCGGAGGGGTGGGAGGCGAAGTCTTTAGTAAAGATAGCGGAATATCAAAACGGATTAGCACTTCAGAAATTTCGTCCCGAGAACGAAGACGACTACCTTCCTGTTGTGAAAATCGCGCAGCTCAAAAAAGGGTTTGCTGACGGTAACGAGAAAGCGTCACCAAACATCAGACCCGAATGCATCGTTGACGACGGCGATATTCTTTTCTCTTGGTCCGGCTCGTTGGTTGTCGATATTTGGTGTGGCGGAAAAGGCGCGCTAAACCAACACTTGTTCAAGGTAACTTCCAAAAACTATCCAAAATGGTTTTACTTCCAATGTACCTCTCTTCACTTGGAAGAGTTTCAACGCATTGCCGCGGGCAAGGCAGTGACGATGGGCCATATCAAGCGAGAACATTTGAACCAAGCTTATTCAGCTGTACCGCCGAAAGAGCTACTCAGAACGCTCGACATGACATTCGTACCTCTACTAGATCGGGTGATCGCTACCCGAATCGAAGCCAAAAACCTTGCTTCTCTCCGCGACACCCTCCTCCCCAAACTCCTCTCCGGCCAACTGCGCATCCCCGATGCCCAAGCCGCAGTAGACGAAGCCCTAGTCGCTATATGATTCAGCTGCATTGCACACAAAAGCTCTACGCCAAACTCCCGGTCAATACTCAGGGTCTGCTGCCGAATACCCGAGCGCGTCCGGTTGCAGCCATTGATCCAGGCGAGAGTCTGCTGAGCGACTGGCATGCCAATCTGATTACCTTGCAACGACGCAACTGCGTGCTCTTTGTGCACAACACCACGCGGTTTCCGGTGCTGCTCACCTGCCTGACCAAGCCTGACTTTGCCGAGCTGGATTACCATTTTCAGGATGCCTCGTGAATACCCTGCTCAAGGCCGGCGCAACTGAGGCGCAGTTGTCAGCCGCAGCCAACGTCCTCACGCCGCTGCGCTGCGATACCCAATGCGACCGCTCAGTACAAGGCACCCTGAACCACATGAAGCAGGACCTGGATCACCTGCTCTGGTATGACCAGCTGCCCATCACTGACCTCGCCCCCTACCGCGTCGGTGCCTGGCTGGCGGAAAGACCCTGCGTGGCCAAAGGCGTTAAAGACTGTATCTGGCCGCTGCGCGCCATGCTCGCTCTATTGGACAGCGCCAACCGATGAAACCGGGGTCAGATGAATATTTTATCCAATCGCAGAAGGAACAAGTTTGGTGAACCCTTCGCTGGAGTTTAGCGCGGACGTGGCGATCACCTCAGCAACGATCGCGAGGACCAAAAACAGCCAGCTCTTCATGCTTTTGGCTCCAGAGAGTGTATGGCTGATAGTGCCCGAACCATGGAGAACGCGACACGCTTGCCCCCTTCACATGCGTGGGTCCGACCCCACTTTCGCCATTACCTTCGGCATCGCCGGTACAATGGCCTGCTTGCCTGCACAAGCAGGCGACAACCCGTTGTCCCAATGAGAGCTTTATGAAAATTGTTATTCGGTACTTTTTCCGTACGCTGCGAATGATCTTGACACCCTTTATGTTGATCGCAGAGGCGATTACCACACCCAAAGCCATTACTCGCACCGCCGCCGAACAGGCCACCTTGAATCGCGCGAGTGAAAAACTGGCTCTCTATCAATTCAAAGCTTGTCCCTTTTGTATCAAAGTGCGCAAACAAATGGCGCGCCTCGGGTTCACGGTAGAAACCCGCGATGCCCAACACAATTTACAACACCGTGCCGCGCTGGAAACCGGTGGTGGCAGAGTCAAAGTCCCCTGCCTGCTGATTCAGCACGACGATGGTCGTGAGGAATGGCTTTATGAGTCCGGTGTGATCACCGAGTGGCTGCGGGAACGTTTTGAAGTGATGGACGGATAGGAACGAAACCGGGGTCAGATGAACATTAATTGGTTCGAACGGCGTAAGTCCCTACACGCTAGCCAGGCGATCAACCATATCAGGGTACTGCTCGACCAGCTTTATCAGCAGCGCCGCCTGAGCGTTCGGCTTGGCCTTGTCCTGTTCCCAGTTGCGCAGTGTTTCAGCACTGGTTCGTATACGCATGGCGAAGACCTTTTGTGACATCTTCATTTTCTTCCTCAAGGCGACGATTTCATCAGCCGTCACCTCGGGCGCGGGCCGGTTCTCGACCGTCACCTGGCGCAAGGTGATCTTGCCCTCCCGCTGCGCCGCCATCTCGTCGATGCCCTGCATCATTTCTTCGAACAGATTGCGCTTGTTCATTTGGTACCTCGCTTCTTCAGCTCGTTGGTAATCGCCTGTTTGAGCTGCTTTTCTTGGTCAGCGGTCAGGTTCTCCATTTCGTCCTTGTCATAGATCGAGAACATCCAGAATTGACCGTCTCCCATCAACCAGTAATACACCACGCGCAGACCGCCACGTTTTCCTTTTCCTCTTCTGCTGTCTGCCCAGCGCAGCTTGCGAAAACCACCTGTTCTGAGCATCACGTCGCCACACTCCGGGTGTGCCAACATCGCGGTCTGCAAACGCCGATACTCTTCATCTGTCAGGTAGTCGCTCAACCTTGAAGTGAACGCAGTGGTTTCTATGAAGATTCCTTTCATGCACCGAAGTGTAGGCATCTTGCCTATGCTTTTCAAGCAAAGGCGTCGCCAGCAGCCTATCAACGCAACGCAGTCGGCATCCGGTGGTGATTTTCACCAGCTCGCAGTTTACGTGGCACCAAAAACTGACACTCTGAGTGTGACTATCGAACGTAAAGTAAACTCGATACGATCATTACCGAAGGGTCTCTTGATCCTGAATCCAACACGGGACACTGATGATCCAACTGCATTGCACCCAAAAGCTGCTCGCCAAACTGCCGGTCAATGCCAGCGGACGGCTGCCTAACACAAGGGCCCGCCCCAGCGCCGCCAACGATCCGGGCGAAAGCCCGCTGAGCGGCTGGCACGCTAACCTGCTTACGCTGCAGCGCCGCAACTGCGTGCTGTTCGTGCACGGCACCACGCGCTTTCCGGTTCTGCTCACCTGCCTGACCAAACCGGACTTTGCCGAGCTGGGTTACCTGTTTCAGGACGGCCTGATGAACACGCTGCTCAAGGGCGGAGCGAGTCAGGCTCAGCTTAACGCAGCGGCCCGGGCTCTCGCGCCGTTACAATGCGATATGCTGCGCGATCGGTCTGTGCAGGGTACGCTCAACCAGATGAAGCAGGACGTAGAACATATGCTCTGGTACGACCGCGTCGCCATCGAGCACCTTGGCCCGTACAGCACTGGCGCCTGGCTAGCCGAACGGCCTTGCGGCGTCAAAGGTGACAAAGACTATGTTTGGCCGATGAAAGAGATGCTGGCACTATTGGACCCGGGTTGAGAGAAACTGCCGTCATTGAGGAAAGGAGTACCAATGAGTTTCAACGAAGCCAAGCTGGAACAGGCCATCATCGAGCTGCTGGGTCAGCAGGGCTATCCGCACTTCACCGGCGACAGGCTCAAGCGCGGCAGCCACAGCGAAGTGCTGCTCAAGGACGATCTGCGCCAGTTTCTGGCCCGCCAGTATGCAGCGGACAACATCACCCCCGGCGAAATCGAATCCGTTATCCAGCAGCTCGAAAGCCTGCCGGCACTGGATCTTTACGACTCCAACAAGACCATTCACAAGCGTGTGGCCGATGGCTTTCTGCTCAAGCGTGAGCGCTCCCTGATCAATCAGAAAGACCTCTACATTCAGCTGATCGACTACAGCGGCCTGCCCGAGCAGCGCGTGCCGGTTGAGGGTGAAGTGGAAACCCTGCAAGCCGAGCCCGGTGCCGGTTATCACACCGGCAATATCTATCGGCTGGTCAATCAACTCACCATCGAAGGCACCGAAAAGCGCATTCCTGACGCTATTCTGTATATCAATGGCTTGCCACTAGTGGTGTTCGAGTTCAAGAGCGCGGTACGCGAAGACGCAACCATTCATAATGCCTGGGTGCAGCTCACCACCCGCTATGTGCGTGATATTCCCGAGCTGATGAAGTACAACGCCCTGTGCGTGATCAGCGACGGGGTGAACTCGCGGATGGGCTCGTTGTTTGCGCCTTACGAGTTCTATTACACCTGGCGCAAGGTGACCGGGAGCGAGAGCATCGAGCAGGACGGCATCAATGCGCTGCACACCATGATCGAGGGGTTGTTTGATCCGGATCGGCTGCGCAATGTGATTCGCCACTTCATCTACTTTCCGGATGTGTCGAGAAAGGAAGAGAAGATCCTCTGCCGCTATCCGCAGTTCTATGCGGCTAACAAGCTGTACGAGAATATCCGCCTGCACCGCAAGCCGCTGGGCGACGGCAAGGGCGGCACCTATTTTGGCGCCACCGGCTGCGGCAAGAGTTACACCATGCTGTTTCTCACGCGTCTGCTGATGAAGAGCGTGGAGTTCGGCAGCCCGACCATTGTGTTGATCACCGACCGCACGGATCTTGACGACCAGCTCGCGGGCCAGTTCACCAACGCCAAAAACTATATCGGCGACCAGACGGTGGCCAGCGTGGAGAGTCGCGCCCACCTGCGCGAACTGCTCAAGGGCCGCAACAGCGGCGGGGTGTTCCTCACCACCATCCACAAGTTCACCGAAGACACCGAGCTGTTGACCGAGCGCACCAACGTGATCGTTATCTCGGACGAGGCGCACCGCAGCCAGGTGAATCTGGATCAGAAGGTGCGGGTGACGGACAAGGGCGTGAAGCGCACCTTCGGTTTTGCAAAATACCTGCACGATTCCCTGCCCAATGCCACCTACGTAGGCTTCACCGGCACGCCGATTGACGCGACGCTGGATGTGTTCGGCGAGGTGGTGGACAGTTACACCATGACCGAGTCGGTGAAAGACGAGATTACCGTGCGCATCGTCTACGAGGGCCGCGCCGCTAAGGTGCTGCTGGACAACGACAAGCTCAAGGAAATCGAGGCGTACTACGCCCAGTGCGCCGAAGACGGCACCAGCGATTACCAGATCGAGGAAAGCAAGAAAGCCAGCGCCAACATGAGCGCCATCCTCGGCGACCCGGATCGCATCAAGGCGCTGGCTATCGATTTTGTCCATCACTATGAAAAGCGTATCGAGGAAGGCTCGACGCTCAAGGGCAAGGCGATGTTCGTGTGCAGCAAGCGCGAGATTGCCTATGCGTTCTGGCAGCAGGTGGTTGAGCTACGACCGGAATGGAATGAGGGGTTGGCTGCCGAAGCCGGTGTGGAGCTTACCGATCAGGAGCGCAAGGAGATCAAGCCGATGGAGCGGATCAAGATGATCATGACCCGCGGCAAGGATGATGAAAAAGCCCTGTACGACATGCTCGGCACGGCGGAATACCGCAAGGAGCTAGACCGCCAGTTCAAGAACCCCAAGTCCAATTTCAAGATCGCCATTGTCGTGGACATGTGGCTGACCGGCTTTGATGTGCCCTTTCTGGACACCATGTACATCGACAAACCCATCCAGCGCCACAACCTGATCCAGACCATTTCACGGGTCAACCGCAAGTTCCAGGGCAAGGAAAAGGGACTGGTGGTGGATTACATCGGCATCAAGAAGCAGATGAACATGGCGCTGGCCCATTACAACAAGGCCGATCAGCAGAACATCGAAGAAATCAACCAGTCCATTGTGGTGGTGAAGGATCATCTGGACCTGCTCAACAAGCTGTTCCACCGTTTCGATGCAAGCCTGTACTACGCCGGCAGCCCGCTGGAACAGCTCAATTGCCTGAACATGGCGGCAGAACACGCGCAGATCACCGACAAGATCGAAAAGCGCTTCATGGCAATGGTCAAGCGACTGAAAGCAGCCTACGACATCTGCTGTGGCTCGGAAGGCATCAGCCAGCGTGAGCGCGATCAGATCCATTTTTATCTGGCGGTGCGCTCCATTGTATTCAAGCTGACCAAGGGCAGCGCACCGGATATCGCCCAGATGAACGCCCGCGTGCGGGAGATGGTTGCCGAGGCGTTGAAGGCCGATGGGGTGGAGGAGATATTCAAGCTGGGTGAGGAAGGTGCCGGCGAGGTGGATATCTTCGATGATGACTATCTGGCCAAGATCGAGAAGATCAAACTACCCAACACCCGGATCAAACTGCTGCAGCAACTGCTGGCCCAGGCGATTGAAGACTTCAAGAAGGTCAACAAGACCCAGGGCATCGACTTTGCGGAGAAATTCAAGGCGCTGGTGGAGCATTACAATGAGCGCAAGGACGATACGCTGTACGTCGGCGAGGTCTGGGACGATATAACCAATGAGTTCCTAGAGCTGATCTCCGCACTGAAGGCAGAAAAAGAATCTTTCGCCGACCTGGGCATCGATATTGAAGAAAAAGCCTTTTACGACATCCTCAAGAAACTGGCTTTCCAGTACAACTTCAGCTACCCGGAAGACAAACTGCTGACGCTGGCCGCTGCGGTAAAAGTAGTGGTGGACGATAAGGTCCAATACACCGATTGGAGTCAGCGGGACGACATCAAGGCTGAACTCAAGGTGGAGCTGATCCTGCTATTAGCCAAGCATGGCTACCCACCGGTCGACCGGGATGAGGTGTACAAGGAAATCTTCGAGCAGGCAGAGAATCTGAAGAAGCATCAGAAAAGTGAAACTGAATAAAAAATGGAACGAGTGAGCGCCCAGTGATCTTTTCGACACATGGCTAAGCGCCATTTCCAATACTGTCATAGACTAGGACAGTATTCGTGACGCATAAAAACACAACAGGCGATCGTAGATGGACCTACACCGGCAACTGCTGTTCGTATTGCTCCTTCAGTTGGTGACTGCGCTGGCATGGGCAGAGCCACGGGTTTCAGTCGATCAGAGCCAGATCAACCTGACCGAGTTCAGGATTGGCTACCATATAGATCCCTCGCGGACGTTGACCTTTGAAGAGGTCAGAACGCTGCCCTTCAACGAAACCGGCAACCGGACCAGCCTGGGCACCGATGCGCGAGTCGCCTGGTACAAGCTGATTCTGGACAACACCTCGGATGTCGATCAGCAGCTTTTTGTCCACCTGCCACACGCCTACCACTTACGATCAGTTGATATCTATGAGGAACGCGACGGCGCGCTGGTGCGCAGCGAGTTGCTTGATCTGGACCAGATTGCCGACACTGATGTAATGTATCGCGGCACCGTGGTGTACCCGTTCACCCTGCCCGCAGAGCAGTCCACCACCCTCTACCTGCGCAGCTTTTCCTATTCACATCAATGGTTTGCCGTCGAGATACTGGACGAGTACGCCTCACGCCACGGACTGGTGAGCATCAATACCGATATAGCCTTGATGGTCGGCATGTTACTGGCTCTGGTGTTCTACAACGGGCTGCTGTACTTCGCTACCAGCAAAAAAGAGAACATTTTCTACTCGCTGTATCTGATCTCCGGCCTGGTATGGATAGCGCTGTCCTACGGGCTGATCGCCAGTGTATTCGATGTATACGGCGACACTATTTTCAAGTTGAACATGTCGTTGTTCACCATGCCGATCTTTCTGTTGCTGTTCATGATGGCTATCTTCGAGACCAAGTCGTACTACCCCACAGAGCATCGTTTTCTGCAGGGGCTGATCGCGTTGCTGAGCGGCACATTGATCTGGGGATTTTTTGATATTTCTGCCGCGCTCAAACCCGCCAGTAGTCTGGCTGCGATGATGATGGTGGTGACCTTATCGGTCGGGGTGTCGCTGCATCGCAAAGGCCATCCGCTGGTGAAATACTTCCTGCTCGGCCACAGCTTCTTTGTGCTGTTCAACGGTATTGCCGTGCTCTTCTACAAAGGCCTGATTCCGCCGAGCTACCTGAGCAGCCATGGAGTGGGCATTGGCATCGTGCTCGAGGCTCTGACGCTGGCATTTGTCATTTCCCACCGCATCAAATTGCTGGAGGATATACGCGCTTCCCAGGAAGAGCTGAAGAAGCAGGCCGCCACGGATCCATTGACCAGACTATACAACCGCCGGTTCTTCTTTGCGGAGGCCAACTATCTGCTTGAATTGGCGAAGGGGGCCGATACGCCGGTATCGGTCATGATTTTGGATATAGATCACTTCAAGCGCGTGAATGATGACTACGGTCACGGCTGCGGCGATCAGGTTCTCACCAAGCTGGCGCAAACGTTGAAGGAACAAAGCCGCTCGGAAGATCTGATCGCGCGGTTCGGCGGCGAGGAGTTTGTCATTCTGCTGCCGGGCGCTGATCTACTGGAAGCCAGCCGCTGTGCAGAGCGCATACGCATTGCCGTGCAGGCGCTGAAAATGACCGCTGGCGTAAACGAAACAGTGCAGATCACTGTCAGTCTTGGTATCGCAGAGTTCGACATGGAGCAAGAGAGCGTTGAGTCCGCACTGACCCGTGCTGACCAGGCCCTGTATCACGCCAAGAACGACGGTCGCAATCGCATCTACCACGCAGAGCCTGCGGTAATAACTACCGCAGACCTGCTGGCCGAAGGAAAGAGCGGGTAATCAGGCACTCTCCGCGAGCGGATCAGCAACCTCTGGCCGTCGCGCATAACGCTCGGCGAGCACGGCGCAGACCATCAACTGGATCTGATGAAAGATCATCAGCGGCAGAATCATCGCCCCCATACTGGCGCCCGCAAACAACACCTGCGCCATGGGCACGCCAGTGGCCAGACTTTTCTTCGAGCCGGCAAACAGAATGGTGATGCGATCCTCAACATTGAAGCCAAGCCGTCGCGACAGTTGCTCGACCAAGACCAGGACCAACGCCAACAGAATGCAGCAAGCCAATACCAGCCCACCCAACTGCAACAACGGAGTGCTCTGCCACAGCCCTTCCACTACCGCCGCACTGAAGGCGCCGTAGACCACCAACAGAATCGAGCCCTGATCGACGTTCTTCAGCCAGAGCTTGTTCCGTCCCACCCAATGACCGATCCAGCGACGGGCAAACTGCCCGGCGACAAAAGGAAGCAGCAGCTGCAGGGTAATCTGCCAGACAGCATCCAGCGTGTCCCCGCTGCCGCCCTCGGCTCCCATCAGCAGCATTACCAGCAATGGCGTGAGGAAAATGCCCAACAGACTCGAAGTGGCGGCGCTGCAGACGGCCGCCGCTACGTTACCGCGGGCCAGTGAAGTGAAGGCTATGGCCGACTGTACTGTGGCCGGCAAGGCGCAGAGAAACAGCATGCCCAGATAGAGTTCGTGGCCCATCAGCGGCGCCAGTATCGGCTTGAGGGCCAACCCGAGCAAGGGAAAGAGCAAGAAAGTACAGCCAAACACCACCAGATGCAGACGCCAGTGAGTGGCACCGGCCCAGATCGCATCGCGCGATAACTTGGCGCCATGCATGAAAAACAGCAGGGCGATCGCCAGGTTGGTGACCCAGCCGAACACTACCGCCACCTCACCCTGCACGGGCAGCAAACTGGCAGTAGCCATGGCTGCAATCAGGCAGAGGGTGAAGTTATCGGGCATAAAACGGGGACGAGCCATCGCATTGATCTCCTGGGCGACACACAACTTATATGAACAAACGTCCGATTCTACTGTTGAGTAAACTTTCTGGCTAGCGCGTTCAGACTCGTTGTCTCTGCCACTTTCCCTCAGCTTTGCAAACTGCTTCACAACCCAGCTTTCCCATGACGGCCTGCCTGTGCGGATTCTGATATAACCGCACCTTTGTTCGTCAGACGAAGGAACACAGGATGTTCGCCCCGGCCAATACCGCGCACTTCACGCTCGACATTCCCCGCCTCGACCACGACTTCAAGGTGCTGTCATTTCAAGGCACCGAAGCCATCAGCCAGCCCTACTGCTTCGAGCTGGACCTGGTCAGCGAACGTCCCGATCTGGATATCGAAAGCCTGCTGCACCAGCCGGTGTTTCTCAGTTATGCCGGCCCGGGCAAAGGCATACACGGTCTCATCCACAGCATCGCCCAGGGCGAATCCGGCAAACGCCTGACCCGCTACCGGGTCACCCTGGTGCCACGCCTGGCCTACCTGCAACACGCGACCAACCAGCGGATCTTCCAGCACAAGAGCGTGCCGCAGATCATCACCGAGGTACTCAAGGGCCACGGCATTTTCACTGACAGCTTCCGCTTCCAGCTGCGTGAAGAAGGTCCCGAGCGTATTTATTGCACCCAATACGGCGAAACCGACCTGCATTTCATCCAGCGCCTGTGTGAAGAAGAAGGCATCCACTACCACTTCCAGCACAGCCCAGACGGCCATCAACTGGTATTCGGTGAAGACCAGACCATTTTCCCCACACTGCCGCCCACCAAATTCAACCAGGGCAGCGGCATGGTCGCCGACGAGCCGGTCATCAAACGCTTCAACCTGCGCCTGCAAACCCGTCCCAGCCACGTCACCCGCCGCGACTACAACTTCGAGAAACCGCGGCTACTGATGGAAAGCGCAGCGCAAAGCGAAGCTATGCCCACCCTGGAAGACTACGTCTATCCAGGCCGCTTCCAGCACCGCGACCGAGGCACCCACCTCACCACCCGCACCCTGGAAACCCACCGTAGTGACTACCGTCTGGTCAATGGCGAAAGCGACCAGCCCTTGTTGATCAGCGGGCATTTTCTGGCGCTGACCGAGCACCTCCGTCAGGAGTGGAATGATCTCTGGCTACTGACCTCGGTAACTCACGAAGGCAAACAACCCCAGGTACTGGAAGAGTCCGTCACCAGTGATGCAAATCCAGAAGAGGGTTTTACCCAAGGCTACCGCAACACCTTCACCGCCACCCCCTGGGACGTGATCTTCCGCCCCCAAACCGTCCACAAAAAACAAACCATCGCCGGCAGCCAATCCGCCGTCATCACCGGCCCCGAAGGCGAAGAAATCCACTGCGACGAATACGGCCGCGTCAAAGTCCAGTTTCACTGGGACCGTCAAGGCCAGGCCGACGCCAAGACCAGCTGCTGGCTGAGAGTGGCCAGCAACTGGGCCGGCGACCGCTACGGCGGCATCGCCATTCCAAGAATAGGCATGGAAGTCCTAGTCTCCTTCCTCGAAGGCGACCCCGACCAACCGCTGATCACCGGCTGCCTGTACCACAAGACCCACCAGGTCCCGTACAGCCTGCCCGAACACAAAAATCGCAGCGTATTCAAAACCTTGAGCAGCCCTGGCGGCAACGGCTTCAACGAACTGCGTATCGACGACAAGGCCGGTGAAGAGCAGATATTCATCCACGCCCAGCGCGACTGGGACCAGAACATCCAGCACGACCAAACCATGCGCGTCGGCAACGAACGCCACGACCACGTCGAGGCCAACAGCTACACCGAACTGCTGGCCGAAGAACACCACACCACCCACGTCGACCGCAAAACCGAGATCAAAGCCGACGATCACCTGACCGTCGCCAATAACCAGCACGTCAAGATCGGCACCGGCCAGTTCATCGAAGCAGGTAACGAAATCCACTACTACGCCGGCAATAAGCTGGTTATCGACGCCGGCATGGAGCTGACCGCCAAGGCCGACGGCAGCTTCGTCAAGCTCGACCCCAGCGGCGTCACCCTGGTCGGCCCAAGCGTCAGAATCAACTCCGGCGGCAGTGCAGGCTCGGGCAGCGGCGCGGCGCCTGTGTTGCCGGGTGAGACGCTGGCGGCGGACAGCGATATGCCGGGCGGCCTGTTGGCGTTCATGCTCAAACAGGCACTTCTGAATAACACGCCTTTCGTTGAACTCTGCCAGAAGCCCAAAGGCGGCACACCTGCGCAGTGTCCTCTGGCAGCCTGTCCGTGCCGCAAGGGAGGCCTGGCTTAGTCATGAGCTATCAACGCATGCCGCAGTTCCCATCCCTGCAAGGCCACACCTACTGGCTGGCTGAACCACAAAAGGGCTTGCTGGAAACTCTCTACGAGTTCGAGCCAGATCCTGACCCCATGCCGCTTTTTACGGATACATCCTTTGCTGCCCAGGCAAGCCTGTCGCCTCTGCTGTTCACTTTGTCAGCTACAGACGGACTGGCCGCGCAACTGGCGAAGGATCCGAAAAAACTCACCGGCCTACTGATAACCACGCGCGAATCACGCACCCGGTTATTGCAACAGCTACGCAGCCTGTTGGAAGCCCGTTTCCTGCAGAGGCGTAAAGCCTTATTGCGCTATTACGACCCCCGGGTCGCCAGTTACCTGCTGCCCACGTGCACCGGAGCGTTGCAAGCCCGATGGCTTGGTCCCATTACCGATATTGCCTGGTATGGCGGAACCTGGGCCGACGAGTTTGCCGATGGCCAACAGTGGCATCGGCTCAGGCACATGGAGCAACCCGATGCAAAAGCATCTCCTGTGCCGCTTGCACTGAATGATGCCCAGCTGCAACGGCTGGTAGATCAAGGCTACGAACATTTTGCCTGGCGCTGGCTTGTCAGCCACAAGGGTTATGAAATGACGCAGGTGCTCGACTGGATCGAAGCCGGCATGGCGGCCGGACATACTCAACACACATCGCTGAACGCCTGGCTGGATAGCCAGACAATGATGCAAGGAGCGCAACAAGGATGAGCGGCAATGTCTGCATTCTCGACAGCGGCCCGGCCTGCGAGCCGGATAAGTTAATCGTTGAAATCATCGGCAAACAACATCCCGAAACTCAAAGACTGCTGATCTGCGACGCAAACGGACAGCCTCTTGACGGCGTCACTGCCGCCGCAGAAGAGGAAGAGATCTCAGGCGCGGGTGTGTCCAGTCTGCTGAAGATATGGGACTGGGAAGAGCAGCCGGGCGAGTCTCTGCACCTGGAAATTGCCAGCCAATCCGGCCCGCCCATACGCCTGCCCTTGCTTACCGACCTGCGCGCCACCCCCCGCCAGGTCGAAGCCCAACTCAACCAGATTGTGCCTGTCGTACCCTGCACAGCCTTGCCGAGCATCACACAACAAGATCATTCCGGCATACCGGTACTGGCCCGCAGTGGCTACATATACGTATTTGCCTGGGGCAAACTCTGGCGCGAGCTCGAAATGCGCTTTACCGAGCAAGGCACGCGTTATTTTGATATCGATGTTGCAGCCTTTCGCGATGAACAGGGCTTTGTCGAGGGTAAGCGTACAGCCACCGGGGCAGCACTTGAGGATATATGGCTGCCATCGCAATGGAATGGCCGCTGGGCTGGATCGCTGGACCTGATGTTTTCAGAGATACAACTGAGCGCAGCTCGACTGCAACACTATGAGCGCCATGAGAACTATCTTTCTCCCCGCGTGAGCATGCCCCGGCTTCTGGTAACCGAAGCAACGTGGCAGCAGCACTGGTCCGACGCCCCGTCCGGCCTGGCAATGCTCGAAGCATTACAGAAGGGTCGTGATACTCCCAGCGGATCTGCCGGAGCAGCGCGCTTCCGAATGGCCTCCAATGTCTTTCCGGTAAGCCTATGCGCGCCCCAGCGGCAGCGCCAGCCGGGCCACGAATGGCTGCTCGATCAGCCGGCACGAATGCTCTGCGATTTAACGGGCACCTATCCGGAACAGGCTTTGGCAAGCACTCACCAGGCCACTGAATCCTGGCGAACCGGGGTCGCCAGCGACCCGCCGGCCGAGTTCGAGTCCGAAGCCTGGCGCAGCTGCTATCACGGCTGCGAGGCCGACGCACTCACCGTATGGCAAGCCCAGGACGCCCAGCCCGACGCCCTGCAATCAGTACGCGACCGTCAGTTGTATGCGGTGCTGCTACCCGACCCCATGTACCGTTTGCGCCACCTGCATGCACGCATCGGCAGCCTGCAAACCTTACTGAGGTACTGCACCCAGTTGGCCATGGAACACAGCCACCATGCCAGCGCCCTGCTGCTGCAGAATGTGGCGGTGCCCTCCCGTATCGGCGGCCACCGCAACCCGCTGGCCGACAGCATAAGAAATAAGCTGAGCGAGGCTGGCAAGCGCGAAATCAACATTGCCACAGCAGCCGTCGAACGTGCCAATGCCTGGAAGCTTCTGGAAAGCGCCCAGCTTGCACTGGCCAACACGTTGGAGCTGAAGCAATCCCAGCAATGCATGGGCGATCACCTGAGCCAGGATGCCTTTGAATATGCCGCCTCCATGCTCTTTGCGGTTCAGCTCATGGCCTCCATCGCCTCGTCGCCAGCCCAGATCGATCCCCTGGCCATCAAGGGCGACATCCATGACGCCGTAAGCGGCTTTCACCTGCACCGTCCGGGTCGCAACCCGGGCCAGCAACTGCTGACCGACATCGTCAACCGGGAAAGCCACCCCCTGCACACAATGCTCTGGCCTGCGGTCAGATATGACGAGCTCTTTGCTGAGTACAGAAAGCCAGCAGAGGCCGAGCCCAATAACGGTGATGCCCGTTTCCGGGCAACCGCGCTGGCCCGCCTGGAAGACATGGATGCACCAGACAGCGAAAGCGACACCCTGGATGGCGTAACCCTGGCGGCATTGATGGAGAGCGGCACCTTGCAGGACAGCTTTACCGCCCATGCCTCCTTCAAGGCCGGCATGGCGGTGCTGTCAAAGATCAATGAGATCTTGAGCAGCTCAATCAAAGCCGCCGAGAACCAAGCCGCCAATATTCGCCAGCAGCGCGATGGCAGCAACCAGAGGGTTGCGGCCGACCGCGCCGCACTGGAGCAAGCCACCGCAGCCAGGGTCAAGCTGCACGGCATGACCGCAGAACACCTACGGCAAACCATGCCTCGGGCGTTTGCCGGCGCGCTGTTTATCGACGCAGGTAACAGCAGCGGCAATCAGCGCTACCTGTTCGGCCTGGAAGATCTGCCTGAAGTCGACCCCCAGGCCGCCAGAGAAAGACTGTATGGCAAATATCTGGACGGTGCCGGCAATCGACTGGCTACCACCAATGGCCACTCGGCACGGCGCTCGGGTCAGCCGATAGTGCCGGAATCAGGCGTCTACTTTGCCATTCCCCGCAACAGCGACACCGCACGCATACTGAGCAACCTCAATCAGGCCCACAACCAGGAAGCACTGGCTGGCTCGACATTACTCGCCTCGCGGGCGAATGCGGAACAGCTGGGTTGGGCCTCGCAGCGGGCTACAGAAAGCGCGCAACGAGCGCAGGAAGGCCGGGTACATAGAGCCTTGAATAGCAGACCTTTCTCTGCCGCTATTTTGATGATGGAGATGTGGAATGTGCAGGTGGCGATGGCAGAGGCGGAGAAAGTCATTCGTGAAAGAGGAGATATCCGATTTATCGCTGGATATGCTGGGGTCGGACTTGACGCCGTTATAGCCCTTGAGGTCTTGTTACGCAAGGTCGCGGGCAACCAAACCATCCTTGGCAGAACCGCTAACAAAGCCTTTTTTGAAATCTCTGATGATTTCGCTAAAAAATTCCTCGGTTCTCGCATAGCGGAAAATATCGTCAAGGCTGTGACTGTAAGAATCGCCGCCCAGATTGTTGCAGGTACTATTTTTGCCGGTCTCAGCGTATCCGATGCCATCCATTCCGCCCAATGGTCCGACAATGCCGTCTGGGGTCATTCCATGATGGCCGTTGGCGGCATAATCGGTGCCGCTGCCCCTCTGTTTACCGGCTCGGCGCTCTTTGGGCCGATGGGCGTTATCGCGGTAACCCTGATCATCGGCGGTGCCATACTCGTCGCACACCTGAGCAATACGTCCTTTGAAGACTGGCTGGCCGGTAGCATCTTCAATCAGGAAGGCGGCTTTAGCGACACACGCAGTGTGCCAGGACAGCGGGTGCCCGAGACAGATTCCAGCGCAAGCCATCTGAAAGCCTCTGATGAGGCGTTCTACCGGCTGGTAGGCTTGCTAACCGGCGTCACCATCCAGATAGCAGATAACCCGGACTACGACCCCCGCGTGCTGAATGATGGCTCCCGCTCTGAGACAGTGCTCCGGAAAAGAGCCAATACACTGATCACCGTCCGCTCCAACGTGAACGGCATGATGTCAGCACTGGATAGTGCAGACAGTATTGTCAGATGTCTGCTGGTACGTAATGAAGTTCATCAGTCAGGCTCTCTCAACATTGAGCGTAATATACGGAGGGACCAACCGGATCGCAGTACACCTTTGTTGCAACACATCACCTCTGATGCCTGGGTGCTTTATGTCAATACGCCCGTCAACCCACCGCAAATCCACGCCTTTCATAAGCCTGACAACTACCATTGGGAAGTACGGGCGCAATTCAGATTTCAGGACCCGCAAAACAACAGAACCTGGATCTTTCCAGCACCGGGCCCCAAGGTCGAGCTAACAGGCGCCGCACGCAAAACAGAACCTGATTTCCAACGGATCAATCAACCACTGTGGGCCGATCAGGAAACCCATGCCGCCAAGGGAGCCGCCGGCTGATGACTTTATCCCGCTACGCCACGACAGCCTATTCACCCGCCGCCCTGAAACGCCAGCCTTCAGGAAGACCCCGTTCAGGATTGAAGCGCCTAACGGGGCAACGCCTGCCCTGGGGTAATACCCAAGAAGTAGTGCCAGATATCTTTATGACACCGACGCCAGAAAGCCTGAGGTTGTGGGAGAAGGCTGCGAAAGAAAAGGCGGAGCAACAGGCTAAAGGCACCTATAAGCCAGCTCCTATGGAGCATATAGACTTTCACGATCGGTGTGATCATGAGCATTATCGACATGCTCCTTGGGCGGCTAGGGCGCAGTTCTGGATATATGTGGCTTCTTTAGGAAAGAGCGGGGTTTTTATTGTCGTCGTGCTTACAATAATTGTGCAATTAATGCTCAGCGCAACACCCACAGCGAGCGCCCCAAGTGCTTTCAGGGCCGCAACGATTATGTTTCTTTATTTTCTGCTCCCATGTCTTTTAGCTTGGGCCCTCGGCTCTCTGGTCATCCACAAATTCCCCCGCCTCTGGGTCAAACCCGGCAAAGGCCCCAAATGGGAACTCAACCGCCGCACCGGCATGGTGACCGTATTCAAGTACCGCCACGGTGAAGCAACCGAACACTGCTTCCCGTTCCATGAGTTCGATGCCTATATCAACACCGCCACCGACCGTCAGGGCCTGCCCATGAACATCCTCAGCCTGGAGCACCGCTACTCGGATATTCACATCCGCTTCGGCGACCTCCAACCACCGGGTCCGACCGTCAGCCAACCCTTTGCGCTCTGGGACTTTATTCAGAACTACATGGACATCAGCCATCCGCTGCCCGATGCGCCGCTGTTTGAAGAACACCGCCACAAGGATCCCACCACGGTAGAGCACGATAAAGCCACCGGGCGTAACCCCCGCTACTGGATAGACATGAGCGACGAGACCTTTAAACAGATCAAGCACGAGATGTTGGGTCAGGTCGACAGGATCAACACCCAGACCCGACCGAATCTGATGGCCCAGTTTGTGGAATATCAGTGAATGAATGACCCTACTCGCGCGGATGCAATACTTTGGACAACTTCTGATGAGACGCAATGCAGTCTACATGAACAGAAAAACAACCGAACCCGGCTCTTTCCAGTACCGGACCCCAAGGTCGAGCTAACAGACGCCGCACGCAAAACAGAACCTGATTTCAAACGCACCAACCGTCTACTGTGGGCCGACCAGGAAACCCCTGCTGGCGACACCGGGACGTTTCTGCACTTCTCAGGCTTAAAAGGAGCTGCCGCACCAAGCGTTCAGATCGCTTCCAACTTCGCATACGCCACCATCAACCACTTGCTGCCTTCATCATCGAAGTTCACCTGAATCCGCGCTTGGGCGCCGTTGCCTTCGTAGTTCAGCACCACGCCCTCGCCGAACAACGAGTGCATGACCCGCTGGCCCAGGGCAAAGCCGGTGCTTTCGGTAGCTTCCTGGGTGAACATGCTGCCCTTGCCCTTGGCGGGGCCGAAGGGGCGACTGACCTGGTTACCCAGGCGCACCTCACGAATGAGTTCGGCGGGAATTTCCCGGACGAAGCGCGAGACCTTGTTGAAGGTTTCGCTGCCGTACAGGCGGCGGGTTTCGGCCCAGGTGATGATCAGCTGCTGCATGGCACGGGTGATGCCGACGTAAGCCAGGCGACGCTCTTCTTCCAGGCGACCGGGCTCTTCCAGGCTCATCTTGTGCGGGAACAGGCCCTCTTCCACGCCGGCCAGGAATACCAAGGGGAATTCCAGCCCCTTGGCGCTGTGCAAGGTCATCAGCTGGACGCTGTCTTCAAATCGATCAGCCTGGGTTTCACCGGCTTCCAGCGAGGCGTGGGCGAGGAAGGCCAATAAGGTATCGCCCTCCTCGTCCTCGTCGGCCATCTCATTTTCGAAGGCGCGGGCGGCGGAGACCAACTCTTCCAGGTTTTCCACGCGGGCCTGGGCTTTCTCGCCCTTTTCCTTCTCATGGAAGGCCAGCAGGCCGCTGTGCTCGATGGTCTGCTGGGCCATGCTGTACAACGGCACACCCTCCACTCGCTCAGTCAGTTGTTCGATCAACTGCATGAAGGTCTGCACTGCATTGGCAGCGCGGCCCGGCAGGCCCTTGTTATCGAGCAGATCGCAGCCGGCCTGCCATAGCGACACATCCTGCTGGCGGGCATGCTGGCGCAGCACTTCCACGGTCTTGTCGCCGATGCCCCGGGTGGGGATGTTGATGATGCGCTCGAGCGCGCCGTCATCGCCGCGGTTGGCGATCAACCGCATATAGGCCATGGCGTTCTTGATTTCGGCACGTTCGAAGAAGCGCTGACCACCATAGATGCGATAGGGAATCGCCGCGCGCAGCAGAGCCTCTTCCAACACCCGTGATTGGGCGTTGGAGCGGTACAGAATGGCGATTTCGCTGCGCGCCATGCCCTCACTTACCGCCTCGCTGATGCGATCAACGATGAAGCGCGCTTCATCCTGCTCGTTGAAACCAGCGTATAGCGAAACCGGCTCGCCATCCTTGTCATCGGTCCACAGCTCCTTACCCATGCGCCCCGCGTTGTTGGTGATCAGCGCGTTGGCGGCCTTGAGGATGGTCGCGGTGGAACGGTAATTCTGCTCCAGGCGGATCAGCTCGGCGGCCGGGTAATCCTGCTGGAACTGCTGGATGTTCTCGATGCGCGCGCCGCGCCAGCCGTAGATCGACTGGTCGTCATCACCGACCACCATCAGGCTGGGATTGTTGCCGGCAATCAGCCGCAACCAGGCGTATTGCACCGCATTGGTATCCTGGAACTCGTCGACCAGCATGTGCTTGAACCGCGCCTGGTACTGCTCGCGCAGGGGCTGGTTGTCACGCCACAATTCCAGGGAGCGCAGCAGCAGTTCGGCGAAATCAACCACGCCGGCGCGGGCACAGGCTTGTTCGTAGGCCGTATAGATTCGCAACATGGTGGTCAGAAACAGATCACCAGCGGCCTGAATGTGCTGCGGGCGCAGGCCTTCGTCCTTCTGGCCATTGATCCACCATTGCGCCTGACGTGGCGCCCACTGGTTTTCGTCCAGCCCCAGTTCGCGGACCACCCGTTTGACCAGCCGCAGCTGATCATCGCTGTCGAGGATCTGGAACTGTTCGGCCAATCCAGCTTCGCGCCAGTGCGCGCGCAGCAGCCGGTGCGCCAGACCATGGAAGGTGCCGACCCACATACCTTGTGGCGAGATGCCCAGCAGCTGCTCGATGCGCTGACGCATCTCGGCAGCGGCCTTGTTGGTAAAGGTGACGGACAGAATGCTCCAGGGCGAGGCTTTTTCCACCTCTACCAGCCAGGCGATGCGATGCACCAGCACCCGGGTCTTGCCGGAGCCGGCACCCGCCAGCACCAGCTGCTGACCGGTGGATGCAGTGACGGCCTGGCGCTGGGCGTCGTTGAGCGAATTGATCAAGTGAGAGATATCCATCGCGGCATTCTACCGCGCCGGCGCCAGCGCCGGAAGGAAGACTGCCGGCGAAGCGGGTCAACCATCCGATTTGTATCAGCCGGGACTGTGCCGGATCGGCGCGCTGGTGTATGGTTTGCCGATGGATTGCAGTCACATGGAAGCGTCATGACAGTAGACTCGAGCCGGCGCACAGGGTGTGCGCCCGCATGACCAACAGTGAAAAGAGTATCGATGCCGCGACTATCCGGCAGCGGCTACACCAGCTCGATCTCCTCTTCGAGTATTCCCGGCTGCCGCAATGGCTGGTCATGCTGGCTGCCTGCGTGGTCACTGTCCTGGTCTGGGAGCATGCGTCGCAGACGCTGGCATTGAGCTGGCTGGTGCTGGTCTGCCTGCTGACCCTGCTGCGTATTCGTCTGGCCCGCTGTTACCAGCGCAGCCCACCCGAGCAGCGCTTGCGTCCGCGCTGGCCTGCGTTGTTCTACATCGGTAATGTCGTGTCCGGGCTGGCCATGGGTCTGGTGCATGTATTGCTGGTGCCGGTGGACACTTTCAACCTGCAGGCTGGCGCCTATGCTGTTACCACGGGTGTGATTCTCTGTGTCAGCATCATCTATGCACACCGCTTCAGCGCATTTCTGACCTTCGCCTTGCCCAGTTGGCTGCCGCCCACGCTGTTTCTACTGGCCCAGGACGACCCTTCCAGCCCGTATTGGGGTTTGATGGGTATCACATTGTTTTCCTGCATGTTGCTGGCAGCGGCCTTTATCAACCGCTCTGCCAGCCATACCCTGCAAAGCAATATTCGCAACGAAGCTCTGCTCTACCGGCTGGATGAGGCACGCCAACAGGCCGAATCATTGAATATCCAGTTGACCCGTGAGATCCAGCACCGCCGCCAGGCCGAACAGCAGTTGCGCGAGAGTCACGAGGCGCTGGAGCATCGTGTCGTCCAGCGCACCACCGAACTGCAGCAGACCCAGGCGCGTCTGAGCATGGCACTGGAAGCCAGCGCACTGGGATTATGGGACTGGGATCTGCGCTCCGATGAGGTACACCATTCCCACCTCAAGGAAATCTTCGGACTGACCGACACTCGCCTGACCATGCACGGCAGCCTAAAGCCACGCGTGCACCCGGAAGATGTCGCGCGCGTGCGTGACGCCATGATCAGCCACTTCAAGCACGCCACGCCATACTGCGTGGAGTACCGGGTGAAGCATCAGGACGGACATTGGGTGTGGGTCGAGGATAACGGCCGCGCGGTCGAGCGGGACGGCGCTAGACGTACCTTGCGCATGATCGGCACCCGCCGCGACATCACTACGCGGCGCCACCGGCATGAACAGGAGCGGTTGGCCGCAACGGTGTTCGAGGCCACCTCCGATGGCATCTTCATTCTGGACCCAGAGCGTCGGATATTGGCGGTGAACCAGGCCTTCAGTGTCATTACCGGCTACCCTGCCCGCGACGTGGTAGGTGAAGTGATGCCTTCTACCAGCAACGACCCGGACACCCTTGCCGCCTACTCGCGCATGCGTACAGCGCTGCTCAGTCATGATCGCTGGGAAGGTGAAATACAGGAACAGCGGCGCAGCGGCGAGCGTTACCCGCAGTGGCTGCAGCTGACAGTGGTACGCAACCAGGTCGGCGAAATTACCCACTATGTGGGTTTCTTCGCTGATCGCACTATCAGCCGGCAGACCGAGGAACAGCTGCGTTACCTGACCGATCACGACCCGCTGACGCATCTGGCCAACCGCAGTCTGTTTACCCGCAAGCTGGGCGAGGCTATCGGTCAAACACGCGCTCAGGGCAATAGCCTGGCGCTGCTGCATATTGATCTGGATCGTTTCAAGAATATCAATGACACGCTGGGCCATGTGCAGGCCGACGCCCTGCTGCGCGAGATGGCCGACCGGCTGAATACCCTGCTGCCGAATGCCTTCATTCTGGCGCGACTGGGCGCCGATGAGTTCGTGGTCGTCAAGCAGAACATGCCAATGCCGGCGCTGGCCGAGCTGGCCAGCCGGCTGCTGCAGACATTCGGTGAACCGGTCCGGATTGGCGACACGGAACTGATTGTTTCCGCGTCCATCGGCATCAGCCAATTTCCCGCGGAGGCGCGTAGCAGCCTGCAGCTGATCAATCAGGCTAGTCAAGCCATGCAACATGCCAAGCATCTGGGTGGCAGCTGTTTCCAGTTCTATTCCGCCGAGTTGCCAGCGCGTAATACCGATCGCCTGCGCCTGGAAAATGAGCTGCGCAAGGCGATTGCCGAAGGACAGCTGCAGATCCACTATCAGCCCAAACTGCACTTGGCATCGGGCACCATCGGTAGCGCCGAGGCGCTGGTTCGTTGGCAGCACCCGACCCGCGGCATGCTGCTGCCGGGAGAATTCATCACCATCGCCGAGGAAACCGGACTGATTCTGACCCTGGGCGAACAGGTTCTGCGGCTGGCCTGTGTGCAGGCCAGCCAATGGTTGCATAAGGGGCCAATGGCCGTGCGGGTGGCGGTGAACATGTCGGTACAGCAGCTGCGCCAACCGCAGCTGGCCACCCAGGTTGAAGACGTTCTGCGCACTACCGGGTTGCCAGCCAGCCTGCTGGAACTGGAGCTCACCGAGAGCATGCTGCTGGAGCACAGCGATACCGTGGAAGCTAATATCGCTGCGTTGCAAAAACTGGGGGTGGAGCTGTCCGTGGACGACTTCGGTACCGGCTATTCTTCGCTGGCCTACCTCAAGCGCTTTCCGATCCACAGCCTGAAAATCGACCGCACCTTTATCAACGAACTGGATGAGCAACCCCGCGATGCCGCTATCGTGCGCGCCATCATTGCCATGGCCCACAGCATGAATCTGCGCGTGGTGGCCGAAGGAGTGGAGCAGCAAAGCCAGCTGAGCTTTCTGCGCAACCAGGGCTGTGACGAAGTGCAGGGTTTCCTGATCAGCAAGCCGGTTTCTGCTTCGGCATTTACCCGGCTGTTGGAGTCACGGCTTTACAGCAGCGCCACAGAGGCGCCCTAGGCTCTGTACGAAAAGTGCCTAGCGCTCATCAAACCAGACATGCCCATTGCGCTCCAACAGACTGTCTGCCGCTTCCGGGCCCCAGCCGCCGGCAGCATAGCGTTTCGGCGAGCGGTAGACCTCGCGCCAGCCACGAATGATCGGATCGACCCAGCGCCAGGCGGCTTCGATTTCATCGCGGCGCATGAACAGCGTGGCGTCGCCCTGAATCACATCCAGCAGTAACCGCTCATAAGCGTCCCAGCGGCGACGCTTGAAGGCTTCGTCAAAATGCAGATCCAGATCCACTTCCTGCAGCGCCATGCCGCGCCCCGGTGACTTGGCCATCAACGACAGGCTGATGCTCTCATCAGGTTGCAGACGAATCACCAGGCGGTTGCCGACCGGCGTGTCATTACCCGGGAACAGACGATGCGGGACGGATTTGAACTGGACGATGATTTCCGACTTGCGCTGGGCCAGGGATTTGCCGGTACGCAGATAGAAAGGCACACCGGCCCATCGCCAGTTGTCGATTTCAGCCTTGAGCGCGACGTAGGTTTCGGTATTGCTGTCGTGGTCGACACTTTTCTCGAAGTAATAGGCCGGCAGCGCTTCCCCGGCTCGCTTGCCCTTGGAATATTGCCCGCGTACGGTCTGGTCCTGCACATCCATGCCGGTGATCGGCCGCAGCGCTTCAAGGATCTTGAGCTTTTCGTTACGTACGGCTTCGGGCTCGAAATGCACCGGGGCTTCCATGGCCACCAGACACAGCAGCTGCAGCAGATGATTCTGCAGCATGTCGCGCATGGCGCCGGCGTGATCATAATAGGCACCGCGGTTTTCCACCCCGACCGTTTCCAGCACGCTGATCTGTACATGGTCGATATGGCCATTGCGCCACAGCGGCTCGAACAGCGCATTACCAAAGCGCAGCGCCAACAGATTCTGTACCGCCTCCTTGCCGAGAAAGTGATCGATGCGGAATACCCGAGACTCGTCGAATACCCGACCGATCCGGTCATTGATATCGTTGGCAGTTTTCAGGCTGTCGCCCAAGGGTTTTTCCAGCACGATACGCGCTTCGTCATTCACCAGCCCGGCCGACTCCAGATGCAGTGCCGTCGGGGCAAACAGATCGGGCAGTGTAGCCAGATAGAACACCCGCACCCGGCCGGGCCGGTCACCCAGGTGCCGGGCCAGGCGGGCAAATTCCACACGCTGGCTGATATCCAACGTCATGTAATCAAGGCGGTCGGCAAAACCGGACCACGCCTGCTCGTTAAAGTCGGCCTTGGCCACATGCTGGCTGACATGCCGATGCACCAGCTTGCGATAGCTGTCGCCATCATGCCGGGCACGGGCGAGCGATAGAATGCGAGTATCCGGGTGCAGATGGCGATCGCGGTGCAGATAGAACAGGGCTGGCAGCAACTTGCGCATGGCCAGGTCCCCGGTACCGCCGAATACCACGATATCGCAGGCTTTACCGTATCGTGCTGACACTTATTATTCTCCTCGGAAAAGCGGCCGGGAGGATTTTGTAGTATAACTACAAGAATTCGCCTCCCCCGATACCGCAGATTAGCATGAAGCCCACGTGAACTTGCTCCAACATATTGCCGCCAACCGCCAGATTCTCCGCAAGTCGGAGCTGAAGGTTGCCGACCATGTTCTCACCAACGCCGCTCAGGTGATGCACTCTTCCATGGCCGATCTGGCGCGCGAAGTCGGCGTCAGCGAGCCCACCATAGTGCGCTTCTGCCGGGCCATCGGCTGCGGCGGGTTCCAGGACCTGAAACTCAAGCTGGCGCAGAGCCTGGCGGCGGGTGCCAGCTTCGGACAGTTCTCGATCAATGAAGAGGATAGCGTCGACGAGCTGTCACACAAGATCTTCGATACCACCCTGGCCACGCTGATGGATGTACGCGAACGCCTGGATGCCGATGCCATGGAGCAGGCCATTCTGGCCATGGCCGAAGCCCGTCGGGTGGAGTTCTACGGCTTCGGTGCTTCCGGCGCGGTGGCCAGTGATGCACAGCACAAGTTCTTCCGCCTGCAGGTGTCTACTGCGGCCTATTCCGATCCGCACATGCAGGCGATGTCCGCGGTGACTCTGGGCCCGTACGATGTGGCCGTGGCCATTTCCCAGACCGGACGTACCAAGGATCTGCTGCATTCCGCCGCCCTGGTGGTGGAAACCGGCGCCACGCTGATCAGCCTGTGCCCGAGTAACACGCCCCTGGCCGACCTGGGTCAGATTCACATCCCCATTGATGTCACTGAAGACACCGATATCTACACGCCGCTGTCATCGCGTATCGCCCATCTGGTGGTGATTGATGTATTGGCCATGGGCATGGCCATGCGCCGCGGCCCGGAGCTGGTCAATCATCTGAAGAGCGTAAAGCGGAGCCTGCGCGGATTACGGTTGTCCAACAAAAGCACTCAACGGAACACAGACACACAGGATTGAGCCGATGCGCAATGTCACTCGCGGCCCGGACCCTGCGGAGTATAATGCCGCTCCTGTGGCTTCCCGGCCATGGCAGACGTTGCGCTTCAAGGATCATCTGGTCCCCCGGCCTCCGGTGTCGGGCATCAACGCCCGCTGTCGTCTGCAGCATTTCGCTATTGTCAGTTACCTTGTCGACACCGACCAGCTGCGGCGGCTGGTCCCGCCCCGTTTCATGCTCGACAGCGTCACCATCGATGGCCAGGAACGCGGGCTGGTCTCCGCCGTACCCTTCGTCAATGTCGACTTCACCCTGGCAGCCTATCCCTTTCCTCGCCTGCGGATGGGCCAGACCGACTATCGCGCATATATAATCGACCGCCTGACCGGAGAGCGTGCCGTCTGGTTCTTTGGGACCACGCTGGATTCCTGGGCGCTGCCACTCCCCCGCCACCTCTGGCAGCAACCCTGGCACAGTGGCCGGCTGCGCTTCGACTGTCAGCTCGACGCCAGCGGCAGCCGTTATCAACGTTACCATCTACATACCGCTTCCGCGGGTGCCAGCGTCGAACTCAGCCTGACCCAGCAAAATGCGCCACCAGCCCGTTACCCGGGCTTTCCCGATGAGGAAACCGCACGGGTCTGTCTGACCCATCCCCTGGTGGGCTTTTTTCATCGTCGCCGGGACGGGCATCTGGGCGCCTATCGGGTATGGCACGATCAACTGCGGGTCGAGCCAGGCCATCTGCTGAACGCACGCTTCGAGCTGTTTGCGCGCATGGGTCTGGTATCCATCGCCGAGCAGCAGTATCCACATAGTGTATGGATGCAGCCGATCAATGATTTCACCGTGTATTTGCCGCCGACCCGCCTCGAGCCCGAGTGAGGCATAATGGTCGCCTTGTTTTTCATCAGGAACGTCACATGCCCGTCGCCATGGCCCGCCACATTCTGGTCAAGACCGAAGCCGAAGCCGCTCAGCTGAAACAACGCATCACCGCCGGTGAGGCGTTCGATGTGCTGGCCAGGAAATACTCCACCTGCCCATCAAAAAAACGCGGCGGTGATCTCGGCGAAGTGCGCCCCGGACAGATGGTTCGGGCGGTTGACCAGATCATCTTCAAGAAACCACTGAAAGTCGTGCATGGTCCGGTGAAAACCCAGTTCGGCTGGCATCTGGTCCAGGTTTTCTATCGCGACTGAGCGGCGAATCACACTTTACTTGCCAACCATGCATCTCTCGCTGCAAAACCCGTAATACCGACTATCCTTGTAGGGACATTCCAATAATGACCCAGCACGGCAACGCATTTCGGGGGACAGCATGCAATTGAAAGATCTCTACAAACCCGTCCGCATCGCGAGTTTCGTGGTCCTCGCGCTGATGGTGGTGTCCGCTCTGTATGCCTTCACCATGACAGTCCTTCATTGGACCGGAATCAATGTCTGACGGGGAGCGACCATGAACAACAGGCAAGCCAGGATCTTTGCGTGGGGCTCGACCATTGCCGCCGCGGTGTTATTCCTCGGAATGACACTCGACAGCCATCGACAGTTTCCCGAGCTGACCAACGCCGACACCATCACCCCGCAGGTCACCCACGGCAAGGATGTATGGCACAAGTACAACTGCATCAACTGCCATACCCTGTTCGGCGAAGGGGCCTATTACGCCCCGGATCTGACCAAGATCACCCAGCACCGCGGCGAGGCCTATCTGCAGGCTTACATGCGCGATCCATCGGCGTTCTACGATGAACAGACCCACCGCCGACTGATGCCGCAGCAGAATCTGAGCGAAGAAGAAATCACTGACCTGATCAAGTTCCTCGACTGGGTCGCCAATGTGGATAACCAGGGCTGGCCGCCCCGGCCGATACTGGTAACCGGTGGCTTTACCGCCGTGGCCGGTTCCGGCGGCGCCGGGGATGCCGAAGCGGTGCAGAGTGGTTCCACCTCGGTTGGAGTGCGCCCGGTGGATGCCAACGATGATATCCGGGCACTGGGCGAGCATGTGTTCCGCACCGCCGTACCAGGTTGTATAGCCTGCCATTCATTGGCCCAGGGTGCTGATGGTGCCGGTCCCAGTCTGGCCGGCGTCGCTACCCGCGCGGAACTGCTGGTGGGCACATCCGATTACAGCGGTCAGGCCAGCGATGTTGAAGGCTATCTAAGGGAGTCCATTCGCGAACCCAGTGCGCATCTGAGTACCGGCGGCATGTATTCGGCCAATGGCGTGTCCTTCATGCCCAATACCTATGGCGAGAGCCTGAGTGAAGAACAGATCGAGCAACTGGTCGCGTTTCTTGCCACGCTCAAGTGACCCCTGCGACTGCCGCGCCCAACGGGCGCGACAATATGGATAAGACGGAGAACAACAATGCGCTACAAGTCACAGTCAGTCGCCTATTGGTACTTTGCCGTGGCCATGGTGCTGTTCGGTCTGCAGCTGGTATTCGGTCTGCTGTCGGCCACCAAATACCTCGGCCCCGACCCACTGCTGTACATCCTGCCCTTTGATGTCACCAAGGTCATCCATACCAACCTGCTGATCGTCTGGGTGTTGACCGGTTTCATGGGGGCGACCTACTGGTTGATCCCCGATGAATCACGTACCGAGCTGCACAGTGTCAAACTGGCTTATATCCAGCTGATCCTGTGGACGCTGATGGGCGTGACCGCGATCATCGGTTATCTGTTCCGCTACGGCACCGGCAACAAGCTGCTGGAGCAACCGCTGCCGCACAAGATCGTCATCGTCATCTGCATGCTGATCTTTCTCTACAACATCGGCATGACGATCAAGAAGTCCGGCCGCTTCACCACCACCGAAGGGGTGCTGGTGCTCGGCCTGGTCAGCTCGGCAGTGCTGTTCCTGCCGGCGCTGCTGCATTACGAGAACTACACCGTCTCGATCTTCTACCGCTGGTGGACCATTCACCTATGGGTGGAAGGCGTGTGGATGATGATCATGGGTGCCTTCCTCGCCTACCTGCTGATTCGCCTGTCCGGCGCCGACCGCGAGGTGATGGAAAAGTGGCTGTACGTGATTGTCGGTCTGGTGTTCCTGGCCGGGATTCTCGGCACCGCTCACCATTATTACTGGGTAGGGGTGCCCTATTACTGGCTGCCGATCGGTGGTTTCTTCAGCGCCCTGGAGCCGCTGGCGATCGTCGGCATGGCCATGTATGCCTATGGCGCCATGCGCCGCGCGGGACTGTCGCATCCCAACGTACTGGCTCTGCACTGGACCCTGGGCAGCACCATCTTCACCCTGTTCGGTGCTGGCCTGCTGGGTCTGGCACATACCTGGCCGAGCATCAACAAGTGGACTCACGGCACTCTGATCACCGCCATGCATGGTCATGCGGCCTTCTATGGCGCCTACGCAATGATCACCCTGGCGATGATCAGCTATGCCCTGCCCTCGCTTACCCACGGTCGCCCGGAAAAAGGCAGCAGCATAGGTTACTGGGCCTTCTGGCTGCAGTTGGGCGGCATGTTCGGCATGACCCTCTCCTTCGCCACGGCGGGGATCGGCCAGGTATATCTGGAGCGGATCATGGGCATGGGCTATCTGGATGCACAGCTGAAGATCCAGATCCACTTCGTCATGCTGATCGTCTGTGGCAGTATCTTCGCCACCGGGGTCGGATTGTTCATCTTCGATTTCTTCCGCTACCGACCGCGCTTCGAGGTCACCGAGCCGGATGTAGCCGATAACGAGATCGCCGTTGGTCGAGTAGTCTGAGGTGGGGATACAAGAATCCGTGTCGGACCTGACCCCGAACACTGGCGAGGCGCCCTGGTATCACCCGACCGGTAACGAGATGGCACTGTTCGAACAGTGCCACGCCCGTGGCCTGGCGGTGATGCTCAAGGGGCCAACCGGGTGTGGCAAGACCCGCTTTGTCGAGCACATGGCCTGGAAGCTGGGCCGCCCGCTGATCACCATTCCCTGCCATGACGACCTGGCGGCCAGCGATCTGATCGGTCGCTTTCTAATCCAGCACAACGGCACCGTCTGGCAGGATGGCCCGCTCACCCGCGCCGTGCGCGAAGGCGCCATCTGCTATCTTGACGAAGTGGTCGAAGCCCGTCAGGACACCGTGGTGGTACTACATGCGCTGACCGACCACCGCCGCATTCTGCCGATCGACAAGACCGGTGAAACCCTGCAGGCCGCCCCCGGTTTTCAATTGGTGGTGTCCTACAACCCCGGCTATCAGCGCATGCTCAAGGACCTGAAACCCAGTACCCGGCAGCGCTTTGTCGCGATGGACCTGGACTTCCCCACGCCGGAACTGGAAGCGCGGATCGTGCAACATGAAGGCGGTGTCGATTCAGCCACCGCCAATGGTCTGGTGGCGCTGGCCGGGCGCATCCGGCAGTTGCGCGACCGGGGACTGGCCGAGGTGCCCAGCACCCGATTACTGATCGCCGCCGCAGCGCTGGTCATGTCCGGCATTCCGCTTCGGGACGCCTGCTATGCGGCCATTGTTTCTCCGCTGTCCGATGAGTCCTCGATGGTCGGGGCGCTGCGCGATCTGGTCGACGCCACCTTTGTCTGAGGTAGCAGTTCGTGGCTGAAGCTGAAGAACTGGTCAGCGATGCGGCGCGCCATGCCACCATCTTTGCACGCAAGATGTGGCTGCGTTACCGCCCACCACCGGCCGCCCCACCGACCGCCGTGCTGATGGATAACGCACCGCGTCTCGATCTGCTGATCACTGCATTGACCGGTAACAGCCTGCCGATCCGTATCGCCCAGCTGCCGGCGCGGCCGACCCTGTTGTCGCGTCTATATCGGCGCAACCAATTTCCCTGGCTGAAGCAGCCGATACCCGCCACCAATGGCCACCGGCTGTGGCTGCCCGCCGATTCCGGCATCGAGAACATCACTCTGGGCAATGAGCTGTATCGGGTCATGGCGTTGCAACAGGCGATACGGGCTCAACGCGGCAGTGCCGATCCGCTCGATCCGGGCTGGCCAGCGCTGCAGGCCGATGCCTACCTGTTACTGGAAGCCTGGGCGGCCGATGCTGAGCTCACCCTGCGGCTGCCCGGTATGGCTGCCGCCGTCACCCGATTGCGCCAGCACGCGCTGCGGGCGCGACCACCGCTGAGCGCATTTTCCGGTCCGCGCCAGCCCCTCGAAATACTGTTGCGAAAACTGCTACAGATCCCCGGCGGCATGCCATGCGATGACTTGCCGCTCAGCCCGACACCGCAGGATTCCGTGCCACTGGCTATGTCGTTACTGAGCCGCCTCGGCCTGTCGTCCGAGGACAGATCCGCTGGTAACGCGCCCCTGCTCAAGAACTGGTGGACGGGCGAATTGCGCCAGCCGAGTCCCAGCGAGCGCAACGAATCCGCCAGCGGCGCGCTGAGCGAGCCGGAAACGGTCAGCGAGCCCTCTGATGCGCCTGTTCGCAGCTCCCATCTGCTGCGCCGCCCAGAGGTACGTGAGGCCAAGGAGGACGAGGACGACAACAGCGATGCCGGCATTTTCATGGTGCAGGCTGACGAGCCGCATCAGCATGCCGAAGATCCCTTCGGTCTCAACCGGCCTGTGGATAAGGATGAGGACATCAGCGCCGATGAATATGGCGACATGTTATCGGAGCTGTCCGAGGCCCGGCTGGTATCTACCCCGGGCCGTTCGAAGGAGGTCCTGATTTCCGATGACCCTCCGGATACCAACACCGCGATGCAGCTGAAAACCGCTATCCGCGAACAGCAGGGCCTGCGTTACCCGGAATGGGATTACCGCATCCAAGCTTATCGTCAGCCTGGCACCACGCTGCATGTGCTGCCCAATCTGCCCGGCTCGCAGCAATGGGTCGACGCTACCCTCGATGAACACCGCAGCCTGCTGAACCAGATCCGCCGCCGCTTCGAAATGCTCAGCGCCCAGCGCGTCACCCGGCGCAAGCAGCTGGATGGCGATGACATCGACCTGCAGGCCTATATCGACAGCTACGCCGATTTCCGCGCCGGCGGCAGTCTGTCCGATGCCCTGTACCAGACCCGCCGCACCGCCGAACGCAACCTGGCCGTCACCCTGCTGATCGACATCAGCGGCTCCACCGACAGCTGGGTATCAACCAACCGGCGGATCATCGACGTGGAACGCGAAGCCCTGCTGCTGGTCAGCGTCGCGCTGGATGGCATGGGTGAGCCCTGGTCGATCCAGGCCTTTTCCGGCGAAGGGCCGGACGCGGTCATCGTCCGTCAGATCAAGTCCTTCGACGAAAACTTCAGCAACGAGGTAGCATTGCGTATCAGCTCGCTGGAACCGGAACACTACACCCGCGCCGGCGCCGCCATACGCCACGCCAGCCGCGACCTGCTGCAACAACCGGCCAGCCACCGCCTGTTGCTGGTGCTGTCCGACGGCAAGCCCAACGACAAGGATCTCTATGAAGGCCAGTACGGTGTCGAGGACATGCGCCAGGCCGTCACCGAAGCCTCCCTGCAAGGCATCTCGGCCTTCTGCCTGACCATCGACCGCCAAGCCCCGGCCTACCTGCCGCGCATCTTTGGTGCGCAACATTATGGACTGCTGCCGCGCCCGGAGCTGTTGCCAACGGTATTGCTGGATTGGATGAAGCGGTTGGTGGCGCACTGAGCGGGACTTTGGGAAAGCGAACTGCCGGGCCACGGACGCTGGATCGGTAGGGTCGGTCTTTGTGTGCGGGAAACCCTGCCCACTAGGCCTTGGTTAAACCCAGCCGCTCATGCCACTCCGTCAGCGACTCCTGTGGATAACCATCAAACTGTTGATCCGCCGATGCTGCGTCCACTTCCACCCAGCCGGCCTTCGAACCCAACATCATATGGGTATGTTCCGGCGGTACCGGCAACTCGGTATCAATGGCCGAGGCGAAGGGATGAATCAGCTCCGGCCATTCCGGACTGAATAGCCATAACCCGCTGCCGCACTCTCGACAGAAATGCCGTTCGCCGCTGCTGGTCTGGATGCTGCCATCGGGCTGTTCGATCCGCGCACGGTAGATCGAAATCGATTCACGTCCACTGACCTGAAGGCTGCGGGCATCGCCGCCCAGGTTGATGGCATAGCCGCCACCCCCCTGGGTCTTACGACAGATCGAACAGTAGCAACGCTGGTACGGAGAGGGTTGGGCGCTGTCCAGACTGAAGCGGACAGCGCCGCAATGGCAGGAACCTTCAAGATACATGGCTCTTCCTCCCCTCGTCAGGCGGCTATCAGATCACCCCGCAGCCCATCCGCGCTCCACCACCGCCCAGCGGTTCGGGTGAATCGGCATGGTTATCACCACCGGCATGGATCATCAGCGCGCGGCCCTCGATCTCATCGAGTTTCTTGATACGCGGCGCCAATACCGGATAGTCCGCGCTGCCATCGCTGTTTACGTATAGCGCGGGCAGGTCGCCCAGATGACCTTCGCCGTACGGCCCGTGGTGCTCGCCGGTTTTCTGTGGGTCGAAGTGCCCACCAGCTGCCTGCGCAGCAGTCGGCTTGCCATCCTTCTCCGCTGCCTCGCAACTGCCGTTCTCATGCACATGGAAGCCATGTACGCCGGCTTCAAGAGATTTCAAATCGGGGGTGAAAAGCAGACCGTGATCGGTTTCGCTGATCTCGATGGTGCCGATGGACTCCTGCTTGCCATCAGCGTTGACCTTATTGATGGTCACTTCCTGCGAAGCAGCATAAGCGGTACCCGCCATCAGCGCGGCGGCAACTATCAACCATTTCTGCGATTTCATACCTGTCTCCTGGATAAGATGATCCTTTGCATGGGACAAAGCAGTATCAAGGTCGTTCAGGATTTCACCCGACAATAAGGAATAGCACTGGCGCTCAATGCGCAGCCCGTCTGTTGAATACTTTTGTGCCCAGCGTGATCACGGCAAAAATCAGCGCGCCGGCCAGAATACCTACCCCGGCCGACATCAGTGTCGGCAACAGACCGCCCAGCACCGAACCGATCCAGGGCAGATCCACGGTGTGTTCAGCGGTATCCTCGATCCAGTGACTCACGGCATGAAAGCCATGGGTAAGAATACCGCCGCCGACCATGAACATGGCGGCAGTACCGATGATCGACAAGGCTTTCATCAACCAGGGCGCCAGCCACAGCAAGCCGTGGCCGATCTTGTCCAGCATCGGGTTGTCGCGCTCGGTCAAAGCTAACCCCAGGTCATCCAGCTTGACTATACCGGCGACCAGGCCGTAAACGCCGACGGTCACCACCACAGCGATGATGCTCAGTACCGCTACCTGAGTGAAGAAGGATACCGCTGCGACAGTACCGAGGGTGATGGCGATGATCTCGGCCGAGAGAATGAAGTCGGTACGCACGGCGCCGCTGATCTTTTCCTTTTCATAGGCAACCATATCCCGGGAGGGGTCGGCCAGCGCTTCGAGCTTCTGCGCGCGTCGCTCGCTGTCATCATGCAGAAACCGGTGCGCCAGCTTCTCGAATCCCTCGTAACAGAGAAAGGCGCCACCCAGCATCAACAAAGGGGTAATCAGCCAGGGAATGAAAGCGCTGATCAACAGCGCTCCCGGCACCAGAATGAACTTGTTGCGGAACGAGCCTTTCATCACCGCCCAGACCACCGGCAATTCCCGATCCGCTTTGACTCCGGTGACCTGCTGCGCGTTGAGCGCCAGGTCATCACCCAGCACGCCAGCCGTTTTCTTGGCCGCCACCTTGCTCATGACCGAGACGTCGTCAAGCAGGGTAGCAATATCATCAAGCAGGGCGAGTAGACTGGAAGCCAAGGGTGACACCTCATAATGAACCGGAAGTTCGACAGAGTATTGACCCTGCTGATCCATTGAGCCAACCATTACCTGCGTCCCACACCATCAACCCGCTGCCAGGGACCGCAACATGCTAATCTGCCAAGGTTATCCTTACCCCAAGATTATTTTATGAGCTTCAGCCAAAGTCTGCTGCTACTCGCAGCCATCATTCTCGGCGGCGCCTTCCTGTCCATCGCCGAGATCTCCCTGGCCGCCGCGCGGCCGCTCAAGCTGCGCCAGATGGCCGACAACGGCACTACCCGGGCCCTGCACGTCATCGCGGTGCAGCAGAATCCGGGCAATTACCTGACCGTTGTTCAGATATCCATCAATGCCCTGGCGATTCTCGGGGGCATCGTCGGCGAGGAATTTCTGACCGCCCTGTTTACCCAACTGTTCCTGCTGGTCTTGGAGCCGCCGTTGGCGACAACGCTGGGCTTTGCGATGTCATTTCTGATATTGACCTCGCTGTTCATCGTGGTGACCGACCTGATTCCCAAGCAGGTGGCGATGGCCTTGCCCGAGCCGCTGGCGGTGTTTTCTATCGGTCCGATGCGTGTTTTGAATATCCTGTTGCGCCCCTTGGTATGGTTTTATTCGCGTCTGGTCAGCGGCCTGATCAAACTGCTGCGCCTGCCGGCCCGCCGCGATGACGAAGTCACTCCCGAGGATATCCTTGCCCTGACCGAGGCCGGTGCCCGCTCGGGGCTGTTGGCACCCGGCGAACAGCAGGCGATCGAGAATATCTTCGAGCTGGATACCCGCACCCTGCCCAGCGCCATGAGCACCCGCGACGAGATAGAGTTTTTTCTGGTGGATGACTCCGATGCGCTGATCCGCTCGCGTATTGCCGACACGCCACATTCGGCCTATCCGGTATGCGAGGGCGATATCGATCACATCATCGGCTACGTATCGATGAAAGACCTGTTCAAGCGCGTGCTGCATAACGAACCCATTTCCCTCAGCGACCCGACCATGCTGCACAAGCCGCTGGTAGTACCGGACCGGCTGACCCTGGCTGAATTGCTCAAGCAATTTCGTCAGGTCGGTGAGGACTTTGCGCTGATCGTCAATGAATACAGCCTGGTGGTGGGCTTGATCACAGTCAACGATGTGATGAGCATCGTCATGGGCGATCTGGTGCCACCGTGGTATGAGGAACAGATCGTGCGCCGTGATGATAACTCCTGGCTGATCGACGGCATCACGCCGATCCAGGATGTACGCCGTGCGCTGGAGATCGAGGATATTCCCCAGGAAGAAGGCTATGAAACGCTGGCCGGCTTCATGATGGCCATGCTGCGCCGCGTGCCGCGCCGCACCGATCGGGTGATCTGGGGCGAATACACCTTCGAGGTGGTGGATGTGGACAGCTACCGTATCGATCAGGTGCTGGCCACGCGTACCCTGGCCAGCGGTGTTCCGCTGGAGCCGCCTGCGCCGCAGTAGCCATTCGGGCTGAACACACAGCGCCCCGTCGATCGGGGGCGCTGTGGTAGTTGCTCAGGATAGCGGCTGGATCAGATCATGCGCCGCAGTACACCATCCTTCTTCACGAAGTGGTGCAGCAGGGCGATGCCGATATGGCCGATGATCATGACCAGCAGCAGCCAGGCAATCGGTGAGTGCAGGCTGCCCATGCTGACCATCCAGGGAATCTCGTCACCCTTGGCGACCAGCTGAATGCCGAAAGGGGTCCAGCCATAGCCGTTGCCGATCATGTACAGGGCGCCAGTGATGGGCATCATGACCATGCCCGCGTACAACAGGAAGTGGCCGAGCTTGACCTGCAACGCGGTGGCCGGATCTTGCACCGGACGGTTGTTCTTCTGCTTGGCGGCCCAGATGATACGCAGCACCACCAGCACCAGCAGCAGGGAGCCAATGGAAATGTGCCACGGCACCAGAGTCTGGCCGACCCAGTGTTCGCCATCATTGATGCGATCGAATAACTTCAGTAGCTGCCAAATGATCAGCAAACCCATTCCCCAGTGAAAAAACCGGGAAATGCTGCCATAGCGTTCTTGGGTATCACCTTTCATGTCCTGCTCCTATCTCACAATCCATCAGTTTCAATCACGGTTATTGCCGTTCGATTTGTGGCGTCAATGCTTGCACAAGCGGATCATCAAGCGCTTCGGCTTTTGTGTCTGAATGTGTGCGAACGTCATCGGCGCCCATAATTTCTCTGTCCGAGTCAGGCAATGCTCTCGACAATACCGCCTTCCACGCGCAATGCCGAACCGGTTGTGGCGCTGGCCTGGGGCGAGGCGGCGTAAACGCAGAGATTAGCCACCTCTTTCGGGCTGGCAAAGCGGTGCAGCAAGGTGGAAGGGCGGTTCTCCTTGAGGAACAGGCCTTCCATTTCCTCGGCGGTGACACCGCGCTCGGCCGCCAGATCAGCCATCATCTGGGTCGCACCCTCGGTACGGGTCGGCCCCGGCAGAATGGTATTGACCGTCACACCGGTGCCTGCGAGTACCTTGGCCAGGCCACGGGACAGGCCTTGCAGCGCACTCTTGCTGACGCCGTAGTGCACCATTTCGGTTGGAATATTCAGCGCCGATTCACTGGAAATGAACTGGATCCGACCCCAGCCGCGCTCACGCATGCCCTTGGCATAATGACGGGACAGACGCACACCGCTCATGATGTTGACCTGGAAGAACTCCTCCCACAGTGCATCATCGATATCGAAGAACTCCCGCGCACCGTAGATGCCCAGGCCGTTGACCAGAATGTCGGCCTGCGGCTGGGCTGCAATCAGTGCTGCGGTTCCCTCAAGGGTACCGGGATCACATACCACGCCGCGGGCATCATCTCGGTGAGCAGCGGAATTGACCTTCTCCACTGCGACATTCACCCGGCCTTGGTCACGACCGACCACGGTCACCTGAGCACCCGCATTGGCCAGGCCACTGGCAATTGCCAGTCCGATACCACCGGTAGAACCAGTGACAATGGCGGTCTTTCCGGAAAGATCAATAATCATGCTGTAGCTCCTCTGAATGACGCCGGCGATCAACCGAAGCGAAATGCTGAAATGGTGGTCTGCATGACCCGTTCTGAATAAATCTTCTGACCCGGCCCATCCCCGCCGGCGCCAGCGGCGACCAGCAAGGGAATCAGGTGTTCCTCGTCGCCCTGCGGATGGCATAGATAGGCATGGGGGGCCTTGGCCCAATCCCGCAACAGTTGCTCACGCTCTGCCGCCGGGCTCTGCACCGCCTGGGTCAGCCAGCTGTCGAATTCGTCAGAAATGGTCGAAAAGCGGCTATCGCCATAGGCGCGCATGTTATGGAAGCTCATGCCACTGCCGACAATCAGGATATTGTCGTCCCGCAGCGCGGCCAGTGCCCGGCCTGCCTGCAGGTGTGCCTGTGGGTCCAGGTCGCGACGCAGGGACAATTGAATCAATGGAATGTCCGCTCCCGGAAACATGAGTTTCAGCGGGATGAACATGCCATGGTCAAACCCGCGCTCGGCATCCACCTGCGCCGGCACACCCTCTGCATTGAGCAGTTGGACTACCTGCTCGGCCAACTGCGGTTGGCCGGGCGCCGGATAGGTCAACTCGTAGGTGTGCGCCGGAAAGCCGTAATAATCGTAGATCAGCTGCGGGCGGGCATGGCCGGTAACACGGAACTGCGGCTCCCGCCAATGCGCGGATACCATGACAATCGCCTTGGGACGCTGCGGCAGAGTGCTGGCCACCTGCTTGAGAAAATTGCCCATACCCTCCCAGGTATTCGCGGGATCCCAATCCATGAAGAAACAGGGTCCACCCCCGTGGGGGATGAACACCACGGGCTGCCGCGCAGATTTGTCATTGCTCATAGAAATACCCTCCAACCTTGTATGGCAATAGTATCGTTGCTGCCCATGAGTAAGAGAACCGGCTAATATTCACCAACACTTGTTACCATCAGTAGGAAGTGAAGCATGGATCGTATTACCAGTATGCGCGTGTTCGTTCGCGCTGCCAGTGCCGGTAGCCTGTCCGCTGCTGCCCGTCATCTGAGCATGTCACCGGCCATGGCAGCCAAGCATGTGAATGCGCTGGAGGCTCGCTTGGGGGTCAAGCTGTTTCACCGCACCACAAGGCGCCTGAGTCTGACCGAGGCCGGCAGCAATTATCTGGAAGCCTGCCAGCGCATCCTGCCGGAGATCGATGAAGCCGAAGCCGTTGCCGCCTCCCAGCGGATCAAGGCCACCGGCCTGTTGCGCATGAACGTACCGCTGTCGTTCGGCGAGCGGTTCGTCGCGCCGCTGATTCCGGCATTCAGCCACCGGCATCCGGAGGTGAGGATCGAGCTGGGCCTGAGCGATGCCCAGGTGGATCTGCTGGCCGGCAACTGGGATCTCGCCATCCGCATCGGCCGGCTCAGCGACAGCAACCTGCAGGCGCGCCGCCTGGGTGACAGCGCCATGCTGGTATGTGCCGCACCCAGCTATCTGGACCAGCGCGGTGTACCCCGCCGGGTGGCCGAGCTGACCCAGCACAACTGCCTGAGCTACACCCTCTCACCCATGCAGGGCGCCCGCTCCTGGGCATTCGGCCCTGACGGTGAGATACGCGTTCCGGTGAGCGGCGATCTGCTCGCCAATAACGGCAATGCCCTGCTGGCTGCCGCCCTCGGTGGCCAGGGCATCATCTATCAACCGCATTTCATCGTCGGCGAGGCGCTGGATGCCGGCCGGCTGGTAGCGCTGGAGCTGGACAAACCGGTGATCGAACTGGGCGGCATCCACGTCCTCTACCCACCGGATCGCAGACCGCCGGCCAAGGTGCGGGTGATGATCGATTATCTGGCGGAGGCGTTTTCCCACTCGCCGCCCTGACCGGTATCGAATAATTGCGGGGGAGTGTTCCAGCGGAGTGTCGCGCACCCTCTCGCCACCACATACCGATAGCGGGGCTCGGCCCACCCTCGCGGCATACGCCCTAGGCCCCGTAACCTTCTGCGGACTCCTGCAACTCATCCGGTCGATCAATCACGATGCGCTCGCGCAGCCAGCTGGCGAACTCCGCTTCACTGATGGAACCTTCGGCGAGGCCAATATATTGTGGGTAGAGCTCGACATCATCCGCTTCCAAATGACCATCGTTGAGTTCGATAAACACTTCGCACATGACAGCCGCGGCGCGCTTGTTGCCATCGACAAAGGGATGATTACGGGCCAGACCATGGGCCAGGCTGGCAGCCAGATCGGCCAGATCCGGTGGCGGCTCGCCGTAAGCGAACAGTTGATGCGGCCGGGCCAGCGCCGAATCAAGCAGACCTTCATCCCGAGCCCCGCTGCTGCCGCCGTGCTCAGCCAGTTGCCGGTCATGAATGGCCAGCGCGAGCACCTTGTTGATCCAGACAATCATATCCACTTCACTGTGCCAGTTTATGCAGCAAATTACGCCGTTTGCGCATGACCTTATCAGCCACGGCCATTTGCTCCGCCAGCGTCGGATCAAAGGTGGTCAGCTTGATACCATCCGGTGTTTCCAGCACATACAGTTCGTCGCCTTTCTCCAGGCGCAAGCGGGCGAGAATCTCCTTGGGGAGGATGACGCCGGAAGAATTGCCGATGGAAGTGATCTTGAGTTTCATGGGGACCTCCGCAGTCAAGTTATAACGAATGGTATAACCCAGTATGGGATATGTGCAAGTATTCCGACGAAGAGCGCTGCCACCATCCATCCGGCTTATTGCCCACTGCTGTTACTCAGGTGCCATAGCCAGTACAATTTGCCGCCGCTTTATACAGAGCGCACTCTCTCATTTATTCCCCAGGATACTTCCTTGATCTCCACCGCTAACATCACCATGCAGTTCGGCGCCAAGCCGCTTTTTGAAAACGTTTCCGTCAAATTCAACAACGGCAACCGCTACGGTCTGATCGGCGCCAATGGCAGCGGCAAGTCGACCTTCATGAAGATCCTCGGTGGCGAGCTGGAACCCTCCGGTGGGCAGGTGATGCTGGAGCAGAACGTGCGCCTGGGTAAGCTGCGCCAGGATCAGTTTGCCTATGAAGAGTTCAGCGTGATCGATACGGTGATCATGGGCCATGAAGAATTGTGGAAGGTCAAGGCCGAGCGCGACCGTATCTATTCGTTAGCGGAAATGAGTGAAGAAGACGGCATGGCCGTGGCCGAGCTGGAAACCGAGTTCGCCGAGATGGACGGCTATACTGCGGAATCACGCGCTGGCGAACTGCTGTTGGGTCTGGGTATTTCACTGGATCAGCATTTCGGCCCGATGAGCGAAGTCGCGCCCGGCTGGAAGCTGCGGGTGTTGCTGGCCCAGGCCCTGTTTTCCGATCCGGATGTGTTGCTGCTCGACGAACCTACCAACCATCTGGATATCAATACCATCCGCTGGCTGGAAGATATTCTCAAGGTCCGCAACAGCACCATGATCATCATTTCCCACGACCGCCACTTCCTCAACAGCGTGTGCACGCACATGGCGGATCTGGATTACTGTGAGCTGCGCCTGTTCCCCGGCAACTATGACGAATACATGACGGCGGCGACCCAGAGCCGCGAGCGCCTGTTGTCGGACAACGCCAAGAAAAAAGCCCAGATCGCCGAACTGCAGACCTTCGTCAGCCGTTTCTCGGCGAACGCCTCCAAGGCCAAGCAGGCTACCAGCCGGGCCAAACAGATCGACAAGATCCAGCTGGACGAGGTCAAGCCATCCAGCCGGATCAGCCCGTTCATTCGCTTCGATCAGCACAAGAAACTGCATCGTCAGGCATTGACACTGGAAAACCTCAGTCAGGGTTATGACGGTGAAGTGCTGTTCAAGAACCTCAGCCTGCAGATCGAAGCCGGCGAAAGAGTGGCGATCATCGGTCCCAACGGTATCGGCAAGACCACCCTGTTGCGCACCATGGTCGGTGATATGCAACCGCAGGGCGGTGCAGTGAGATGGGCCGAAAGCGCTGATGTTGGTTATTTCGCCCAGGATCATGCTGACGATTTTGAGTACGACTACACGCTGTTCGACTGGATGTCCCAGTGGACCCAGGGTGGCGAACAGCTGGTACGCGGCACTCTGGGCCGGATGTTGTTTTCCAACGACGACATTCTCAAATCGGTGAAGGTGATTTCCGGGGGGGAGCAAGGCCGCATGCTGTTCGGCAAGCTGATCCTGCAGCGCGCCAACGTGATGATCATGGACGAACCGACCAACCACCTGGATATGGAATCCATCGAAGCCCTGAACCTGGCGCTGGACAACTACCCCGGCACACTGATCTTCGTCAGCCATGACCGCGAGTTCGTCAGCTCCCTGGCGACACGCATCATCGAGTTGTCGGAGTCCGGTATCAAGGACTTCTCCGGCACCTATGACGATTACCTACGCAGCCAGGGCGTGCTGGTCTGAACTGATACGGTTATTTCACCAGCGTCCGGGTCGTTTCCAGGTAGATTTGCCCTTTGGTCTTCACCACTTCGGGTTTGCCTGTCTCGGACGCTATGTGTACCTCTTCCAGCACCTCGGCGGTCTCCACCAGATCCGCCTGGATTTTCTGCAAGGCGTTTTCCAGGGTATAGGTCAGCTGATGCACTTCGTGCATATCCATCGGCGTCAATTGATCCTTGGCCAGAAGCTCATCCAGCTTGATGTTGTACTCACTGAGGTTGGAAACCGCTTGCTGCAGGGTTTCTGCGGGCTCGCCTTTGAAATGGGCGGGGCGCTCGGCGTCGTTCTGGGCCCAGCTTGCAGCGCTCAGACCGAGAACGATAATACCGGCGAACAGGCGAAATGGCGTTTGCATGAGTGATCCTCCTGGAAAGCCCGACATGGGCGGTTCAACAGGACGATACGCCTGATGATAATCAGTCGCAATTGATAACGTATTACATCCCTGCGGCAGAGCGACGCATCCCATTACGGCTGCAGCCACTTGGGCATGCAGCGATTTACTAGCGGCTACCTGCTCCCAGCTGCCATAGGCGGGCGATGTCCGCCGCCCTGGACTGCAATTGAGTACCGGCTTCACGCATGGCTTGCTCCAGGCTGATCGGGCCCGGCGCGAGACTGAAAGCCGCGGCGATACCGATGTCGTAGACACCTTGATAACCTTCAGCAAGGCTGCCTGCCAGCGCAATCACCGGCACACCCGCTTCGCGGGCGACACGGGCAACACCGGCCGGGGTCTTGCCATGCAGGGTCTGACCATCCAGCTGTCCTTCGCCGGTAATCACCAGATCCGCCCCCTGCACCGCCTCAGCCAGACCGGACAGCTCGGCCACCAGCTCGATACCGGGGCGGAAAGTAGCACCCAACACCGCCTTGGCAGCAAAGCCCAGGCCGCCAGCCGCACCGACGCCAGGCAGATCGCGGAAATCCTCGCCGAGCACCTGGGCCATGACATCGGCAAAATGCGCCAGCGCGGCGTCCAGCTGCTCGACCTGCTGCGGATCAGCACCCTTCTGCGGGCCAAATACATGGGACGCGCCGCGTGGGCCGCATAGCGGGTTATCCACATCTGCAGCCACCAGCATCTCGATCTGCGCCAGCCGCGGATCCAGCTCTGAAAGATCTATACGTTGCAGATCAGCCAATGCTGCACCGCCCGCAGCCAGCGGCTGATCGTGCGCATCCAGCAGTTGCGCGCCAAGCGCCTGCAGCAGACCGGCACCGCCGTCATTGGTCGCGCTACCGCCGATCCCCAGAATAATGCGCGTGGCACCGGCATCCAGCGCTGCGCGAATGAGTTCACCGGTGCCATACGTCGTGGTGATGCAGGCGTTGCGCTGATCCGAAGCGACCCAGTGCAGCCCGCTGGCTGCAGCCATCTCGATCACCGCCTGCCCATCATCCAGCCAACCCCAGTGCGCGGATACCGCCTCACCCAGGGGACCGCGCACGCTCAATTCACGGCGCTGCCCTCCGGTTGCTGCGAGTACCGCATCGACCGTGCCTTCACCGCCATCGGCCATGGGACACAATTGCAGATCTGCATCGGCAAATACACTTGCCCAACCACGGGCGATGGCCGCAGCCACTTCCGGCGCAGACAGGCTCTCCTTGAAGGAATCCGGAGCGATGACTACCTTCATTACAGCAATACCAGACTGAGCAGCCAGACAGTGGTGATACCGACGAGGCCCTGAATCAGCGTCGCTACCGTCTGCGTTTTGTAACCGGTTGCCACGCTCATGCGGCTGAATTGAGTGACTACCCAGAAGAAACTGTCGTTGGCATGGGAGACAGTCATTGCGCCCGACCCGATCGCCATGACTGTCAGCACGCGGCCCATGTCGCTGTCCAGACCAAGCTGGGTGAGCATGGGCGCAACCAGTGCCGAGGTGGTGACCAGCGATACGGTGGACGAGCCCTGAGCGGATTTCAGTGCGGCTGCCACCAGGAATGGCATGAACAGACCGATGCCCAGGGTCGACAAGGTATTACCCAGATAATCCCCCAGCGGAGTAGCGCTGAGCACGCTGCCAAAGGCGCCACCGGCACCGGTAATCAGCAGGATGGGCGCAGCGGCGAGAATGCCCTGGGTAACCCTGTCCTCGAACTGTTCACGCTTGTTGCCGGGTTTGAGCAGGGTACAGGCCAGCGCCAGGCCGACCGCCAGCGCAATCACCGGCTGACCGAGAAATGCCAGTACAGCATGCAGCAGGCCTTCTCCGATCGGGCGTGCCGGCAGATTGACGATAGTGCCCAGGCAGATCAACAGAATCGGCACCATGATGGGTGCAAACGCCTTGGCTGGAGATGGCAGCGTGCCGTAGCTGGCGCGCATCTGTTCATAGTCTTCGGTTTCCAGCGTCGGCACGGCGCTTTCGACCAGCGGAATATCCTTGTGGGCGAAACGACTGGCCCAGAACAGCCCCGCCAGCGCAGTCACCATGGCAACGGACAAGCCAACCAGGATAACCAGACCGAGCTGCGATTCCAGCCCGAGGTTACCGGCGGCGGCGATCGGGCCGGGTGTGGGCGGCACAAAGGTATGCGTCGCGTACAAGCCGGTGGCCAGCGCTACGCTCATCGCTACCACCGATACCTTCATGCGCGCTGCCAACGCGTTTTTCAGGGAGTTGAGAATGACGTAGCCCGAATCACAGAACACCGGAATGGATACCAGATATCCGATGATCGACACCGTCAGCGTCGGGAAACGTTCGCCGAGCAACTTGATAACAGTCTCGGCCATGGTGATGGCCGCACCGCTGCGTTCGAGAATGATCCCGATGATGGTACCCAGGGTGATGACGATACCGATATAACCCAGGATATTGCCGAAGCCACCGGTGATGCTCTTGACGATATCGTTTGCCGGCATCTGGTAGGCAAAGCCGGCCAATAACGCAGCGCCCAGCAACGCCAGAAAGGGGTGCAGTTTGAGCTTGGTGGTAGCCACCACGATAAACGCGATCAATACGATCAGAATCAGTACGAGTCCCATTGCCTACTCCCTTGGTGCGGGTCATTTAATTCCGGTTAGTGTAGGGCATCGGCAAGCGGGCGGCACCATTGTCATCAACCGGTCATCCTTTGCGCGTAAACATGGCTGCGTAGTCACCCATTGTCACAGGAGATGCCCATATGGCCTTCAATCCGGACTTTGCCAGTGAAACAATCAGCAGCGTGCGCAGAGAGAAGCGGCGGCTGGAAGATAAGAGACGCATGGCCTTTCGCCGAGCCATTGAGGATTATCGCGAAAGCCAGGCGCTGCACGCGCAGTTGCGGGATTACCCCGAGCTGCATGGCAATGACTTCAATCAAAGGGTTGGGCCAGCTCTTTGATCACTCCCCGCTCTTCCTTGAGGAAATCCTGAAAGGCCTGTGCCACCGGGCTGAGCCGCTTGCCGCGAGCGTGCACCACACACCAGCTTCGAAAAAATGGCAGCTCGGCAAAGCCCAGTTGCACCAGTTGGCCATTCTGCAGCCAGGGCGCTGCACCATGGGCCGAGACCAGACCGATACCCAGCCCGGCAATCGCGCCTTGCGCTATGGTCTCGCCTGACCCCAATTGCATGACTTGCTGCAGGTGCACACGCTTCTGCTGAAAATACTCATCGCAGGCCTTGCGGATACCCGAGCCAGGTTCGCGCTGCAACACCATATGGTTTTCCATAGCCCCCAGTGGCAACCCCGTGCGTCCGGCCAATGGATGGCTCGGCGCTGCCACCGCAATGATCGGGTTGTTCAGAAAAGGGTAGAACTCCAGTGCCCGATCTGCCGGCACCATGCCCATCAGCACCAGGTCGTCCCGATTATCCCGCAGGCGCTGAATAATCTGCGCCCGGGTGCAGACCTCCAGACGAAAACTCACCTGCGGAAAGCGCTGGCGGAACGCGGCAAGAATATGCGGTGTGAGGTATTGAATGCTGCTCACCACCGCCAATCGCAACTCACCCTGGAGAGTGCCCTGCAGAGCCGATAGCTGCATGTCGAGATTCTCGATGCGCTGGAAGATATCCTCCGACGCCGACAACAGGCTGGACGCCGCTTCGGTGATATACAGTTTGCGGCCGACATATTCAAACAGTGGCTGCCCGACCACCTCTTCCAACTGCCGCATCTGCAGACTGACCGCCGGCTGGGTCAGAGCCATGGCGTCTGCTGCTCGACTGTAGGAGCGGTGCAGGCATACTGCTCTGAACACCTGCAGCTGTCGCAGAGTCATACGTAAGAGTGATTGAGCCATGCTGGAGGTCCGATAATGGCAAAGTTCATTGATATTAGTATTTACTTATACATAATCCAACAATTACTCATTTCCAAAATAGCAACCCGTCGAGTTAAGTTCTGGTAACCGATCACCCAACAGAGGAAAGGGATGTGATCAAGAAAATCCTGATTGCCAACCGTGGCGAGATTGCTGTCCGAATTGTCCGCGCCTGCGCGGAAATGGGCATTCGCTCGGTGGCCATTCACTCGGATGCGGACCGCTATGCGCTGCATGTCAAACGCGCCGATGAATCCTACAATGTCGGCAGCGACCCACTGGCCGGTTATCTGAATGCTCGCCAACTGGTCAACCTGGCGGTCGAGACCGGTTGCGATGCCTTGCACCCCGGTTATGGTTTCCTGTCGGAGAACGCCGAGCTGGCTCGTGTCTGCAGCGAACGCGGGATCCGCTTCATCGGCCCGTCGGCGGAAGTCATCAGTCGCATGGGCGACAAGACCGAAGCCCGGCGCAGCATGATTGCCGCCGGTGTACCTGTCACCCCCGGCACCGAAGACAATCTGAAAGACCTGCAGGATGCCCTGAGTGAGGCCGAGCGAGTCGGCTATCCGGTCATGCTCAAGGCCACCTCCGGTGGCGGCGGCCGCGGTATCCGCCGCTGCAACAGCAAGGAAGAGCTGGAACAGGCCTGGCCGCGGGTGATTTCCGAAGCGACCAAGGCCTTCGGCTCGGCCGATGTGTTCCTGGAAAAGTGCATCGTCAATCCCAAGCACATCGAAGCACAGATTCTGGCCGACAGTTTCGGTAACACCGTGCACCTGTTCGAGCGCGACTGTTCGATCCAGCGGCGCAACCAGAAGCTGATCGAAATCGCCCCCAGCCCGCAGCTGACGCCCGAACAGCGTGCCTATATCGGCGATCTGGCAGTGCGTGCGGCCCAGGCCGTCGGTTACGAGAACGCCGGCACCGTGGAATTTCTGCTGGCGGACAACGAAGTCTATTTCATGGAAATGAATACCCGGGTGCAGGTGGAGCACACCATAACCGAGCAGATCACCGGGATCGACATCGTCCGTGAGCAGATCCGCATCGCCTCCGGCCTGCCGCTATCGGTCAAGCAGGAAGATATCGAGCACCGCGGCTTTGCAATCCAGTTCCGCATCAACGCCGAAGACCCGAAGAATGACTTCCTGCCGTCCTTCGGCAAGATCACCCGCTATTACGCACCGGGCGGCCCGGGCGTGCGGGTGGATACGGCGATCTATACCGGTTACACCATTCCGCCCTACTACGACTCCATGTGTCTGAAGCTGATCGTCTGGGCGAACAACTGGGAAGATGCCATGGACCGGGGTTACCGGGCGCTGGACGACATGCACCTGCACGGGGTCAAGACCACCGAGGTGTATTACCAGCAGATCCTCAAGAACCCGGACTTCCGCAGCGGCGTGTTCGACACCAGCTTCGTCGATACCCACCCGGAATTGACCAACTATTCGACCAAGAACAAACCTGAAGCCCTGGCCCTGGCCATTGCCGGCGCCATCGCCGCTTACGCCGGTCTTTGATTTCAGCCGCAGGCTGCGCGCTTGCCGCTAATGAGGAATGCACCATGAGCAAGAAACGCATCAACGTTACCGATACCATCCTGCGCGATGCCCATCAGTCGCTGCTGGCTACCCGCATGCGCACCGAGGACATGCTGCCGATCTGCCCCAGGCTGGATCAGGTCGGCTATTGGTCGCTGGAAGTCTGGGGTGGTGCCACCTTTGACTCCTGTGTGCGCTTCCTCAAGGAAGATCCCTGGGAGCGTCTGCGCCAGCTGCGCGCCGCCCTGCCCAATACCCGCCTGCAGATGCTGCTGCGCGGGCAGAACCTGCTCGGCTACCGTCATTACAGCGATGACGTGGTCCGCGCCTTCGTTGCCAAGGCCGCAGTCAACGGCATCGATGTGTTCCGCATTTTCGACGCGATGAATGACGTCCGTAACCTGCGTACCGCCATCTCTGCGGTCAAGGCCGCCGGCAAGCATGCCCAGGGCACCATCTGCTATACCACCAGCCCGGTGCATACAGTTGAACTGTTCGTCGAACAGGCCAAGACTCTGGAAGCCATGGGCGTCGATTCCCTGGCAATCAAGGACATGGCCGGTCTGCTGACGCCCTTTGCCACCGGTGAGCTGGTCGAGGCGCTGAAGGCGGCCACCAGCCTGCCGGTATTCATCCACTCCCATGACACCGCCGGCCTGGCTGCCATGTGTCAGCTGAAAGCCATCGAGTGCGGTGCAGATAACATCGATACCGCCATCGGTTCCATGGCCTGGGGCACCAGCCATCCGGGCACCGAGTCCATGGTCGCGGCGCTCAAAGGCACGCCCTATGACACCGGGCTGGATCTGGAGCTGATCCAGGAGATCAGCATGTACTTCATGGAAGTACGCAAGAAATACCACCAGTTCGAAAGTCCCTTCACCGGTGTGGATACCCGCGTGCAGATCAACCAGGTGCCGGGCGGCATGATGTCCAACCTGGCCAACCAGCTGAAGGAACAGGGCGCGCTGAACCGCATTCAGGAAGTGTTCGACGAGATTCCGCGGGTGCGTGAAGACCTCGGCTTCCCGCCGCTGGTGACACCGACCTCGCAGATCGTCGGCACGCAGGCGGTGTTCAACGTGCTGGCCGGCGAACGCTACAAAACCATCACCAACGAAGTGAAGCTGTATCTGCAGGGCCGCTACGGCCAGGCACCCGGCACCATCAACCCGGAACTGCAGGTGCGCGGAATCGGTGATGAGCACGTCATCGACGTGCGCCCGGCGGACCTGCTCAAGCCCGAGATGGACCGGCTGCGCAATGAAATCGGCAATCTTGCCAAGAGCGAAGAAGATGTACTGACCTTCGCCATGTTCCCGGATATCGGGCGCAAGTTTCTCGAAGAACGCGCCGCCGGCACCTTGGAGCCGGAAGTGCTGCTGCCGATTCCGGATGGCGACAGCAAGCCCGCTGCCGCCGAAGGCGTGGCCACCGAGTTCATGATTGACGTGCACGGTGAAAGTTACCGTATCGATATCACCGGTGTGGGCGTCAAAGGGGACGGCACTCGCCATTTCTACCTCAGCGTGGATGGCATGCCGGAAGAAGTCGTTCTCGAAGAGCTCAATCAATTCGTCGGTGGCGCCGGTGGCAAGGCCCGTCAGCATGCGACCAAACCCGGTCACGTCACCACCAGCATGCCCGGCAACGTGGTCGATGTGCTGGTGGCCGAAGGCGACAAGGTCAAGGCCGGTCAGGCGGTGCTGATCAGCGAAGCGATGAAAATGGAAAGCGAAATCCAGGCAGCAATCAACGGTACTGTGAAAGCCGTGCATGTCGCCAAGGGTGATCGCGTCAATCCAGGTGAGATATTGATCGAGATCGAGGCCTGAACAAAGCGGGGAGCCAGCCGGCTCCCCGTTAACACCGAAACAGCGAGCGTGCCCATGCCCTATAAAAAACTGAAGAGTGCTGACGATGCCATTCAACAGATCGTTGATGGTTACAAGCACTTCCATGAAGAGGTGTATCCCCAGCAGGAAGAGTTATTCCGGAAACTGGCCTTCGAGCAGACCCCCAAGGCCATGTTCATTACCTGCGCCGACTCCCGCGTTGTGCCCGAGCTGATCACCCAGAGCTCGCCAGGCGACCTGTTCGTCACCCGCAACGTCGGTAATGTGGTACCACCCTACGGCCAGATGCTCGGCGGTGTCTCCACTGCCATCGAATATGCCGTGGTAGCCCTGGGTGTGAAACACGTGATTATCTGCGGTCATTCCGACTGCGGCGCCATGAAAGCCGTGCTTGACCCAGCCCAGTTGAAGGGAATGCCCACGGTAAAATCCTGGCTGCAGCATTCGGAAGTCGCCAAGATAGTGGTGCAGGAAAACTGTGGCTGCGCCGATCACACTACCCTCGGCATCCTTACCGAGGAGAACGTGGTTGCCCAACTCGGTCACCTGGCCACCCATCCTTCGGTTGCTTCACGTCTGGCCCGCGGCGATCTGTTCATCCACGGTTGGGTTTACGATATCGAAACCAGCCAGATCCGCGCCTACGATACCGAGAAGGGCGAATTCCGCCGCATCGGTGATGGTCCGCTGCCGATGGCGACGCCCAGACCACGCTACTAGCAGCCGGCTCCTTCAAGACATGAGCAGAGCCTCAGGGTGTAGCGCACCTGCGCTACGCCAGTGACTGTGCAGGCTACTTGCCCCCTCCTGTCGTCGAGCAGGCGCTCGACAACCCTGCCCCAGGCTCAGCCACGCAGCGTACTACCCGCCTGGACCGATCCGCGTATAGCTGATCTTTTTCCTATGGCCGGAAACAGCAATCCCCGGTGAGCCGGAGATTGCTGTAAAGCCTGGGAAAACCAGCTCAAGTTACGACAATGTGGAAATGTACCTGACCCCATTTTCACCATTAAAGGCGGACACCTGTGATGGCCATTTGCCCTGTCGGCCCTTGCCCCGTCCAGCTACAATAAGATGGCTGCCAACAGGCGCAGCATCGAACCGGGCCGCGACATGATCGAATACAACACCAAGCGTTTTCTCATAGTGGATGACTTCACCGACTTCCGTTCGGCGCTCACCGGTATGCTCCGCCAGTTGGGGGTTGCCGATGTCGATGCTGCGGTCAGTGGTGAGGAAGCCCTGGCTCTGTGCAGGAAGAAGAGTTATGACGTCATCCTGCATGACTACAATCTTGGCAAGGGTAAGAACGGCCAGCAGGTGCTGGAAGAGTTGCATCACGACCAACTGATCAGCCCACATTGCATATTCATCATCATTTCCGCAGAAAGCAGCCAGGCCATGGTCATGGCCGCGCTGGAATGCGAGCCGGACAGCTATCTGACCAAACCCTTCAATCTGGCCAGTCTGCAGCAGCGGCTGGACAAGTTGATCGCCATGAAGACCGCGCTCAGGCCGGTGTTGGAGGCTGAAATTCGGGGTGAGCATGTGGCGGTGCTTGAGGCCTGCGCCAAGATCATCGCCGCGCATCCACGTTATGCTCCACAATGCCGGCGCCATCAGGTTTCTGCGCTGGCAGCGCTGGGCCGGCAGCCGGACCAGGAGCGTCTGTTGCAATCGTTGGTCAGCGAGCGGCCATTACCTTGGGCGCTGGTAGCCCTGGCAGATCTCTGGCGGGAAACCGGTAAGCTGGATAAGGCGCACGCGCTGTACCAGGACGGCATCCGTCAGTTTCCGATGATTCCGGCGTTATATGACGGGCTGGCTGCTACCGAGCTGGCCCGCGGCAACCTGGAGGAAGCGCAGCAACATCTGCAGCATGGGCTGCGCGTCTCGCCCAACTCGCTGCAGCGTCAGGAGCGCATGGGCCAGATCGCCCAGCGCAACAATGATCACGAACAGGCCACACGCGCCTTCCGCCATGCTGTGGACCTGGGGCGCAATTCGCTGTTTCGCAATCCCGAGAACCACTTGAGTCTCGCCTCCAGCCTGACTGCCCAGGCCGGCGATACCGTGCTTGGCCCAAGGGCGCTGGCGGAGGTTCACCAGACGCTGAGCGAGCTGGACAAGACCTGGCGTAGTGATCCTGCCCTGTCGGTACGCTCGCGGCTGCAGCAGGCGAGTACTCTGGACAAGGCCGGGCAGGTAGCCCAGGCATACAAGTTGGCGGAACAGGTGGCGAGCGAGATCGCCGAGCTGGATAGTTTCTTTGCCGCCGACGTGGCACTGCAGGCCGCGCAGCAACTACGTGGCTTGGGCCAGGCTCAGCAAGCCGACGGGGTGCTGGCCACCTGTGCGGAAATGTATGGAGACGACCCCGCGGTATTGGCCAATATCGCTCGGCATACCGATAACCCGGACATTCTCGCCGCAGGCTCGCAGGCCCTGGAATGGAATCGTCAGGCCATCCAGTTCTATCAGCAGAAGAACTACTCCAAGGCACTGGAGCTGTTCCGCCAAGCCTTGGCCAGCCAGCCGCGCAATATCAGCTTCGCCCTGAACACGGCCCAGTCGCTGCTGCGCCTGGTTGTTGCCAGCCCCAAGCCGGAACTGCTGGCCGAGTGCGAGCGCTGCCTGCAACAAGCCGCCACCATGCCCACCAACGATCACCGCCGCGAGCGTTACCGTAAACTTCGCGAGCGGCTGGAGCAGCTATGAACAACAATGACCATGAGGGTCTGGACTTCTCCACGGTGCTGGCCTCCACCGTCCACGACATGAAAAACTCCCTGGCCCTGCTGATGCAGAGCTGGAGCCAGTGGGTCGAGCGCTTGCCGCCGGAGCTGGCGCAATCTGGCGAACGTGGCGTGATCGAATATGAGTCGCTGCGGCTCAACGGCATGCTCATGCAGATGCTCGGGTTGTATAAACTACAGATCAACGCCCTGCCGCTACACCCCGACTGGGTGGAAGTTGACGATCTGTTGCAGGCGCAGCTGGCGCGCCATGCGGAGATTCTGCAGGCGCGCGATATCAGCAGCAGCTACAGCATCGATGATGCTGAACTGTTGCACTTCATGGATGCGGAACTGATCGGCTCGGTGATCGCCAATGTCATCAACAACTCGATCCGTTACACGCGCTCGGCCATCCATCTGCACGCCGCGCTGGAGGATGATCTGCTGATGATTTCGGTGAGCGATGACGGCAGCGGCTATCCCGCCGACATGCTGGGCCGCTACAGCACCGGCACCCGCGATGCGGACGTCAGCAACGGCAGCACGGGATTGGGCCTGTATTTTGGTCAATGCATCGCCAGATTGCATCAGCGCGAAGGCCGCCAGGGGTATATAGAGCTGAGCAACGACGGACGGCTTGGCGGCGGCGAGTTCCGTCTGTACCTTCCCTGAACGCTTATGACCTATCAACACCATAGGTTTTGACGGTTTTCTGATTGTCTGATCCGTGCTTATCTGGGCTGTTTCTATAATTAAAAAGATCGTCTGAACGGAGTCCTGCGCATGTTTGATCGTCATTACGCCGCCTGGCCTGATCTGGTACCGCATTTTCTGGATCTACCGGCCACCAGTCTGTACTCCAACCTGAGCGTTTCTGCGCTGCGCTATCCGACGCACCCGGCCATCATCTATTACGGCACACCGCTGACCTATACCGAGCTTGAGCGTCAGGCCGAGGCGCTGGCCGGTTATATGCAACGTGCTGGCGTAAAAGCGGGTGACCGTGTCTTGCTGTATATGCAGAACAGTCCGCAATTCGTTATCGGCTTCTACGCCATTCTGCGTGCCAATGCGGTGGTGGTGCCGGTCAACCCGATGAATCGCCAGGCCGAACTGGAATATCTGATCGCCGACACCGAGGCGGAAGTCGCTCTGTGTGGCCGCGAATTGCTGGATAACATCAGCGGACTGGTCGAAAGCACCGGGCTGCGTGAAGTGGTGGTCAGCGCCTACGGCGAATATGTGCTTGAGCCCACTGACCTGGACCTGCCGGAAGCCGTGACCCTGTCCAGCGATATCCCGGATATCCAAGGCCTGACTGGCTGGCAACAGGCACTCACCGCAGCCTACGAGCCGGGCCCATTGACCGCAGGCCCGAATGATCTCTGTGTGATTCCCTATAGCTCCGGTACCACCGGCAATCCCAAAGGCTGCGTACACACCCACCACAGCGCCATGGCCACCACGGTGTATTGCTCGGTGTGGGGTAATGCTCAGCACAACAGTGTGCAGTTGGTGTCGGTACCGATGTTCCATGTCACTGGCATGCAGGTCTGCATGAACGCAGCCATCTATCTGGGTTCGACCCAAGTCATCATGACCCGCTGGGACCGCCGCACCGCTGCGAAGCTGATCGAGCGTCACGGCATCACCTCCTGGCGCAATATTCCGACCATGGTGGTGGACCTGCTCTCCGATCCGGATATCGACCAGTACGATATCAGTAGTTTGAAAGCCATCGGTGGCGGCGGTGCGGCGATGCCGGCAGCCATAGCAGCCAAACTGGAAAACAGGCTGGGTCTGCGCTACTCGGAAGGCTATGGCCTGTCGGAAACCCTCAGCGCCACCCACATGAACCCGCCACAGGCACCCAAGCCACAATGCCTGGGTATCCCGATCATTGGCGTGGATTCACGAATTATCGATGTGGACAGCCTTCAGGAAGTCGGCGTGGGCAAGGTCGGTGAAATCGTCCTGCAAGGTGAGCAGTTATTCCAAGGCTATTGGCGCCGCCCCGAAGCCACAGAAGAAGCCTTTCTGGAGCTGGACGGCAAGCGCTTCTTCCGCACCGGTGATCTGGCCTATTACGACGAAGAAGGCTATTTCTTTCTGGTCGACCGGGTCAAACGGATGATCAACGCGTCCGGTTACAAGGTCTGGCCAGCGGAGGTGGAATCCCTGCTTTACGGCCATCCCGCTGTGCAGGAAGTCTGTGTGATCTCGGTGCCGGATGAACGCCGCGGGGAAACGGTCAAGGCGGTGGTGGTGCTGGCTGCGGGACAGGCCGACACCAGTGCTGAGGACATCATCAGTTGGTGCCAGACCAACATGTCAGCCTACAAATGCCCGAAATTGGTGCAGTTCACCGACGCCCTGCCCAAATCCCCCGCCGGCAAGATCATGTGGCGGGCATTGCAGGAACAGGAGTGGGCCGAGAGCTGAGTGACACGTGGGTGTAGCGCAGGCGAGACTGGACATGGTAAGGAAACCTGTCGTCGAGCAGGCGCTCGACAACCTTGCCCCAGGCTCTACTACAATCCCCGGCGAGCCGGGGATTGTAGTAGAGCCTGGGAAAGTCTGGAAATGTACCTGACCCCAATTTTCCTCTCTCGAAAAGTGTGTTTCTCCTCCCAATTCTTAACGTCGGCTGTTGCCCAGTTGCACGGAGCGAGTACCATCCTCGCCCTACTATCTGAGCGGACTTGGTAATAGGACGTAAATGTATGTCTAAATGGATTGGACTGTTATTACTGACAGTTGCCGTTGGAGCAAACGGCCATCAAACCTGCAACAACTCGGTCCTTGAAACCGAGTTGCCCGTATCCAAAACCGTAGAAGGTCAAACTCTGGTTCTCGCTGGACCAGCGAGGCTTGAATTGAACCCGGGCGAGACGGCAATGACTATCGCCCACCTTCCGGAAATGCTGATCGTCAAATATCCGGATGGCGCTTCCCTTTCGCACCGCTGGATGGACGAATCAGAAATGCGCAAGAATCACTCCAGTAAGCTTGCCTTCGCTGATTTTATTCGCCTGGTATTCCGGATGAACATGCATGATGCCTCAAATGCCGATCGCAAAGAGGCTGACGCCGTCTGGGACGCTATGACTTCGGGATGCATAAACGCCAGGCATTACCATCTTTCAGACACCGATATTTTCACCTACTCGCAGACCCGAGCGAGCGGGGAACGCTACCACGCATTTTTCATTCTCGATGACGGTATCGTTCATTACCTCGATATCCGCGGTAACGATGCGCTTGCAGATAATGTCTTAACCACTTTCAATAAACAGGATTGAGCCATGAGTCCTTATGAACAAGACGACATCCGCTATATTCTCAATCGCATCTATTCCCCTGCAATTGCTGGCCGCTGGGAAGTAAACGAACGCGTCGCGGAGACTCTGCTTGAGATGAGTAGCGCGCTGAGCAATTGTTCAAAGCTGATGGAGCTGGCGCCCCGGCCGATGCCACCCGGCGCCAGACCGCTCCGATATCTTTCAAAAGAGGCGCGAAAGGCACTGATGCGCCAGTTGAAAGAAGATGACACTTATATTTCCTGCGTTAAGGTTGGGGCGATCGCTTATCGCTCACAATTCGAAGCTGCAAGCCGGGGTCTATGAGTAAACAGCCGTTAAGCTGACGTAACTCCTCTTGGCAGAATAGCCACCTCTTCCTACATGCTAGTCGCCGAGTTGGTCGTCCGGAACGCGCCACTGATGCCGACCCTTTGTACTTGGCGCAATAAAGCCAAATCCGAAGGACGCTCCGTGCCAGGTCGCTCAGCCAAACCCGCAGGAAGATGTACCTGGACTCCTTTTTCCCAAAACTAATGGGCCTCCACGAAGGCTCAGGCGCCACCCAAGCCAAGCAGATGATCACCGCACCGGAGTGTAACGCGCCTGCGCTACGCCAGCACGCCGGCACGCCAGCGACTGTAATGGCTGCTCATCCTCCTGTCGCTCGACAACCTGCCCCAGGCTCGGCCACGCAGCTAATACCCGTCTGAACCAATCTGTATATACCTGACCTTTTCCTATGGCCGGAAACAGCAATCCCCGGTGAGCCGGGGAAAGTCAGATCAGGTTATGGAAATGTACCTGACCCCATTTTCCTTCTTAAGGAGTGGTAGTCGCCTTAAAACTACCAGTCATCCAGTTTGCGCGGGTATCTGCGCACGACCATGCAGTCACAATACCGGCGTTAGGGAAGGTCTGAAAAAGACTTCCTGAAAAGGTAAAATGCGTCAGCGCCATTTTCGAGACCACCGCATGAAACAGATGAGCTTTGCAGACGCCGAATACGCTGGTAAACGTAAGCAGACCCGCCGTGAGCGCTTTCTGCTGGAAATGGATCAAGTGGTTCCCTGGAAGCCATTGCTGGCGCTGATCGAGCCGCACTATCCCAAGGGCGAAGGTGGTCGACCTGCTTACCCGCTCGACGCGATGCTGCGAGTTCATCTGATGCAGAACTGGTTTGGGTACAGCGATCCAGCGATGGAAGAAGCGCTGTATGAAACCACCATCTTGCGACTCTTCGCGGGCCTTCAACTTGATCGCATTCCGGATGAAACCACTATTCTCAAATTCCGTCGGCTGCTGGAACGCTACGGCCTGTCCACGGCGTTGTTCGAAGTGGTCAATCGTTACCTGGGTGAGCACGGGCTAATGCTGCGCCACGGCACCGTGGTCGATGCAACCATCATTCATGCACCCAGTTCGACCAAGAACAAAGAAGGTAAGCGCGATCCCGAGATGCATCAGACCAAGAAGGGTAACCAGTATTATTTTGGCATGAAGGCCCACATTGGCGTTGATGCTGAGTCAGGGCTGGTTCACAGTCTCGTGGGGACGGCGGCCAATGCGGGCGATGTTACTCAGGTAGACAAGCTTCTGCATGGCGAAGAAACCCATGTATGCGGTGACGCCGGCTATACCGGCGTTCAGAAACGGGATGAACACAAAGGGCGCAAGCAGGTGGTCTGGTCGATTGCGATGCGCCCAGGCAAGCTCAAGACATTGAGCAAAACCAAGCTGATCGAGAAAGGCTTGCGCCGAATCGAGCGGGCCAAAGCCAGTACACGAGCCAAGGTCGAGCATCCGTTTCGAGTGATCAAATGCCAGTTCGGATTCACCAAGGTGCGCTACAAGGGCCTGGCGAAGAACACGGCCCAGTTGCATACCTTGTTCGCCCTGGCCAACCTATGGATGGCCCGAAAACAGCTGTTAAGTGCAGGATAAATCCGCCCGGAGTACTGGGTACAGCGGCCTGGATGGCCGAAAAGGGGCTGCAACGCGCTGAAAACGCGACTGAGGGCGATGAAATCGTTCCTGAAATGTTTTTTTTGTGAGTCGAGGTCATAATCGCCGCCCATATGGCCGGTATTTCAGACCTTCCTTAGCAAGCGGATCAGGTGTAAGTACAACTTCCGGTTGAGTGCTGCCACCTAAAGCTGCGCCCCGTTGCAGTAACTTTGCCGGTTCCATCAACAAACACTGTAGCCACATATTGACTTAATTCATTGGCGGTTGCCGCCGTCGCTGTGCAAGAGGCATAGTCAGCGGCTGTATGATCCGCTGCTCCTTGGTTTATCTCTTGGACGCAAGTCCGGGCAGCACTCGCAGCGAATACTATCTCAGATATCTTAGCCTTATTCTTATAATCCTGATAAGCCGGCAACGCTATCGCCGCCAGAATCCCAATAATCACCACCACGATCATCAGCTCAATAAGAGTAAAACCTTTCTGCATTTGAGCTTTCATTTCTCAACTCTATTGTTTGTAAGATAGCTGATCAGGAGCATCCGGACGCCATGCACAACCTCGCCAAGTTGCATATAAAGGGTATAGGCTGCCCAGGGATGAAACCAAGAGGCTGATGTGGCTGGCCAAGGCGGCTTCATGCGGTCATCCCATCGCTGCGCAGCAGGTGGCGGCGCTGCATTCGCGGCAAAAGCCGGAGCAGGGCGAGTAGCGCACCGGTCCACGTTTGAGCCTGCGTCTGCCGCCGCTCGGCCAGGCATCGTCGCTCTGTCGGTATCAGGCTGGTTCGGCGGGCACTTTAGGTTATAATTGCCCGTTTCCGGCCACCGGCCGATCTGTCCAATCTCGAGCCACGCCTATGCGTGGCTTTGTTTTTCGTCATCAAGAGGCACGACAATGACCGCACTGGTTGGCGTGATCATGGGCTCCAAGTCCGACTGGTCTACCATGAGCCACACGGCAGACATGCTGGAGCAGTTGGGCATCCCCTTTGAAGTGAAGGTGGTCTCCGCACACCGCACTCCCGACCTGCTGTTCGACTATGCTGAACAGGCGGACGGTCGGGGCATCGAGGTGATCATTGCCGGTGCCGGTGGCGCAGCCCACCTGCCGGGTATGTGTGCGGCCAAGACCCACCTGCCGGTGCTGGGCGTGCCGGTGCAATCGTCCATGCTCTCGGGCGTCGACTCGTTGCTGTCCATCGTGCAGATGCCCGGCGGTGTGCCGGTGGGTACACTGTCGATCGGCAAGGCCGGTGCAATCAATGCGGCGTTGCTGTCAGCCAGCATTCTGGGCGCCAAACATCCGCAGTATCATCAGGCGTTGAAGGATTTCCGTACCCAGCAGACCGATACCGTGCTGGATAATCCGGACCCACGTCAGGCTTGAGGAAGCAATCATGAAGATCGGCATCATCGGTGGTGGTCAACTCGGACGCATGCTGGCCCTGGCCGGCACGCCGCTGGGTCAGCAATTCGCCTTTCTCGATCCGGCACCCGACGCCTGCGCGGCGGCGCTGGGCGAACATCTGTGCGCCGCCTATGACGACCGCGAGCAGCTGCGTCAGTTGGCGGAAGACGCCAATGTGGTGACCTTCGAGTTTGAAAGCGTCCCGGCCGAAACGGTGGCTTTCCTGGAGCAGTATGTGCCGGTATTCCCCAATGCCGAATCGCTGCGCATTGCCCGAGATCGCTGGTTCGAGAAGTCCATGTTTCTGGAACTGGGCATTCCCACTCCTGAATTCGCTGATATCCAGTCCCAGACCGATCTGGATGCGGCCGTCGAGCGAATCGGCCTGCCCGCCGTAATGAAAACCCGCACCCTGGGTTACGATGGTAAGGGCCAGAAACTGCTGCGCCAGCCGGAAGACGTGACTGGCGCCTTCGCCGAACTGGGCAATGTGCCCTGCATCCTGGAAGGCTTCGTGCCCTTCACCGGCGAAGTCTCATTGATTGCAGTACGCGGCCGCGATGGCGACACCTGCTTTTATCCATTGGTGCACAATACCCATGAGCAGGGCATCCTGCGTCTGTCAGTAGCCAGCACTGCCCACCCACTGCAAATCCAGGCCGAGAACTATGCCGGCCGCGTGCTGGACAAGCTGAATTACGTCGGCGTGCTGGCTTTCGAGTTCTTCGAGGTGGATGGCGGTCTCAAGGCCAACGAGATTGCCCCGCGTGTGCATAACTCTGGTCACTGGACCATCGAAGGCGCCGAGTGCAGCCAGTTCGAGAACCATCTGCGGGCCATTGCCGGATTGCCGCTGGGCGCCACCGACAAGATCGGTGAAAGCGCTATGCTCAATTTTATAGGTGAAGTCCCGCCGGTGGCCAAGGTCACGGCTATTGCTGATTGCCACCTGCACCATTACGGCAAGGCCTTCAAACCCGGGCGCAAGGTCGGACACGCCACTCTGCGTTGCGCCGATGCGGCGGTGCTGCAATCACGTATCGCCCAGGTCCAGGCCCTGATCGACTGATCAGGGTCATGCCACATCGGAAAACTCCATGTTGCGTCTGCTGATTACTCTGCTACTGCTTTGTCCCGCTCTGATTCTGGCCTCACCGCGAGAGGTGGACTGGCTCGACCTGCTGCCCGAAGAAGACTACCAGGCCATGCTCGACATGCCCGAAATCAGCCATGATTGGGGCGCCGAGGCCCCTGGTGACTTCTCCAGTAGTTTGCGCTCACCTGACCGCAACCTGCCCGAGGTCATGTACTCCACTCGCGTGGTCAATGAGATGGACGGGCAGCATATCGAGCTGGGCGGCTATCCGGTCCCCCTGGAAACCGACGAGCAAGGCCGCTATATCAGTTTCTTCCTGGTGCCTTACCCCGGCGCCTGCATCCATGTGCCTCCGCCCCCGCCGAACCAGATCGTTCTGGTTGACTATCCTGCCGGCATCGCCATCGCCGATATCTACCAGCCTTTGCTGCTGACCGGGGTATTGCAGATAGCGCAAACCAGCAATGAACTGGCTGATGCCAGCTATCGGCTACAGGCTGACAACGTGGAAAATTACCCTTACGAATAGTACTGGCTTTATGCGATCGCCCACACGGGTGAGCGCTCTGAAATGGGGTTTACGTTAAGCTCACGGCTCTCAGCGAATCATGCATTGGAGGCAGGATGGGCGTTCTAGGAGTGCTGGCACTGGTATTGCTGGCAGGTTGGTATGCCCGCAACTGGTTGCTTAGTCGGCAGGTGCCGCAACGACAACAGGTGCACATGGATGCCGAGGTCTACCGTGCAGGCGAGGCCTTTGTTATTCGCCGCCGAGCTCAGAATCCGTCCTGTTCTGTTGTGGTCATGCACGGCTTTCTGGAAAACCCGCTGTATTTCACCCGTTATTACGATGACCCCGCTATCGAGCTGATCATGGTCACCTGTGCAGGCTATCATCTGCCACTTCGTGCACCGCTTTTTCAACAACCTCCCTGGAACGCCTCGGCAACCATGGCCACAGGGACTATCGCCAGCGATGCACAGGTATTGAATCTGGCCCTGGAGCACTTGATCAGCATGCCCAATGTGCGAGTGCATGGTCATTCCCGAGGCGGCGCCGTCACTCTCGAAGCAGCACGGCAGCGACCCGACCTGTTCGAATCGGTCGAAGTATTACTGGAGGCCCCCGTATTACCTCAGGGCCAGCCATATCGACCACCGTCTCGCATTGTCCATTGGCTGATGCCGCTGGTTCATCTACTATGGCAGCGCAAGCCGAGCAGGATGTTGTCCAGCCCCATATGGGGCCCGTTGAATGATGCCGCCAAGCGCGAGTTGATCACGGCTATGCCGTTCAATCCACGGCGCAGCCAGGTGTTGATGACCAATGTCGAGGATATCGGTGACTGGATGAACACCACCGGGCCGGATATCTATCGTCACGTCAAACGCGGAGCGGTGTTGGTACCCGGCAAGGATCGTGTACTGGACTGCAATGCCATGTTGGACAGCGCCCGGCAGGCCGAGAACCTGCAGATAATTGAAGTGCCTGAGGGCAGTCACTTTGTATTGCTGGATAACCCTGAGGCAATACCACCGTTACTCCGGAACTGATACATGTCCTATAGCTTCGAGCCGATTGGTCTGGTGCATTCCTGTTTTGCCGAGAAGTTCGCTATCCCCCGTCAGCCCCAGCTGGCACCTGCCGCGCGCGGCGTGCTCGAGCTATTCCCTCCCTATGACAAACCCGAAGCAGTGGCCGGGTTGGAAGGTGTCAGCCATCTCTGGCTGCTATTCGTATTTCACGCTGCCGCCTCAGGCGAACAACATCTGCGGGTACGGCCGCCAAGACTGGGCGGCAATCAGCGCATCGGCGTATTCGCCAGCCGCTCGACCCACAGGCCCAATCCCATTGGCCAATCCGTGGTCAGGCTGGACGGCATTGAGGATGGTCGTCTGCTGCTGTCCGGTATAGATCTGCTCGACGGCACGCCGATTCTGGATATCAAGCCCTATGTGCCCTATGCCGATGCCTTGTCTGATGCCAGCAATACCCTAGCCGAAGCGGCTCCCGCTCAGCTTGTGGTGGATTGGAGCGAGCCGGCTCTGCAGCAGGCGCGCGCGCAAGCGCTGCGTCTGCAACAGCCGGTCATTGAGCTGATAGAACAGTGCCTGGCACAGGACCCCAAGCCCGCCTATCAGCGGCCTGATACAAATCGGGAGTATGGTGTGCGCTTCTGGGATATCAATGTCCGCTGGCATTATCCACAGGCGGACCGTATTCGCGTGGTGGCCGTGGAGCAATGACATGATCGATCTGGGACATGTAACACTGATGCTGCTGGCCGCGCTGGCCGGCGCCTGGGTCTGGCGCGGCCTGGGGTTGCGGGATCAGGCGCTGCGTATGGTTCGTCAGCATTGCCAGCGCACCAGTGTGCAGCTTCTGGATGAGAGCATCGCGCTGAATCGCTTGCGCCTGGGCCGTGGTCGCCATGGCAGGCCGGGCATAATCCGACGTTACGGGTTCGAATTCACAGTAACCGGTGAGCGCCGCTATGCCGGCTTTATTGAATTGCACGGCAGCGCACTGCAGAAAATCGAGCTGGCGCCACACCCCTTTCCCGGAGAAGAACCAGAGCCACCGCCGCCCCGAAATAACGTGCATTACTTGTAATAACCCGTTATCAAAATAAAGCCAGCTATTCCTTTTCGTTCCACGTGGAACACAACATAGGGACTCCTCTTGCTTGCTGCGAACCCCGCCGGCGGATTAAGGTAGCGTTTTTATCCAGGGACCGGAATACATGAACCGCTGTCTATTTCTGCTCATACTTCTGTGCATCAGCACTGCCGCACAGTCAGCGGCGTGCCTGATCGAATCCAATGACGATGCGTTACCGATTCGTATGTGCCAGCAGAACATCAGTATCCCGCCACAGCTATTCACTGACAGTTTCTGTCAGCCGCAGATTGCCGAGCGCAGCTTTGATATCAGTTTCCTGGAGCAGTGTCCCGAGGGCGCCTATGGCATCTGCGATGACGCTCAGAGCGAAGGCGTCGGTTACCGGCAGGCCATACATTATTACAGCGAACCCGGCGATAAGCCGGTGTTGAAGGCGTATTGCGAACAGTTCAGCCAAGGCCGGTGGCGTAGCCCCTGAGTCTGGCTCAGTAGGCTGGCGGCGGCGTCAGGTTATGGTCGGCCAGATCCAGATGATCGCCGGGCTGCAGCCCCAGATCTTCGGCAGTCCCTGGAGAGACCTCTATGACAAAACGCAGCGGCTGATCGGCCTGGTAGATGACACAGGGCGATGCGGTACAAGGCGGTACATCAGCAAATATCTGCAGCAGACGAGCATGCTCATCGACGAACAGCAGATCCAGCGACATCTGCATGTTACGCATCCAGATCGCCGGGCGGGTGCCCTCGGGAAAATCGAACAGCATGCCCGTTCCCGGCGCCAACTCGGTACGCCCCATCAGCCCCTGACGGCGACTATCCGGATCGGCGACCAGTTCCAGTTGGTATGATCGATCGCCGAGCGTGGCTTCTATAGTGTGCGCCTGCAGCGGAAAGGCAATCAGCAACCATAACGTGAGTGCATACCAGCAAGGACGCCCCTGGCTTTGTTGAGGTTGCATCGCGTACTGAGCTGCTGCGCCAGAGCCATCCATCAGAGTTTTTCCTTGAGCAAATTCTGATAAACCATGTTGGTCAGATATAGCCGGTCCGCTTCACTCAGGCGGATGAACTCCACTCCGGTGATCACCTGATCGCCATCCTGGCTGACAGCCCGCACCAGCGCCGCAACATTGAGGTATACCTCGACTCCTCCCGGATTGATGCGAAACGCCAACTTCAATTCATCACCGGAGGCAGCGAAAGGCACAGTTGATACCACCCGCGCGCCACCGGGGCTCAAATCCGCAATACGCGCCGCACTTTGCCCCTGCTCGCCCGTAACCATGCATACCAGATCAACCGACACCCGGGATGAGCTGCGAATACGCATGGTCTGCACCTCATCTGGCCAGGCCAGATGCAGATACGCAAAGGGCGCCAGACTGGATTTCAGCACCCGGGTGTTATAGGCCACTGCATCCTTGCCGATGAAGCCCCGAGCCAGGAAGCGCTGACCTTCCTTGATGAAGACCAGACGGCCATTGAGCGTGGGTGCCGTGACCAGCAGACTGATCGGCGCATGGAAGCCGATCACCCGCACCTGATAGCGTTCGCTGTGGTTGGGGCTGAGCACTTGCAGCTGCAACATGTCGCCGGGTGCCAGCGACAGTTGCGACAGACTGACAGGAGCTTGGTCCTGTAACTCAGCTGTCGCCTCGGCACGGCGGTAAACTCCCTTGTCTATCAGCTTTTGCAACAGCGGGCCGCTGTCAATACGCTGGCTCTGGCGGAATAGAACCTTACCCTCGGCATCCAACAGATCCCACGGCAGCGGTGCACCAAGAACAAAATCATCAGAATCAAGCAGCTTCAGTAGCACTCCAATCTCCGCAGAATCCCGAGAATCAGTCAATCTAGCAGGCTGGCCATTACTGCGCCATTAAAGAAACGCCTCGCCTTGTGCCAATTTGTCATTGATAGATATCCTCACGGGTCCAGGGCACATGATGACTACCGTCAGACAATGGTTTGACCGCCAGGATCTGATGAATATTCATCCAGTTGCGGCGGAAGCCGTAGGCACATCCCGCCAGATAGATACGCCAGATACGCAGCGCCTTGTCCGATACCAACTGACTGGCCTGCTCCAGGGATCGCTCCAGATTACTGCTCCAGTGCTCCAGAGTGCGCGCATAGTGCAGGCGCAGGCTCTCGACATCCAGCACCTCCAGACCCTGTTCGCTCATGCGCGCGATCGCCATCGACAGATGCGGCAACTCACCATGAGGAAAGACATAGCGGCCAATGAACTTGCCCGCCCCCCGGCCGACCTGACGTCCATCGATATACTTGGCGGTAATCCCGTGGTTCATTACCAACCCGCCCGGCTTGACCTGCTCATGCAGAATCTTGAAATAGGCACCCAGATTGGCATGACCGACATGTTCGAACATGCCGACACTGACAATCTTGTCGAAATTTTCCCGGCCGGGAAGGTCGCGATAATCAAGCAACTCGAAAGTCACCCGATCTGACAGTCCTGCTGCATCACACCGCGCCCGGGCCAATTCCAGCTGCGCCTTGCTCAGAGTAATACCATGTACCTGAACGTCGTAGAAACGCGCCGCATGGCGGGCCAGACCGCCCCATCCGCAGCCGACATCCAGCAGGCGCTCTCCCGGCTTGAGCCTTAATTTGCGGCACAGGTGATCAAGCTTCTGGGTCTGCGCGGTCGCCAGGCTGTCTTCGGGATTTCGGAAGTACCCGCAGGAGTAGACCATCTGCGGGTCCAGCCATAGGGCATAGAAATCATTGGATAGATCATAGTGGTAGGAGATGGCTTCGGCGTCCATCCGCTTGTCATGCTCGGTGCGCTCGACGGCAGGCTCGGTATTATCCCCAAGCAAGCCCTTGCTCAGCCGATCCGCGACGGCAATGACATCCATGATGTTGCCCTGGATTTCCAGCCTTTGGTCGATATAGGCCTCACCCAGCTTATCCAGTGTGGGGTTCTGCATTTCCTGCAGCAGCTTCAGATCATTGATCTGCAGGGTGACTCGAGGCTCTGGACCGAGATCAAGCGTCGGCCCACCCTTGACCACCACTCGCAGGGGCAATTGGAGCTCACCCAACGTTTCAGAAAATTGTGCAAACATCCCTCATCTCCGGTGTCCATCGGCCAAGACTCAAACCAATATAGGACACAGGATCGGAAATTGCCTGTTGCTGAAGCGCGTTGCCCCTAAGGCTTGAACTGCTTGACCGGCCGGTTCCAGCCCTGAATGTTGCGCTGGCGGCCCCGCGCGACGCCCAGATTGGCATCGGGAATATCCTGGGTGATAGTCGAGCCTGCCGCAGTAGTTGCCTGATTACCCACAGTCACCGGCGCCACCAAGGCAGTGTTGGAGCCGATAAAGGCGCCATCGCCAATACGGGTGACGAACTTGTTCACGCCATCGTAATTGCAGGTAATGGTGCCAGCACCGACATTGGCGCCTTTACCTATCTCCGCATCACCCACATAGGAAAGGTGGTTGATCTTTGAGCCTTCGCCGACAACAGCCTTCTTGGTTTCAACGAAGTTGCCGACCTTGGCAGCGGTGTGCAGCACGGTGCCCGGACGCAGCCGGGCGTAAGGGCCAACATCGCATTGCTCGCCCACCTCGGCGCCCTCAAGGTGACTGAACGCTTTGATAGTACTGCCCGCCTTGATGACCGAGTCCTTGATCACACAATGCGACCCGATAACCACGTTGTCCTCGATCACCACTCGACCCTCGAATACCACGTTGACATCGATACTGATATCACGGCCGATACTCACCTCACCGCGCACATCCAGCCGTGCCGGGTCAGCCAGCGACGCGCCCAGAGTCATCAGTCGCTCGGCTTCACGTTGCTGCCAACCGCGTTCAAGCACCGCCAGCTGCAATCGGTTATTGGCACCCAGCACTTCCAGCTCGTCGCCCGCTTGCGCCACTTCCACCGCTATCGAACCGGCAACCGCCAGGGCCACCACATCGGTCAGGTAATACTCACCCTGGGCATTGTTGTTGGACAGGCTGGACAACCACTCAATGGCTTTATCTCCCGGTAATACCATAATCCCGGTATTGCCCTCATTGATCAGCAACTGTTCCGGCGAAGCGTCTTTCTGTTCAACAATCGCCTGGACCTGGTCATCCCGGTTGCGGATGATACGTCCATAGCCGGTCGGGTCCTGCATCAGAACCGTCAGCAATCCCAGTGACTGGCGGCCTGCCTGATCGACCAGAGCACGCAGCGTCTCGACCCGAATCAAAGGGACGTCGCCGTACAACACCAGAATCTGATCAGCATCGCTGATATGGGGCAGTGCCTGTGCCACTGCGTGACCGGTACCCAGTTGCTCGGTTTGCTGCACCCAGTTGAGGTCATTGCTCTCCAGCGTGTCACGCACCTGCTGTGCACCATGCCCGATGACCACATGAATGCCCGCAGGCAACAAGGCACGCGCGCTGTCGATGACATGCTCCAACATGGGCTTGCCCGCTACCGGATGAAGTACCTTGGGAAGCGCAGAACGCATGCGGGTGCCTTGGCCGGCGGCGAGGATGACAACGTGGAGATTCATGAGAAGGAGTCCTGGAAATATGCTTGGGTTGGGATGATAGAAGCAGGTAACGATCAGCTGCAAGTATACAAAGGATATGCCGGAAAGTTCCTGATACGCCTGCTCTGAGCGACAACACGGAACCCCGAAAAGAAAACACAAAAAAAGCAGCCGAAGCTGCTTTTTTATCGAACAGATCAGCGAATAATCGCCGATCAGCCGTATTTCTTGCGCAGTTCCTGCACGGTCCGCAATTGTGCTGCGGCTTCGGCAAGGCGGGCCGAGGCCGCGCCGTAGTCGAACTCGGCGCCTTTCTCGTTGAGCGCCTTTTCCGCGGCTTTCTTTGCGTCTGCTGCAGCTGCTTCGTCAATATCGCCGGCACGGAGCGCCGTGTCAGCGAGAATCTTGACCATGCTCGGCTGAACTTCCAGGAATCCGCCGGAGATGTAGAACACCTCTTCGCTCTTGTCCTGTTTGATCACCCGAACCGGGCCTGGCTTGAGGTCGGTCAGCAGCGGCGTGTGACCCGGCAGAACGCCGATGTCACCCATGTTGCCGTGTGCCACGACCATCTCGACCAGGCCGGAAAACAGCTCTTCTTCCGCGCTTACGATATCGCAATGCACTGTCATAGCCATTTGAGTTGCCTCGGTTCTGCGCCCGCTTGCGCGGGCGCGGCCCATTACATGTTCTTCGCTTTCTCTACCGCTTCGTCGATGGTGCCGACCATGTAGAAAGCCTGCTCTGGCATGTGATCGTAATCACCATTCAGAATCCCCTGGAAGCCACGGATGGTTTCTTTCAGGGAAACATACTTGCCAGGAGCACCGGTGAAGACTTCGGCCACGTGGAAAGGCTGCGACAGGAAGCGCTGGATCTTACGAGCGCGGGCTACCAGTTGCTTGTCTTCCTCGGACAGTTCGTCCATACCCAGGATCGCGATGATGTCCTTCAGCTCTTTGTAGCGCTGCAGAACATACTGTACACCGCGAGTCACATCGTAATGTTCCTGACCGATAACCAGCGGATCCAGCGAGCGGCTGGTGGAATCCAGCGGATCAACCGCAGGGTAGATACCCAGGGAAGCGATGTCACGGCTCAGTACCACAGTCGCGTCAAGGTGGGCGAAGGTGGTGGCAGGCGATGGGTCAGTCAAGTCATCCGCAGGCACGTATACGGCCTGGATGGAGGTGATGGAACCGGTCTTGGTGGAGGTAATACGCTCCTGCAGGACACCCATCTCCTCAGCCAGCGTCGGCTGATAACCTACCGCAGACGGCATACGACCCAGCAGAGCAGATACTTCGGTACCGGCCAGGGTGTAACGGTAGATGTTGTCGATGAACAACAGTACGTCCTTGCCTTCCTCACGGAATTTCTCGGCCATGGTCAGACCAGTCAGGGCCACGCGCAGACGGTTACCCGGCGGCTCGTTCATCTGACCATAGACCATCGCAACCTTGTCCAGAACGTTGGAGTCCTTCATCTCGTGATAGAAGTCGTTACCTTCACGAGTACGCTCACCAACACCGGCGAATACGGACAAACCGCTGTGCGCCTTGGCGATGTTGTTGATCAGCTCCATCATGTTCACGGTCTTGCCGACACCGGCGCCGCCGAACAGACCGACCTTGCCGCCTTTGGTGAACGGGCAGACCAGGTCGATAACCTTGATGCCGGTTTCCAGCAGATCGGTGCCGCCAGCCTGTTCGGCATAGCTCGGCGCCGGGCGGTGGATGCCCCACAGTTCTTCATGCTCAACCGGGCCAGCTTCGTCGATCGGCTCGCCCAGAACGTTCATGATACGGCCCAGTGTGCCAACGCCAACCGGTACGGAGATAGCCTTGCCGGTATTGTTGACGTCGAGGCCACGCTTGAGGCCTTCAGTGGAGCCCATGGCGATGGTACGGACAATGCCGTCACCCAGCTGCTGCTGGACTTCCAGGGTGGTTTCCGCGCCGCTGACTTTCAGTGCGTCATAGACTCGCGGCACCTGATCGCGCGGAAATTCCACGTCGATAACGGCACCGATGATTTGAACGATACGTCCGCTACTCATTGTTGGTTCCTCTAAGTGGTATGAAACCGTTTCGTCTGGCCGGGGTCATGATCAGACCGCCGCGGCGCCGCCGACGATTTCCGAAATTTCCTGGGTGATCGCGGCCTGACGTGCCTTGTTGTAGATCAGCTGCAGGTCATCGATGATATCGCCCGCATTGTCAGTCGCATTCTTCATCGCGATCATCCGTGCCGCCTGCTCACTGGCACTGTTCTCGACGACAGCCTGATAAACCTGTGATTCGATATACCGCTTCAACAGGCCATCCAGCAATGCCTGGGCATCCGGCTCGTATACGAAGTCCCAACGCTCCTGCAGTTCTGCCGTGTCCGACGGAACCAGTGGAATCAGTTGCTCCACCTTGGGCTTCTGCACCATGGTGTTGACGAACTCGTTGGAAACCAGATACAGGCGATCGATGCGACCTTCGTGGTAGCCATCAAGCATTACCTTGACGCTGCCGATCAGGTCGTTCAATGCCGGCTGTTCACCCAGATTGCTGATTGCCGCGACAACGTTGCCACCGTAGCTGCGGAAAAACGCAGCTCCCTTGCTGCCAATCACGCACAGCTCGGTTTCGACGTTACGGTCACGCCACTCTTTCATGTTTGTTACCAGTGCCTTGAACAGGTTGGTGTTCAAACCACCGCAAAGACCACGATCCGTGCTGACCACGATATAACCAACCCGTTTGACTTCACGCTCTTGCATGAAGGGGTGGCGATATTCGGGGTTGGCATTGGCCAGATGGCCAATGACCTGACGGATCCGCTCAGCGTAGGGACGACCGGTAGCCATGCGCGCTTGTGCCTTGCGCATCTTGCTGACCGCCACCTTTTCCATGGCGCTGGTGATCTTCTGAGTACTCTTGATACTCGAAATTTTACCGCGAATCTCTTTTGCGCCTGCCATGTCACACCTTTCAGGTTAGCCCGTGGCCGTATCGCACGAAGCGGGACGGGGCATAGCCCTGTCCCGCCCTCGGCTTACCAGCTTTGGGTCGCCTTGAAGTTCTCGATGCCAGACTTGATACCGGCTTCGATCTCGTCGTTGTAGTCGCCCTTCTCGTTGATCCGGGACAGCAGAGCAGACTGCTCACGCTTGAACCAGGCGAGCATGGCCTTCTCGAACGCGCCGACCTTGTTGATCGCAACGTCGGTCAGGAAGCCTTTCTCGGCGGCGTACAGGCTGATCGCCATTTCGCCAACCGACATGGGCGCATACTGATCTTGCTTCATCAGTTCGGTGACGCGCTGACCGTGCTCCAGCTGTTTGCGGGTAGCTTCATCCAGATCCGATGCGAACTGGGCAAAAGCCGCCAGTTCACGGTACTGAGCCAGTGCAGTACGGATACCGCCGGACAGTTTCTTGATGATCTTGGTCTGTGCCGAGCCACCTACACGGGATACCGATACACCGGCGTTGACCGCCGGACGGATACCCGAGTTGAACATGTCGGATTCGAGGAAGATCTGACCGTCGGTGATCGAGATCACGTTGGTCGGAACGAATGCGGACACGTCACCGGCCTGGGTTTCGATGATCGGCAGTGCGGTCAGGGAACCAGTGCGGCCTTTCACTTCGCCCTTGGTGAACGCCTCAACGTACTCCTCGGATACGCGGGATGCGCGCTCCAGCAGACGGCTGTGCAGATAGAAAACGTCACCCGGGTAGGCTTCACGGCCCGGCGGACGACGCAGGAGCAGGGAAATCTGACGGTAGGCAACGGCCTGTTTGGACAGGTCATCGAATACGATCAGCGCATCTTCGCCGCGATCGCGGAAGAATTCGCCCATGGTGCAGCCAGCGTACGGAGCCAGATACTGCAACGCGGCAGATTCGGACGCCGAAGCGGCTACCACGATGGTGTTGGACAGAGCGCCGTGCTCTTCCAGCTTGCGCACCACGTTGGCAATGGTCGACTGCTTCTGACCGATAGCCACGTAAACGCATTTGATGCCGCTGTCACGCTGGTTGATGATCGCGTCGACAGCCAGGGCAGTCTTACCGATCTGGCGGTCACCGATGATCAGCTCACGCTGGCCACGGCCAATCGGAATCATCGCGTCGACGGCCTTGTAACCGGTCTGCACCGGCTGGTCGACCGATTTACGCCAGATAACGCCCGGCGCCACTTTCTCAACGGCGTCAGTCAGCTTGGCATTGACCGGACCCTTGCCATCAATCGGGTTACCCAGCGCGTCAACCACGCGACCCAGCAGTTCCGGACCAACCGGGACTTCCAGGATGCGGCCGGTGCACTTGGCTTCCATGCCTTCGGCCAAAGTCAGGTAGTTACCCAGGATTACTGCACCGACGGAGTCTTGCTCCAGGTTCAGTGCCATACCATAAACACCATCGGGGAATTCGATCATCTCCCCGTACATCACGTCAGCCAGACCGTGAATGCGAACGATACCGTCAGATACGCTGACGATAGTACCGACATTGCGAGCCTGTGAGTTCACATCGAGCTTCTCGATGCGCTGCTTGATAATTTCGCTAATTTCGGAAGGATTCAGTTGCTGCATGCCATGTCCCTCAAATCAGGATTTCAACGCCTCGGCCAGCTTTTCAAGCTTGCCGCGGACCGAACCGTCGATGACCAGGTCACCCGCACGAATCAACACACCGCCAATAAGGGCCGGGTTGATGGTCACATGAGGAGTTACTGTGCGGTCTAACCGCTTGGTTAAAGCGGTTGCCAGCGTTTTCTGTTGATCGTCAGTCAGTTCGAAGGCCGATTGCACCTCTACTGTGATACTGCGATCGTGTTCCGCCTTGTATTGCTCAAAGAGCTCGGCGACTACTGGAATCAGGGACAGACGATCGTTGTCAGCCAGGGTCCGGACAAAGTTGCCGAACGCCTGGTCGACCTGACCGTCGCACACCATGAGCAGATCGTCGGCCTTGCGCTCCCAGGTCAAACCGGGGTTACGCAGCCTCTGGGCAAAAGCCGGATCGGAGACTGCCGCTGCTGCCAATGCCAGCATGCCTGACCAGGCATCCAGCGTATTGGCAGAAGAAGCAAACTCGAAAGCCGCTTTTGCGTAAGGCCGAGCTAGCGTAGTGATAGTAGCCATGCTCGCCTCTCTTAGAGTTGTGAGGCCAGTTTGTTGACCAGCTCACTGTGGGCCGCGGAATCCACTTCGGACTCCAGAACCTGCTCGGCACCCTTGATGGCCAGTACGGCGACCTGGGCGCGAAGTTGATCCTTGGCGCGGTTTACTTCCTGCTCGATTTCAGCTTTGGCAGCTGCAATCAGACGATCACCTTCGGAACGTGCCTGCTCGCGAGCTTCCTCGACGATGAGGGTGGCACTCTTGTTGGCCTGCTCGATGATCTGAGCAGACTGCTCCTTGGTCTCACGCAGGGTCTGGGAAGCTTTTTCCTGGGCGAGGCCCAGGTCGCGCTGGGCGCGGCCAGCCGCATCCAGGCCTTCGGCGATTTTTTTCTGGCGTTCCTGCATGGCGTGAGTAATCGGCGGCCATACGAACTTCATGGTAAACCAGACAAAAATAGCGAAGGCAATCGTTTGACCGAACAGCGTCAGATTAATATTCACAGCGATTCACCTCGTGCTATTTCGTTGAGTCCTGGGGATAACATTGATACGGCAGGACCTGCGCCCTGCCGTTCATCGTTACCAGTCAAAAATTAACCGGCAACACCAGGGGCAACAACGAAGATCAGGTACATCGCGATACCAACACCGATCATCGGAACGGCGTCGAGCAGACCAGCCATCAGGAAGGTCTTGGTTTGCAGCTGCGGGCCCAGCTCAGGCTGGCGTGCAGTGGATTCCAGCAGCTTGCCACCGAGGATGGCGAAGCCGATACCGGTACCCAGAGCGCCCAGACCGATCATGATAGAGGCAGCGATGATAACGAGTTCCATAAATACTCCTAGAGTTCAAAGTTGACGTTCAAGTTTATCGTTGGTTGAACAAGGTTCCGGCTGCTTAATGATCCTCATGAGCAGCGCTCAGATATACCACAGTCAACACCATGAAGATGAAGGCCTGCAGCGGAATTACCAGAATGTGGAAGATGGCCCACGGCACGTTCAGCGCCCATTGCACGTAGAAGGGCAGCAATGCAATCAGGATGAACACGACTTCACCGGCGTACATGTTGCCGAACAGACGCAGTGCCAGACTCAGCGGCTTGGTCAACAGACCGAGAACCTCAAGAAACAGGTTGAAGGGAATCAGCGCCCAGTGGTTGAACGGGGTCAGCGTCAGCTCCTTGGTGAAACCACCTACACCCTTGATCTTGATGCTGTAGTAGATAATCAGCGCAAAGACGGCGATGGAGATGCCGAATGTAGCGTTGGGGTCGGTCGTGGGGACGATCTTGAAGTAATCCAGCCCCAGCGCCATGCCCAGACCCGGGATGTAGTCCACCGGAATCCACTTCAGGGAGTTCATCAGGAACACCCAGACAAAGATGGTCAGAGCCAGGGGCGCGATCAGCGGGTTGCGACCATGGAAGGTGTCCTTGACGATGCCCTGGACAAATTCCACGATGATTTCAACGAAATTCTGCAGACGGCCGGGGGTATCCACAGTGGCGCGGGTAGCGACATAGCGGAACAGACCGATAAAGATGAGGCCCATGAACACGGCCCACCCCAGGGTATCGAGGTGTAGTGCCATGAATCCCATGTCGGCGGCTTCAGTGCCGGTCCTGGCCATTGTCCAGGTCGCTTCGTTGACGATGCTGCCGTCAGCCCGCTCATAACCTGCCGGTAGTTTACCGAAGGTCAGGTTCTGCAAATGGTGCTGAATGTATTCAGCTGATGTGGTTGCCATATCTGCCTCAGAACTAATGCTTTGGAAAGCTTTTGACGATAAGAAGTGCGCTGGCTCCCACAGCCAGCACCACCAGGTAGCCGATGAATACAGCAGCGACCTCCAGCGGTTTCACTCCAAGCCAGACTGCTATGAACAGTACGGCTGTCAGTATCAGTTTGCCTGCCTCGCCGGAGTACAGTTCTCCGACGATGGCGCGGGCCGAACGGGCTCCGCTGTAGCGGTACACCCGAAAGGCGAAATAGCTGTTGGGCAAAAAAGCGACCAATCCGCCCAACAGACCTGAGTAGCCGGCTATCCAGCCCCGGAAAAACCACAGGGTTATTGCCACTACCAGAGTCGTTATCAGCTGCAGTAAAAGCACCGGGAAGGCAGGCGTCCGATAAAGGGGGGATTTGTTGGGCGTTCTTGCGTCCATTCCGACCTTCTCGATGAGACCTTGCAGCTTCAACCGCGTATTTTTACTGCTTGGCCAGCTGTTTTTACCTAGCCAAAATAGCGCGAGGAGTATATGTGCATTAGTCGGGCGATTCAACCGCAACTATTGATTTCCGGGGCGCGCCGCAATGTCGCAGTTGTTACTTAATGTGCATCAACACGCCGTCGAGTTCATCCAGAGAGTTGTAACTGATGACCAGCCGCCCTTTGCCTTTGGCGCCGTGCTGTATTTTCACTTCCGCGCCAATGCGTTCAGCAAGATCCTGTTGCAATCTGTCTATATCCGGATTGCTGCGCTGACTTCCGGAATCCGAACGCGGACTCAGCCATTGACGAACCAGTGCCTCGGTCTGACGCACGGTCAAGCCCCGTGCAACCACCTGTCTTGCGGCTTCGATCTGCTGCTCCGCCGCCAGGCCGAGCAGCGCCCGGGCATGCCCCATTTCGATATCGCCGCGCTCGAGCAACAGCTTGACCTCGTCGTGCAGCGACATCAGGCGCAGCAGGTTGGTGATGGTCACCCGGGATTTGCCCACCGCATCAGCCACCTGCTGCTGAGTCAGTTCGAACTCCTGTTGCAGGCGCTGCAGAGCGATGGCTTCTTCAATCGGATTGAGGTCTTCGCGCTGGATGTTCTCGATCAGCGCCATGGCAATGGCGGCTTCATCGGGCACATCGCGGATCACTGCTGGAATACTATTCAACCCGGCCTGTTGCGTAGCACGCCAGCGCCGTTCACCGGCGATGATTTCATAACGGTCGCCAGCGATCGGGCGCACCACGATCGGCTGCATGACGCCCTGGGCCTTGATTGACTGAGCCAGTTCTTCCAGCGCCTGGGGGTCCATATCACGTCGCGGCTGATATTTTCCACGTTGAATAAGGTCAATCGGCAGGTCACGCAGCTGCTGATCTTCACTGCCTTCGGTCTTATCGTTGGGGCTGGCCTGCCCCAGCAGTGCATCCAGTCCCCGTCCCAAGCCGCGCTTCTTGACCGCCATGCCTGTTCTGTCCTTTTTCCGGTTAATCGTTTACAGCGGCAGCCTGTTTGGCTGCCTTGCGCGTGCGTCTGACCAGTTCTCCGGCCAGTGCGAGATAGGCGACAGCACCGCGCGACTGCTTGTCATAGGTCAGCACCGGCATGCCGTAACTGGGCGCTTCGGCCAGCCGAACGTTGCGCGGAATGACGGTCTGGTACAACTGGTCACCGAAATGACTGCTCAGCTGCTCGGACACTTCACGGGTCAAGCTGTTGCGCGGGTCATACATGGTACGCAGCAACCCCTCGATCTGCAGCGCCGGGTTGAGCACCGCGCTGACGCGCTGAATGGTGTTGACCAGTGCCGACAACCCTTCCAGCGCATAATATTCGCATTGCATGGGGATGATCACGCCGTCCGCAGCGACCAAGCCATTGATCGTCAGCATGTTCAGCGAAGGCGGGCAATCAATGAGAATGAAATCGTATTTATCGCGCAAATTGGTCAGTGCATCGCGCAGCCGACTTTCCTTCATCTTGAAATCCAGCAATTCGACTTCGGCGGCAGTCAGGTCGGCGTTGGCCGGGAGCAGGTCGTAGCCGCCATGTTCGGATTGGTGCAAGGCCTGATCCAGAGTGCAGCGCTCGGTGAGCAACTCATAGACTGAATTGTCCAGCTGCGACTTGTCGATACCGCTGCCCATGGTCGCATTGCCCTGAGGATCGAGATCGATCAACAGCACCTTGCGTTTGGTTGCCGCCAGAGACGCAGCCAGATTCACCGTGGTGGTCGTTTTGCCGACGCCGCCTTTCTGGTTGGCAATTGCCAGTACCTTGCCCACTACGATCTCCTCTCGGGTTTGAATCTTATGCCGTGCGTCGCAGTATCAGCAGATGGCGGCTGGCCTGACAACCGGGTACCAGTAATTCTTCGCTTCGCAGCACGCAGAAGTCATCCGGCATCCCCTGCAGTTCTGCATCCGGATACAGGCCTTTCATCGCCAACCAGTTGGTATCCGGGGTACTCAGGTGTCGGGTCAGTCCGGTGAAATCCGCCAGCGAACTGAATGCTCGGGACACTATACCGTCAAAAGGTTCGGCCGGGGTAAAGGCTTCTACTCGGCTGTTGACCACCTGCAGATTGTGGAGTCCCAGCTCCAGCTTGACCTGGGTCAGAAAACGGGTCTTCTTGCCGTTGCTGTCGAGCAGCGTGAAGTCGCTGTCGGGCAGCATGATCGCGAGGATAGCTCCGGGCATACCGCCACCACTGCCCACATCCAGCCAGCGGGGTCCGGTGACGAAGGGCAGCACACTCAGACTGTCGAGCAGATGACGGCTGACCATTTCATCCGGGTTGCGTACAGCAGTCAGGTTGTACGCCTTGTTCCACTTGTTCAGCAATGTCAGGTAGTTCAGCAGCTGGGCTACCTGCTGTTCGGTCAATGTCAGACCCAGCTGTTCTGCACCGCTGACCAGTTGCCTGGCGTGATCAACCATACCGCTTATGCCTCCTGGGCCAATTTACCGTCGTTCAGTGCATTGCGCTTTTTCAGATGTACCAGCAACAGACTCACGGCAGCCGGGGTTACCCCGGGGATACGTGATGCCTGACCGAGAGTCTGGGGACGAATGCTCGCCAGCTTCTGACTGATTTCCTTAGACAGGCCGCTCAGCGCAGCGTAATCCAGATCAGCCGGCAGCAGGGTTTGTTCATGCTGACGCAACTTGTTGATCTCGTCCTGCTGTCGCTCGATGTAGCCTGCGTACTTGGTGTGAATTTCCACCTGTTCGGCAGCGTCGACCGGGATATCCACCACACCGGTGATCTGCGTCAGCGTCTGATAATCGACTTCCGGTCTGCGCAGCAGATCCAGCAGACTGTACTCGTGGGTCAGCGGCGTCTTGAAATGCTCGGCAAATACCTTGCCGATGTCACTGCCCGGTTGTACCCAGGTGGAACGAAGGCGCTGATGTTCTGCTTCGATGGCTTCGCGCTTGGCGCTGAACACAGCCCAGCGGGCATCGTCCACCAGCCCCAATTCACGGCCTTTTTCGGTCAGACGCAGATCGGCATTGTCTTCGCGCAATACCAGTCGATATTCCGCGCGCGAGGTGAACATGCGATAAGGCTCACGGGTGCCCATGGTGATCAGATCATCGACCAATACACCGATGTAAGCTTCGTCGCGACGCGGGCACCAGCTGTCCAGCCCCTGGGCGCGACGCGCTGCGTTCAGTCCAGCGAGCAGACCCTGAGCACCGGCCTCTTCGTAACCCGTGGTTCCGTTGATCTGCCCAGCGAAGAACAATCCGCCGATCACCTTGGTTTCCAGCGAGTATTTCAGGTCCTGTGGGTTGAAATAATCGTATTCGATCGCGTAACCGGGACGCAGGATGTGCGCATTCTCCATGCCGCGAATCGACTGCACCACCTGCAACTGCACGTCAAACGGCAAGGAAGTGGAAATGCCGTTGGGGTACAGCTCATGAGTGGTCAGGCCTTCGGGCTCGATGAAAACCTGATGCGAATCCTTGTCGGCGAAGCGATGGATCTTGTCTTCGATCGACGGGCAGTAGCGTGGCCCCACGCCCTCGATGACTCCGGTAAACATCGGCGAGCGATCGAGATTGTTGCGGATGATCTCGTGGGTACGCTCGTTGGTATGGGTGATCCAGCAGTTGACCTGCTCGGGATGCTCCTCTGCACTGCCGGTGAAGGACATTACCGGGATCGGCGTATCGCCCGGCTGTGCGGTCATCTTGGAAAAATCCACGGTACGCCCGTCGATGCGCGGTGGCGTGCCGGTTTTCAACCGATCAACTCGTAACGGCAATTCCCGCAGACGGTGGGCCAGGGCGATGGCGGGGGGATCACCAGCGCGTCCGCCGGAATGGTTATCCAAGCCAATGTGAATAACACCACCGAGGAAGGTACCAGCGGTCAACACCACGTTATCTGCGAAGAAGCGCAGGCCCATCTGGGTCACAACGCCGCGTACCTGATCCTGTTCAACGATAAGATCATCGCAAGCTTGCTGGAATATCCACAGATTCGGCTGGTTTTCCAGCGCGTGGCGAATCGCCGCTTTGTACAGCACGCGGTCAGCCTGGGCACGGGTTGCCCGAACGGCAGGGCCCTTGCGCCCGTTGAGCACCCGAAACTGAATGCCGGCGCGGTCGGTTGCCTTGGCCATGGCGCCACCGAGGGCATCGATTTCCTTGACCAGGTGGCTCTTGCCAATCCCACCGATGGCCGGGTTGCAGCTCATCTGCCCCAGGGTCTCGACGTTGTGACTGAGCAGCAGAGTTTTCACGCCCATGCGGGCAGCCGCCAAGGCAGCCTCGGTACCGGCATGGCCGCCACCTATCACAATCACGTCAAAACGATCTGGGAAATCCAACGTACACCTCGTTGTCCGGAGCTGAGCCGGGCGTCGGGAAAAGGGGCTGATTATAGGGGCAGGGCAGAAAAATTACAGCCCTGACTGAACATTTTTTGAACAGCGCCCATGAGCCACTCACTCAGCCGATCTGTTAATAGATTAAAGATAGAGAATATTTAAAAACCTTTATGTTAATGCTGTATATGGTGAAGCATTTTTCTGTGGGTAAGTGAAAAAATACCAATAAATTCAGTATTTTGAAGAAAGCACAAGCCTGTGCGCTGCTTGGGCACAGGCGGTGTCGGGATGGAGGTACATCCTGTGTATAAGCCAGCCGGTTATCCACAGGCAGGTTTGGCCTCTGGTTACACACAGGGTTATAGGTAGGGCTCAGGTAAGTTGTACACAGGGCTTACTGGCGAAAATGTGCCGCTAAACTAACGCGAAGACGGAGCTTGCGGAGACTTTCAGCAAGGAATTGATAATCCAGAAACAGATTCAGTAAAGGAAGGAAGATGAATGGCAGCCATTCATTGCGAATGACTGCGTGTTTTTACTTGCCGATACAGAAACTCGAAAAAATCCGTCCCAACAGATCATCTGCGCTGAACTCACCGGTGATACTGCCCAACGTCTGTTGTGCCATGCGCAGATCCTCCGCCAGTAGCTCACCGGCACCGGCCAGGGTCAGTTGCTGGTAGCCATGCTGCAAATACTCCCCGGCTTCTTCCAGGGCGTCCAAGTGTCGGCGGCGGGCGCTGAACAGGCTCTCTGCAGTCTGCTCGAAGCCCATGCAGGTTTTGAGGTGTTCGCGTAACAGATTGATACCCTCGCCACTGCGGGCACTGAGACGCAGACTGACGCTTCCATCTTCGGCTGCTTCCAGACCGGTTGTTTCACCACTGATATCCACTTTGTTGTAGATCAGAGTGACCTTGGCGGGGTCGGGTTTCTTTTGCAGAAACTCCGGCCAGAGTTGTTCCGGGTTGCCGGCTTCGGGTTGAGTTGCGTCGATCATCAACAGGATACGGTCAGCTTCGGCAATGGCAGCCATGGCCCGTTCCACGCCGATTTTTTCCACCACATCATCGGTATCCCGCAGCCCAGCTGTGTCGATGATATGCAGCGGCATGCCGTCGATGTGGATATGTTCACGCAGAATGTCCCGCGTGGTACCGGCAATATCGGTAACGATAGCGCTGTCACGACCGGCCAGCGCGTTCAGCAGGCTGGACTTTCCGGCGTTCGGACGCCCGGCGATGACCACGGTCATACCGTCGCGCAGCAGCGCCCCCTGTCCGGCCTCCCGGCGCACCTGAGCCAGCTGTTGCTGTACGGCCTGCAGCTGACTGAGGACATGCCCATCGGCCAGAAAATCGATTTCCTCTTCGGGAAAATCAATCGCAGCTTCGACGTAGATGCGCAGGTTGATCAAGGCTTCGGTCAGTGCATGGACGCGTTGGGAGAAGGCACCCTGCAGTGATTGCACGGCATTGCGTGCTGCCTGTTCAGAGCTGGCTTCGATCAGATCGGCGATGGCCTCGGCCTGGGCCAGGTCCAGTTTATCGTTGAGAAAGGCGCGCTCGCTGAATTCGCCCGGGCGAGCCGGGCGCGCACCGAGAGTGAGACAGGACTTGAGCAGCATATCCATTACCACCGGGCCGCCATGCCCGTGCAGTTCCAATACGTCTTCACCGGTGAACGAGTGGGGGCCCGGAAAATACAGTGTGAGCCCTTGATCCAGGGACTCGTCCTGATCCCAGAACGCCCCGTAATGGGCATGTCGCGGTCTGGGTTCAAAGCGGCAGATCTGTCTGGCGATCGGCAGGGCGTCCGGGCCGGAGATCCGGACAATTCCCACGCCGCCCTGACCTGGGGCGGTGGCAATGGCGGCAATGGTGTCGGCGTGGTAACTGCGGCTCATGATCCGTTCCTGTACGGCGGAAGATGGATGGCAAAACGCCCCGAAATCGGGGCGTTTGCGTCTGGCTTGGTAGCGGCGATCAGTCGTTTGCCGCGGCCCGTTCGATCTGCCGGGTAATGTACCACTGTTGTGCGATCGACAGGACGTTGTTGACCACCCAGTACAGTACCAGACCGGCTGGGAACCACAGGAAGAAGAAGGTGAAGATGATCGGCAGCATCTTCATCACCTTGGCCTGCATCGGATCCGGCGGAGTCGGGTTGAGCTGCTGCTGGATGAACATGCTCACGCCCATCAGAATCGGCAGAATGAAGAAGGGATCCTTCAGAGACAGGTCAGTGATCCAACCCAGCCATTCAGCCTGGCGCATCTCGACACTTTCCATCAGCGTCCAGTACAGCGCGATGAATACCGGCATCTGCACCAGGATCGGCAGACAGCCGCCCAGTGGATTGATCTTCTCCTTCTTGTACAGCTCCATCATGCCCTGGGACATTTTCTGACGATCATCACCGTACTGCTCGCGCAAGGCCTGCAGTTTCGGGGCGACCCGGCGCATGTTGGCCATGGAGCGGTAACTGGTAGCCGACAGCGGGAAGAATACCAGCTTGATCAGTACGGTGAGCAGGATGATGCTCCAACCCCAGTTACCCACCACGCTGTGAATCAGACTCAACACCCAGAACAGTGGTTGGGCTATCCACCAGAGGAAGCCGTAATCCACAGTCAGCTCCAGGCCGGGAGAGATTTCCTTCAGACGATCCTGAATTTTGGGCCCGGCGTAGAAATTGGCGCTGATACTGGCCTGTTCACCGGCAGATACATTCACTGCAGGGCTGACAAAACCGACAATGTAATTACCCTGGCTATCCTTACGCGTCTGATAGACGTGCTGCTGCTCGGCGTTGGGTATCCATGCACTGACAAAATAGTGCTGCAGCCAGGCAATCCAACCACCGTTGACGGTTTCCTTCAGTCGGTTGTCATCCAGTTTGCTGAACTTGAGCTTGGTATATTCGTTATCGGCATTCCAGTAGGCAGCGCCCAGGAAGGTGGCCATGCCCGTGGCGCTCGAGCTGGATGGATCACCGCTCTGGTCACGCTTGATCTGACCGAACAGGCTGCCGGTCCAGGCGGAATCACTCTGGTTGTCGATCAGATAATCGACATCGACCAGATACTCACCGCGAGTAAAGGTGAAGCGCTTGATGTAGTTGACGTTGGCTTCGCTGAAGCGCAGATCGACGGTCAGAGTATCGCTGCCTTCTTCCATCTGGTAGCTGGTCTGCTCGACAGAATACAGCGGCCGGCCGTTGGCGCGAGCATCGGGACCATTGCGTCCGGCGAGTCCGCTTTGCGCGATATAGGTGCGGTTGTTGGTCTGCTCCAGCAGTTGGAATGGCAGATCCGGACGATCCTTGCGCATCGGATAGTCTGGAAGCGACAGGGAAACGATATCACCACCCAGCGGGTTGATACTCAGGTGCAACGTATCGGTCTGCACACGGATCAGATCGGAGGTAGCAGCTGCAGTCTGCACCGACGTGGTGGGGATATCACCCGCATCGGGCTCCACAGCCTGAGGCACATCGCCTTCAGCGCTATTATCGTTCGTCTGCAGGGTCGGCAAATCACCATTGCCAGCCGACAGCTCGGTTTCGCTGGCCGGTAGTGGCTCACCCTGACCATAATCATTGTTCCACTGCAGAACCATGAGATAGGTAATCACGAGCAAGGCAGCTATCAGGATGTTTCGTTGCATGTTCATGGTTTATTTGGCCATCTGAGAAGAACGATTGTTCTGAAGGGGTACTGGATCATATCCACCTGGATTCCAGGGATGACAGCGAGACAGGCGTCGTGCGCTGAGCAGACTGCCCTTGAGAAAACCATGATGTTCGATGGCTTCCTGGGCGTAGCAGGAACAGGACGGATAGAAACGACAATGACTGGCCATCATTGGGCTGATGGCGTAACGGTAAACCTTGATCAGTCCGAGCGCGATACTACGCATTGGATGATGGGGATCCGGAATTGCGGGAGCGATTGTACTTGTCAGCGGCCTTGTTCAACCGTCGCCACATATCCTGAAACAGGCTATGCAGTGCGGCATTGTCAAGCTCGCCCAGACCCTTGCGGGCCAGGACGACAATATCCAAGTGATCCAGCTCAGCACGATGGTGTCTGAAGGATTCACGGGCGATGCGTTTGATCTTGTTGCGATCGACCGCATGCCGGACATTTTTCTTGGCAATGACCAGTCCCAATCGTGCATGTGTCTGGCTGTTATGCCGGGACAGCAACAGAATATTGGGACCTGAGGCCTTACAGGTGGCTCCATCGAATACATTCTTGAACTGTGCAGGCGTCAATAGCCGTTGTTCAGGACTGAATCCGAGATCCACCTGCAATACCGATCTTAAGCTGACAGCTGATGACGGCCTTTGGCACGACGACGAGCCAGAACGGCACGACCGTTCTTGGTAGCCATACGGGCACGGAAACCGTGGTTACGTTTGCGCTTCAAAACGCTGGGTTGGAAAGTTCTTTTCATCTTCAGATACCTGAGTAATTCACGACAGAGCCGCTAAGCCCTTTCAAGGGATCGGGAATTCTAGAGAAGAAGCGGGCTCAGGTCAATTTGAATTCTCAGTAGGTAGATAAATAACAATACAAAGAAAAGATTTTTAAAAGATTATGTATGTAGATCTTAATGAGGAAGGGATTTTCTGTGGATAAGGGGGCCCACGCCAGATAGGCCGCTCGATTGCCGAGAGCACAACTCGGTGAGTAAATTGTTCACAGAGGGCATCATCCATTGTGCAGCCCCTGTGGATAACAGGTCTTGATATCCACAGGGGGATTTATCCCCTGTTTTCACTCCCGTTTGCCAACAGACTGATACAGACCTTGTCCACAAGGCTCATGCTGCCGGTTTTACAAGGACGAGCGCTGATAAATGCAACGTAATTCAGGCGCAAGAGCCTCGGGCGATCCTATCTGTGATGTGGATAAGTAAGGGGGGAAAGGCTAGAATGACGGGTGTTTCCCCGGGGCTGACGAGTGCTGCTTCGGGGAAGGTTTTTATCAACAACTCGAGCCGCTCAGGCTTGGAGTCGGGGGAATTCAGTGTCCGTTGTACTCTGGCAGCAATGCATAGATTTTTTGCGTGATGAGCTTCCATCCCAGCAGTTCAATACCTGGATTCGTCCGCTTCAAGTGGAAGGGGATCCAGACGAACTGCGCTTGTACGCTCCGAACCGATTTGTGCTGGATTGGGTCAACGACAAATACCTGAACCGTATTCAGGAATTGCTTGATGATCTATCTCAGGGCCAGGCTCCCCTGGTCTCACTGTTAATCGGCAGTCGACGCAGCAGCCCCGCTGTTGCTCCAGCGCAAACTGCACCGGCGAGAGCGCCAACGCGTACCGAGCCGGTGGAGCAAAATCCGCCGCCTGCCGTTCCCCGGGCGCAGGCCACCACGCAAGGGTTTCAACCCGAGCCGAGTCCTTATGACAAGCGCGCCGAGGAAGATCCCCGTCCGCCGCAACGTGCCGACCAGGCTAATAATACGGTGGTCAAGCACACCAGTTATCTGAATCGCAGCTTTACCTTTGAAAATTTCGTTGAGGGTAAATCAAACCAGCTGGCTCGGGCTGCCGCCTGGCAAGTGGCCGATAACCCGCGGCATGGTTATAACCCCCTGTTCCTATATGGCGGCGTCGGTCTTGGTAAGACGCACTTGATGCATGCCGTCGGCAACCACCTGCTGAAGAAGAACCCTGCCGCCAAGATTGTATATCTACATTCCGAACGCTTTGTCGCCGACATGGTTAAGGCGTTGCAGATGAATGCCATCAATGATTTCAAGCGTTATTACCGTTCGGTTGATGCGCTGCTGATTGATGACATTCAGTTTTTCGCCAAGAAAGAGCGATCACAGGAAGAATTCTTCCATACTTTCAATGCCTTGCTTGAAGGTGGTCAGCAGGTGATTCTTACCAGCGACCGTTACCCGAAAGAGATTGATGGGCTGGAAGAGCGGCTCAAATCCCGTTTCGGCTGGGGACTTACCGTTGCGGTCGAACCGCCAGAGCTGGAGACGCGGGTGGCTATTCTGATGAAGAAGGCCGAGCAATCGCGGATCGATCTGCCCCACGATGCGGCCTTCTTCATCGCCCAACGGATCCGCTCCAATGTCCGTGAACTTGAAGGTGCACTCAAGCGGGTCATTGCCAGCGCTCACTTTATGGGCCGCGATATCACTATCGAACTGATCCGCGAGTCACTCAAGGATCTGCTTGCCTTGCAGGACAAGCTGGTGAGTATCGACAATATTCAGCGCACCGTGGCCGAATATTACAAAATCAAGATAGCGGATATCCTGTCGAAGCGGCGTTCGCGCTCGGTAGCTCGCCCGCGTCAGGTCGCCATGGCGCTGTCCAAGGAGCTGACCAACCACAGTTTGCCGGAGATCGGTGACGCCTTTGGCGGACGAGATCACACAACTGTGCTCCATGCCACACGAAAGATCGCAGAATTACGTGAAATAGATGCGGATATCCGCGAAGATTACAAGAATCTGCTACGGACACTGACCACCTGAGTCTGAGTGCCCAGCAAACAGCCAACCTGCACGAGGTCGAAGGAAGACAATGCAATTTACCATCCAACGCGAAGCCCTGTTGAAGCCACTGCAACTGGTGGCTGGTGTCGTTGAACGCCGGCAGACGTTGCCGGTGCTGTCCAATGTTCTTGTGATAGTTGATGGCAACACGCTGTCGCTGACCGGCACTGATCTTGAAGTCGAATTGATCGGGCGGATTCCGCTGGAAGAACAGGCTGAGCCAGGCGAGATTACCGTCCCGGCCCGTAAATTGATGGATATCTGCAAGTCGTTGCCAGAGGATTCCACGATCAATTTCCGGGTGGAAGAAGGCAAGGCTATCGTCAAGGCCGGCCGCAGTCGTTTCACTCTGACCACACTGCCCGCTGCCGACTTCCCGAATGTGGAAGACGGGGAAGGTGCAATGAGTTTTGCCGTCAGTCAGAGCAAGCTGCGGCGTTTGATTGAGCGAACCGGCTTTGCCATGGCGCAGCAGGACGTACGCTATTACCTCAACGGCATGCTTCTGGAAATCAATAATGGCCAACTGCGCGCAGTCGCTACAGACGGTCACCGCATGGCAATGTGTACTGTCGATGCCAATATCGATTACCAGGAAAAGTATCAGCTGATCGTGCCGCGCAAGGGGATCCTGGAGCTTGCCCGACTATTGGGTGAGGCTGACGATCTGATCAATATCGTTCTGGGCACCCATCACATCCGCGCTACTACAGGTGATTTCACCTTTACCTCCAAGCTGGTTGACGGCAAATTCCCGGATTACGAGCGGGTGTTGCCCCGTGGCGGTGACAAGATCGTCCTGGCTGATCGTCAATCCTTGCGCAATGCATTCAGCCGTACCGCCATTCTGTCCAACGAAAAATACCGAGGCATCCGCCTGATGCTCAGTGATTCGCTGCTGAAAATTCAGGCTAATAACCCCGAGCAGGAAGAAGCAGAAGAAGATGCGGTAGTTGATTATTCTGGCGCACCGCTGGAAGTTGGCTTCAACGTCAGCTATTTGCTGGATGTCATGAATGTGTTGAGCAATGAACAGATCAAGATAATTCTGTCCGATGCCAATAGCAGTGCGCTGATTCAGGAATCCGAATCGGACGACAGCCTCTACGTCGTCATGCCCATGCGTCTCTGAGCCGCATGCCGCTCAAGCGACTCTCCGTCACCGCGGTGCGCAATCTGCACCCGGTGACACTTCACCCCTCCCCCCGCATCAATATCATTTCTGGCTCCAACGGCAGTGGCAAAACCAGTCTGCTGGAAGCCATCCATATTCTCGGGCTGGCTCGCTCCTTTCGAAGTACTCGACTGCAACCGGTTATCCAACACGGTGAGGATGCCTGCACCGTGTTTGCCGAAGCAGTGCTTAAGAACGGGACCGCTTGTTCCATAGGCATTACCCGCAGTAAACAGGCTGACTATCAGATACGTATTGATGGCCAGACGATACGCAGCGCCGCCCAGTTGGCGGAAACTCTACCCCTGCAGCTGATCAACCCGGACAGCTTTCGATTATTGGAAGGAGCACCGAAACAGCGACGGCAGTATTTGGATTGGGGAGTGTTCCACGTGGAACATCAATTTCTTCCTGTGTGGCAGCGTTTGCAAAAAAGCCTCAAACAGCGTAATAGCTTGCTCCGTCGTGGTAGAATACAACGTTCGATGCTGGTGCCTTGGGAATCAGAACTCATAGCGGCTGGCGAGCGTATCGACGAATTCAGGCAAGCTTACCTGCTGAAATTGAAGCCGGTGTTTGAAAATATACTGGGTCGACTCGTGCTGCTCGACGATCTCACCCTTAGTTATTATCGGGGTTGGGATAAAGAGCGCTCTTTGAACCAGGTGTTGGATGATCAGTTCGAGCGCGATGCGCAATTGGGATATACACAGTCAGGCCCGCAGCGGGCAGATTTGCGTTTGCGTATCAAAGGGATGAATGCGGTTGATATCTTGTCCCGGGGCCAGCAGAAGTTGGTGGTATGCGCAATGAAGATCGCCCAAGGTTATTTGTTGCAAGAAATGGGCGCCGCACAGAGTTGCGTATTTCTTGTGGATGACTTGCCGTCCGAATTGGACGAGAAACACCGAAAGGCGTTGTCCAGCTTGCTGGAAGATCTGCAATGTCAGGTTTTTATCAGCTGCGTGGAGGCGCAACAAATGCAGGATTGTTGGCAAAACGATACACCATTGTCGATGTTCCACGTGGAACATGGACGCATTGTGCAGACCGTATGACGTCTGGGAGTGATTATAAAATGACCGAAGAAAGAGCTTACGATTCATCAAGTATCAAGGTACTCAAGGGCCTTGATGCGGTGCGTAAACGCCCCGGAATGTATATCGGTGATACGGATGACGGAACCGGTCTGCACCACATGGTATTTGAAGTAGTCGATAACTCCATCGACGAGGCATTGGCTGGACACTGTGCTGATATCAGCATCACCATTCATACCGATGAATCCATTACCGTAAGGGATGATGGTCGCGGTATTCCGGTGGATATCCACGAAGAAGGGGTTTCCGCCGCCGAAGTGATCATGACGGTACTGCACGCTGGCGGGAAGTTCGACGATAACAGCTACAAGGTTTCCGGTGGTCTGCACGGCGTAGGGGTTTCCGTGGTCAACGCCCTCTCGGAGGAGCTGGTGATGACTATTCGCCGCGCCGGTAAGGTCTGGGAGCAGACTTATCACCATGGCGTCCCTCAGGCGCCTCTGGCGCCGGTAGGTGATACCGATGAGTCCGGTACACAGATTCATTTCAAGCCCTCTGCGGAAACCTTCACCAGCATCAGCTTCAGCTGGGATGTGCTCGCCAAGCGTCTGCGCGAACTGTCTTTCCTCAACTCGGGTGTGGGTATTCATCTGATTGACGAGCGTAGCGGAAAGCAGGAGCTGTTCAAGTACGAAGGCGGCTTGCGGGCCTTTGTTGAATACCTCAACGTCAATAAGTCCACCATCAACTCGGTATTTCATTTTGATATCCAGCGGGATGACGGCATTGCAGTTGAAGTCGCGATGCAGTGGAATGACAGCTTCAACGAAAGCCTGCTGTGTTTTACCAACAATATCCCGCAACGGGATGGCGGTACTCACCTTGTCGGCTTTCGCAGTGCACTGACTCGCACATTGAACAGTTACATCGAACAGGAAGGCCTGCTGAAAAAGATGAAGGTCAGCACTTCCGGTGATGATGCCCGGGAAGGTCTGACTGCCATTGTTTCTGTGAAGGTTCCGGATCCGAAGTTCTCTTCCCAGACCAAAGACAAACTGGTTTCTTCGGAAGTGAAAACGGCCGTAGAGCAGGAAATGAACAAATGCTTCAGCGATTACCTCTTGGAAAAGCCCGGCGAGGCCAAAGCAGTCGTCGGTAAGATGATCGATGCCGCGCGTGCCCGAGAAGCCGCACGTAAAGCCCGTGAAATGACCCGCCGAAAAGGCGCTCTGGATATTGCCGGGTTGCCGGGCAAACTGGCTGACTGCCAGGAGAAAGATCCCGCTCTTTCCGAACTCTACATTGTGGAAGGAGATTCTGCGGGTGGCTCAGCCAAACAGGGCCGCAACCGCAAGACCCAAGCCATCCTGCCGCTCAAGGGCAAGATTCTCAACGTGGAAAAGGCGCGTTTCGACCGCATGTTGTCCTCCCAGGAGGTCGGTACGCTGATTACCGCGCTGGGTTGCGGTATTGGCCGTGACGAATTCAACATCGAGAAGCTGCGCTACCATAACATCATCATCATGACCGATGCCGATGTGGACGGCGCGCATATTCGTACGCTGTTGCTGACCTTCTTCTTCCGTCAGATGCCGGAACTGATCGAGAAAGGCTACATCTACATTGCGCAGCCGCCGCTGTACAAGATCAAGCGAGGAAAGCAGGAGCAGTACCTCAAGGACGACGAGGCTCTCCAAGACTACCTTACCCAATCCGCCCTCGAAGATTCCTACCTGTACGTAAATGAGCACGCGCCCGGGATTACCGGCGAGGGCCTGGAACGTCTGGTAAATGAATACCGTGGTGTCATGAAGACGCTGAACCGGCTCGGCCGTCTGTACCCGCAGGAACTGATGGAACACTTCATCTACCTGCCACGCCTGACCCAGGAACATCTTGGTGATCGCGAGTTTATGGCTAACTGGTTGATTTCTTTTGCAAAATTGGTAAAAAGTGGTGAACGCTCGGGTCAGGAATACGAGATCAGTTTGCGTGAGGACAGGGAGCGCCAGCTGTGGCTGCCTGAGGTGGAAACCATTTCCCATGGGCAGACCAGCTACATCACCTTCAACCGCGATCTGTTCGCCAGTAATGACTACCGCAGCATGGCCGACCTGGGTGAGAAGCTGCAAAGCTTGCTGGAAGACGGCGCTTATATGCAGCGTGGCGAGAAGAAGAAGCCGATCAGGTTCTTCAAGGAAGGCATGGAATGGATGATGAACGAAACGGCACGTCGGCATACCATCCAGCGCTATAAGGGGCTGGGTGAAATGAACGCCGATCAGCTGTGGGAAACCACCATGGATCCGGAAAATCGTCGTATGCTGCAGGTCAGCATCGACGACGCCATCGCTGCTGATCAGATCTTCAACACGCTGATGGGTGACCACGTGGAACCACGCCGCGAGTTCATCGAGCGCAACGCGTTGGCGGTATCCAACCTGGATGTGTGATTTCTATCTACAGTAGTAGGTCAAGGGCTCAGCCAGCGGCTGACTCGTGCGAGAAGAGAGAGGCCCGATAGCGTTTTTATCGGGCCTTTTATTTGAGGCTACTGAGAGCCAAGCCTGGGTATGTTCCCGCTCGGCGTCATTCTGGGGGGACAACGTAATATGATCCGCTTATCGCCGTCCGATGTAGCCGCTGCACAATGTAAATTGTTGACCCAGCCAAGGGACAAAGATGAAGCTCGTGTGCGTATCCGATACCCACAGCCTGCATTGGGACATCCCGGACATCCCGGATGGAGATGTACTGATTCATGCGGGAGACAGCCTTGGCCAAGGCACGCTGAATAACGTTGAAGACCTCAATAACTGGCTGGGGGCCTTGCCTCACCGCCACAAGATCGTCATTGCCGGCAACCATGACTGGGCGTTTCAGGACACCCCCGAGTTGGCCCGGAAGGCGTTGAGCAATGCTATCTATCTGGAAGACAACGGTGTCGAAATTGAAGGCGTCCGGTTCTGGGGTTCGCCCTGGACGCCGGCTTTTATGGACTGGGCCTTCATGCTGGACCGAGGGCAGCCGTTGCATGATGTGTGGGCTCTCATTCCAGAGAATACGGATGTGCTCGTTACCCACGGACCACCGCTGGGATATGGCGATACGGTTGATCTGGGCCTGGGCAGCCATAATGTGGGTTGCCGGGATCTTCTGGAGCGGATCGATGAGCTACGCCTGAAAGCAGTCATTTTCGGCCATATCCATGAGGGTTACGGGGTGTACCAGCGGGGCGGTACGCCGCTGCTCAACGCCAGCTCGTGTACCGAGCGTTATGAGCCTTATAACCCGCCCATTGTCCTCGATCTGGATCACGCAGGAGAATAAAGTTTCCCTGCCGATATTTCCGGCAAAAAAACTCCGGTCAGAGTGATCTGCCGGGGATTTTTTATGCGTTCGACTCAGCCAGCCTGCATTTCCTGTATCGCCTTGTTCACCCAAGCCTCGGCCTGCTTGTTAACCTCGACGATGGAGCGTGGATCCGCACCTTTGGGGTAGATGGCGGGCCCGATCTTCACCTGTACTGTACCGGGGCGCTTGCCCCAGCCGTTGCGCGGCCAGAACTCACCGGCATTGTGCGCTACAGGCACCACAGGGGCGTTGTTGGCGCAGGCCAGGGCACTGCCCCCGCGGGTGAACTTGATCGGGCTGCCAGGCAGCACCCGGGTGCCTTCAGGGAATACCAGCACCCACATGCCATCCCGCAGGCGCTGACCACCGATGCGGTTCAGTTGCTGTAAGGAGCTACGCGCCTTGCTGCGATTGATGGCGATGGGTTTGAGCAGGGCGTAGGCCCAGCCGAAGAAGGGTACGTATAACAGTTCCTTCTTGATCAGCTGTGTTTGTGGACGGAAGATCTGCTGCAGGAAAAAGGTTTCCCAGGTGCTCTGGTGATTGGACAAGATCACGCCGGGCTGATCCGGGATGTTCTCCAGACCGGTCACTTCGTAGCGAATACCGACCATGCGTCGCGTCAGCCAGATAGCGAAACGGCACCACCATTCCAGCACCAGCTTGAAGCGCATACGGTATGGCAGAAACGGAGCGATAACCAGCATCAACACACCCCATATGGCGGCGCTGGCGGACAGTAGCAGATAGAACAGGGTGACGCGCAGAACCATCAACACGGACATTGGATCAGGATTCCAGCAGGTAACTGGCCACGGCGGCCAGATCATCAAACACACGGGTACCGGCAGGCAGGTCTTTACCTTCGGTCATCCGTCCTTTCCCGGTACGTACCAGATAGGGCTGACAGCCCATCGCCGCACCGGCTTGCAAGTCGCGCAGACTGTCTCCAACCGTTGGCACGCCATCAAGAGCAACAGCGTAATGCGCGGCAATCTGTTGAAACAGGCCGGACAGCGGTTTGCGGCAATCGCAGCCATCATCCGGGCCATGCGGACAATGCCGGATCAGGTCAATCCGCCCGCCTTGCTGAGTGACCAGGTCATGCAACCGCTGATGCATGGCCTGCAACGTCTGCTCGCTGAAATAGCCGCGCGCCAGACCGGACTGATTGGTGGCGACGGCTACCGTCCAGCCGGCTTGGCTAAGCCGGGCGATGGCATCGATGGACCCCGGTAGCGGGATCCACTCATCCACTGATTTGACGAAGGCGTCGGAGTCTTCGTTGATGACCCCGTCGCGGTCGAGAATGATCAGTTTCATCCGAGCAGGGAGATGTCAGCGACGCCCAGGAACAGCCCGCGCAGACGGGCCAGCAACGCATAGCGGTTGGCTTTGACCTGTGGATTCTCGGCTTTGACCAGTACCTGGTCAAAGAACGCATCCACCGGTTCGCGCAAAGCCGCCAGCTGTTCCAGCGTGGCGCGGTACTGACGCTCTGCGGCCAAGGGGGTGACTTTGGCCTCCGCGTCCAATACAGCGTCGGCCAGGGCCTGCTCAGGGGTTTCATTCAACAATGCCGGGTCTATGGCGGCTGGCACGGCGCTGTCAGCCTTGGCCAGAATGTTCGACACCCGTTTGTTGGCAGCCGACAGCGCAGCGGCTCCCGGCAACTGGCGGAATGCCTGAACCGCCTGCACACGCTGATCAAAGTCCAGCGGCGAATCAGGATGGACGGCGCGCACCGACTGATACACGGCCACATCGATACCTTCATCTTCATAGCGCGCACGCAGGCGGTCGAAGATGAAGTCCTGTACCTGATCGACCAGACCTTCGCTTTTTACTGCGACGCCATATTGCGCAATGGCGGTTTCCAGGGCAGCGTGCAGATCCAGTTCCAACCGCTTCTCGATGAGGATGCGCAGTACACCCAGCGCAGCGCGGCGCAATGCATAGGGGTCCTTGCTACCGGTCGGCAGCATGCCGATCCCGAAGATGCCGACCAGCGTATCGAGCTTGTCAGCCAGGGCCACAGCGGCGCCGGTCAGCGTGCTCGGCAGCTCGGCACCGGCGCCGCGCGGCATGTACTGCTCGTTCAGCGCCAGCGCCACATCCTCGGCCTCGCCATCGTGTCCGGCATAATAGTAGCCAGCGATACCCTGCAGCTCAGGAAACTCGCCGACCATTTCACTGGCCAGATCGCATTTGCTCAGCAGACCGGCGCGCGCAGCATTGGCCGTGTTGCCGCCGATGCGCTGGGCGATGAAGGCGGCCAGGCTGGAAACCCGTACGGCCTTGTCATACACGCTGCCCAACTGCGCCTGGAATACCACATTGGCCAGCCGCTCATTGTTCTGTTCCAGCGTGTGCTTCTTGTCCTGCTGGAAGAAGAACTCGGCATCGGTCAGACGCGGACGAACTACCTTTTCGTTACCGGAAATGATCTGCGCCGGATCGCTGCTCTCGATATTGGCCACAGTGATGAAGCGCGGCAGCAGACGACCATTGGCGTCCAGCAGGCAGAAATACTTCTGGTTGTCCTGCATGGTGGAAATCAGCGCTTCCTGAGGTACGTCGAGGAAGCGTTCCTCGAAGCTGCACACCAGCGGCACCGGCCATTCGACCAGCGCGGTCACCTCGTCCAGCAGATCTTCGGGAATGATTGCGGTGCCCTGCTGTTCGCTCGCCAGTTGCTCCACTCGCTGGCGGATCAATTCGCGGCGCTCGGCGAAGTCAGCGATCACATGGGCCTGACGCAGGTCATCTGCGTAACTGGCCGGGGTGCTGATACGCACTTCGTCCGGATGGTGGAAACGGTGGCCCAGTGAGGTACGACCCGCCTGTTGGGACAGAATATCGCAAGGGATCATGCTGTCGCCCTGCAGCATCACCAGCCATTGGGTCGGACGCACGAATTCGGTCTTGCCAGCACCCCAGCGCATGCGCTTGGGAATCGGCAGCGCGGCCAGTGCGTTATCCACAATGGCTGGCAGCAGGTCGGCAGAAGCCTGTCCGGGAATGTTCTGTACATGGCGCAGGCGTGGGCCGCTCTGGTCCAGCTCGCTCAGTTCAACACCGCACTTGCGGGCAAAACCCAGCGCGGCCTGGGTCGGCTGGCCGTCGGCATCAAAAGCCGCCTTGAGTGGTGGGCCGTCCATTTGGCTGGTGCGGTCGGGTTGCTGCGTCGCCAATTGCTCGACGAACACCGCCAGACGCCGGGGGGCGGCGAAGTAACGTGCCGACTGATATTGCAGACCGGCCTCGTTCAGGCCCTTCTCCACGCCTTCCTGAAAAGCGTCGGCCAGACGCTTCAACGCTTTGGGTGGCAGTTCTTCGGTACCCAGTTCAACCAGAAAATCCAAAGCCAGCATCATTCGGCCTCCTTCAGTTTGGCCAGTACTTCATCACGCAGTTCGGGGCTGGCCATGGGGAAGCCGAGCTTGGCGCGGGCATGCAGATAGCTGTGAGCAATGGCGCGAGACAGAGTCCGCACGCGCAGGATGTAACGCTGACGCTCGGTCACCGAGATCGCGCGGCGGGCATCCAGCAGGTTGAAGGTGTGGGACGCCTTCATCACCATTTCGTAGGCCGGTAGCGGCAATTCGGCCTCGATCAGCCGATTGGCTTCGCTTTCGTAGAAACTGAACAGTTCGAACAACTTTTCGACGTTGGCATGCTCGAAGTTGTAGGTCGATTGCTCCACCTCGTTCTGGTGGAACACGTCACCGTAGGTGACCTTGCCGAACGGACCATCGGAATAGACCAGGTCATAGACCGAATCCACACCTTGCAGATACATGGCCAGACGCTCCAGACCGTAGGTGATCTCACCGGTGACCGGGTAGCATTCAACACCGCCGACCTGCTGGAAGTACGTGAACTGGGTCACTTCCATGCCATTCAGCCAGACTTCCCAACCCAGACCCCAAGCGCCCAGAGTCGGCGATTCCCAGTTGTCTTCCACGAAGCGGATATCATGTACCAATGGGTCGATGCCGATATGGCGCAGCGAATCCAGGTACAGCTCCTGGATATTGTCCGGATTCGGTTTGAGCACCACTTGGAACTGGTAGTAGTGCTGCAGACGGTTGGGGTTCTCGCCGTAGCGGCCGTCAGCCGGGCGGCGACTGGGTTGAACATAGGCCGCGTTCCAGTTTTCCGGGCCGATGGAGCGCAGGAAGGTCGCGGTATGGAAAGTGCCGGCACCTACTTCCATGTCATAGGGCTGGAGCAATACGCAGCCCTGCTGCGCCCAGTAGTTCTGCAGCGCAAGGATCAGGCCCTGGAAGGTTTGGGCGGCTGGATTAGTCTGAGTCACGTTTTCACCGGTCAACTGTGAAGAAAGGGCGAAGTATACAATCCCGACGGGATGGCATACAGCTCGGACATCTCTGAAAACTACTGCGCTCGGTCATGCTGCGTTGAAATCCTCCTCAAGATGCTCATTTACTACAGTAAACTGCGCTCTTGCGTCGGGTTTCGCCTTGCCTGACCGTCGCTCGCTGCGTTTTCAGAGGCGTCCTATCCGAGAGATCAACTGACGACGCGGTAGGAGGGCTGGTAGGCGGAGCCGTTTGGCAGTTTCATCCGCTGCTGCTCGACGAAGGCGGTGAGCAACGCCTCCAGTGGCTGCATGATCTCCGGATCGCCGTGGATCTCATAGGGTCCATATTGCTCGATCAGGCGTATGCCCTTGTCCTTGACGTTCCCGGCGACAATGCCGGAAAACGCCCGGCGCAGGTTGGCGGCCAGTTCATGCGGTGGTGTGCTGCGGCGCAGCTCCAGGTTGGCCATGTTTTCATGGGTCGGCTCGAAGGGCCGCTGGAAGCTTTCCTCGATTTTCAGCAGCCAGTTGAAGTGGAAGGCATCGCTGCGCTCGCGACGAAACTGTTTCACTTCTGCCAATCCCTGTTTCATCTTGCGTGCCACCAGCACCGGATCTTCGATGATGATCTCGTAGCGCGCCTGCGCCGCTGGACCCAGGGTGGCGCCAACGAACTCATGCAGTTGTTGCAGATAGCCGGCCGATTCCTTCGGTCCGCTGAGGATCAGCGGGAACGGTAGTTCGCGGTTGTCCGGGTGCAGCAAGATCCCCAGCAGATAGAGGAATTCTTCGGCAGTACCCACGCCACCCGGGAAGATGATGATGCCATGCCCGACCCGGACAAAGGCTTCCAGACGCTTTTCGATATCCGGCAGGATGACCAGCTCATTGACGATGGGGTTCGGCGCTTCGGCGGCAATGATGCCCGGCTCGGTCAGACCCAGATAGCGACCGTCCGTCACCCTCTGCTTGGCATGGGCGATGGTCGCACCTTTCATCGGGCCCTTCATCACCCCGGGTCCGCAGCCGGTGCAGATGTCCAGGTTGCGCAGGCCCAGTTCATGGCCGACCCGTTTGGTGTACTTGTATTCTTCGGTGTTGATCGAATGACCACCCCAGCACACCACCATCTTCGGTTCAACGCCGGGCGTCAGAGTGCGGGCATTGCGCAACAGGTGGAAGACGTAATCGGTGATGCCATTCGAGTTGCTCAGATCCGCTCGCTGATTGCGCAGTTCGCTTTCGGTATAGACGATATCGCGCAGGGCGCTGAACAGCATTTCCCGAGTGCTGGCGATCATATGGCCATCGACAAAGGCATCGGCCGGCGCGTTGCGCAGCTCCAGGCTGACACCGCGGTCGAGCTGATGGATGTGCACCTCGAAATCGGCATAGGCTTCGAGAATGGTCTTGGCGTTATCGACGCGGGCACCGGTATTGAGAATCGCCAGCGCACACTGGCGGAACAATTGATAAGTACTGCCCGAGCCGAACTGGCTCAAATTCTGGACTTCACGCTGGGACAGGATTTCCAGACTGCCCCGGGGGGTTACTGAAACGTTGACGACTTGTCTTGGCATTATCACTTCCGCGTTGAAAATGGACGCCCCATCTTACGCTACCGCACCCAGGCAAGTGCAACGGGGCTTTTTGCAGCGTTGGTTTTCGGTACGATGCAGGGTATAAAACGAACTCAATTGTCAATCAGGAGTTGCGCATTGAACCCCTCTCGCAATGACGTCACCCGCTGCCGATGGTGCTCTGCCGATCCTGTGTATCAGCACTACCACGACCATGAATGGGGCGTGCCGGAATATGATGCGCAGCGGTTATTCGAGAAGCTGCTGCTTGACGGGTTCCAGGCAGGACTGTCGTGGATCACCATACTCAAGAAGCGCGAGCGCTATCGACAGGTGTATCGTGGTTTTGATGTGCAACTCATGGCGGCGCAGAGCGATGCCGATCTGCAGATACTGATGCAGGACCCAGGCATTATTCGCAATCGGCTGAAGATCCAGGCTGCAAGGCAGAATGCCCGGGCCTGGCTGGTCCTGGCGAAGCGGACCGACCCGGCAGCCTGGCTCTGGCAGTTTGTCGATGGTCGGCCGCTGATCAACCAGTTTGCCAGCCATGCCGAGGTGCCGGCCATTACGCCGCAGGCTCAGGCCATGAGCAAGGCGCTGAAGAAAGCCGGTTTCAGTTTTGTCGGGCCGACAATCTGTTATGCATTCATGCAGGCGACCGGCATGGTTATGGACCATACTCTGGATTGTTTCCGCTACGCGGAATTGGGCTGTGGGACTTTTACCGTCGAACAACAATAATGATGGAGACCATCCATGCAACTGACCAAACGTTTGGGTCTGCTGGCCGCTGCTGCGGCGCTGACCGCCACCACTGCGGTGTTTGCCGCGCCGACCTATATCAATGTGCTCACTGGCGGCACCAGCGGAGTGTATTACCCCATCGGGGTGGCCATCTCGCAGCTGTATAATCAGATCGACGAGGCTAAACCCTCAGTGCAGGCGACCAAGGCCTCGGTGGAAAACCTCAATCTGTTGCAGGCCGGCCGCGGTGAATTGGCCTTTGCTCTCGGTGACTCGGTGGCCGATGCCTGGAATGGTGTGGAGGACGCCGGCTTCAAGGCGCCGCTCGAACGCCTGCGCGCCATTGCCGGCACGTACAGCAATTACATCCAGGTAGTGGCCAGTGAGGAATCCGGTATCAAGACGCTGGAGGATCTCAAAGGCAAACGGATCTCGGTTGGCGCGCCCAAATCCGGTACCGAACTCAATGCCCGGGCCATCTTTGCGGCAGCGGGGTTGAGCTACGATGACATGCGCCGTGTCGAGTTCCTGCCCTACGCCGAATCCGTCGAGCTAATCAAGAATCGGCAACTGGATGCAACCTTGCAGTCGTCTGGTCTGGGCATGGCCGCCATTCGTGATCTGGCCAGCACCATGCCGGTGACGTTCGTGCCGATTCCTGAAGAAGTGGTGCAGAAGATCAACAACCCCGCCTATCAGCCCGGGGTGATTCCAGCCGGCACCTACGATGGTCAGGAGCAGGATGTGCCGACTGTCGGTATTACCAATATCCTGGTCAGCCACGATAAGGTGCCCGAGGATATTGCCTATCAGATGACCAAACTGATCTTCGACAACCTGGATGCGCTGGGTAATGCCCATGCTGCAGCCAAGGCGATCAAGTTGGAGACCGCTGCGGGCAACCTGCCGATCCCATTGCATCCGGGGGCCGAACGCTTCTATCGGGAAGCTGGTGTTCTGGAATAAGCCTCGGCAATGCGCGGGAGTAGCTCATGAGTGAAGATCGGGGGCTCAGTGCGAGCCCCGCCGACTGGCCCAGAGCCCTGTTTTATGTGGCTCTGCTGTTTTCCTGTTATCAGATTGTCACCGCTGCCTTTCATCCGGTGTCGACCCAGGTGTTGCGGGCCGGACACGTGGGTTTTCTGCTGTTGTTGGTGTATCTCAGTTATCCGCTGCGTGGCAATGCGCGTCCCTGGCAACCCCTGGCCTGGATACTGGGGTTGGCAGGTATGGCGACTTTCGCCTACCAATGGTATTTCGAGGCGGATCTGATCCAGCGCTCTGGTGATCTGACTACCACTGACATGGTGGTTGGCATCATCTTGATCGCCTTGGTATTCGAGGCGGCGCGGCGGGTAATGGGCATTGCTCTGCCGATCATCTGCGGGCTGTTTCTCGCCTATGGCTTGTTCGGCAATCACCTGCCGGGCGATCTGGCCCATCGCGGCTATTATCTGGACCAGGTGGTCAATCAGCTGTCCTTCGGCACCGAGGGGCTGTACGGCACGCCGACCTATGTGTCCGCCACCTATATCTTCCTGTTCATCCTGTTCGGCTCGTTCCTCGAGCAGGCCGGAATGATCCGTCTGTTCACCGATTTCGCCATGGGCCTGTTCGGGCACAAGGCCGGTGGACCGGCCAAGGTGTCGGTAGTGTCATCGGCGCTGATGGGCACCATCACCGGGTCCGGCGTGGCCAACGTGGTGACCACCGGCCAGTTCACCATCCCCCTGATGAAGCGTTTCGGTTATCGCTCGGCGTTTGCCGGCGGAGTCGAGGCGACATCGAGCATGGGCAGCCAGATCATGCCACCGGTGATGGGCGCCGTGGCCTTCATCATGGCCGAAACCATCAACATGCCCTATGTTGAGGTGGCCAAGGCGGCTTTGCTGCCGGCGCTGCTGTATTTCGGCTCGGTATTCTGGATGGTGCACCTTGAGGCTCGCCGCTCGAAACTCAATGGCCTGCCGAAGGACGAATGCCCCAGTGCCTGGGCGGCGGTCAAGCAGCGCTGGTTCCTGCTGATTCCGCTGGCAGTACTGATCTGGCTGCTGTTTTCCGGGCGCACGCCGATGTTTGCCGGGACCATCGGCCTGGCACTGACGGCGATCGTGATCCTCGGGTCGGCGCTGATCCTGCGGGTGTCGTCCACGGCAATCCGGCTCATCTTCTGGGTGGCCCTCGGTGTGCTTTGTGCCGGCTTCTTTCAGTTGGGCATTGGCGTGATCTTCGGTGTTATCGGCGTACTGGTGGCGGCTTGCTGGTTCATCAAGGGTGGGCGCGATACCTTACTGATCTGCCTGCATGCGCTGGTGGAAGGGGCGCGCCATGCGATTCCCGTCGGGATTGCCTGCGTGCTGGTGGGGGTGATCATCGGTATCGTTTCGCTGACCGGGGTGGCCTCGACCTTTGCCGGCTATATTCTGGCAATCGGCCAGGACAATCTGTTCCTGTCGCTGCTGCTGACCATGCTTACCTGTCTGATGTTGGGCATGGGTATTCCGACCATTCCGAACTACATCATCACCAGCTCCATTGCCGCGCCGGCGCTGCTGGATCTGGGTGTACCGCTGATCGTTTCGCACATGTTCGTGTTCTATTTTGGCATCATGGCTGATCTGACGCCGCCGGTGGCGCTTGCGTGCTTCGCTGCCGCGCCGATCGCCCGTGCCAGTGGTCTGAAGATCAGCATGTGGGCCATACGTATCGCCGTGGCCGGCTTCGTGGTGCCCTTCATGGCGGTCTACAACCCGGCACTGATGATGCAGGGCGGTGACTGGGCGGCGACGCTTTACATGCTGTTCAAGGCGGCCTTTGCGATCGGCCTGTGGGGCACGGTTTTCACCGGTTATTTCATGCAGCGCCTGACGTGGTGGGAACTGCCGCTGGGTTTTGTCGCGGGTGGGCTGATGATTCTGGCGCTGCCGATCAGTGATGAACTGGGTTTCGCGCTGGGCGCCGTCTTCGTCGCACAACATTGGTGGCGCGCACGTCGCGCTCTGACCGCCGCGGCATGAATGCCCTGTGTCTCGGCTTGGCTGGAGTGATCTGGGCACAGCTGCCATTAGCCGAGTTCACCCTGGCCTGGAATCACAGTGTCGAAAAGATACGCTGGGAAGAGGACTGGCAGGTTGAAACTGCCGGCCTGTTATTGCGCGAGGCCAGAGTGCGCGGCAGTGGCGCGGGTATGGAAATACCTGAGGATGCTGTGCTGCGGCATGGCAGTTGGCACTACCGGCCGCAGCTGCCCGCACTGCAACCCTTGCGACTGGGGCGCAGCAGTGCCCCGGCGGCCGGCGATTATCAATTATGCACCGACACGGGCTGCCACCCCCTGGCCGATTGGCTGGGAGCGCCGGACCCGCAGCAACCGGTGGTGGAATTGTGGAGCTGTTCGGCGCCGGTGGGATGATGCCTGTGCTCAGGCTACAATGGCGTTTTTCAAATGCTGGAGTGTGGTGAGTGGAAAGGCTCAAGGGTGCTGTTGTAGTGGGTTTTCTCAAGCTGTTTTCGCTGCTGCCGTTCGGTGTAGCGCAGCGCCTGGGCGCCTTTGTTGGCTGGCTGATGTGGAAGCTGCCGAACCGTTCGCGTGAGGTGGTGCGTATCAACTTCGCCCATTGCCTGCCGGAATTGTCAGAGGTGGAGCGGGAAAAGCTGGTCGGTGAAACCCTGCTCAATATCGGTCGCAGCTTCGCCGAAAGCGCCTGCGCGTGGATGTGGAGCCCACAGAAAACCGTGGCCCTGATCAAGGAGGTGGAGGGCGAGCATCTACTGGATGAGGCCTTGGCCGAAGGCAAGGGGCTGGTCGGAATCACCAGCCACCTGGGTAACTGGGAAGTGCTCAACCATTGGTATTGCCTGAAATGCTCGCCGATCATTTTCTACCGTCCGCCGAAGCAGAAAGCGGTGGACGAGCTGCTGCAGAAACAGCGCACCCAGCTGGGCAACAAGGTGGCTGCCTCTACTCGCGAGGGCATCATCAGCGTCATGCGTGAGGTACGTCGCGGCGGCGCTGTGGGTATTCCCGCAGATCCCGAACCGGCGCTGAAAAGCGGCCTGTTCGTACCCTTTTTCGGCATTCAGGCATTGACCAGCAAATTCGTCCCCGGCCTGCTCAAGGGAGGGTCGGCCAATGGCGTCTTCCTGCATTGCGTACGCCTGCCCGATCACAGCGGTTTCAAGGTCATAGTGGAGCGGGCGCCCGAGGCGCTTTATAGTGAAGACGAGAACGTCGCGGTAGCCGGCATGAGCAAAGCCATTGAAGGCTATGTGCGGCGCTGGCCCAGCCAGTATATGTGGACCATGAAGCGCTTCAAGAAGCGCCCCGCCGGCGAGAAGAAATGGTATTGAAGAAGTAGTCTTGAAGACAAGGAATGTAAGCCATGAGTAACCAACGGCAATATCCACGGACGATGATGAAGTGCCGGATCAAGATCAGCCACCCTGCCTTTGGCTCGCTGACCGCCCAGACCAAGGATCTGTCCGACGGCGGGGTGTTCATCGAACATCCGGATCTGGCAGCGCTGGCGGTCGGTGATGAGGTGACCGGGCAGGTGCAGGACATGCCGATCGAGGCGCCCGTTCTGCGCATGGTGATCCAGCGTGTCGTTGCCGGTGGGGGCGTGGGCTTGGCCTTTCTCGACGAAGAATGACTCAGCGCCGCCAGAACATCGGGGTCAGCAATACCAGCAGGGTGAAGACTTCCAGTCGGCCCAACAGCATGGCGAAGCTGAGCATCCATTTGACCGTCGCCGTCATATCACCATAGTGCGCGGCGACATCTCCCAACCCCGGCCCCAGGTTGTTCATGCATGCCGTCAATGCCGAGAAAGCGGTAACGAAGTCCAGACCAGTGCTGAGCAGCAATAGAAACAGTACCGCAAATGTGAACACATATACCGAGCAGAAACCCCACACTGCTTCCACCACCCGATCACCCACCGCCGTACTGCCAAGCTTGACCGGGAACACGCCGTTGGTATGCAGCAGCCGCTTGATCTCGCGCACACCTTGCTTGAACACCAATACCACCCGAATGACCTTCATGCCGCCCCCGGTGGAGCCGGCGCAGGCGCCGACGAAACTGGCGTACAACAGCATGAACGGCAGCACCGATGGCCAGGAGGCAAAGTCGGTCACCCCGAAACCCGTGGTGGTGGCGATGGAAACTGTCTGGAAAGCAGCAAAGCGGATTGACGAGGCAACGTCGTAATACTGGGAATAGATCAGTATCATGCTGCAGATAATGAACAGACCGACGAGAATCAGCAGATAGCTGCGGCACTCGGAGTCCTGCCAATAGCTCTTGATGGAACGGAATCGCCAGGCAGCAAAGTGCAGAGCGAAGTTGATTCCCGAGATGACCATGAACAGCATGCATATGAGTTCGATGAGCGGACTATCGAAATAGCCGATACTGGCGTCGTGGGTCGAGAAGCCGCCAATTGCAACGGTAGAAAAACTATGCCCAATGGCGTCGAACAGCGACATCCCGGCCAGCCAGTAGGCACCGGCGCAGGCCAGAGTCAGACCGGTATAGATGAACCACAACACCTTGGCGGTTTCGGCAATACGCGGGGTCAGTTTGTTGTCTTTCAGGGGGCCGGGCATTTCCGCCCGGTACAGCTGCATGCCGCCGACACCCAGCAGCGGCAGGATGGCCACCGCCAGCACGATGATGCCCATGCCGCCGAACCACTGCAGCTGCTGGCGATAGAAAAGCAGTGAGCGTGGCAGGGTATCCAGCCCGGTAATCACCGTGGCCCCGGTAGTGGTGAGGCCGGAGAAGGACTCGAACACCGCATCGGCTACCGTCAGGTCGGGCATGTCCAGCAGATACAGGGGTACCGCGCCAAACAGTCCCAGTACGAGCCAGAACAATACCGTGATCAGATAACCATCGCGGGTGCGCAGCTCGTTGCGTCGTTTGCGCACCGGTAACCACACCAGCAGGCCGACGAACAGGGTAATGGCAAAACCCACCAGGAAGGCTTCTCTGGCCTGCTCGCCGTAGTGCAGACCGACCGCCGCTGCCGGCAGCATGCTGAGGGAGAACAGCATCAGCAGAATGCCGAGAATGCGCTGAATCTGAGAATACTGCATGCGCTGTGCTACCTGTCCGGATAGAAAGTCAGAGGAAAGTCAGACCGACCTGGAACAACCGCTCGACATCACGAATGTGTTTTTTGTCGATCACAAAAAGGATGACGTGATCATCGGATTCGATAGCCGTGTCGTCATGGGCGATCAGGACTTCTTCCTTGCGCACCACCGCACCAATAGTGGTCCCCGGTGGCAGCTTGATCTCGCTGATAGCCTTGCCTACCACTTTGGACGAGCGGGCATCACCATGGGCGATCACTTCAATAGCCTCGGCGGCGCCCCGACGCAGGGAATACACATTGACGATATCGCCGCGGCGCACATGGGCGAGCAAGGTGCCTATGGTGGCCTGGGACGGCGAAATGGCGATGTCGACCTGACCACCCTGAACCAGATCCACATACGCCGGGTTGTTAATCAGCGCCATTACCCGACGAGCACCCAGCCGCTTGGCCAGCATGGACGACATGATATTGGCTTCATCATCATTGGTGACCGCAATGAAGATATCCACTTCCTCGATATTCTCATCAATCAACAGCTCGCGGTCCGAAGCGCTTCCATAGAGTACGATGGCCTGCTCCAGGTTTTGCGATAGGTAGTCGGCGCGGGCGCGATTGTTCTCGATGATCTTCACTCGATAGCTGCTCTCGGTGGCTTCAGCCAGACGCTCACCGATATTGCCGCCTCCGGCAATCATGATGGTCTTGTTGCGTTTTTCCACTCGCCGCAACTCGCTCATCACCGCACGGATATCCTGCGAGGCAGCGATGAAGAACACCTCATCATCGGCTTCGATGACGGTATCGCCCTGGGGAGTGATTGGCCGGTCGCGGCGAAAAATCGCTGCCACACGGGTTTCCACACCGGGCATGTGCTGGCGCAGATAACGAAGTTCCTGGCCAACCAGAGGACCGCCGTAGTATGCGCGGACAGCTACCAGCTGTACTTTACCTTCGGCAAAGTCGAGTACCTGCAGCGCGCCGGGATGTTGGATGAGACGCTTGATGTAGTTGGTGACGGCCTGCTCGGGGCTGATCAGCACGTCAATCGGGATAGCTTCATTCTGAAACAGCTGACCACGAACCAGATAGGCCGACTCGCGGATACGGGCGATCTTGGTGGGGGTGCGAAACAGGGTATAGGCGACCTGACAGGCGATCATGTTGGTCTCGTCACTGCTGCTCACCGCGATCAGCATATCTGCGTCGTCAGCTCCGGCCTGGCGCATGATCGTCGGCAGCGAGCCGCGCCCCTGCACCGTGCGAATATCCAAGCGATCGCTCAACGCCCGCAGGCGCCCGGCATCGGTGTCCACAACAGTGATGTCGTTGGCTTCACTGGCCAGTTCGGCAGCCAGACTACCGCCGACCTGACCTGCGCCGAGAATGATGATCTTCATGCGTCTTCCTTGTTGCCCACGTCAGTGTAGCTGTTCACCGGTGGGTTGCTGGCGACCTTCAGCAGTTTGGCCAGATAGAAGCCGTCGTGACCGTCAGGCTGGGGCAACAATTGGCGTCCGCAGGGCTGCTCCAGGCCGAAATCATTATTGATGGGCAGCTGCCGGGCGCCGGATTGGCGCGCCAGAAAGGCCTCGATCAACTGGGTATTCTCCTGTGGCAGCACCGAACAGGTGGCATATACCAGAATGCCGCCGACCGCCAGGGTGCGCCAGATCTGGTCGAGCAGTTCAGCTTGGAGTACCACCAGTGCGGCGATATCGTCCGGTTGGCGAGTCAGCTTGATATCAGGATGACGACGAATTACCCCGGTGGCAGAACAGGGCGCATCCAGCAGGATGCGGTCGAATGGTTGGCCATCCCACCAGACATCCAGATCCCGCCCATCGGCGGCCTTGAGTGTCGCCTGCAGGCCCAGGCGCTGCAGGTTCTCCTGCACACGCACCAGCCGGGTCGGCTCCAGATCCAGCGCCACAACTTCCTGCAGGTCGCTTTGCTGTTCGAGAATATGGCAGGTCTTGCCTCCCGGAGCGCAGCAGGCATCCAGCACCCGCTGGCCGGCTTGCAGTTCCAGCAGCGGTGCTGCGAGCTGAGCGGCTTCGTCCTGCACACTCACGGCACCAGTGGCGAAACCGGGCAGCTGCTGCACGTCGCAGGGCTGGGCCAGGGTCACGCCGTCGACGCTGAACGGACAGGCAGTTGCAGTGATACCGGCAGCGTGCAGTTGCTCGAGATAGACATCGCGACTGTGCTGGCGGCGATTGACCCGCAGGGTCATCGGCGGATGCAGATTATTGGCGGCGCATAGCGCCTCCCAGTGCTCGGGCCACATCTGTTTGAAGGTCTTCTGCAACCAGCGCGGATGCGAGACGCGGATCACCGGGTCATGTTCCAGCTCGGCCAGCAGTTCGGTGCCTTCGCGCTGCACACGCCGCAGTACGGCATTGAGCATGCCCTTGGCCCAGGTTTTCTTCATGGTGACGGCCAACTGTACCGTCTCGCCAATCGCCGCATGGGCCGGTACCCGGGTATACAGCAGCTGATACATGCCGATCAGCAGTAACGCATGCAGATCACGATCAGCGGCTTTCAACGGCTTTTGCATCAGGTGCCCGGCAAGCCCATCCAACCGTTGAAACCAGCGCGCGGTGCCCAGCGCCAATTCGCGGGTGAGCGCATGGTCGCGGGGCGCTACCTGTTTCAACTGTGCTGGCAGACTGCTGCCCAACGACGCCTTGCCGGCCATCACGGTGGCCAATGCATTGGCTGCGGCCAGACGCGGACTCATTGGCCGTTAGCCAGTGATTGACCGACGGCGAACTGGTCGCGCCGGGCGTTATACAGGTCAGCAAAAGCCAGTGGTTTGCCGCCAGGCAGTTGCAGGCGGGTCAGGCGCAATGCTCCTTCGCCACACGCCACCAACAGACCCGATTTGCTGCAATCGAGAATTTCCCCCGGCTGGCCCTGGCCGGCTTCCGGCTGTGCTGCCCAGACTTTCAACGGCTGATCCTGCCATCGCGCGTGAGCCAGTGGCCAAGGATTGAAGGCGCGGATCATGCAATCCAGTTCCGCGGCGGGGCGGGTCCAGTCGATGCGCGCATCGGCCTTGCCCAGCTTGTGCGCGTAGGTGGCCAGACTGTCATCCTGGCTGTTATCTGCCAGCGTGCCAGCGGCGAGCCCGTCGATAGCCTGCAACACGGCCTGGGGTCCGAGTTCTGCAAGTCGGTCGTGCAGGCTACCGCCGGTATCTTCGGCACTGATCGGTGTGCTGCTCTTAAGCAGCATGGGCCCGGTATCCAGCCCTGCTTCCATGCGCATCACGGTGACGCCGGATTCGCTGTCGCCGGCTTCAATGGCACGCTGAATCGGCGCCGCCCCGCGCCAGCGCGGCAACAGCGAGGCATGGCTGTTGATACAGCCCAGACGCGGGATATCCAGCACCGCCTGCGGCAGGATCAAGCCGTAGGCCACTACCACCAGCAGGTCCGGTTGCAGGGCTGCCAGTTCGGCCTGCGCCTCGGCATCACGTAGCGTCACTGGTTGATGGACCGGCAATTGGTGTTGCAGCGCCAGCTGCTTGACGGCGCTCATGGTCAGCTTGTGGCCGCGCCCGGCAGGCCGGTCCGGCTGGCTGTAGACGGCGACGATATTCAGCCCGGCCTCCAGCAGTGCCTGCAGATGGGCTGCGGCAAATTCCGGTGTGCCGGCGAAAACGATGCGTAGATCAGAGCTGCTCATGCAATGGCGCCTTGTTGGATAAGCAAGCGAGTGCACTGATCGGCACAGCTTGGTGAATGGTTGTATTCCGGGTAAAGAAAAGGCTTGCCGGAGCAAGCCTTGGGCTCTTTATCACGCGTTGCCCTGCGCTTTGTGGATTTTTTCCAGCTTCTTGCGAATGCGGTCACGCTTGAGGTTGGACAGATAATCCACAAACAGTTTACCGTTCAGGTGATCGCATTCGTGCTGGATGCACACTGCCAGCAGACCTTCACAGACGATATCGAAGGCTTCGCCATCGCGCCCCAGCGCTTTGACGCGGACTCGCTCGGGACGGGTTACCGTCTCGTAGAAACCGGGCACTGAGAGACAGCCTTCCTGCATCTCTTCGAGCTCCTCGGTCAGCGGCAGCAGCTCCGGGTTGATGAAGACCATTGGTTCACTGTGGTCTTCGGAAAGGTCGATGACGATGACGCGCTCGTGAACGTTCACCTGGGTAGCCGCAAGGCCAATGCCCGGCGCGTCGTACATGGTTTCAAACATGTCGTCGACCAGTTGTCGGATGCGTTCATCGACAACCTCGACCGGCTTGGCAATGGTGCGCAGCCGGGAATCGGGAAATTCGAGAATATTTAATATAGCCATGTCGGTTTGTGATGTACGTTTGTAGAACTGATTCATAAGGTGCTGCTAATATGGCAGGCAGCTTGGAAGTATAGCTGGTCCACGTGCCGGAGAAGGCATGGGACTTTGGGTGCTGGCCTCTATAATAAAGGGATTCATGTCATGAGGAAAACATTACTCGGCCTGTTGCTGCTCTCGGTGAGCATTCTGGTGCAGGCTCAGGAGTCGGTGTTCAGGGAAAACCACCCGGAGCGGTACCAGGTAGTCAGGGGTGACACCCTGTGGGACATTGCCGGTCGATTTCTCAGTCTGCCCTGGAAGTGGCCGGAAATCTGGCATGCCAATCCGCAGATCAACAACCCCCATCTCATCTACCCCGGCGATATCATCTCACTGGTGTACATCGACGGCCAGCCGCGTCTGACAGTCAACCGTGGCCAGGGTGGCACCATCAAGCTGTCACCCACTGTACGTTCTTCGCCTGTGGCCGAAGCCATCCCGACCATTCCGCTGGAGGCCATCAATGCCTTCCTGAATGCCGGCCGTATCATGGACGATGCCGATCAACTGGAAGCAGCACCCTATATCATCGGTGGCGAAGCTGAAAGTGTCGTGGCCGGTGCCGGCAACCGCGTCTACGCCCGGGGTGATGTCGTCGAGGGCATGCCAGCCTTCGGTCTCTATCGCCGCGGCAAGGCCTACACCGATCCGCAGAGCGGCGAATTCCTCGGTATCCACGCTCAGGAAATCGGCAATGTCGACGTGCTGGCGACAGAACGTGACATCACCACACTGATGGTCACCCGTAGCCGCCAGGAAGTACGCATCGGTGACCGGCTGCTGGAAACCGAAGAGCGCGCAGTCGCCTCGACCTTCTTCCCCAGCGATCCGGAAGGTGAAGTCGATGGTCTGATTCTCGACGTGCCCAATGGTGTCACCCAGATCGGTCAGTATGACGTGGTGATCCTGAACAAGGGCGCCCGGGACAATCTCCAGGAAGGCAACGTGCTGGCGATCTACAAGACCGGCGAAACGGTGCGCGACCGCGTGCAGAACGAGCGGGTGCAATTGCCCGACGAACGCGCCGGTCTGCTGATGGTATTCCGCGTCTATGACCGCATGAGCTACGGCATCGTGCTGAACGCCCAGCGTCAGCTGGCGATCATGGACAAGGTCCGCAACCCCTGATGAACAACCGCGCCGCCCTGAATCGGGTGGCGCGGTTGTGCTGTTCTCAGCCCTTCATTTTTTCTGCCGAAGGCTGATCTATGCCCCTGCACCTGACCGACCGCCGGCAAGCCTGGCTGGCCCTGAGCATGCTCGATGGGCTGGGACCGGCTGCGCGGCGTCATCTGCTCGACCATATCATCGCCCCCACCGAGCTGTTTGCAGCCGACCTGTTAACGCTCGGAGGTCTGGGTTTCAACAAGCGTATTCAGGATGCCATTCTGCAATGCCAGCAGGGCGATAGTGTCGTCCTGGAACGTGTCGAGCAGTGTCTGGCATGGTCGCGGCAGCCCGACTGTTATTTGCTGACGTTCGACGATCCAGGCTATCCGCCGCTGCTGCGTGAAATCACCGATCCGCCACTGGTGCTGTTTGTGAGGGGTAATCCGGCGCTGCTGACTGATCCTCAGATCGCCATGGTAGGCACCCGTAATCCGGGGCCCCAGGGCGCAGCCACGGCCCGCGCCTTTGCGCGCAGCTTTACCGATAACGGCCTGCTGGTGACCAGCGGTATGGCACTGGGTATTGATGGCGCCTGCCATCAGGGTGCGCTGGATGTTAGTGGCCAGACCATTGCGGTCTGGGGCACTGGCTTGGACAACTGCTATCCCCGGCGGCACCGCCAGCTGGCTGAACAGATTCTGGACGCAGGGGGCGCACTGGTATCCGAGCAGCCGCCACCCACCAGCCCTCACGCCGGGCTATTTCCGCTGCGCAACCGCATCATCAGTGGCCTGAGCCTGGGCACCCTGGTTATCGAGGCGAGTCTCAACAGCGGCTCGCTGATCACTGCCCGGCTGGCTATGGAGCAGAACCGTGAGGTGTTTGCCATGCCCGGTTCTATCCACAATCCACAGGCGCGTGGTTGTCATCGACTGCTGCGCGACGGCGCCACCCTGGTGGAAACCGTGCAGGATGTGTTCAATGTGTTGCAGGTGCCGCTGCATGCGGCTCTGGCGACGACGCAGCGGCCGGCAGAACCCCGGCAGGTCAAACATCCACTGTGGCGTTGGCTGGGGCATGACGCCGTCACCGCAGACTGGTTGGCAACCCAGAGCAACCTGCCGATCCATCAGGTGTTGCAGGGGTTGATGGAGCTTGAGCTGAGCGGGTACGTACAGCACACCCCTCACGGGTATTCGCGCCGGGCTGATTTCTGACCCTCAGAAACAATGGACCACAGGTTTTTCCGAGCTCCCCTTGAGCCTGACCGCTGGCTCGGCTAATGTCGCCACTCGCAAATCGAAGAGGTGCACTATGCTGGCGGGCTGGCGGGTGAGGCAGGTACAGAGAATTCTGCAGGCCGGGGGCGTCATCGCCTATCCGACCGAGGCGGTATGGGGCTTGGGGTGCAATCCCTGGAAACCCGAAGCGGTGGAACGACTGCTATTGCTCAAGCAGCGGCCGGTGGAAAAAGGCTTGATTCTGGTTGCCGGGAGCATGGACCAGTTCGAATTTCTGTTATGGGATCTGCCGCACAGCCAACTGGCCAAACTGCAGCTGTCCTGGCCGGGCCCCAATACCTGGCTGGCACCGCACCAGGGCCGTTTGCCGCCGTGGATCACCGGCGATCATGCTACCGTTGCCCTGCGCGTCAGTGATCATCCACAGATCCGCCAGATGTGTGCCATCACTGGCCCCTTGGTGTCGACCTCATGCAACCCTGCCGGACGCCCGCCGGCCCGTTCGCGGCTGCGCGTAGAGCAGTATTTTCACGGTTACCTGGACGATATCGTGCCGGGGGTTTTGGGACAGCAGCGCAACCCCAGTATCATCAGAGACCTGCAAACCGATACCGTCATCCGCCCGGCCTGAGAGGTACCCATGAAATCCATTCCCGATGCCGCTGATGTGGCCGCGGTAAAAGACTATCTGATGAGCCTGCAGGACCGCATCTGCACGGCGCTGGAACAGGCTGACGGCAATGCCGGGTTCATCGAAGACAGCTGGAGCCGGCCCGGCGGCGGTGGCGGACGTTCACGGATCATCGAGAACGGCGCGCTGCTGGAAAAGGGCGGAGTCGGTTTTTCCCACGTGTTTGGCGAGGGCATGCCACCGTCGGCCACGGCCCATCGCCCGGAACTGGCGGGCCGCGGCTTTCAGGCCATGGGTGTGTCGCTGGTGATGCATCCCGAGAACCCTCATGTGCCGACCTCCCATGCCAACGTGCGCTTCTTCATTGCCGAGAAAGAAGGCGCGGAGCCGGTCTGGTGGTTCGGCGGTGGTTTCGACCTGACGCCCTATTACGCCACCGAGGAAGACTGCATCCACTGGCACCGCGTTGCCCGTGCCGCCTGTGCGCCCTTCGGTGAAGAGGTTTATGCTCGGTACAAGAAGTGGTGCGATGAATACTTCTATCTCAAGCATCGCGACGAAGCGCGTGGTATTGGCGGATTGTTCTTCGATGATCTGAATGAATGGGGTTTCGAGCGCTGCTTCGAGTTCATGCGTGCCATCGGCGATGCCTACGTCGAAGCCTATTTGCCGATCATCGAGCGCCGCCGAGCCACGCCCTGGACCGAGCAGCAGAAAGCCTTCCAGGAGTACCGTCGTGGCCGGTATGTGGAGTTCAATCTGGTCTGGGACCGGGGCACCTTGTTCGGGCTGCAGTCGGGCGGACGCACCGAGTCGATTCTCATGTCGTTGCCACCGACCGTACGCTGGGGCTACAACTGGCAGCCGCAACCCGGCAGCGAAGAAGCACGCTTGGTAGACGAATTTCTGCCGCCACGCGACTGGTTGAAGGAGGTCAACTGATGGACCGTTATGCGGTGATCGGTAACCCGATCGCTCACAGCAAATCGCCGCTGATCCACAGTATGTTCGCCCGGCAGACCGGCGAAGACCTGCAGTACGAGGCGCTGCTGGCGCCACTGGACGATTTTTCCGGCACCCTGCGCAGCTTCCTCGATGAAGGCCTGGGTGTGAACATTACTGTGCCCTTCAAGGAACAGGCGTGGGCACTGGTCGACAAGCATACAGCCGCTGCTGAACGGGCCGGCGCGGTGAATACCATCAAGCGTATGGCTGACGGCAGCCTGCTGGGCGACAACACAGATGGCAAGGGGTTGGTGAGGGATATCCAGCACAATGCAGGCCTGACGCTGGCCGGTATGCGGGTTCTGCTGGTTGGCGCGGGAGGGGCTGCGCGCGGTGTCATCCAGCCGTTGCTGCAAGCCGGCCCGGCGCAACTGTGCGTGGTCAACCGTACAGTGGAAAAGGCCGAGCAATTGGCCATGTTGTTCAAGGATTTGGGACCGATCAGCGCTGCAGGTTTCGAATGGATCGAGGAGCCTGTCGATCTGATCATTAACGCCACCTCCGCCAGCCTGGACAGCAAACTGCCGCCCATCTCTCCCTCTCTGATCCGACCCGGCCATACTTGGTGCTACGACATGATGTATGCCAGCGAAGCGACGGTATTCAATCGCTGGGCTGCCGAACAGGGCGCAGCGCGCTGCATTGACGGTCTGGGCATGCTGGTGGAGCAGGCCGCAGAAGCCTTCGCCCTGTGGCGCGGCATACGCCCGGATACGTCGGAGGTATTGGCTGCGCTGCGCCAGAAGTGATCAGAGCGCTGCGTCGCCGGCAGCGCCGAGATGAACAGAACACCTGCCTGCACTGACATAGTCGATAGGCCAGATATCATGCCAATGATCAGCTGGTCGAGTGCTTTTGTTGAATATTCATGACCAGGAGTCAAGCTATGTCCGCACCCTGTGTGGTTGTCACCGGCGGAGCCAGAAACATTGGTCAAGCCATCGCGTTGCGTCTTCAGGAAGACGGTTATCGCACCATCGTTCTGGATATTGTCGAGCCAGAGGCCGATACACTGAGAGCGGATGCCTACCAGATAGATTTGTCCGATGTAGAAGCAACTCGCGAGATAATGCACGACATCATCGGGCGCCATTGTGTGACGCGCTTGGTCAACAATGTCGGTATTGTCGCACCAGCGTTGCTTGAAGACGCCCGTGTTGAGGATCTGGATCGATTGATGCACCTCAATGTGCGGTCGGCAATGGTCTGCACGCAGGCATTGTTGCCCACCATGCGCGAGCAGCGCTTTGGCCGCATCGTTCTCAATACCAGCCGAGTGGTACTCGGCAAGGAAGCGCGCACCATCTACAGCGCCACCAAGGGAGCATTGCAGTCGATGGCCAGGACTTGGGCGTTGGAGCTGGCCGGCGATGGCATAACGGTGAATTGCGTGGCCCCCGGCCCCATTGCCACCACAGCATTCTGGGAGAACAACCCACCGGAGTCCGATCGCGCCCGGCGTATCATTGACAATATTCCGGCGCAGCGAATGGGTCAGCCTGAAGATGTTGCTCAGGCCGTCAGCTTTTTCTGCGATGACCGCAGTGGCTTCATGACGGGGCAGACCCTGTTTGTCTGCGGTGGTGTGACTGTCGGTTGAGACGAGCAGAATGCGGCTTGGGCAACGGTGTCCTGGGCCGCACTATTGTTACAGGTCCCAGCTCAGCAGAATTTTTCCCTTGTGTGCGCCTGCATCCATGAGGCGGTGCGCCTCGATGATCTCACTGGCAGGCAGTACCGTCTCAATGACCGGTTTGATCACGTCTTGCTCTAACAGCGGCCAGACATGGGTAAGGAGGGCGCGGGACAACTCACCCTTGAACTCCACCGAGCGCGGGCGCAGCGTGGACCCGGTGATGGTGACGCGGCGGCGCAGGATGTCACTCAGGGGGATGGTGGCCTCTGCGCCTTTTTGCAGCGCAATGATCACAATGCGGCCGTCGTCAGCAGCGCAGGCTAGTTCTTTAGGCAGGTAATCGCCGCCTACCATATCGAGGATGACATCGACACCGACGCCATCGGTCAGCGCAGTGATAGCTGTCGCAAAATCTTCTTCATGGTAATTGATTGCCTTGGTTGCGCCCAGGGCTTCGCAGAACTCACATTTCTCTCGAGACCCTGCCGTGGCGAATACCTTGTGGCCACGCTGAACCGCCAGTTGGATCGCCACCGTACCGATCCCGCTGCTGCCGCCATGGACCAGCAGGGTCTCTCCCTTGCCCTTGGGACCATGGCCCAGCGCGCCTCTCTCGAACACATTGCTCCAGACGGTATAGAAAGTTTCCGGCAGCGCGGCGGCCTGGACATGGTCAAAGCCCGCCGGGTGCGGTAGGCACTGGGCAATGGGCGCCACGCAATACTCCGCATAGCCGCCACCCTGCAGCAGCGCGCAGACCGCGTCCCCTTGCGCCAACCCCGGATAGTTCGAGGGGTGGCTCAGATCGCCGGCAATGATTTCTCCGGAAACCTCGAGACCGGGGATGTCGGTTACCCCTGGCGGTACCGGATAGTTGCCCTTGCGCTGGGCGATATCAGGACGGTTGATACCAAACGCCGAAACACGAATTAGCACCTCACCCTGGCCCGGTACAGGTACCGGACGGCGGGTGATGCGTAACACTTCAGGCCCGCCCGGTTCGGTTATCTCAACGGCCTGCATTTCCATGTATTACTCCATATGCCAGGTGGACATCGTAGTGAGGTTCAACGATCAAGCTGCTTGTCGCCGTGAGACGATGTAGCGGCGTAATGCAAAGATGAACGAGCCGGCCGTCAGCGCAATGAAGAACCAGGTAATCGGTCCCCGGACGAAGATGGAAAGGTCATTGGAGCCGATCAACAGGGAGCGACGCAGGTTATCTTCGAACATGGGCCCGAGAATGAAGCCGATCAGGAACGGCGCTGCCGCCAGACCTACTCTGTTGAAGATATAACCCAGCACACCGAACACCAGCATCAAGCCGATATCAAAGGTGTCGTTGTTCACCGCATAGGCCCCGTACACGCAGAACATCAGCACGATCGGGAAGAGAATCGCCTTGGGGATATCGGCAATCAACGAGAAGTATTTGATTGCTGCACGGCCTATCCCGAACAGGAAGACCGAGCTGAGCATGATGCCGATGAACAGTGCATAGATCAGCGTCATGTTTTCCTGGAACATGACCGGCCCCGGACTCAAGCCGTGGACCATGAACGCGCCCAGGATGATGGCAGTGATCACGTCACCCGGAATACCCAGCGACAGCAAGGGGATCAATGTGGCGCCCGCCACGCCATTATTGCCGGCCTCTGCTGCTGCCACACCCTCTACCTCACCCTTGCCGAAATTATCCTTGTTCGGCGAGCGGCGGCGTGCCTCGCCGTAGGAAATGAAGGAAGCTGCAGTGGCGCCTGTGCCGGGAATAGCCCCGATCACCACCCCGATCAGGCTGCCACGAACGATACTTTTCATGCAGCGCTTGAGTTCGGCAAAGCTCAGACCAATCCCTTCGGCCTTGATTTTGATATGGGGCTTGGCCTTCTTGAAGTAGAACTCCATGATCTCCGGGATGGCGAACAGCCCTATCAGCAACGGAATAAAGGGAATGCCGTCCATCAGGTTGTAATTCTCGAACGTCAGGCGCTGAGTGCCATAGACCATGTCCAGGCTGACGGTCGACAGGAGTATGCCCAGGCAAGCGGCAATCAACCCTTTGATAACCGAGTCACCCGCCACGGAAATGATGACGGTCAGGGAAAAGCAGATCAGCCAGAAAAACTCCGGCGGACCGAAGTTGAGCGCGATCTTGGCCAGGTAGGCGGCGAAGAAAATCAACGCTATGTTCGAGATGAAGTCGGCAATGACCGAGGAGTAGAGGGCGGTCTCGAGCGCTTTTTTGGCATGGCCCTGCTGCGCCAGCGGGTAACCATCCAGGAGTGTACAGGCGGAAGCCGGTGATCCCGGTGTGCGAATCAGAATGGCGGTGATCGAACCGCCATACATGCCGCCTTTGTAGATACCGACGAGCAGAAGGATGGCCGTGATTGGTTCCATTGAGAAGGTGAAAGGTAATGCCAGAGCAACAGCCATGGTTGCCGTCAAACCCGGTATCGCACCGATAACTACGCCAAGGAACACCCCAACGCCAATGGCGATGAAGTTATCGAGGCTGAAAAAGATAGTCAGTATTTCAGAAATGTTTTCCATATAACCCCCAGCAGAAAAAAGACTTATTACCTGCTGTCAGAAAAAAAGTAACGGCAGAGGCACATTCATGACGTTGATGAAAATAACCGCAACGAGAATGGGAAGTACAAAGGCCAACGAATACTGCCACCATGTTCTGATCGGGTGGGCGATGAACAGAATGAGGGTTGCCAGAATACCCGCTATGATCGCGCCGAGCGCCTCAAAACACAGCAAATAAATGGCCAGCGCCACGACCATCGCGCCCCAGCGCAGCAGAGGGGCATTCTCCTCCTGACTCGATTGCTCGATGCTGGGCTTGCCGAATACGCCATCGAACGCCAGCAACAGAGAAAAAATTACCGTTAGCCAGCCTACGATCCCAGGTAGGAATCGGGGTGACATCATGGGGTTTTGCAGAAATGGGGGTTCCTGGATGTAATTGGGCACCAGGTAGAAAACAAAAAACAACGAACAGACGAAAATGACCACGCCGATGACGACGCTGCCCATATTAGCTGGCCGGACAGCCGCTTTCTCATCACGCTCTACTTTCATGGCACCGACCTCGAAGCGTCCTGACTGATCTAACGACAGCAAGCGAGGCATGCCTCGCTTGCTGTCGGCTATATTTCTTAGTTTGTAAGGTGTGCCTGCGCTGCAACCTTCTTCCAGCGCTGCACTTCATCGGCGATAAAAGCTTTGAACTCTTCATCGGACTGCTGGCCGGGTTCGGCGCCCAACTGGGCGATGAAAGAGAGGAAATCTTCTCCTTTCATGATCTTGTCAAGTGCCGCATGCACCTTCTCGACTGCCACGTCCGGGAATGACTTGTGCGCGATCAGGCCGAACCATGCAGTCGCGTTGAAGCCTTCCAGATTGTACTCACCGATCTCATCCAGCGTAGGGACATCCGGCAGGTATTCGGAACGCGTCAGCGAGGTAACTGCCAGCGCCCGCAGGCTGCCGGACTGAATGTGGGACAGGACCGTCGGCATGTTTTCGAAGGACACATCTACGTCACCACTCAACAGAGCTGGCAGCGCTTCACCGCTACCTCTGAATGGAACGTGAGTCATCTTGGTTTCAGTCAGGCTTTTGAACAGTTCACCGGACATATGGATGGAGCTGCCTACACCGCTGGAGCTGAAAGTCTTGTTTTCCTTGCGGGCAGCTTCGACGAACTCCTGTACCGTTTGATATGGGCTGTCGGCAGGAACAACCATCACATTGGGGATGTCGATGATGTTCTGGATGAAGGTGAAGTCTTCGGTGGGGTTATAACGCAGCCCCGGATAGATAGCAGCGCCAATAGTGTGCCCTGGCGAGGCCATGAGCAGAGTGTGGTCGGCGTCACGTCCACCACGAGCCAGGCGGCCGGTGCCTGTGGTAGAGCCGGCACCCGGTCTGTTCTCCACCACCACATTGCCCAGCTCGCGCTGCAGCAGTTCTGCTACGCGACGCGATAGCACATCGGTCGTGCCGCCAGCGGCATAAGGTACGACCAGACGGACCGTATCTGTCGGCCAGTCTTCTTTAGCCTGAACGCTGGCAGACATCAGAGGCAGGGCCAGCGCACCGCCCAGGGCGGCCGCGAGTGTCACACGGAGCAATTTTTTCATTTTTTATACCTTTCTGAACTGATTGTTCTTAACTGCTTGCAATATGAATGCGCGACATACCGCATCAAGCGTATGTAATACGCAAACTGGGCCGATTTGGTCTAGCCACAGAATAGACCTCTCTTCAGAGTTGAGAACTCTTTGGGATATCCGCCGTGAGATAAATGTTCGCATGGCGAACATTAAGTCTTTCTGCGAACAATCTAGCTTAGAAATGGATCTTGCGTCAAACGCGAAGGCACTCGATGCCCTTTGTCGAGGATTGGCACAGAAAAGACAAAACGATGATTAACAAAGAGTTGGCGCTGATAGAGAGCGGCCGAGAAGTGACGTGGAAGTAGGTAGACTACTACCAATGTCTATAGGCGCGACTCTACAAGAAACCCGGGCTGCGCCTATATCTGTGTAATACCGGATCACGCCTTGCGCGGCACCAGCAGCGCCAACATGAACAACCCCGCCGCACTTACTACAATTGATGGGCCGGCCGGCGTATCCAGATTCCATGACAGTACCAATCCACCGAGCACGGCCAGACAGCCCAGAAAGCTGGCGCCGAGGGCCATTTGCTCCGGGGTGCGCGCATGGCGCTGGGCAGCAGCCGGGGGAATGATCAGCAATGACGTGATCAGCAGTACACCCACCACTTTCATCGCCACGGCGATGACGATGGCAATCAGCAGCATCAGTGCCAGCCTGATTGCGCTCACCGGCAAGCCTTCGACCCGGGCCAGCTCTTCATGCACAGTCACCGACAGCAAACGCCGCCAGAGCCATATCATGAGCACCATTACCAGCACCAGCCCACCGAGCATCCAGGCCAGGTCCGTCGAGGTGATCGCCAGCAGATCGCCGAACAGGTAGGCCATCAGGTCCACTCGCACATTGTCAGTCAGCGCCAGCACCACCAGTCCGAGAGACAGGGTGCTATGCGCGAGAATGCCCAACAGTGTGTCGCTGGCCAGCCATTTGCGGTTCTGCATGGCAACCAGCAACACCGCCAGCAAGACGCAGCCGACGGTCACGGCAAGGGTCAGGTTGATCTGAAGCAGTGTGCCCAAAGCCACGCCGAGCAGTGCGGAATGCGCCAGGGTGTCGCCGAAATAGGCCATGCGCCGCCAGACCACGAAAGAACCCAGGGGACCTGCTACCAGCGCCAGCCCGAGGCCCGCCAGTAGTGCATAGAGAAGAAAGTCAGGCATGGTTGCAGGCAGATCCGTCCGGGTGGTGATGAGAGGTATCGATGACTTCGCCGTGCATGTCGTGGCTGTGGTCATGCTGGTGGTTGTAGATCGCCAGAGCACTGGCCTGCTTGCCGAACAGAGCGACGAAGGCGGGGTCGGCACTGACCTGTTCCGGGCGACCTGAGCAGCAGATATGGCGGTTGAGACAGACCACGGTATTGGTGGTAGCCATGACCAGGTGCAGATCATGGGATACCATCAATACGCCACAGCCGTAGCGGTCACGCAGGCGGGTGATCAATTGGTACAGTTCGATCTGACCATTGACGTCCACGCCCTGCACCGGCTCGTCGAGTACCAGCAGATCGGGCTGACGGAGCAGTGCCCGCGCCAGCAGGATGCGTTGCTGCTCGCCGCCGGAAACCTGCTGCAAGGGCCGCTGCGCCAGATGCGCCGCGCCGACTTCTTCCAGCGCCTGCAGCGCCGCTGGCCGCTTGACTCCTGGTGCCAGCAGCAGAAAGCGCAGCACGCTCAACGGCAGGGTCGCATCCACTTGCAGCTTCTGTGGCATATAACCGATACGTAACCGCGGCTGACGATGAACCGCGCCGCTGTCCGCCTTGAGCAGACCCAGCACGATACGTACCAGACTGGTTTTGCCGGCACCGTTGGGGCCGATCAGGGTAACGATTTCACCGCGCCGCACCTGCAGTGAGATGTCTTCAAGAATGGTATTGCCGTGGCGTTGCAGGGCGACATTACTCAGGCTCAGCAGGCTGTCGCTCATGCAGCCTCCTGACAATGCGCGCACACACCGGCTATTTCCACGGTTTCGGCTTCCACGACAAAGCCCATCTGCTGGGCGATGTCTGCAATAGTTGGCTGGAGCAGCGTCTGGTCCAGTTCTATCGCTACCCGACATGTACGACAGATGAGGAAATGACCCTGATGCACATGCTCGGGGTTGGCGCAGCCGATGAAGGCGTTCAGTGAGGCGATTCTGTGAACCAGACCTTGTTCCTGCAGGAAATCCAATGCGCGGTATACCGTGGGTGGCGCGGGGCGTCGGTCATCTTCCCGCGTCAGCGTATCCAACAGATCATATGCACCCAGGGGCCTGTGGCTCTGCCAGACCAGTTCCAGTACGCGTTTGCGCAACGTGGTCAATCGCGCCCCGGCCCGCTCACAGACTAGCTCGGCCGCAGTCAGTGCATCGCTGACGCATTGGCTATGATCATGCGGACAATGGGGGTCTTCCAGCACTGTGGGGTCATTCATCTCGCACCTGTAGCGAACTTGGGAAAGCGGCTGTTATTATATAACAATTAACCTGCCCTGAGGTATCCTCAATGTTGCCGCGTTTCCTGTTTGCTCTGGCCTGTACCCTGAGCATGTCCATGTCTGCCATGGCCGCGACGCCCAGCGTGCTGACCACCATCAAGCCAGTGCAGCTGATTGCTGCCGCCGTGCTGGATGGTGTCGCCGAGCCCGATGTATTGTTGCCGCCAGGCGCATCACCGCACAATTACGCGCTACGCCCCTCGGACCGCCGGCGAATTGCCAGCGCTGATCGTCTCTACTGGGTTGGCCCGGATCTGGAGCGCTTTCTGCAACAGTTGCTCGACAGCCAGCCCAGAGCTCGCCGTCTGGATGTCATATCGGGAGTGACGCTGCGCAGCTTCGATGACGCGCACCAGCATGCTGACGAGCATGACGAGCACGGCCATGATACTCAACATTCAGCCCATGAGCATGACGATCACCAACATGCACCCGGCAGTCGCGATCCGCATATCTGGTTGTCGGTGCGCAATGCGCAGCATATTGCTCAGTGGATGGCGACGGACCTTGCGGGGTTGTACCCCGAGCATGGCGAACGCCTGCAGCGTAACGCTGCGGACTTCATCCAGCGCCTCGACCAGTTGCACGAGCGCCAGCGTCAGCGCCTGCAGCCACTGGCCGACAAACCCTACTTCGTCTTCCATGATGCCTATGGCTATCTGCAGGACAGTCTCGGTGTCCACCCGCGCGGGGTGTTCACCCTGTCCGAAGAAATTCAGCCCGGCGCCAGGCATGTCAATACTCTGCGTCAACAGCTCACCGCTGCCGGACCCAGCTGCGTATTCCGCGAGCCGCAGTTTCCGGCGCGACGGGCGGAAACCATTACCGCCGGCCTGCCGGTACGCAGCGCCGAACTGGACCCGCTGGGCATGGATATAACACCCAACGCACAAGGCTATGAACAATTGCTGGAGACGCTCGGCAATACCCTGGCCAGCTGTCTGGAAAAGCTCTGATTGACTGGCGACAGCCATGCCTCAGAGGCTGTTGCTCACATGTCCGCCATCCACGTTGATGATGGTGCCGGTGATGAATGAGCCTGCTTCGCTGGCGAGCAACAGCAGCGGGCCGTCCAGCTCGTCAAGTTGGCCCAGCCGGCGCATGGGTACCTTGCTGCGGATATAGTCCTGGCCCTGAGGGGTGTCGAAGTAATCGCCATTCATGTCGGTGCGGAAATAGCCGGGAGCAATGGCATTGACGCGGATATTATTGCGCGCCAGCTCCAACGCCATGGCCTTGGTCAACTGCACTATACCCGCCTTGGCCACGGCATAATGACTCAGCGCGGTGCCCACGCGCAGTCCGAGGATGGAGGCGATATTGATCACGCAGCCGCCCCGTTCCGTCCTGGCCATGGCCAGGCTGGCCCGATGAGCTACCCGCCAGGCGCCATCCAGATTGGTGTCGATCATGCTGCGCCAGTTGCCTTCGGTCATGTTCAGAAACATCACCGGATCGGCGATGCCGGCGTTATTCACCACAATATCCACCAGATCCCACTGCTGTTCGGCCTGCTCGAAGCCGTGATTGACGCTGTCGGCATCGGTGACGTCCATCGGCACCGCCAGCGCTTGGTGGCCCGCTGCCTGCAGTTCGGCCACCAGTGTCTGCAGCCGATCGATACGGCGTGCGGCCAGCACGACCCGAGCGCCGGCACTGGCCAGTACCCGTGCGAAATGCGCGCCGAGGCCGCTGGATGCACCGGTTACCAGCGCTGTTTTGCCTGTCAGATCAAAGCGTTGTTGGTTCATGGGGTCCCTGCCAGTTACTGGTTATTTGCGAAGGTTTGAGTATCAATGATTCGCTCAACCGGCTCCAGTCCCGGAATGACGACTCATTCACCAACCCGTCCCGGCCAGTCCCCGCTGATTGACCGGCAACCATGCGCTGCCTAACGGCTGGCGCTACACTATGGCCATCGCAGGGCCATGGAGACGTTCATCTGATGCACATCAACCCCCGGTTGCAGCCACCCGGCGGCGAGGAGCTGTTGGCCTGGCTGCGTCACTACCGTCTCGCCTGGCTCGGCGGGGATCTGGTGGCGGGTGTGGTTACGGCCATCATGATCATTCCACAAAGCATGGCCTATGCCATGCTGGCCGGCTTGCCGGTACAGATTGGCCTGTATGCCAGCTTGCTGCCGCTGATCGGTTATGCCCTGTTTGGCACCAGCATGAGCATGTCCGTCGGCCCGGTGGCGGTAACCGCACTGATGACCGCAGCCCTGTTGGCGCCGCTGGCCAGTATCGGCAGTGAGCACTATCTTCAGCTGGCCATCTGGCTCGCGCTGCTGTCGGGCGTCATGCTGTTCGTGCTGGGTCTATTGCGCATGGGTTTTCTGGCCAACTTTCTCAGTCATCCGGTCATCAGCGGTTTCATCAGCGGTGCGTCCATCCTGATCATGTTCAGTCAGCTGCCGCATCTGTTCGGTCTGGCCAGTCTGCCGTCGTCTCCCGCGCAGTTGCTGGCAGCATGGACGCCGGTCAACAGCCTGGTGCTGGGCATGGGGCTGGTGGCACTGGCCTGGCTGCTGTATGCCCGCAGCCGCCTGGCCGGGCACCTGCAGCGGTTCGGCATCGGCGCGTCAGCGGCACGCCTGCTGGCACGCTTGGCGCCCATACTGGTTGTGCTGCTCGGGTTACTGCTCACCATCGTCGGGGATTTGGGTGCGCGTGGGGTGCCGGTGGTGGGTAGCTTGCCGGCGGGGCTGCCATCGCTGGTCTGGAGCTCGCCGGATCTGTCCACCTTGCAGGCATTGCTGTTGCCCGCTGCACTGATCAGTCTGGTGAGCTTCGTTGAAAGTGTCTCCATCGCCCAATCACTGGCGCGGCGCAAGCGCCAGAGCATCGATCCCGACCGCGAGTTGTTGGCGCTGGGCACGGCCAATGTGGGTTCGGCATTAACCGGTGGTTTTGCCGTATGTGGCGGTTTTTCACGTTCGGGAGTGAACGTCGAGGCCGGGGCCAATACCCCGCTGGCCGGCGTGGTATCCGCGCTGGTGATCGGTCTTATCCTGCTGACCATTGCGCCCCTGTTTGCCTGGCTGCCATTGGTGGTACTGGCGGTGGTGATTCTGGTGGCGGTGGTGCCGTTAATCGATACTGCTGCTCTGCGCCGTGCCTGGCGTTACGACCGGCGCGAAGGATTGACCCTGGCGGGCACCGCCGCCGGCGTATTGGTGCTGGGTATTGAAGGCGGCATCGTGTTGGGTGTCGGTCTGTCGATCGTGACTCAGCTATGGCGCGGCAGTCGGCCTCATGTGGCGATTGTCGGTCGCGTACCGGGGACGCATTATTTCCGCAATACCCAACGTCACCTGGTGGAAACCGAGCCGCAACTGCTGGCTATCCGTATTGATGAAAATATCTTTTTCGCCAATACCAAAGCCATCGAGCGATCGATTCTGCAGGCCCTGCGCGATTATCCCGATACCCGCGAGCTGTTGCTGATCCTGTCAGCGGTTAACCATATCGATAGCACCGGGCTGGATATGCTGCTCGAGCTGAGCCTGGGCCTGAACGAGCGCGATATCCAGATCCATCTGGCAGAGGTCAAAGGGCCGGTAATGGATCAGCTGGAGCAGACAGACTGGATAAGGGAGCAGGTCGCCGAGATATTTCCCAGCACACATATCGCCTTCAATACCCTGAGTGGCTTCAAGCGGCCATTGTCGGAAGCGGACGCAGAGCACACCCCCAAAACAGCTTGAAACCATTGGCTACTGGTATTTTACCGGCGCGCCCGTTATATAACGTGGCGCGGCAGCCTGGCTGCCTCCGAGACAACATCAAACAAGGAGTAAAACGTGAACAGATCCGTGATAGCCGGTGTACTGAGCGCGGCGCTGCTAAGCCTCAGCCTGAGCGCACAGGCCGTATCGCCTGAAGAACAGATCGAACTGCGCAAAGCCGGTTACAGCTATATGTCCTGGAACATGGGCAAGATCAAGGCACAGGTCATCGACCAGAGCGTCGCCTACAATCAAACTCAGGTTGCTACGGCGGCCAACACCATTGCCGCCATCGCCAATTCAGGGATGGGTGCGCTTTACGGACCGGGTACTGACAAGCAGGTCGGTGCTCAGACCACCCGCGTCAAGCCGGAAATGTTCGACAATTTCGATGACGTTGCAAAGATCTCTGCTCGCCTGAGCGACACCACGGGCAAGCTGGCAGCGGCAGCCGCCAGCGATGATCAGGCGGCTATTCGAGTGGCTTTCGGTGAAGTGGGTCAGACTTGCAAATCCTGCCACGACAAGTATCGGCAGAAGTAACTCGGTCCCCTGTGCGGGCTCGCCCGCACAGACTTACCAGGCCGGCGCGGGCGCGGGAGCTGGCATTGGAATCCAGCTGCCGTTGGCGGCCCACACCACCGCTGCAGCTATCAATAATGTCACGATAAAGGCAACCAGCCCCCCACCTCGCGGCTTCTCGGTCGTCTCGTGTGCATCAACCTGGCCATGGATCATCGGTCCCACCAGCTGTTTGCCGCGCAGGCGATAGATGATAATCGCCAACAGGTGCAGTCCGACCAGCAGATACATCCACCACTCGGTCTGACGGTGCCAGCTGCTCAAGGTCGCCACTGTGCTGGAAGAGACCGCCCGCGTCAGCGGACCACCAAAGGCGATGTCATCACTGGCGAACAGACCGCTGATAGCCTGAAAGGCAAACAGGCCGAGCGAAGCGTAAACTGACAATGCTCCGAGCGGATTGTGTCCGAGGCCCTGCCACTGCCCACGATAATAGCGGCCGATGGCTGCAAGTGAGGGGAAAAAGTTGGCAAACCGGGAATGTGTGGAGCCCAATACGCCCCAGACCAGACGGAAAGCCATCAGACCGACCACGGCCAGGCCGAACCTGGCATGCCATTCCATCCAGCTGCCACCGAGGTTGATGGTGACCAGCGCACCGGTCACTGCCAACACCAGCAGCCAGTGAAATAACCGCAAAGGCAGATCCCAGACTGTAATCCGCACAGCGACGATGCTCCTTGAAAGAATAAGGGCGACAAGGCTATACGTTGGAGATGAAGCGGGGCAAGAGGCTGAAAGTCGCAGTTACAAAGCCCTGCGCCGACTCAGTCGGCAGCGTCCCGCGCTGTCAGCAGTTCCGCCAGTCCCGCTAGAGCCTTGTGTTTGGCGACACTGGCCTGCGGACTGGCCGTGGAAGAATCGCTGAAGTACTGCTGATCGGTGTAGCGGGAGTGTTCGTTGTCATGACAATACAGGCACAGCAGCTCCCAGTTGGAACCGTCTTCGGGGTTGTTGTCATGATTATGGTCCCGGTGGTGCACGGTCAATTCGCTGATGCGCTTGCCGGTGAACTCCCGCGCGCAGCGCCCGCATACCCAGGGATACATTTTCAGTGCCTTCTCGCGGTAGCCCTCTTCCAGCTTCCTCGACATGATGACTCCCGTTATCGCGCACGGCGAGATGCAGTGCTGTACCGAGCATAACTCGGGTGCCCGGTGCTGTCACTGTGGGAACAGGCCGGTGGGGGGAGTCAGTGTGAGCACAACCAAAACCGGCCACATTACGTGGCCGGTACGAGTTTGCGCTTCAGTTGATGCAGTCTATAGCTTGGGTCGACGACCCATGATAAAGGACACGACGAAGAGCACCAGAAAGACCACAAACAGAATCTTGGCGATCCCCGTAGCGGTGCCTGCGATACCACCGAAGCCCAGTACGGCGGCGATGATGGCGATGATCAGGAAAGTAATAGCCCAACTTAACATGGCATTTCTCCTCAATTGTCTGAAAGCTGTTCAATGCATCGGCCAGGCCGACGCCGGGTTCAGCTATCGGTTCCGACTTTCAGGGCGTCGGCATTGACACTCTTCACACCGCGCAGGTTTTCGGCAGTTTCCACGGCCAGATCTTTCTCGGCAGAGGTATTCACATGACCGCTCAATGTGACTTCACCGCCCTTGGTATCCACTGAAATATCCAGACCGTCGAGATTGCTGCTGAGCAGGAAGCTGGATTTGACCTTGCTGGTAATCCAGGCATCGCTGATGGCGCCACCGGCCTCGTTCGCTTTGGCCTTGGCCTTGTCAGCGGTACCCGCTTCGGCATTGATATTCAGCTTGTTGTCTACCTGGCGAACACCTTCAGTATTGCGCGCCAGCCGTTCGGCCAGTTCACTGGCGGTGTCGGAGTTGGCATTGCCTTCCAGCGTCACCACGCCATTCTTGGTAGTAACATTGATATCCAGCCCTTCAGTATTACGATTCCACAAAAGCTTGGACTTCACTGTCGCGGTGGTGGTTGCATCATTGAAGCGATCGGAAAAGCTGCCGTCCTTGTTGTCAGTACGGTCGGCGTTTTCACCCTCGACCTTGAGCTGGTTGTCCACTTCGCTGACACCTTCTACTCCAAGTGCCACCTGTTCGGCGAGATCCCGATCGACTTGCGATTCGACTTCACCGGTCAGCACTGCGACGCCATTTTCAATCTCGACATCAATGCTGAAAGGACTGAGATGCTGGTTGAGAGCGAAGGCGGTCCAGACAGAACCTTCCTGACGGGCTTCGGTGAGCTGACGAGTCATGTCACCGTCTTCGGCATGGACTGCCATCGGGCTCAGGGCCATGAATCCAACGGTTGCGGTAGCAATGGCGAGTTTCTTCAATGTATGCATTTCTGTGCTCCTATTCAGCGGCATGTTGCCGTTCGCTTATTACCGTTGCAGTAGTCATGCCAATTATGTTTTATAAAAATATTCAATTAATTCAGATGGTTACTGTTTTTCGAAAAAGTCGTTGCCGTGCACATTGCAAGAGTCGTAAAAAATAACCGTGCAACTTGCACGACGGACCGGTGACTAAATAAGCAACAGGGAAAACCGGAGCGGGCGATGCACACAATTGATAAAGAAGGACGCATTCTGCTGGTGGACGACGAGCCGGCCATCCTGCGCACCTTTCGTTACTGTCTTGAGGATGAGGGATACGCTATCGCAACCGCCAGCACGGGGGAACAGGCGGAAGCCCTGGTACAGGCTCAGGTATTTGATCTGTGCTTTCTTGATCTGCGGCTGGGTGCTGATGATGGCCTGGATGTGCTGGCGCGGCTGCGGGTTCTGGCGCCGTGGATGCGGGTGGTGATAGTGACCGCACACTCGGCGATCGACACGGCGGTCAATGCAATGCAGGCAGGTGCGGCGGATTACCTGGTCAAACCCTGCAGTCCTGAACAGCTGCGTATGGCGGCCGCCGGGCAGCTTGAGACCAGCCGCATGGCGGCGCGCCTGCAGGCGCTGGAGCAACAGGCGCCGGCGGCGGGTACTGATCTGAACTCACGTTGCCCGGCGATGAGATCGGTATTGGACACAGCGCGGCAGGTGGCCGATACCGACGCCAATATCCTCATCCTCGGCGAGTCGGGTACCGGCAAGGGCGAACTGGCGCGGGCCATTCACGGATGGAGCAAGCGCAGCAAACGCGATTGTGTGACGGTCAACTGCCCATCGCTGAGTGCGGAGCTGATGGAAAGCGAGTTGTTCGGCCACGCTCGCGGTGCGTTTACCGGCGCCACGGAGAATACCCTGGGCCGGGTCAATCAGGCCGATGGTGGTACCCTGTTTCTGGATGAGATAGGTGACTTTCCGCTGGCCTTGCAGCCCAAGCTGCTGCGTTTCATCCAGGATCGTGAATACGAGCGGGTCGGCGATCCACAGACGCGCCAGGCCGACGTGCGCATCCTGTCCGCCACCAACCGCAATCTGCAGGAAATGGCGGCCGAGGGTACGTTTCGCGAAGATCTGTTCTATCGGCTCAATGTCATTACGCTGACATTACCCCCCCTGCGTGAGCGACCTGAGGATATCCCCGATCTGGCGGAGCGGTTTCTGCTGCGTTTTGTCAGTGATTACGCACGGCCTGCCCGCGGCTTCAGCGAAGCCGCGCTGGCTGCGCTGCAGCGGTATCCGTGGCCCGGTAATATTCGCGAACTGCGCAACATGATTGAGCGTGCCAGCATCATCTGCACCGACGAACTGGTCGATCTGGCACATCTCGGATTTGAAGGCTTACCCACAGGTAATGTGCCGCGGGCAGGAGGGGAGCTCAGTCTTGAGGAGCTTGAGCGAGCACATATCACCGCCGTGCTGGGTAACAGTGGCACCCTGGATCAAGCCGCGCGGATACTCGGAATCGACTCCTCCACACTGTACCGCAAGCGCAAGCAGCTCGGCCTGTGAAGCTGCGCAGCCGGCTGTTTCTCAGCAATGGGGCGTTGCTCACAGTCGCACTTATCGGCCTGCTGCTGGGGATCTTCAGCGTACTGCATCTGACCCGCGCTCAGAGCCAGGCCATGACCAGCAACCTGAGCAGTATCGAATCGGCCATGGGGTTGAGTCAGGCCCTGAACCATCAATTCACCCTGCTATTAGCGGAAGAGCCCGATCTGGCGGCGATCCATGCGGCCGATGCGCGTTTCGATCGCTGGCTGGATAAGGCGAGACAGGAGGCTGTGGATGATCACGATATTCAGGAGTTGGAGCAGCTGGCTCAGGTCTATTCCGTGTTCGAGGAGCTGCTCGCCGAGCCATTGGCGGTACGCCAGCAGATGCTCGGCAGTGATGAGCTGCGAGACCATTTCAGTACTATCCACAATCGTATTGATGTCATGCTCAAATATTATCTGGTGCAGTTGCGCGCCGGCGAACAGCACGCCCGGGAGCGCGCCTGGCTGATTGCCGGCTTGCTGGGGCTGGTCGGCGTGGCGGTATTGGTGCTCGGGCTGATAACCGCCCACAGCATCGCACAGCGCTTCGGTCGCCCGATCGAGGCGCTGGCTGAGGCGGCCAACCTGATAGGCAAGGGTGATTTTCGCGTCACCCTGCCGGTGACCCCGGTGGCCGAACTGGCTACCTTGAGTCGACGCTTCGGCCTGATGGCCGCGGCGTTGCAGCAGTTCCGCCATAGTGACGTGGAGGCGCTGCTGACGGAACAGCGGCGGTTGCAGGCGGTGCTCGACAGCATTGATGACGGTCTGCTGATGTTTGATCGCAGCGGGCGCCTGGAACACTTCAACCCTGTCGCCGGGCGGCAACTGGGTTTGGGCTCGCGCCAGCTCGGCCTCAGCGCCAGTGAGGCATTGCAGCGTCCGGAACTGGATGAGCAGCTGTGGCAAGTGGCGGGGGGCATCACGCAGAGCGGGGTGTTGGGAGAACTGTCGGTGCATGATGAATCGCGCTTGCTGACCTACAGCATCACCCCTGTCAGTCACACCGGGGGCATGGTGATGGTGTTGCATGATGTCACCGAGCAGCGCGCCTTCGAGCGCATCCGCAGCGAGTTCGTGTTGCGCGCCTCACATGAGCTGCGCACCCCGGTAGCCGGTATGCATATGGCCTTTGCACTATTGCTCGAACGCCTGCGGTTTCCGGCCGACTCGCGTGAGGGCGAACTGCTGCGCACAGTGGACGAGGAAATGCACCGATTGGTGCGCCTGATCAACGAACTGCTGGATTTCTCCCGTTACCAGAATGGCTTGCAGAAACTGGAGCGCAGCCCCTGCCAGATTGATGCCTTGTTGACCCAGGCCCGCGAGCGGTTCAATGGTCCAGCAGAAGAGCAGGGGCTTACGCTGGAAGTGGACTGTGCTGCGGACCTGCCGACGGTGCAATGGGATCGTTTGCAGATCGAACGGGTGCTCGACAACCTGCTGGCCAATGCTTTGCGTCACAGTCAACCCGGCGGCACCGTACGCCTGCGCGCTATGATGCAGGACGAACGTTTGCTGATCGCCGTTGAAGACCAGGGAGAGGGCGTTCCTTACGGGCAACAGGCACGCATATTTGAACCCTTCGTGCAGATCGGTGCCAGTCGGGGTGGAGTCGGCCTGGGGCTCGCACTGTGCCGGGAAATTGTGCAGTTGCACGGTGGGCAGATCTCCCTGCACTCACATCCCGGCGAGGGTGCGCACTTCCAATTGCTGCTGCCAGTGGCTGCAACATAGCATAGAACCATCAACTGCTCAGACAGTCTGATTTCATATACCCACCGATGCAACCGAGGGTCCCATGTTGCGTTCAATGATATTGCTTTCGATGTTGCTGCTGGGGGCCTGTCAGGCCACCGGACCACGCGCGGATTTCGACCTGAGCCGGGATTTCAGCCAGTACCAGACATGGACCTGGGCTGATCCGCCGGTTACCTATACCCCTGCCAATGACCCACGTCTGGCCAGTGATCTGACCACTCAACGGGTACTGGAGGCAGTCAGTGCCCAATTGGATGTGCGCGGATTGCGCCCGGCGCAGGAAGCGGCGGGCGCAGATCTGCAGGTACGCACCTCAGTGGTTATCGAGCAGCGTCGGGATAACGTGACGACCCACTACGGCGGCGGCTGGGGTTACTGGGGGCCCTATTGGGGCGGCCCGAGCTACAGTCAGACCCGGACGATGGAGTATCAGGTCATGACCTTGCAGATCGACTTGCTCGACGCCAAGGATGGACGCCTGGTCTGGCGCGGCAGTGACAGCCAGACCGTGCGGGACCGCTCGACGCCCCTTGAACGCAGCCGTGAAATGCATGAGCGGGCAGCGCAGATTCTCAGCACCTATCCGCCCAATTGAGCGATGGGAGTGAGAATCAGAAATTTGCCGGTGTGGTTGCGCTGATCAGCACACAGGGCTCATCGAAGGGATTATTGAAACGATGCGGCTGGCTGCTCTCGAAATAGTAGCTGTCACCGGTGCCGAGGATATGCACCTCGGCGCCGACCGTGAGTTCCAGACAGCCTTGCACCACAATACCCGCCTCCTCGCCGTCATGACTGAGCATGTCCGGTCCGGTATCAGCGGCAGGCGGATAGGTTTCACGCAGAAATGACAGGTGACGACCGGGGTGGTCCTTGCCGACCAACTGCATGATCACTTCGTTACTGCCGATATCCAGCAGTTCGTCAGTGCGATAAACCACCTTGCGCGGCTGAGCGGGTGTTTCCACAGCGAAGAAATCCACCAGCGACATCGGTATGCCGGCCAGTACCTTCTTCAATGAGCTGACGGAGGGACTGACACTGTTCTTCTCGATCATCGAAATGGTGCTGTTGGTTACGCCGGCGCGCTTTGCCAGCTCCCGCTGGGACAGCCCTTTGAGCTTGCGGATAGTCTTCAGTCGGGCACCAACATCCAAGGTCGGAATCCTCTGGGTAAGGCGATATCAGGTGGAGGGCATGATTGCACGGCTGTGCAGTATATTCAACGCAGCCGGGGGCCGCCGTGCACTGTAAGCCTCAGTTCTGATAGCGACGTGGTACTCGGTTCAGGTTGCAGAACAACTGATAGGAAATTGTCCCGGCGCGGCTTGCCACTTCGCCGGCGTCCAGCCCGTCACCCCACAGGCGAACATAGCTGCCCAGGCCGCTGTTGGGCAGATCGGTCAGATCGATAGTCAGCATATCCATGGATACCCGTCCACTGATGCAGATGCGCTGACCGTCTACCAGTACCGGCGTACCGTCGGGCGCATGACGTGGATAACCGTCAGCATAACCCATGGCGACCACGCCGATACGGCTGGGGCGCGAGGTGACAAAGCGTGAGCCATAACCAATGGGTTCGCCGGCGGCAACCTGGTGTACCGCGATCACCCGGGAGTCCAGTTGCATCACTGGGCGTAGTTGGGCCGCCTGTTCCTGGGCAAAGCCGAAAGGGCTGGAGCCGTACAACATGATGCCCGGTCGTACCCACTCCCCATAGGCGCCGGGCCAAGCCAGTACCCCAGCCGAGTTGCTCAGGCTGGCAGGGCCTTCGAGCCCGGCGGTGGCTTGAGTAAACGTTTCCAGCTGCTGCTCGGTACGCCCGGTTGCCGGCTCGTCGGCACGGGCCAGGTGAGTAATCTTGGTCAGGCTGGCTACCTTGCCACTGCCTTGCAACTCTCGCCAGACCTGCGGATATTCGGCAACAGAGAAGCCGGTACGGTGCATGCCACTGTCGAGCTTGAGCCAGATATGCAACGGCCGGCTCAAGTTGGCTTCCCGCAGATCGACCAGTTGGCCATGATGGTGCACCACGGGCCACAGCTCATGACGGCAGATCAGCTCCAGCTCTGCCGCTTCGAACCAGCCTTCCAGCAGCACAATTGGCTGCTGATGCCCAGCCTCGCGCAGATCCAGCGCTTCCTCGATGGACGACACGGCAAAGCCATCGGCTTCATCATTCAGCGCCGCCGCGCACTGCAGAGCACCGTGACCGTAGGCATTGGCCTTGATCACCGCCAGAGCACGGCAGCCGGTCAGGCTTTTGGCCAGACGGTAATTGTGGCGCAGGGCCGATAAATCAATCAGAGCATGGGCTGGGCGCATAGCAGGTCCACAGGCAAGGTCGGTACTGAAACGGATGGGTCGTGGCGAGAGGTCGCCGGGGTCAAGAATATCAAATTATGCTGATAAAAACCCCGAGTCCTGGTGGAGGTCGGGATGGCAGGGCTTCTGCAGCAAGCCAAATACCGCTATTCTGCCGATCTGTGTCCCCGCTGTAACAGGTCCCTTCGCATGTCACGTCACGCCATACATTCTACTGAGCATCCGCACTCCTACTATGTTGCATCGCGCAATCCAGGCGCCGGTTACCCGGTCCTGCAAGGCGATGAGCAGGCCGATGTATGCATTGTCGGCGGCGGCTTCACCGGTCTGAACACCGCCATCGAGCTGGCCCAGCGCGGTCTCTCGGTGATTCTGCTGGAGGCGCGGCAGATCGGCTGGGGTGCCAGCGGTCGCAACGGTGGTCAGTTGATCCGCGGCGTCGGCCATGATGTTGATCAGTTTGCCGACACCCTGGGCCAGGACGGCGTACGCGATCTCAAGCTGATGGGCATCGAAGCGGTCCAGATGGTGCGCCAGCGGGTCGCCGAATTCGATATTGATTGCGACCTCACCTGGGGTTACTGCGATCTGGCGAACAAACCGCGGCATCTTGATGACTTCCGCGCGGACCGTGACGAACTGCTGTCGCTTGGGTATCAGCATGAACTGACACTCCTCGAACCACAGCAGATGCGCAGCGTGGTCGGCTCCGATCGCTATGTCGGCGGCATGATCGACATGGGCTCCGGGCATCTGCATCCGTTGAACCTGGCATTGGGCGAGGCTGCTGCAGCCGAGTCGCTGGGCGTTCGCCTGTTTGAGCAATCCGCCGTAACCCGTATTGATTATGGCCCCACCATCACCGTGCATACGGCTCAGGGACGGGTGCGTGCCACGCAATTGGTGCTCGGCTGCAACGCCTACCACAGCGGCCTGGAGCGCCGCCTCGGCAATCAGGTGATCGCCGCCGGAAGCTATGTCATCGCCACCGAACCCCTGTCAGAAGCGCTGGCCGTGGAACTGATTCCGCAGAACATGGCACTGTGTGATCAGCGCGTGGCATTGGATTACTACCGGCTGTCTGCTGACCGCCGTCTGCTGTTCGGCGGCGCTTGCCATTACTCGGGACGCGACCCGGCGGATATCGCCACCTACATGCGGCCGAAAATGCTCAAGGTATTCCCGCAGCTGGAATACACCCGCATCGACTATCAATGGGGCGGCATGATCGGCATCGGCGCCAACCGCCTGCCGCAGATCGGGCATCTGCCCGACCAGCCCAACGTGTTCTACGCCCAGGCCTACTCCGGCCACGGCGTCAACGCCACCCACCTGGCCGCGCGCATCCTCGGCGAAGCCATCACCGGCCAGGCCAGTCGCGGTTTCGACCTGTTCAGTCAGGTGCCGCATATGGCGTTTCCGGGGGGCGAGCGTTTCCGGTCACCGCTGCTGGCGCTGGGGATGTTGTGGCAGAAACTCAAGGAATAGGGTTTTGAGTGGGCCCGCCAGGCTCAGGAAAACTGTTTGGCAAAGTCAGTGATTTTGTCGGTCTGATCAAAATTAACAAGGGGCAGCTTATAGTCGGTGATGATCTGGCGGGCTTCCGCGACAGCTTTGCGTTGCCCGGCAGTCCGCCCTGCCGATGGCGAGGTAACTGGAATCAACACGTTTTTCAGCTCGATGATTCCTTCACGTTCGGCACGGGCGAGTCTCATCACCCATTGCTCGCAGTGATCAAGAATGGCACTCGGCTCGGCCTGATCAAATGCTAGAGGTTTGATGGCTGCGACTACTGCATTGCGATGCACCAGAGGGAGATGCAGCTTGGTCAGTTCGCCGGTCAGAGTGTCGTCACGGAAGTTGCGAATGGCTGCGTCTGAAAATAGCGTCCTGATCTCTCTGACCATCTGTTCTTCACGCCGCGCACGGGGTTCCACCTGACGTTCAATGAAGCGGCCATAAAGGGTGTTGAGAGCATCATCAAAATCATCAACCAGAATGGAGCGCATTGGGCTGAAACGAATCAGTGATTCTCGAGCTTCGGTGAGGTAGCGGAAATGATTGACGATCTGGCTGTCCTTGGCTTGTGCGGTCATCATTTGCACACTTTCGAGCTCGCTCTGTGCGATCTCGATGGCCTTGGCGAAGAGCTGCGGGCACTCGAAGAACCGATTCACCCGTTTCCAGTTCTTGCGCGCCAGACGATAGTCCATGCGGCCGAATGTTGGTGCAGTGAGCACAATGCCGACGTTGGCGAACTCTTCGGTTTCAGCGTGTGGCGCAAAGCGCACAATGCTGTAAAGACAGGAATATTTCATTCGAGGACGCCCCAGAAGTCATCCATGCGGTAGCGGAGAAGGTTACGTTCAATCAGGCGGAGCTGTTTATCCAGCGCGGCATCACCTATTGCTTCACGCCACTGCTCAGATATGTCCGAGCATAGTTCATTGAATTGCAGAGCAGTATCTTTTATCCGCTGATGGTATTCAACATGACTGACCATATCCAGACGCCAGGAGCGATTGGCAGGACCAAAGGTATGATTGGCAATGAATTGTGGCACATCGACAGGCCATTGGAATGCCTGGTTATGGTCAATCACGCTCAGCGTACCGGCTCCATCCACCATCAGGTTGGGGCGACCGCCGAAACAAGTCAATTGTCGGTCACTGTTACCGACCCAGTAATCAAACACATACACGTCTTGTTGCAGCTCCATCGGTACTTGCTTGATCTGTGAAAACACCAGATCGCTTGCGTTATGCAAATATCCAAGGGCAAAGCAATCGCCCTCTCCCAAGCTGTTCTTGGCTTCAGGGAAATACCGGACCAACGCCTGATCGATATGAATTACCCCATGCTCAGCGATTGGCAAGCCGAAGGAGGCAGCCAGCCGAGCGCATAGCAGCTCTGCCAGCCGCTCGACTGGCGGCAATTCCAAGCCTTTGACAACGTAGTATTTACCGTTGTTTGCTCTGCATAGGAAAGGCCGGGTTATGCCTCCTTCCAATCTGCGAATGATCTCGATAGCTTCGATGTAGTGTCCGTCCAGCATCTCCCTCTCCGTCCGGCTATCGAGCCAGGCTGTAATTTTCTGCGCTTTTTGCCACCATACCGAGTTCTTCGAGCGCTTCCAGTACTGATTGCACCGCGGCTTTGGGTGAGCGTTTGAACTGGCCGGCGATGGCGTCGGTTGGCAGCGGCCCCTGGGCCAGTGCGTCGCGGACCGCGGCGACCTGTTCGCGCATTTGTTTTGGCCAGGTGAGTTTGCCCGCTGCTGCGGCTGCTGGCGGGACCTCGCTGGCAACGACGGCTTCAACCGGCCCCCTCTCCCCTTGTGGGAGAGGGCTGGGGAGAGGGGTGGCAGCGGCCGGGTTCTGGTACTCGGGCCGCTGCCAGCGAATATGCCCACGGGCTTCCTCGACCGAACGCTGGGTATTGAGCTCGACCAGTCGGCGCAGCAGTTCTTCCTCTGCTTCGGCCTGCGCCTCGGGCTTGTCCGGCAGCGGTGTGGTGGCACCCGGTCTGCCAACCAGTTGCGCAGCCAGGTCATCCCAGCCGTAGGCGGCAAACACCGCGCTGTCCAGCTCGTCGTGCAGTTCTCGCAGCACGGACACCAGCCCCTGTTCGTGGATGGTCTTGTCCTTGGCGTTCAGGGACTCTTCACTACGCAGTTTTTCCAGCACGTTGTACATGCCGGTCAGAGTCAGCGTGGGGTGCTGTTCCTGCTGGCGCTTGCGGTGGGCGTCGAGGCGCTCGGCCAGTTCGCCGATTCGAGCCTGCTGGGCGGGACTGGTTTCGGGGAAGGGGAAGGTTTCGAAGCAGCGGGTCTTGTTGTAGCGCGGATCGTTGCCGACACCGAGGCGGCCGCCGGCTGCCAACGCCCAAATGACATGTAATCTGCTAGAGAGCACACCTAGAGAACCGGCGTTTTCAAGAGCTATTGCGACCAGCATGTTGTCCGGCAAAATTGATGCGCAAAGGAACTGGAAAACACGATGCTTGGTTGTCTCTACGGTCGCTATATACCGAGGCAGTCCGGATATGTGGTTGCGGAGTTCAGCCCGTGTCCTTCCATGAAGCCACCAGTTTTGGCTAATAGCTCGGTCTTTATTTTGATCGCGCTCTGGTTTGACGCGCTCCAAGATGTGTTGATATGCAGCCGGGAAGCGCTCATGCACCTCATTTACGGAAAGTCCAAAAAAATCAATCACCATTACTCTTCGTGGCGACTGTGCTAAGTCTCGACCATTCCGATAGTCACGTATGTATCGCTCTAATCCGGGAGTAGCTCCAAGACCAAGATTGGTGGCCTCTTCAGGAGTAACGATAAAGCCAGCGCCGAAGAGCATCATGCCACGACTGGTTAATCCTTCGTTCGCTTGAAGCGATTCACTCGCTGCCACATCAGCGCCTATCTTCAGATCAGAGAATAAAGCCCCTCGGCGTTCATACAGCTGGACAGCAATATCGTCCTGATCCCGTTCGTTGCGATACTCATCCCGTACCTGCAATAGCCTGCCGTTATCCACCTCCCTGCCGCCCACCGTCATGGCAATCCGCACCTGCGCACCGTCGCCGGCATCCACCCACGGGTGGTCGGGAATGGCGAAAGCCAGCGACAGCGGATCCTTCTTCGCTTCCAGCTGCCCTTGAATCACTCGCCGGTTGAAGGTCTGGCGGATGCTGTTGGTAGTAATGAAACCAAACTGTTCAGCCTGGCCAGCGCGCACGGTTTCCGCTGCGATATACCACCAGTGCATGACAAAGTCCGCGGATTCCGGTACTTCCGGCCAGGTGCGGCGCACCGCATCGACATAGCCGTCACCCAGGGCGCGGCGCATGGTCGAGGCGCCGATAAAGGGCGGATTCCCGACAATATAATCCGCCGTTGGCCATTGGGCCTTGCGCGGGTTGCGATACACATACTGCTCAGCGCGGGCTGCTTCATCCGGCACCGGCTCGCCGGTGATCGGGCTGATGCGGGTGGTGATGCCATCCCAGCGGGTGATCGGCTTGCCGGCTTCGTCGGTCACCAGGTCCACTGCGTCATGGCTCAGCAGCGCATCGCGGTTCTCGATGTTCTTGAAATCGCGCAGCACCGGCTCGGGCGGGCTGACCTTGCCGTGGGTGCGGTAGTGCCATTGCAGGTAGCCGATCCACAGCACCATTTCGGCGATGCGGGCGGCGCGGGGATTGATTTCCAGGCCGAGAAACTGATGCGGGTCTACGGTAACGCCTTCCAGTTCCAGCAGCCCCTGGGATTCGCCCAGATCATGCAGCAGGTTGAGCACTTCGCCTTCCAGGCGCTTCATGTGTTCCAAGGTGACATAGAGAAAGTTGCCGCTACCACAACACCCGTAACGTTGCCTACTGGTGACAATGGTTGTAGGCCACGATTTTCCTGCATTGTAGGCGTTTCCAAAAATGTCCATGGGTTCCCACTATGAGTGGTGACATTTCCAATGGTTTTGTCACCACACATGGATACGATATTTATTGTTTCACACATACGTGCCAGAAAACTCTTTATGAATCGCACCGGGTTTCGTGGAGGCCTCAACTCTTGAGAGAATGAGGCATGAAGAAATCTAATAGCTATTCCCCTGAAGTCCGTGAACGTGCTGTGCGCATGGTTCTGGAGAACCTGAAGGACTACCCCTCCGAATGGGCAGCCATCGAATCCATTGCGCCCAAGGTTGGCTGTGTCCCCCAGACGCTGCATGGCTGGATACGCAAACACCAGACTGATATTGGCCACCGCCCCGGCCAGACGACCGAGGAACGAGAACGCATCAAGGCTCTGGAACGCGAGAACCGGGAACTGCGCAAAGCGAACGAGATTCTGCGCCTGGCCAGTGCGTATTTTGCCCAGGCGGAGCCCGACTGGCCGGCACCCCGGCGCCGCAACAAACCCTGAACGCCTTCGTTGACGAGTACCGTGACCGCTACGGAGTCGAGTCGATCTGTCGGGTAATCCAGATCGCTCCGTCCGGTTATTACGTGCATGCAGCCAAAGCCCGTCAACCCGAACTGCGAAGCGCTCGTGCCAAACAGGACGAGCTGTTGAGCGATAAAATCCAGCGAGTCTGGGATGACAATATGCAGTGCTATGGCGTCGTGAAAGTCTGGAAGCAACTCAAGCGTGAGGGCATTGATATTGCTCGCTGCACGGTACAGCGGCTGATGCGTCAACTGGGCCTGCAGGGCGTTCGTCGCGGTCATGTGATCCGCACCACCATCCCGAATGAGAACGCGATTTGTCCGCTGGATAGGGTCCAACGCCAGTTCCATGCGGATCGACCCAATCAGCTATGGGTGTCCGACTTTACTTATGTTTCAACGTGGCAAGGCTGGCTCTACGTCGCCTTCGTGGTCGATGTATTTGCCCGGCGTATCGTTGGCTGGCGGGTGAGCAACAGCATGCGAACAGACTTCGTTCTGGATGCCCTGGAGCAAGCGCTGCACGCTCGACAGCCGAGCCGCATGGACGGCCTGATACACCATAGCGACAGGGGTAGCCAATACGTCTCCATCCGATACACCGAGCGTCTCGCTGAGGCCGGCATAGAGCCCTCTGTAGGCAGCAAAGGCGATAGCTATGACAACGCTTTGGCTGAAACCATCAACGGGTTATACAAAGCGGAGCTGATCTATCGGCAGTCCTGGCGTAGTCGCGAAGCCGTGGAAATCGCCACTTTGAAATGGGTTCACTGGTACAACCACCAGCGTTTGCTGAGCTCGATTGGGTATATACCCCCGGCAGAAGCTGAGGCAAACTTCTACCAGCAACAATCCGGTCAGACCATGGCGGCCTGACTTAAACGAAATGGCCTCCATAAAACCCGGTACGATTCAGACGCGGTTGTAGCACCTCCAGTATTTTTCGTACTGTTTTTTACTTCATCCTCTTTTATTTGTTGATCACGGGCTTCTCTGCGCTCTTTGTTTTGTTCACGCAGGTTCTCTACCATCTGCCGGTAACGCATGCTCCCATCTTCTGCATGGACTACCGCAGTAACGTTCAGCGCAAATAAAAACATGAAAATCGTTGCTAGGGTTCTCATGGCTATACCTCTCATCTGAAATGGGTTTTTGGAGACTCGTTAGTATGGTACATGGCGTTACCTGTCCGGCTGGTGACGCTGCGATTACAAAGATGTCATGCTGAAATAGATCAGCGATCCGACTTTGTATTACCCCAATGTAATGTCCGTTTCACTTTGGTGACAGAAACGGTGTGCCATCATGTGCTTTGGATAATTCTAAAGGCAGGAAAAAATGAGTATTCAAACAAGAGTTGCAATGGTTTCTATTATGCTGATTTCCTCATTTGCCATGGCAGAGGGTAGTGCTGATAAAGTTTATGGATCTATGATTCAGGAAAACGAAAAGAGATGGAGAGAGTACGCACTATCGATTGATGAAAATCCGCCTGAAACCGTGCATTACCGCTATGGGATGGATGTAGATATTGAGCGTGTCATACATATTACATCAACACGCATTGGCTGCGGTGTAATGCCTGCCCAGATGACGTACAAAGATTCCAACGGGAATCTAAATATACTTGAGTATCGAGCCTCTGGCACGAAGTGCCCAGGGCAGGGAGGGTGATTTACATTTTTTTATTTATGCGACCTGGTTTGGACACGCAGTTGCCGTGACGACCATGTATTGACAGCGCATTTTCATGCTTATAGCTTGGCGGCCGCAATAGCTGAGTGCCTCTGCCCCCGGCAAGGTGTTGTACTCAGCTATTACGGCCGCCGCTCACCAGACTACCTATTGATCTATCAAAGCAGCTCTAATCCAAAGCGTCGTGCCACAAACGTAAACACGATGAAGCATACGCACGTTGCTAATACATAACCCATGAGGGCCAGCCAGAAGCCGAATCGTGACATGAGAGCGGGAAAAACAAGCATCGCTGGCAGCGTCGGGATTACATACCAGAAGGTGTACCATGCATGATTGGCAATTTTCTGGTCTGGCTGCTGCTCAACATGCAGCCAAATCAAGGTCAGCACAGTGACCATTGGAAGCGCTGCGATTAGACCACCGATACGATCACTGTACTTTGCCGCTTCAGACACCAGAATCACCATGAGCGCAGTGATCAAATACTTAGTGTAGATTCAAGTCATGGTGTTCTCCGTCTGAACCTAAACTTGAAGCCAGCCTTCAACCACAGCGGCACCGTATTGTCTTTTCCAAGACAGCAATCCTTTATAGTTGCCTCCCCTGGTCTCAATCGTTTCGCCGGCCATATACCTTCAGCTTACGGCGCTCCGGTTGAGCAGTCCTATGGACTTCGACAGCGTTCGTGTCTTTGCTTGCATCAGGATTGATGATGCTCATCGCAACCTGGAGGTCGAGTCCGTATTCGTGGATTAGTTGCTGGAATTTGGCTTAGAATTCCAATTATTTTTGCAAGATTTTGTCTTGAAGGAAAATCTTGAGTCTTGTCTTCTCTTCTTCAATTCGACGCTCGTTTATCACGATATTCAGCAAGGATTGAGTGATGCATAACGACTCCAGTTAACAAAACATAAACGTACCGTACCAAAAATACTCGGATAGCCAAGTAGCTACCACGTTTTCCACTGATCAGCAGGTTGTTGAAGTCTGCCAGCAGGTGCGACAGCTTGCGGTTTTTGGCTAGAGGCTGATGTTCCAGAACATGGCGCAATCAGGAATAGGCCTTCTGACCGGCTTCTCTTATTCAGTGCCCATATGTTTTCGCATCACCACACTCTCTCGACCGGGACTCCACTTCCAAGGTGGTATGGTTGATAGAGAATTCGTTATTTAGCATGTTTTTCACGTCATTTTTTATCGCTTCACTTCGATTAGTTAGTGTACCTTCAATCACAATATGGGCCTCAAGCGATGTCCGGTGCTCATCTATAGGCCATATGTGCAGGTGGTGCATGCCACAGACACCTGGAATGGCTAATGATCTGGATATTATTTCTTGAGGGTTTATATCTTTTGGTGTGGCAGACATGAGTATGCGTATTGCACCACCTATTTCTTTGAACGCTTGCCATAATATATATCCAGCTATCATTAGCGTTATCAGTGGGTCTACGATCACCCAGTCATACAAGATTATCAAGGTGCCTGCAATGATGACGGCGATGGATCCCAATGCATCGGACACGTTGTGTAAAAAGGCCGCCCGAATGTTTATGCTGGACTTTGATAACGAATAGGTCAGCATGGCCGTTATCGTATCAACAACTAAAGCGAAAGCTGCGATAATCACCACTGCCCACCCTTGGACGGGCTGAGGTTCTATGAAGCGAAATACTGCTTCGTAAATCAGGTAAAGACCGATCACTATCAGAGTGGTGTAGTTTATTAGCGCGGCTATCAGCTCAGCTCGGACGTAACCGAATGTCCATTCTTCATTTGCTGGGCGCCGAGCAATTCGCCTGGCGATGTAAGCGATGGCCATAGAGATGGCGTCGCTTAGGTTATGAATTGCATCGGCAACCAGCGAGAGGCTTCCTGACAATATCCCCCCCGCTATCTGGACCAAGGTTAAGGCAAGATTAACGGCGATAGCCCACCAGACGCGTTTATCACCAGCCTGATCATTAGGTAGGTGTTGATGTGCCACGTTGCCTCCGGTCACTAGTGAAAACGTCGATTTTGTATCGGTTGTTTCGCATTTGTGGGTGTGCCCTATTATCTTGCCGTGTCGAACTCGACGTTATGTCGTAGCCTCTTCAACTGCTTGGTACTTTCGATCGTTTCGGTGGAACATTGAGTACAAGATAGGCAAAACGAACAATGTCAGAAGTGTCGACGAAATGATCCCGCCTATCACAACCGTCGCTAGCGGTCTCTGGACCTCGGCACCGGTTCCCGTGTTGAGTGCCATTGGAACGAATCCGAGACTTGCTACCAACGCGGTCATCAAGACCGGTCGCAAGCGAACCAGGGCGCCTTCCACAACCGCAGTGATGAGATCGCCTTGTTCCCGCCACAGGTCGCGAATGAAGGCCACCATGACTAAACCATTAAGAACCGCCACGCCCGAAAGCGCAATAAAGCCAACGCCTGCCGAGATCGACAGCGGCATGCCCCGTAACCACAGGGACAACACCCCGCCAGTGAGCGCAAGCGGTACGCCGGTGAAAATGATCAAGGCGTCTTTCAACGAGCCGAACGCCATGATTAGAAGACCAATGATGATCGCCAGCGTGATCGGTACCACAATGGCGAGGCGCGCGCTTGCCGATTGCAGTTGCTCAAAGGTACCGCCGTAATCCAGCCAATAGCCATCCGGCAGATCTACTTCCTGTGCAATGCGTGCCTGTACCTCCTCGACGAAGCCACCCAAGTCACGATCCCGAACGTTGGCGGTTACCACCACTCGGCGCTTGCCGTTTTCCCGGCTGATCTGGTTGGGCGCTGGGGCTATTTCCAGTTCTGCGACTTCCGACAGCGGCACATAGCCGCCATCCGGTAAGGGAACAGGTAGGGAAGCCAAACTATCAATGTCCTGCCTGACGATTTCCGGCAGGCGTACCACCAACTCAAAGCGTCGGTCGCCCTCGTAGATCAACCCGGCGTTTTCACCGCCGATTCCGGTAGCCACCAGTGCTTGCAAATCTTCAACGTTCAGACCGTAGCGCGCCAGCACCATGCGTTTTGGATGAACCGACAGCATGGGCAGTCCTGTGACCTGTTCAACCTGAATATCCGCCGCACCCTCGATGGTTTCGAGCACTTCTTGAACTTCCATTGCCGAAGCCAGCAATTGATCCATGTCATCGCCGAACACCTTGATCCCGAGATCGGCCCGTACCCCCGAGATCAATTCGTTGAAGCGCATTTCGATAGGCTGGGTAAACTCGTAGTTGTTGCCCGGGAGTAGGGTCACAGCCGCCTCCATTTCCGCTACTAACTCCTCCTTGGTTTTGCCCGGATCAGGCCACTGATCGCGAGACTTGAGGATGACAAAATTATCCGCGACGCTGGGCGGCATGGGGTCGGTGGCCACTTCTGGCGTGCCGATCTTGGCGAACACCTTGTCTACTTCCGGAAACGCCTTCAATCGCTCTTCCAGCTGCGACTGCATCTTGATGGATTGCTCCAGTCCCGTGCCAGGAATGCGCAGAGCGTGCAGAGCAACATCCCCCTCATCTAATTGTGGAATGAATTCCGAACCCAAAGTGGTCGCAAGCCATATACAAACACCGAGGAGCGCAGTTGCTGCACCTAACACCAGCCAGCGAAACTTCATTGCGAGCAGCAAGGCGGGTTTGTACAGCGATTTGGCGCCGCTGATTACCAGACTTTCCTTCTCGCTGATTTTACCGCGCAGAAACACCGCCACGGCGGCAGGTACTACAGTTAGCGACAGTACCATCGCTGCCAATAGCGCCATCATCACGGTGGCTGCCATGGGGTGAAACATTTTGCCCTCGACACCGGTGAGGGCAAAAATTGGCAGGTACACCACGGTGATGATCGCGACACCGAATAGGCTCGGACGAATGACTTCGTTGGTAGCTTCGAACACCAGCTGAAGCCTTTCTCGTAACGGCAGCTCGCCATTGTGCTGGGCTTGAGACAGGCGCCGGATGCAGTTCTCAACGATAATCACTGCGCCATCGACGATCAGACCGAAGTCCAACGCGCCTAGGCTCATCAAGTTAGCCGATACGCCCGCTTGGACCATGCCAGTGATGGTGGCGAGCATGGACAAGGGAATCACCAATGCGGTAATCAAGGCGGCGCGCAAATTGCCTAACAATAGAAACAGCACCACGATCACCAGCAGCGCCCCTTCGAGCAGGTTCTTTTCCACCGTGGCAATGGCCTTGTCTACCAGCGTCGTACGATCGTACACCGCCTCAACCTTGACGCCCTCGGGCAGCGAGGGCTGGATGGCCTCCAGCTTCTGGGCTACGGCTTGCGCGACTGTGCGGGAGTTTTCTCCCACTAGCATCATGGCTGTGCCCATTACCGTTTCTTTGCCGTCGCGGGTAGCGGCCCCGGTGCGCAACTCCTTGCCAATTGCCACCTCGGCCACATCACTGACTTTCACCGGTGCACCGTGACGATTGGCGATCACGACCTGCTCGATTTCAGCGATGGAGGCCAACTGTCCCGGCGAGCGCACCAACAGCTGTTGCCCGTTACGTTCGATATAGCCGGCACCGTGGTTAATGTTATTGGCCCGAAGAGCCTTCACCAGTTCATCCGAGGTAACGCCAAATTGCAACAACTGCTGTGGCGAGGGCATGACGTGGTATTGCTTGTCATAGCCGCCAATAGTATTGATTTCGATCACCCCAGGGACTTGAGCCAGTTGGGGTTTAATAATCCAGTCCTGAATTTCCCGTAGCGCGGTGATGTCCAGAGGGTTACCATCCGCCTGGATAGCGCCGGGCAGTGCCTCCACTGTGTACGTCAATATCTCGCCAAGACCGGTTGCGATGGGTCCCATCTCCGGTTCCAATCCTGGTGGCAAGGCACTCTTGATGGAGCCAAGGCGCTCATTGATCAGATTGCGGGCAAAGTACAGGTCGGTGCCCTCCTCGAATACTACAGTCACTTGGGACAGGCCATAGCGGGAGAGAGAGCGGGTATAGGACAGATTGGGTAGCCCGTACAGCGCCGTTTCCACAGGGAAGGTGATTCGCTGCTCCGCTTCCAGCGGTGAATACCCCGGCGCTTCGGTATTGATCTGCACTTGGACGTTAGTGATATCTGGCACCGCGTCGATGGGCAGGCGCTGAAAGCTCCATAGACCAATACCGACCAGCACGAGAATGAGAGATAAAGTTAAAAACCGCCGCTCTACCGAGAAGCGTAAGATGGCATTGATCATCATAGCCTCCTGGTTTAGTGGTCGTGGGACGCGCCGGATTTTTCAAGATCCGCCTTAATTAGATAACTGTTTTCCACCACATAGCGATCACCCACCTGCAACCCGCCCAGCACTTCGGTCGAGGTGCTATCGCTGAGGCCGAGCTCGAGCGGCCGGATCTCGTAAGTGTCATCAACCTGGACAAACACTACCGTCCAGTCGCGGAAGGACTGCAGTGCGCGGTTGTCCACTGCCAACGGCACGTCAAGACGTTCTACCACGATATCTCCCGCTACCAGCAGGCCGGGGCTCAGCGCACCGTCCGTGTTCTCCACCTCAACACGAGCCAAGGTATAAGGGGCATTATCTGAGGAGGGTAGCAGGTGGTTGACGGTAGCTTGTCGATCGACTCCCTCGGCCTTCAAATGGACTTTTTGGTCGACCGCCAACTTGTTGCGCTGGCCCGGAAATATCTGCAAATCTGCCCACAAGGTCGTTAAATCGGTGATGGCCAATAAGGGCTGCTCACCGGTAATTTCGCCAACACTGATCGTGCGCTCACTCACTACGCCGCCAATGGGCGAGCGCAGATCATATGTTTTGAGGCTTTCATTGGATTCCACTTGTGCCAACCTATCGCCTTTGACAACACGGTCACCCAGTCGAACGTCTACCCTGGTAATGACGCCGGGAAATCGGGCGCGCACTCGCGCCATCTGTTCCGGCGCGGTAGTCAGTCGCCCATAAGCGGTCAGCGTTCGCTCGATTGAGCCCGGACCAGCCTCGGCTGTACGGATTCCAGCACTCTCAGCAATGTCAGCTGCAATGCGGGTACGACCTTCATGGGATTCCCACTGCCATTGGTATCGTTTACCGTTAAGGGCAAGCGTTACTTGCACATCAAAGGAATGAGGCTCGGTCACTACGCCATTGCCCTGCCAGTAGTCCCCCTGGAAGGCAAAGTCAAAGTTATCCACTTGTCCACCGAGACGGGTGAGTTGGACATTGAGGTCAATATCATCGGTCACGGGTGTTTCGTCTGTTGTCACCCAAGCGCGATACACCGGAGGGACTCCCTGCTCGAAAATCTGCAACTCCACGGTGGCACCATTCTGCTGTAGCAACAGGCCGCCGTGTGGTCCTTTGGTCTCGGGCGCGTCGTGCTGTGCCTCTTTGTGATCACCATGTTGGTCTTCCGCTGCGTGTATAGGGCTGATGCCCAAACAGGTAGCCACTAATATCCAGCAGAGTGGTTTTATTAATTGCATGGTTCAATAATCCTGTATTCGTTGATTAACGCTTGTGCACAGCCTGAAAGTAGTCGGCGCTGTCAACGTAGCTATAGCCGCCGCGCTCATCGACTCGCCTGGTAAGATCGAGTGTTCTGGTCAGATATGGCAGTACCGTATGGCGTAGCTTCTCAATGACGGTGATGTTTCGTTTTGAGGCTTGCAACGGTCCGGCAATTAACCATAAAACTTAAATATCGAATTAACGGCCTTCCAGTGGCTGACCTGTAAGTTGTTCAATTAATGCTTGGTTCAACAGTATTGAAGACGCTGTCTCGATGAGCGAGTGACGGGCAGATAGAAGATCAGCCTGAGCAGCGTTCCATTCCAGATAACTGTAGCGGCCTCTTTCATAGCCTTCTCGTGTTAAGCTTAGGGCCTCAGTTAAATCAGGAATTATCTGTTTATTTATGACCCGAAATGCTTCCAGGTATTGTTTTCGTGTTTGGTAAGCTTCAAATAGCTGCGCACGAAGTCTGAGCAATGCATTGTCTTTTCGATACAGTACTTCTTCCTGTGCGGCTAAAGCAGACCGTACTTGTCCGCGGTTTCGTTTACCTGAAAATAGTGGAATCGATGCGCTGGCAACCACGGAAAAATCGTTTGTTGCCTCCAGGCGGCGGGCACCGATAGCCCAGCGAATATCGCTATCAGCTTGGCTTTGAGCCAGTTGAACCTCTGCCTCTCGAACTCGCTGTTCATTGGCGAACACTTCGATGTTTGGGTTGTTGGCTGTACGTTCGAATAGACTCTCGAAGCTGCCGGAGGCTTCGAATCGAAACAAATCGCCGTGGAGGCGCGAATAATCTGCCGTCGTCTCGCCCCAACTTGCTGCTAGATTCGCTTTTTGAACCTCGTAATTCGCGGTGAGATTTGCCAGCTCAATCCGGGATTCCGCAAGCGCCGCTTTCGCACGAAAAACGTCCGCTTCAGAAGTCGCGCCTTGCTGTGCCCGCCGCGCGACGGTTTCATAGCTGGCCTCGGATATGTCAACGGCTTCAGCTGAGACGCGAATCTTTTCCTGAATAGCTAACGTGGAGATGAACGTCTGAGTGACCCTTCCGAGCAGGTCCAGTACGTCGGCCCGCCGTTCTGCTTCAACCAAATCATACTCGGCGTCGACAATGCCGATGCGGGCTTGGCGCTTGCCGCCCATCTCCAGAACGGATGATAGCGAGAGCGTGTATTCGGCAGTGTCGACTCCTTGATCTCCACTACCCACAATCCCTTCTGTTTCCAGGCCCAGCTCGTAAGCGGGTAGCTGCCCAGCGGTCATACGACTTCCGTCCAATGCTCTGATGCGAAGATCGAAGATCGGCAGATCCGGATTGCGGGCTATGGCGTGAGATATCGCTTCGCCCAATGACAACGAATTGTCAGTCTGCGCATGTGCAGACGGGATCGCTAACCAGGCGATTATGATAGCGAAACACAAAAGCCCACACTGTTTCGGTTTCTTTGGTCGGGCATTACCTGGTTCACCACGCATGTTTACTCTCCAAACTGTTGTCTAGGTCAGGACTGATTGCTTCGTTACTCAATGTGGCTTCGGGAACCATAAATGGAATACCGTAGGGCCTGATGTACTGGTATCTACAGTGACGCTGCCTTGGTGGAACTCCATAATTGACTGAACCATAGCCAGACCAAGGCCAATCCCCCCCTCAGCTCGGGCGCGGCCACTATCAACACGATAAAAACGTTTGAAGATGTTGCGTACATGTTGTTCGGAAATACCGGCACCTTCATTGGATACAGACAGCGATACTTGGTTGTTACGATCTCTGACTTTGATGGATACAGTACTGTCTACAGGTGCGTGTCTTATGGCATTGGATAGTAAGTTGGAAATTGCTCTCTGAATCATGAGCTTGTCACCTACAATAAAGCTGTCCGAATCGCCATCCAATACTGACAATCTAACCTTCTTTTCTTCTGCAATCGCAATAAATAAGCTAACTATATGGATGGCTTCTTTGTTCAATGACTGTGTGTCAAAGCCGGTGGTGTCTGACTGCGTGGTTTGTGCAAGATAGAGCATGTCAGAAACAATGCGGGAAACTCGTTCGAGCTCCTCTACACATGATTCCAATGTTTCCTTGTACTGACTAGACGTCCTATCTCTTGATAGTGCTACTTGGGCTTTGCCCATCAAATTTGTAATCGGGGAGCGCAGCTCATGGGCCAAATCGTCCGAAAAGTCGGAAAGTTGCTGTACCCCGTTCTCAAGCCGTTCCAGCATTAGATTTACGCTGTCGGCAAGCTTATTCAATTCTGATGGAAGACCCTGACATTTTATTCTTCCTTTAAGCTCGTTCGTGGTAACGGCTGATGTTAAATCGCGGAAGGTGTTAAGAGGGGCTAGGCCACGTTTCACGATCCACCATGCTCCCATTCCAATAATGATTAAAAAAATTGGCAGAGCCATTAAAGTGGAGTTTCGGTAAGCAGCAAGTAAATGAATGTCTTCTACACGGTCACTAATTAATGTTAACTGTATTTCTTCATTGCTTTCAGGAATCCGAAAACTGGCATTGGCTATTAATATATTAACTCCGTCTTGATTGAAACTGCTCGTATAATGGTCACGCCCTTTGTTGCATTGGATGAAATTGGTTATAGCTCTGGGAACCAGGCCAACGGTGAATTCAGGACTATCTGACTTGTCGGCGCCGCATACTAACAAGCTCAGTTCTGGGTGCCCGGAAATAAGATCACCCATCTTGTGTGGGCTGATATCTCCGATTGCCGCTGGGCTAAATTCTAATATGCTGTGCTCAATTTGTTCTAGTTTTTGTTCGAGCTTGGACTCGGCAATTATTTCCAGTTGAGAGCGCAATGCCAACCATGATTGGCTGAAAATAAGAACTACTAGAGCCGACCCCATTATGCTGACGGCAAGCCCTATACGTAGTGACAGACTGAGCGGCTTATTCACGTCCGATCCTCAAGGACATATCCGACTCCGCGTAGAGTATGGATCAGTTTCTTATCGAAGGGCTCGTCAATTTTTGCACGAAGCCTGCGAATGAATACGTCCACGACATTGGTATCACAGTCAAAATTTATATCCCAGACTAGGGAGGTTATTTGAGTTCGCGTCATAACAACGCCTGGATTGCGCATTAATAGCTGTAAAAGAGAAAATTCTTTCCCAGTCAGATCAATACGTAGCCCGGCTCGATATGCGCGGTGACCGATGTGGTCAAGCGTCAGATCAGCAACATTCAATGAATCGTTTTCGGTTATTTTTTCACTTCTTCTTAATAGCGATCTGATTCTTGCAACCAGTTCTGGGAATTCGAACGGCTTTACGAGATAGTCATCAGCACCCAAATCGAGACCTTTGACCTTACTTGAAAGTCTTCCGCTTGCAGTTAACATCATCACGCGGGCGTCGCTTGTGCGGCGTATTTCTTTTAATACAGTCCAACCATCTGCGCCAGGCAAGTTAACATCCAGAATTACCAGGCTGAAATCATGGTTTTTGAATATATGTAGGCCGTCAATACCATTCAAGGCAACTTCGACGGTGTAGCCGCATTCGCTGAGCCCTTGGTGGAGATATTCCGCTGTTTTAATCTCGTCTTCAATAATCAGGACTCTCATGGATATACCTTGGCTACAGTTTCAGTTATGGCGCTTAGTCTTACGATTTAATTTTGATTTCAGGTTTCATTATTTCATACCTTCGAAAGACTTTTTGATCTTCGGTCATCCTCGTTCTGAGGAAACACACTGAGTCTGACAGGAAGCATCCATTATGCACGCGAAGGCTGACGATAAAATTAGGGAAGGTCTGAAATACCGGCCATATGGGCGGCGATTATGACCTCGGCTCACAAAAAAAACATTTCAGGAACGATTTCATCGCCCTCAGTCGCGTTTTCAGCTCGTTGCAGCCCCTTTTCGGCCATCCAGGCCGCTGTACCCAGTACTCCGGGCGGATTTATCCTGCACTTAACAGCTGTTTTCGGGCCATCCATAGGTTGGCCAGGGCGAACAAGGTATGCAACTGGGCCGTGTTCTTCGCCAGGCCCTTGTAGCGCACCTTGGTGAATCCGAACTGGCATTTGATCACTCGAAACGGATGCTCGACCTTGGCTCGTGTACTGGCTTTGGCCCGCTCGATTCGGCGCAAGCCTTTCTCGATCAGCTTGGTTTTGCTCAATGTCTTGAGCTTGCCTGGGCGCATCGCAATCGACCAGACCACCTGCTTGCGCCCTTTGTGTTCATCCCGTTTCTGAACGCCGGTATAGCCGGCGTCACCGCATACATGGGTTTCTTCGCCATGCAGAAGCTTGTCTACCTGAGTAACATCGCCCGCATTGGCCGCCGTCCCCACGAGACTGTGAACCAGCCCTGACTCAGCATCAACGCCAATGTGGGCCTTCATGCCAAAATAATACTGGTTACCCTTCTTGGTCTGATGCATCTCGGGATCGCGCTTACCTTCTTTGTTCTTGGTCGAACTGGGTGCATGAATGATGGTTGCATCGACCACGGTGCCGTGGCGCAGCATTAGCCCGTGCTCACCCAGGTAACGATTGACCACTTCGAACAACGCCGTGGACAGGCCGTAGCGTTCCAGCAGCCGACGGAATTTGAGAATAGTGGTTTCATCCGGAATGCGATCAAGTTGAAGGCCCGCGAAGAGTCGCAAGATGGTGGTTTCATACAGCGCTTCTTCCATCGCTGGATCGCTGTACCCAAACCAGTTCTGCATCAGATGAACTCGCAGCATCGCGTCGAGCGGGTAAGCAGGTCGACCACCTTCGCCCTTGGGATAGTGCGGCTCGATCAGCGCCAGCAATGGCTTCCAGGGAACCACTCGATCCATTTCCAGCAGAAAGCGCTCACGGCGGGTCTGCTTACGTTTACCAGCGTATTCGGCGTCTGCAAAGCTCATCTGTTTCATGCGGTGGTCTCGAAAATGGCGCTGACGCATTTTACCTTTTCAGGAAGTCTTTTTCAGACCTTCCTTAATGCTAAATTACAATTTCGTCATTTTTGGGGGTGGGGTGCTGCTTCAGTCAGCGCACAATAACTGTTGGTGCGACGGCGATTCCGGAGGTTGACACAGGCGGGGGAGCAGCAGGTATGTAATAAGCATTTACCGGCTTGGCTTGAGAGGCTGTCGATGTCGTTTTTTCAATCGGCGTAGCATGTCGACAAGGAAGACATCAGCGTGCCGCTGGCGGGCTTTTGATCTTGAAATAGCCCAATCAGAGGAACATAAAACTCTGACTGGGCCCAGGTTTTGGGGATGAACAGCGTGAATCTGTCACTTCCTTTTCTTTGTAGAGTCTGATTCTTCTTCGCTGTTCCGAGTTATCTGCTCTTCATTTTTTTGCGATTGTTTGGCTTCGCTACGCTCTTTGTTTTGTTCACGCAAATCTTCCACCATCTCTCTATAGCGCATGCTTCCATCCTCTGCATGTGCTGTCGCGGCGATGGTGAAAGAAAAAAGGAGAGCAAAAATAGTGGTTATAGTCTTCATGGGCATTCCTGACGGTGATTGTAGGATTTCAGGTCGTGTTAACTATAGGATGTTAAATCTGAACACAAGATGACGACAGAATTACAATTATGTAATCCTTGTCATTGTCCATGCTGAGGGCATGGTTTGGGATGAGGGATAATTCAAACAAATATGTGAGATTGCAGTTTTGTAATGTCTACTTCATTTTGATGACAGGTTCATATGACATTATACCTTTTATTAATTTTAAGTAGAGCAGGGATATTGGAATGATAAATAAAATTGCGGCTTTCTCTATTATGTTTTTTTCTTCTTTCGCGCTGGCTGAGGGGAGTACTGATACTGTTTATGGTGAAATGATCAAAAAAAATGAGAAGAAGTGGCGCGAATACGCCTTGTCAATGGGCAAGAATCCACCGGAAACGGAACACTACCGATACGGAATGAAACTTGATGTAGAAAAAGTCCTACATCTTACCTCCAGAAATATAGGTTGTGGTGTCATGCCAGCTCAGATGGCATACAAAGATTCCAACGATGAGCTGCGTATCCTTGAGTATCGTACCTCCGGTACCAAGTGCCCAGGAGACGGAGGGTGATGGCCTGGATCTATGATCTGGTCGCGATCTCTAGCTAGGGAAGCGAGCGATATTATATCCAGATATGGAAATTCACTTCTATGCCTGTGGTTTCAGCTGCCGTCGTTGCTCTTGAGTGAAGGCTTGTCGGCAGCAACTGAATCTTCCATCGAGCATTACTCTTCTGCTAGCGACTGCTCTAGCTTGAAAGCTATCGTGTATTTTCTGCGTAGACATCATGGCATACCATTATCATGAATCGCGGCCGTCGCCATCTGAATTGAAGATTTCGCTGTTACTGTGTATTCCAGTGATGCGACACCCAGTTTCAGCGATCGTAACCCACGCGGGCTGGAGGATTTGCCCCTTTCATTCCAGTGGTTGTGATCCACTCCGCTGATGAACCTGACCCACCCCTAAGCCGACGTTAGAGCCAGCGACGCACTTGGGCTTGATAGGCCCGGAACTTGCCGCCGAACAGGGTTGTCAGGGCGCGCTCCTCAGGGCTGATTTGGAAGCGATTCATATACAGAACAAATCCCAGCACCCCAAGCAACGCCAACGGTGATGCCAGATAACAAGCCCAGGCCAGCAGCAACAGGGCAAAGCCGACGTACATCGGGTTGCGTGAGTACTGATAGATACCCGATCGTACCAGCGCCGATGCAGTTTCAGGTTTCAAGGGATTGACGGTGGTCTGAGCTTGCCGAAACGACAGAACTCCGGCCACACTGAAGCAAACGCCTACGGCCAAAACGAACAGCGCCATCAACACCCGCCCCAAATACGGCAGGTCAAGGCCCGGCATATAGTGGGCAGCCAACCACATTAGCAGCCCGAAGAGGGCGGTCACAATCGGCGGAGGTATCTTGTTTTCCAGTGCTCGCATATAAAACTCCTGATAAAGCAGTCACAGTACTTGCGCCAGTCTTTGTCGGCAATGGCTACAGCACAGATGGATATAGAGCACGCGGCTCTGCTGGTCGCGTAGCTGTGCCAGTTCGCTCGCCCTATCTTCGCAGCAACTATCCATGACCGATCCTCAGGTGTGCTGATTACGGCTAGTTTGGAGGTTATAGCGGCTATAGGGTCAAGCAGCGATGAGCACGACGAGTACACCATTAGTCAGTTAGCCAAGACAACAGACACTAAGGCGGTGACGGTCTGCTACTACGAGCAACCGGGCCTGCTGCCGTCGGCGGGCGCTCGCCTTCGGGAGTCCATCTACTCATCCTCGATGACTTCGGACTGGCTCTGGTAGAACCCACGGTGGGATATACCTTGCTGGATATTGTCGATCAGCACCTACAGTTGAAGCAGTAGCTGTATGTTGCAGATTAATTCAGGACTAACTGATGCGGCCGCCAACGAGCCGGTTGAAACAGCGACCGCCATAAATGACAGCCGCTTCCCTCGTTTACATTTTATCAATACTGATTATGGTCGAATGCATTCCACTGGATGTGAACTCGAACTCGATTACATCTCTTTCTTTCAAGTCTCGCATTAGATCAGGTGAAGCTTTGAAGCCCATGGTCATTGGCGGCCAGCCTAAAGATTCAACGGGACCGTGGGCGATCACCATCATTCCGCTTTCCAAATTAATCTTTTTAACCGTTCCGCTGGCTATGGCGATTGATTCGGATGCACTTTGACTCGTCGCGTTATGACTCATGTGTTTGTTTTTTCCTGGTTGCTCCGCCGCTGTGGCAGAAATAGGCGTTAACAATAGCATTGCTATACTTATAGATATGAGTCTCATCAATATTCTCCATATTTACTGGTCGGTTGTGTCGTTAAAGATCTTGAGCGCTTGCGGTGCATAAGCAAATAAGCTGCTGGCAATACAAACAGGGATAGTAGAGGGGCGGTGATCATTCCACCTACCATGGGAGCGGCAATACGGCTCATGATTTCGCTGCCGGTGCCGCTTCCCAGGAGTATGGGCAATAGCCCAGCGATAATAACCGCAACTGTCATGGCCTTCGGGCGTACCCGCTGTACGGCCCCTTCATGAATTGCATCAAGTAGATCGCCTTCGCCCTGAGCGCCTTTTTCCAGCCTTTCAACCCAGGCGTTTTTCAAATACAAGAGCATGATCACTCCGAATTCTGCCGAGACGCCTGCCAACGCAATAAAGCCGACGCCAGTAGAGATAGAGAAGTGATAGCCCAACAGGTACAAGAACCAGACGCCACCCGTGAGCGCAAAAGGCAAGGTCACCATGATCAGCATTGCTTCGCCAATACGTGAAAATATCAGGTAGAGCAGTACAAAGATGATCAGCATCGTGGCAGGTACGACAAGCTTCAGCTTGGCATTAGCGCGCTCCATGAATTCGAACTGGCCCGAATAGTTGATACTCATACCCGCTCCGATCTCAACGCTCTCGCTGACCCTTTCTTTCAGGTCGTTAACAACCGCAGCCATGTCCCGGCCGCGCGCGTCAATATAAACCACGCCTGATAATCTGGCGTTTTCACTATTGAGCATCGGTGGCCCATCAACCACCTGGATTTTAGCAACGGTACCCAAGGTAATCTGCGCGCCTTGCGGCGTAAATATCGGAAGTTCACGCAACGTCCCCAATGAGTCGCGCCATTCGCGTCCATAACGCAGGTTGATGGGGTATCTAGCGAGCCCCTCGACGGTTTCACCAATGGTCTGGCCACCGATAGCGCCTGCTACTATGGCCTGCACATCAGCGATATTCAGGCCGTAACGTGCTGCCGTCTGCCGATCAATATCCACGTCAATGTAGCGCCCGCCGGTAAGTCTCTCCGCCAACGACATGGTGACGCCTGGTATCGTTTTTGCTATGTCCTCAATTGCTTTGGTGGTTTTTTCAATCTGCGCAAGGTCGGTGCCATAAACCTTTACGCCTATCGGGCTTTTGATACCCGTTGCGAGCATATCGATGCGGTTACGTATCGGTGGTATCCAGAGGTTAGCCAAGCCGGGTACTTGTACTGTCTGATCCAGCTCCTCCACCAGCTTTTCAGCTGTCATGCCTGGCCGCCACTCTTCCTTGGGCTTGAACTGGATAGTTGTTTCAAACATCTCCAACGGCGCCGGGTCGGTGGCAGTGTCGGCGCGGCCCGCTTTGCCGAATACATGCGCAACTTCCGGAACTGTTTTGATAAGCCGATTCGTCTGCTGCAATAACTCCGATGCTTTGTTTGCGGATAACCCGGGGAGCGCTGTAGGCATGTACAGCAGGTCTCCCTCGTCCATGGGTGGCAGGAATTCACCACCCAGCTGAGATGCAGGCCATAAGCCGGTTAGAAAAACCAGAACTGCCACCATCAAGGTTGTTTTTGGCCAACGTAGGACTGCGTCGAGAACGGGCTCATACATTTTGATGAGGCCTCGATTAAGCGGGTTGCGGTGTTCGTTTGGAATTTTTCCTCGAATCCAATACCCCATCAGCACCGGCACCAAGGTGACAGATAAGCCAGCGGCCGCTGCCATGGCATAGGTTTTGGTGAAAGCCAGCGGGCCAAACAACCGGCCTTCCTGAGCTTCGAGAGTGAACACCGGGATGAATGAAAGGGTAATGATCAACAGGCAGAAAAACAGCGCAGGCCCAACCTCGACGGCCGCATCGGTGATCACCTTCCAGTGCGCCTCGCCTTTCAAGGTGGAGTCAGGATGCTCTCGGTGCCAGCTTTCGATATGTTTGTGCGTGTTTTCAACCATGACGATGGCCGCATCCACCATCGCCCCAATCGCAATGGCGATGCCGCCCAAGGACATGATGTTGGCGTTGATGCCCTGGCGCTGCATGATGATAAAAGCAATCAGGATGCCGATGGGCAAGGAAACAATCGCCACCAGGGATGATCGCAAATGCCACAAGAAAAGCGCACATACCAGTGCCACGATGATGAATTCTAGAATGAGTTTGGAGCTGAGGTTTTTGACCGCACTATCAATCAGCTTACTGCGGTCATAGGTCGTGACGATTTCGACCCCCTCAGGGAGGCTGGCCTTAAGCTCATCAAGTTTGCTCTGGACTGCGGCGATGGTTTCCCGTGCGTTCTTGCCGCTACGCAAGATAACAACTCCTCCCACCACCTCACCTTCGCCATCAAGCTCGGCTATCCCGCGACGCATCTCTGGGCCGAGTTGGATATGTGCTACGTCCCCCAGGGTCACGGGGACTCCGCTGTCGAGACGCAGGGGGATGGCGCGAAAGTCGTTCAAGGTTTGCAGATATCCCGTCGCACGCACCATGAATTCCGTTTCCGCGAGCTCCAGGACACTACCGCCTGTCTCCCGGTTGGCTTCGTCGATAGCCTGGGCGATCTGTTGCTGAGTTATCCCTCTGCTAGCCATACGCACCGGATCTAGGACAACCTGGTACTGTTTAACCATTCCACCTATGGGGGCTACTTCCGCAACATTGGGCAGAGTCTTGAGCTCGTAGCGCAGGAACCAGTCTTGCAACGAGCGCAATTGGGCGAGGTCATGATTTCCCGTGCGGTCTACCAGCGCATATTGGTAAATCCAGCCCACCCCTGTAGCGTCGGGCCCCAGGGCCGGCTTGGCAGTAGCCGGAAGGCGGCTTTGAACCTGGCTCAGATACTCCAGTACACGTGAGCGAGCCCAATAGAGATCAGTGCCGTCCTCGAACAGGACGTAGACGAAGCTATCGCCGAAGAAGGAGTAACCGCGAACGGTCTTGGCCCCGGGCACGGACAACATGGTTGTCGTCAGGGGGTATGTCACCTGATTCTCGACGATCTGTGGAGCCTGCCCAGGAAAGGGAGTACGGATGATGACCTGAACATCGGACAGGTCAGGCAGCGCATCCATTGCAGTATTCTTGACCGACCACACGCCCCAGGCCACTGCAAACAAGGTGGCCAGCAGAATCAAGAAACGGTTGGCTACCGACCACCGGATAATGACAGCAATCATTCTGGGGCCTCCAGTGTTTCGATGTGTTCAATGATCAGTCCCTCGTCGCTCTCGCGTACGGCAACACGAACCCGACTGCCCACTTGCACGCCTGCAAGCAGGGATGGGTCCGCGACCGGAAAAGCCATAGTCATCCCGGGCATATGCAGTGTTTTGAACGGCCCATGCGACAGACCAACCATGCCATCTTCCAGACTGACGATTGTGCCTTCGGCTTCATGCAGGACTGGTCCATGGGCATGATCAACGTCTTCCAGTGTTTGCGCGGTCAAACCGCGTAGGCTTGCCTCGGAGTCGAGTAGAAATTGTCCAGACGCTACGACTGTTTGTCCTGCATCCAGGCCCTCAAGTATCTCAGTCTTGTCGCCGAACTCGCGCCCAGTACGCACCTCAGTAGGGCGATAACGTCCCTCTGCTTCAGCCAGCATGACCAAGGCACGCCGACCGGTGCGAATAACCGCTTCCGCAGGAACGACCAGCGCATGCTCTATGTTCCGGTTCAGTGTCACTTCGGCGGTCATGCCCGGGCGAAGTCGTTGCTCGGGATTGGGCAGCTCAGCACGAACGCGCACCGTTCTGCTGTCCAGATTGGCCTGCGACAACAGCGCCTGAATGGTTGCTTCAAGCGGTTCGCCTGCAAAGGCGGGCAGGTGCACGGTGATGCTTTGTCCCGGAGCCAGGTTTGTAACCTGCGCCTCGGGTACCGCAATTTCCAGCCAGACGGTGTCCAGCCCATTGACGCTGGCCAAAGAGTCACCCGCTTGCACGGTCATCCCCTGGCGCACATCCAGTGTCTTCACTGTCCCGCCTATTGGGCTTGTTACTGTCCAGACCGGGTGTGCTTTATGACTTCTTTCCAGTTGGCCGATTGTTTCTGTCGGCATGCCCGTAAGCCGTAACCTTTGTTTCGCGGCTGCGAGCAGCTGTGCATCGCCTACCTTACTGATAGCCAGGTACTCTTCCTGAGCCGCTGCCCAGGCAGGCACGAAGATATCCACCAGGGGCGCGCCTTTGGCGATGACATCCTCTGGGGCAAGGTCGTAAACGCGCTCGACAAAGCCACTGCTGCGTGCCTGCACTATCGCCACATCCCTGTCATTGAACGCCAATGTGGCTGCTGCCCTGAATGACTGGTTCATCGACTCACGCTGTACAGTGGCCAGTCGCATACCGAGGTTCTGCGTGATACCTGGATCAATGCTCATGGTTGCACCATTACCGGCTTCGTCTGCATATCGAGGCACGAGATCCATGTCCATAAAAGGGGATTTGCCGGGCTTATCAAACTTCTGTTGCGGCATCATGGGGTCGTACCAATACAACACCTCCCTGTCTGCTATTTCAGAAGCAAAGCTTGCTGTAGGCAAGCTGGCTATAGTTGCGACTATGATGATCAAGGAAGAACTGAGACTGAAAGCAATGCGCTTGAATGGGGTGGTCATGGTTGGGTATCTCCAGAGGCGAAGTGCAGACGAGCGTTGCTGAGCGTTCTGTCGCGCGCTGTATCCACGCGGCGCAGACGTGTGTCGACCAGTTGGCGTCGTGCATCGATCACCGAGGTAAGCTCACCGGTACCGGCGCTGTAGTCAGCCAGAGAAAGGCGAACCTTCTCCTCGGCCAAAGGTAATAACGTCTGATCAAGGCGCGCCAGAGCGCGGTCGAGGCGCTGGTACTCAGCCAGATCGGCGGCAAGTTGCTGGGTGTGTATACGGAGGGCTACTTCACGTTCCGCCTCTAACTGGCTGAGTTTTGCGCGCTCGGCCGCAATTTTGGGGGTCTGACGGGAGCCGGTGAAAATAGGCAGGTCAAAGCTGACGCTGAGATTCACCATGTCGCTGAATTCATTGCCGCGACGAAGGTAATCGACGCCCCAGCTCCAGTCCGGTGTTTTCTCGGCGATAGCCTGGCGCACCTTGGCCTCTGCTTCGCGCGTCATCGGCTCGTAAGCGAGTAATGCAGGACGGCGCTGCAGGCTTTGCTGATGCGATGTGGGATCGGCTCGCCATCTGGGCCAGTCGCCTGCAAGAGTCTGGCTTGCCGCATCACCTATCCAACGACGGAGCTCGGCTCGCGCAATTGTCCGCATGGTTAACAGCTCATCCTCTTTTTCGGCGAGCAAGGCGGCCTCTTGCTGGGGCAGGACGCTATCTGCTGTCTGGCCTGCCCCTCCGGCAATACGCGCTTTGATAGCTTGCGAGAAAAGCTGATTCTCATGGTAAAAACCCTTGAAAAGAGTCAGCTTTTGCTCGATTGCGAAGGCGGCAAGCCATGCTTCGGCAGTTTGCTGGCGGACATTTAAAAGCTCCGCAAACTGCTGGACACCACGGGCCTCAATGCCGGCTTGTGCTGCTTCAGTTCGCGCCCGTCTTTTGGCACGGTTTGGAACCTCTTGCATCACTCCGATCATCTGCATGGTCATGGCGTCCCTGTCTGCCCGCCAGCGTGACTCGCCTTCGATAGGCACACTTTGCAACCCGAGCGTCAGTTTCGGGTCGGGGAGTTCGCCAGCAAAGACCGCCGAGCTTTGCGCAGCTTGCACATCTGCTGCCCTGGCCTCCAGCGAAGGAGCCGTCTGTTCGGCTAACTGCAAAGCTTGTTCCAGCGTTAATGCCGCCGCGAATGTTGGGTATAACAGCACACCCGCGATCAAGGTTACCGCGCAGAGCGGAGCCCTAGGTTTATTAGATCTCATGTTAAATTCCTGATCATCCATGCGAGCCAAAGGCGCGCAGTAACCAGCCCGGGGTATTAAATCCAGGCTGAGACTTGAATCAGATCAGTTGTGTACGGGGTGGATGCCAGACGCTGTCTGGGCTTCGAGCGAGGAGTGAGCGGACGTATGGAATAGGTATGGGCTTTGCCAAGGGGATCGCCTGTGCTTTTCCCGCAAGGACTTGAAGAAGGCTAGCTAGGTTGCATTGGTGTTCTGCTTTGCAGACGGGGGGCTTGTCCTGCTGCGCCTGCGCGCCATGACATTCAGATTCACCATCAAGCGTGGCGTGATGCATTGACGGCCATGTTGACATATACAGTTGCGCGATCCCATTAATGGGAAACGTAAGCGCTAATAGCAGGAGCAAGAGTCGCATAATCGCCTTCATAGCTAATCCATAAGCAGCTAAACCACGATGTAACCTTCCTATGGTTCTTGCCGTATTTACACAGAGTATATGGAAAATAACCTGACTTGAGCCTGACCTGAAAATGACATTTATGTCAGAGATCGGGGTTGGGCCATCCGTCACTACAAAACGCACCGAGATACTTCTGAAATAAAAGCGAAGGGTTATGTTCCTTACAGAATTGTAATGAAGATCGCCTGAACGGGGTCAGTTCATGTCGGTCGTATTTCATGTGGGCGACTCTTGAAGGAGCTCTCAAGCAACTATGTTTAACGATGAAAAAACGATTCCGGAGAACGCAATGACTAATTCCATGTACCAGTCTTGTATCCAGGCATGTTGGGCATGTGCTCAGGCATGTGAAATGTGCGCTTCCGCATGCTTGCGTGAGGAAGACGTGAAAGCGATGGCTCGTTGCATTGAGCTTGATCGGGACTGCGCAGATATTTGTTCGCTGGCGGCCGTATTAATGAGCCGTGATAGTGAGCTGGCCAAGGAGTTTTGTGCGCTGTGTGCGAAGGTGTGCCGGGCCTGTGCAGAGGAATGCGGGAAACATCAGATGGATCACTGTCAAGAATGCGCGGAAGCTTGCAAGAAATGTGCAGAGGAATGCGAGCGGATGGCAGCGTAATTCCTGGCCGCTGCCCTGTGGTTGCCGAGCTCCAGGGCAGCAATGTCGTCATCTACTCGATTTTTAGAGGTAATTGAACCTCAAACGTGGTTGCCTCCGTTGTGGAGAACGCTCTGATCTTCCCGCCGTGGGCTTCGATAATCGATTTCGTGATGGCCAAGCCCAGCCCGGCACCTTCGCTGCTACGTTGGCGGGATGCGTCGAGCCTGTAGAATCGTTCAAAAATATGATTCAAATGCTCTTCAGGTATAGGTGGCCCTGGGTTCTGTATGCGGATTCTTACGTTACCGGAGTTCACTTGAAGGGTTGTGGTTACGCTCTGCCCCTCTGGCGTATGCCGGACTGCATTGGACAGCAAGTTACTCAAGGCGCGACGGATCATTAGTCGGTCGCCAAGGACATGAACTTGCTCTCCGGTATTTTCTAACAGCACCTCCCGCTCTTCTGCCCAGGCGCTGAAATAATCGAACAGGTTTCTCAGCTCTGACTGAAGATCGATATCGACCAGTTCCGGTTTCAGCAGCTGATTATCAGCCTGAGCCAGGAAAAGCATGTCACCGACCATCTTGGCCATGCGATCATATTCTTCGAGGTTTGAATACAGCACTTCCCGGTACTGCTCCACGCTGCGCGCCTGGGTTAGCGCTACCTCAGTATGGGTTCTCAAATTGGTAACGGGTGTGCGCAGTTCGTGCGCGATGTCACCGGAAAAATCCGATAGGCGTCGGAATACATCTTCAAGCCTGCCAATCATTTCATTGAAGGAAATCGTCAGCTCTACCAACTCGGCGGGGACGGATCGCGGTTCAAGGCGAAAATCCATCTGATCAGACCTGATGCGTCTCATCTCTCGGCTGATACGTCGAATAGGAGCGTGTCCCTGGTAAACCGCGAACCAGGTTGCCAGAAGAGCTATCAAGCACGCGGCAAGGGTGACAATCCGAAGGTGGTTCCGAAAGCCGTCCAGGTAATGCAGATGAAAGTCGATACCTGTGGCGACCGCGAGTCTGAACTTGGCTGTGCCTTCAAGCCTGTCTGATTCAATCCACAAGACCGCACCACGAAAGGCTTCCTGATGATCATTCCAGTTCTCAACCGTATCGATAGTGATTTCTTCTACAGGTCGGGCAGTGCGGGCGAACGTGTCCAGATTGAAACCCGGTGTTGAGTAGATCAATGACCCGCTATCGGTACTGATTCGGTATTGGGCGTTACGATGGCCTGTTACCACGCTAGCGAGACGCTGATGCAGCTCGTCGGCGGGTATATCGGCCGGTACGGTCGCGAGGAGGTATTGCAACGCCTGAACTACTGAATTGAGCTCATCCACATCCTGCTGGACGAAATGATTATTGATAGAGCGCTCCATCATCCAGCCAAAGGTGAGGAGAACAGCGGTTATCACAGCGCCAATGGAGACGGTGAGTCTAACGACCAGAGATAGCGGGCGTCTTTTCATGGGCTAACCTGGCTGTGTCACGTCAAGCATATAACCCATGCCGCGTACGGTATGAATCAGCTTTGGTTCAAAATCATCATCGATCTTCGCGCGCAGCCGCCGGATAGCAACATCGATGACATTGGTGTCACTGTCAAAATTCATGTCCCACACCTGGGAAGCGATCAATGAGCGTGGCAACACTTCCCCTTGGCGCCGCACAAGGAGTTCAAGCAGGGCGAATTCCTTATTGGTCAAGTTGATCCTCACGCCATGTCGCTGTGCGCGACGGCGAGGTATATCCAGCATCAGGTCAGCCACCTGGAGTTGATCCTGAAAAACCGGCGCAGCACCGCGCCGTAACAATGTACGTACTCGTGCCAGCAGCTCCGAAAAAGCAAAAGGCTTGACCAGATAGTCGTCCGCTCCCAATTCCAGACCCTTGACCCGGTCTTCTACACTGTCCCTTGCGGTGAGAAATAACACAGGCGTGGTGGATCTGGCCTCTCTCAATGACTGCATAATTCGCCAGCCATCCACATCAGGCAGCATTACATCAAGGACAATCAAGTCATACGAGCCGGTAAGCGCCAGGTGGTGACCATCGAGCCCGGTCCGGGCGAGATCTACCACAAAGCCGGATTCCATGAGGCCCTGCCGGATATAATCCCCAGTTTTTACTTCATCTTCTACGATGAGAATCTTCATCGTTCCACTCCGCTCTACAGTTCAGGCCAAGGAAGCCAGTCCATTTCATTGTCGTCAATATCAATTTTATAGTCTGAAATCTGCCCACAACATGACCAGAAAATGACAAATATGTAATGTTGGTGGCCGGAAGCTAGGTTATATCGGTGAGAAAAGCGTTGTTCGCATAACATGACTAAAATGTAATGCTTGCGGGAGCAGCCTGGTCATCTTTAACTAATAAGCTTATGGCATCATGATTCATGTAATCTCCTCCTTTAAGAAACCGCTTAATACGCGGTGCAAACTGCCTGCTTATTTGAAAAGGTGCTTATCCATGGCGCACGATAATTCTGATTCTCATTGTCATCATCATGCTCCCTCCAACACGGGCTCAGGGCTTACAGACCCGGTCTGCGGCATGCGTGTAACGGCAGACTCTACCCACCATGTTGAGCATGCGGGTAAAACTCACTATTTCTGCAGCACCAAGTGCATGGATAGATTCGAGCATGATCCTGAGAAGTTTCTATCGCCAGCCTCAGAGCCACCTCCGGAAGCGGCCAAAGGCACAATCTATACCTGCCCGATGCATCCGGAAATACGGCAGGATCATGCCGGCATCTGCCCAAAATGCGGCATGGCTCTTGAGCCCCTGATGCCCAGTTTGGAAGACGACAATCCTGAGCTGGACGATTTTTCCAGGCGATTCTGGTGGACATTGCCTTTTACCGTCATTGTCACGGTGCTTGCCATGTTTGGGCCACAGCTTGGCTGGTTCGAGATGGCGACGCAAACGTGGATAGAGCTTGTACTGTCGCTTCCCGTGGTGCTGTGGGCCGGACAGCCGTTCTTCGTACGGGGTTGGCAATCAGTGGTCAACCGCAGTCCCAACATGTGGACGCTCATCGGCTTGGGTACCGGTGCCGCCTTCGTCTACAGCACGCTGGCAACCGTAGCTCCCGGTATATTTCCGGAAACATTCATGTCCATGGGGCGTGTGGCGGTTTATTTCGAAGCCGCAGTGGTGATCATTTCCCTTACGCTGTTTGGTCAGGTGCTGGAGCTTCGCGCGCGTTCCCAGACATCCGCTGCCATCCGGTCATTGCTCGGTCTGGCGCCCAAGACGGCCCGCCGTATCAATGCAGACGGAACAGAAGAAGATGTACCGCTGACGCATGTGCATGAAGGTGACCGTCTGCGCGTACGGCCCGGTGAAAAAGTTCCGGTCGATGGCATTGTTGAGGAGGGTGCAAGTTCTCTCGATGAATCCATGTTGACGGGTGAATCGTTACCCATCAGCAAGCGTCCCGGCGATAGGGTCATAGGGGCAACGATGAACACCTCTGGTGCACTTGTGATCCGGGCGGAGAAAGTCGGCTCGGCCACTGTGTTGTCACAAATTGTCCAGTTGGTGGCTCAGGCCCAACGCTCTCGGGCGCCGATGCAACGGATGGCTGATTTGGTGGCGGGTTACTTTGTCATGGCGGTGGTAGCCATCGCCATCCTCACCTTGGTCGTGTGGGGCATGTTCGGCCCGCAGCCAAGCTGGGTCTATGGCCTGATCAATGCGGTCGCTGTTCTGATCATCGCTTGCCCTTGTGCGCTGGGGCTCGCAACGCCCATGTCAGTCATGGTTGCTACCGGACGAGGCGCAACCCAGGGTGTTCTGTTTCGTGATGCAGCAGCAATAGAAAATCTGCGCAAAGTCGATACGCTCATCGTAGACAAGACCGGCACCTTGACAGAAGGCCGACCCGCATTCGATCAGGCTGTTTCCGCTGGCGAGTTGGACGCCGATGAAATCTTGCGCCTGGCTGCCAGCCTCGATCAAGGCAGCGAGCATCCTTTGGCTGACGCTATTGTCAGCGCTGCGCGCGAACGTAATTTGGTGCTCAGCCCAGTGGACGACTTTGACTCGGGTAGCGGCATAGGCGTACGGGGCAAGGTTGAAGGCAAAACACTGCTGTTGGGCAACACTGCGTTCATGCAGCAGGATAACGTCAATGTTGATGGCCTGGCTGCCACCGCTGAGGGATTGAGGACAAAGGGTGCGAGTGTGATGTACCTGGCGGTTGACGGCACACTGGTCGGCCTACTCGCCGTTTCCGACCCCATCAAACAGAGCACCCCTGAAGCGGTACAGGCGCTCAAGGCAGCGGGAATCAGAGTCATCATGGCCACCGGTGACGGTATCTCAACGGCCAAAGCGGTCGCCGCCCAGTTAGGCATTGATGAAATACATGGTGAAGTGAAGCCGGCCGATAAACTGGAGCTGGTGGACAAGCTGCAGTCCGAAGGCTGCATCGTTGCGATGGCGGGCGACGGCATCAATGATGCTCCGGCACTGGCCAAGGCGAATGTCGGTATTGCTATGGGAACCGGGACGGACGTAGCGATGAACAGTGCGCAAGTCACCTTGGTAAAAGGAGACCTGCGGGGTATCTCGATTGCCCGGGATCTGTCAAACAAGACTGTTCTTAATATGAAGCAGAACCTGGGTTTTGCGTTTATTTATAATGCGCTAGGCGTTCCGCTGGCGGCCGGCGTCCTGTACCCGTTTGCCGGGTTGCTTCTATCACCCATGTTTGCAGCCCTGGCGATGAGTCTGAGTTCAGCGTCCGTTGTATTCAACTCGCTGCGGCTTCGTGGTTCGGTTTAAGTTGGATACGTCGAGGGCGTAACGAAGAATGGCGAGTCTCTACTCGCCATTCTTCTTCGATTTTCTAGCTATAAGAAAGTATCCCGTATTGCACGCTCCGCGTCATTGCTGACGCAGTGTGGTTTGTTTCTGCGCCTGTAGAACCTCAGGTGGCCAGGTACTTTTAATGTAAGCCAGCACCGCGACAATATCCTCGTCAACCAGAATGTTCCGATACGCAGGCATATCGCTTTCGTAGCCGGGCGGCGCCGTTCTGCCGGGTACCAGGCCGTTTTTAACCATATCCACCAGCATGGGGTCCGAATGATGCCACGTATGCCCGGTTGGGTCATGGGGCGGCGCGGGTAATCTCCCATTGGGGAGACGCTGGCGCCAGTTTTCCTGCCCCTGCAGCGACTCCCCATGACAGACCGCGCAATGCATTACGTAGATGGACTGACCAAGCATGACCAGATTCTGATCGGCAGGATCTATGAATTCTGGGCCAGACTCACGTGTGGCCGTATAAAGGAAGGCGACGACGCCAATTATCGCAACGCCGATCGCTCCTAATATTTTATTTCTTCCAGGCATTTATGTGGCTCAAATGACTTCAACCTTGCCTACCATCCCAGCCTCGGTATGGCCAGGAATAAGGCAGGCAAAATCAACCATGCCTGGCTGATCAAACTGCCATACCAGACCACCTACCTTGCCTGGTTGCAATGTGATCATGTTGGGCTCTTCGTGTTCCATACCCGGCATTGCCAGCATTTCAGTGGCATGTGCTTTCAGTTCTTCTATTGAGCCGATCACCATTTCGTGCGGCACTTGCCCTACGTTCTTGATGAAAAATCGAACTGTTTCGCCAGCTTCCACTTGTATATTGCTGGGTGTGAAGCGCATGTTGTCGTCCATGGTGATTTCAATCGTCCGGGAGACGTTTGCTGGATCGCCAGGTTGACCCACCGCAGAGGCAGTCTGCGGCATGGATGACATATCATGACCCTGCATGCCGTGCCCTGAGTGATCAACAGCTGCGATAGCAAAGGCTGGCAGGAGGCTGAATGCGAGAATGGTAAAAGTCTTTTTCATATTGAATACTCTCCTAGAGTTAAATGGCGGGGGAGCTGATTGAGCTACCCCATTAAAAGCCACTGTCAGAAGCGGAAGCTCAGGCCGGTGACAAAACGGGTTTCCTGTCTGGACTCACCCGCCGCCCTGGCGTAATCCGCTGTTTTACTGAATTTGCTGGACCATTCCACGCCGACATAAGGAACGAACTGGCGGGTGATCTCATATTTGACACGCAAACCTGCAGTGCCGTCCGTCAGTCCGTTGCCGACTCCCCAGCGTTCATCGTCTTTGCCATGGAAATTCAATTCCACGCTTGGCTGGAGGTAGAGCTTCTGGGTAAGCCGTATGTCGTATTCCGCTTCCAGTGCCAAGGCCGTACGTCCGCTGGGGCCAACATAGGCGGTTGCATCCACTTCAAACCAGTACGGCGCCAATCCCTTGAAGCCAAATGCCAGCCACTCCCGGTTCGGCGCGCCGTTAGCATGGTCGAATCGAAAGCCAAGCTCCGTATCCCAGAATGTTGAAACCGCATGACGCCATAGCAGTTGCGTCTCGGACTCCTGTAGCTTACCGCCAGCCACGTCACCTTCTGCCTTGATCACAGCGCGGTTATAGGTGCTGCCATACCAGGCCTCGCCCTCATATGCCGCCCATTCCTCGCCTCGCGCCTTGACGTACTCCAACCGGTCGAAGTAAACGGAACCGAAGTTGTGCATATCCGACATGATGAGTGCATCTGATGGGGGTAGCGCATATTGACCCGCATTGCGCACATAGCCATCGGAGTAGACATCGGGGTCGCGGGCATCTGTCGGAGCCGAACCGCCTTGCATCTGCATATCGCCGTGATCCATTTCGCCACTGCCGTGATCCATACCCGACATATCCATGGACCCATGATCCATACCTGACATGTCCATGGCCCCATGATTCATGCCAGAGGCCTCCACCGGTACGCTGGACTCTGGCGCGGCAGGCATGTGGTCTGCGTGTCCTGCATGTTGGGTTTGCCCATAGGCAAACACCGGCATCACAGCTCCTGTAACCATCGCCGCAGCAAGCAGTTTCTTTTTCAAGGGATTGTTCATGATCCGGATGCCTGAGCTGTTAAGTGTTGCTCTCATGCCACCACCACTTCACGAAACATCCCCGCGTCCATGTGCAGCATCAGGTGGCAGTGCCATGCCCATCGCCCCAGGGCATCAGCCGTAACGAGGAAGCTGATGCGCTGAGCAGGCTGCACAGGAATTGTGTGGCGTCGTGCCAGAAACTGTCCGTCAGGCGTTTCCAGCTCACTCCACATGCCGTGCAAATGCATGGGGTGCGTCATCATGGTGTCGTTGTGCAATATGATCCTGACCCGCTCGCCGTACTGAAAGCGCACCGGCGTCGATTTCCCATACTCAACACCGTCGAACGACCAGCTATAGCGCTCCATATTTCCAGTCAGATGGAGTTCGATCTCACGCTCTGCACCGCGCGGATCCATCGGGCCGCCGACGGTGTGCAAGTCGGCTAGCGTGAGTACACGCCGCCCATTATTGCGCAGGCCGATGCCTGGGTCGTCTAGGTTGGCGCGCGGCGTATCTACCCGCATATCAATACTTGCGCCGTATTCGGTCCTGGCGTGGCGTACTTCGGTACTGGCACCAGCTGCCGCCATTGCGCCATGATCCATCCCCGCCATATTGCCGTGGTTCATGCCAGCCATACTGCCATGATCCATGGCACCACCATGACTCATCCCTGCCATGCCGCCACCCATGGCACCCATGGCACCCATCATGTCTCCCATGGTGAGCCATTCGACTGGGTCAAGCGCAGGAACTGGCGCTTCGAGACCGGCATGCGTGGCCAGCGTACCGCGCGCGTAACCTGTGCGATCCATGGCTTGGGCATAGATGGTGTAAGCGTCATCCTTTGGTTGCACCAGAACGTCGTAAGTTTCCCCGGGGCCAAACCGGAACTCATCTACGGTTACTGGCTCAACATTTACGCCATCGGCCTGAACAACGGTTAGCTCAAGGCCCGGGATACGGACATCGTAGAAGGTATTGGCGGCGCCGTTGATGAAGCGCAACCGTACACGCTCACCGGGTCGAAACAGGCCCGTCCAGTTACCTGCCGGGGTAGTACCATTCATCAGGTAAGTCAGTACATCGGCGGACAAGTCGGCCAAGTCCGTGGGACTCATCCGCATTTCATTCCACATCTTGCGCTTATCAATTGCTGCTTTCAGCCCCGTGCGCGAGGCGTCCTGGAAGAACTCCACTGCGGTAGGCTGGTTGTAGTTGTAATAGTCACCCTGCATCTTGAGCTTGGCCAGCACGCGCATTGGGTCCTCATCAGTCCAATCAGACAGTTGCACTACATATTCGCGGTCTGCACGAATAGGGTCGGCTTGAGCCGGATCGATAATGATCGCACCGTAGACCCCGGTCGCCTCCTGCATTCCAGAGTGCGAGTGGTACCAGTACGTACCGCTTTGCTGCACTTTGAACTGGTAGGTGAAGGTTTCGCCAGGCTGGATCCCTCGAAAGCTGATGCCTGGTACGCCATCCATTTCAAATGGCAGGATGATGCCGTGCCAATGAATAGATGTGGCTTCCTTCAGCCGGTTCGTCACTCGAATGGTGATGGTATCGCCTTCACGCCAGCGTAATGTTGGGGCTGGCAGTGAGCCGTTAATAGTCGTGGCTATGCGGGGGTTGCCCGTAAAGTTGACAGCGGACTCACCTATCTCTAGATCGAACTGGGTACCGCTCAGAATAGTTGCCGTACCCGTTTTCGTGCCCGCAGCTGATAGCAAGCCTGTAGCGCGCGCCAATGGAGAAAGGCTCAGCAATACACCACCGGCTGCCAGGCCTTGAACAAAACGGCGGCGAGACAAGCCCGGGTTAAGAACGGGGAGTTCAGTTATGTATTTCACGCAATAAGAATCCTTTATCCGGTAATTGTATGACACAGCGGCGTACGCTCGGGTTACGCCATCGGCAGCGGTCACTTGACTCTAGTCAAATAGAGCTGTCACACGAGTGACGCCTGCATTACTTTTCTGTAATCCAGGCGTCAGAAATACGTGGCGTATTCAGAGAGGAATAGCGGTGTCGAGCGAACGGATGAATTTTTTAGGTGATTGAAAACCAATCACTTGAAAATCGATTTCCATGCCTTCCCGATCATAAAAGATGATGCCAGGCGGCCCAAAAAGCCCGAAGCGTCTTTGTAATGCCTGGTCATCCGCATTATTGGCGGTCACATCTGCTTTCAACAGCAATACATCCTTGAGGCGTGCTTTGACCCGCTCATCACTCAAGGTAAAGCGCTCCATCTCATGGCAGGAGACACACCAGTCCGCCCAGAAATCGAGCATGACGTAGCGCCCTTCAGCCGCCTGGATTTGAGATTCAAGCTCAGCGAGACTGGTAACCCTTTCAAATTGCAGTTCGGTCGAGGAGCTCGCCTCCGAGGCGTATTTACCTCCAAAGCCATCCAGCGGCTGCAGGATGTCTCGCCCACCCGAGAGAACGCCGATCAACAGAGCCAGGCCGTATACCAAGGTTATGACGCCAACTCCCTTGCCGAAGCGTCTTAAACCAGAGGCGTTGTCAGGAAGAGGGTCCAGTGCTTTCAAATACATTGCGGAGACAATGAGCAGAGCAGCCCATAGTCCCATGTGAATCACCGAAGGTATGATCGGGGAGATCATATAAATAGCAACGGCGAGCAGAGTTACGCCAAAAAAACGCTGGACTGATGACATCCATGGGCCGGCTTTTGGCAGCAACGTTCCAGCTGTAGTACCAAAGACCAACAAAGGGATACCCATACCTATGGCCATGGAGAAAAGCGACACGCCGCCTAGAACTACATCTCCTGTCTGGCCTATATACAGCAAAGCGCCAGCCAGCGGGGCGGCGACACAGGGGCCCACAATGATCGCGGATAGTGCTCCCATCAGACCCACGCTGACTGTCTTGCCGCCCGCTGTTCGGTTCGCCAACCCGGAGAGTTTGCTCTGAATGAAAGACGGCATCTGAAGCTGGTAAAACCCGAACATGGAGAAGGCAAGAAGTACAAAAACTCCTGCAAAGCTGCCCAGGACCCATGGATTCTGCAGGTACGCCGTCAGCATCGTTCCAGCTAGGCCAGCAGCGACCCCAGCCAGGGCGTATGTCAATGCCATGGCCAGAACATAAACCAGCGACAGACCGAAAGCATGTCTACGACTTAACGCAGGGCTCTGTCCTGCGATCAGCCCCGAAAGTATCGGGATCATGGGCAGCATGCAGGGTGTAAACGCTAGAACCAAACCAAATCCAAAAAACGCAGCGATCAATGCCCAGGTATTACCTTGCCCGAACAGCTCCCGAACGAGTGAACTTTCTGATAGTCCAGCGTTTGTGGACTTTGGCGCATTGTTATACCGGCTGGCTTCGAGGTTTGGTAGAGCTAGCAAATCGAGCGAAACGGACAAGGATTTTTGCGTAGGTGGATAGCACACACCCACCGGATCGTTACATCCTTGGTAGGCAGTATCCAGGGTCAGCACATCTGGCTTCGAACCAGGAGAAAAACTGAGCGTGATAGGTACCTGAATGGCACCATAATAAACCTGTACACGACCGAAAATGGGGTCGTCTTTCAGCTCGCTAGGGGGAAGCTCGACATTTTCGATTACGCCATCGGTAGACTGAAGACTGAACTCTATCTCATCGCGATAAAGATAATAGCCATCTGCCGCAATGAACGTAGCTATCAACGAGTCAGGACTACTGGCAGTCAAAGATACTTTGAAGGCCTCGTCCGGTGGCAGTAGAGCTGCTGGGACGGCCTTTGCGCCGCCAAACCAGCCTTTGAATGAGTCAAAAATGTCACTGCTTGCCGAGTTTACTGGCAACGATGATGTATTCGAGACAATGGGGAGAGCTTGATTCTCCTGTGCAACGGTGATGTTTGGCAAGTATGCCAGCATCAATATCACAGCTGATAAGACTATGCGTTTGATTTTCACTTCACGGGCTCGATGACAAAAAATAAATCTTTTATTAACAGGTTGAAGCGGGACTGTCAGATTTTTTGTGTTCGGGCCGTTAATGGCCTGCCATCAGGTAGGCCCTCACTTACCAGGTCGGCCTGGTGAAGCGATCTTCGTATAGGATCGCGAACTGATTCATAGCGGCTTTCCAGTCATGTGCCGCGTTACCCCAGTTGGCAGTGATATTACGTAGCGCCAACCAGATCAACTTCGTCGCGGCCTCATCCGTTGGGAAGTGGCCCCGGGTTTTAATGATCTTACGCAACTGAGCGTTGATGCTTTCAATCGCATTGGTCGTATAGATCACCTTTCGTATGGCGGGCGGGAACACAAAGAACGGAATGACCCTATCCCACGCACGCCGCCAGGCTGCTGTGACCGTCGGGTACTGCTTACCCCATGGCCCAGCTTCAAACGCGTCCAAAGCCTGCGCTGCGACCTCGGCGTTGAGCGCCTGATAGATGGGCTTGAGAGCTTTGGCCAGCTCTCTGCGCTTGTCCCAGCCTGCATAATCAAGGCTGTTGCGGATCAGATGTACAATGCAGGTCTGCAAGGTGGTATCCGGGAACACCGCACTCAGGGCTTCAGGTATGCCCTTCAGGCCGTCAGTCACGGCGATCAATATATCTTCTACGCCTCGGGTCTTCAGATCGTTGAACACCTTCATCCAGAATTTGGCGCCCTCCGTCGTTTCGATCCAGATGCCCAGAATATCCCGTGTACCGTCCGGTAACACCCCAAGCGCTAGGTAAACGGCCTTATTGCGAACCAGGCCCTCGTCCCGAATTTTGACCCTCAAGGCATCGAAAAAGATGACCGGGTACATTGGCTCCAAGGGGCGTTGCTGCCAAGCGCTAATCTCTTCCAATACGGCATCGGTAACCGAACTGATGAAGTCATGAGAAACATCGGTTCCGTACTGCTCGGCCAGGAAGGCTCGGATTTCACGAACCGTCATGCCTCGGGCATACATGGCAATGATCTTGTCGTCAAAGCCGGTAAAGCGGCGCTCATGCTTGGGAATCAGGATCGGGGCAAAGCTGCCGTCGCGGTCTCGGGGGATGTCCAGACGCAGCGGGCCATCATCGGTGAGCACTGTCTTGCCGCTCCGGCCGTTACGCTGGTTGCTCGCCCCCTCTGGGCGCTCAGCACCTTCAGGGTAGCCAAGGTGATGCCCTAGCTCGGCACCAAGGGCCCGCTCGATCAACGCCTTCTTGAACGCCATCGAGGCATCCTGAATGGCTTCAGCGCTCATCGGGCCATTGACGAACTGATCAATCAGCTCTTTGGGAATTGCTGGTAGGTCTCGCGGGGTTTCACGCCCCGGCTTCTTCTTGGTCGGCATACATGCATCCTCTGCTGCAACATGTTATGCCCAAACACAAAATTTATGACACCCCCGTTGAAGCTTGCTCATTGCTCCACGATATTTGTGGCTATTTAAGCATCAAGAGGTTTTTTCAAAATTCAATCTTTCTTTTTAACTGTTCATCCTGCGCAGGATTATAAGAATGAGTTGCTTCGTTTTTTTCACTATCCGTATGACAGGATTGCATGCTTTTCATCATGAACAACATCATCAACGGGCAAAGCAGCAAGAATAAAAACGGGCTTACCCCCATAAGCCATTCGCGGGAGCTAGGGAAAACCACATAAACCCCAGTAACCAGAGCTGCTAGCCAAAGACCGGCTTTCAACATCGTTTTAATGTCGCATTTCATTTTTTCACTCCTGACGGGAATTCTGGCATGGCCTGCAGTATCAACATTACCCCGTAGCGCCTGTCAGGTAGATTGCTCTTTCATTACAACGTTGTAATCCATGAGAAGGCGTTTCATATTGGGTATTGCTTTGGGGGATGACAAAAAGGTAATCAAGCCGTCATCTAATGGTCAGCAGTCACCGAATATAGTTTTCATAGGTTATCGACACTTCCATGCCCGCCCGGAGATTTATATCATGCTCAAGCTTCGACCTATCCTCGTCTCAATTTCATTAGCCCTCTCCATTGGTACGGCCCACGCGGCACCCATGCCTGATGGTGTCGTTTATAGTGCCAATGAGGGTGACGGCTCCATTAGCGCAATTGAGTTGCGTACCGGGGCTGTGAGCACTACAAGTATTTCCATCACGCCCCATAACGTTCAGATATCCCCCGATGGGCAAATATTGCTCGCTGTAGGTAGCCCGAAATCTGGATCGAAAGAGCATGGCGATCATGGTGGCCATGGCCAAACGGAAGCTGGTGATAAAGGTCTACTGCTACTGGAGTCTGAGCAGCCAGCAAACGTATTGAAGGCGCTGCCTTCAGGCAACCATCCTGCCCATGTCGTTACCAGCCAGGACGGGCGCTATGCCTACATCACAAATACGGATAATGATCTTTTGACCGTCGTTGATACGCAGTTGGAAATCGTTGCTGCAGAAGTAGATACTGGAAGCTATCCCCATGGCTTACGCCTGAGCCCGGATGGTGCTGAACTCTATATCGCCAATGTCACTGATAATAGCGTATCGGTTATAGATACGGAAAATCTCAAGGAAACGGCACGAATTCATGTGGGCCAAGCTCCTGTTCAGGTGGCTTACACGCCGGATGGTAAATACGTGTATGTTTCATTGCGGGATGAGAATAAGGTTGCGATCATAGATACCGAGACGAGAGAAGTGGTTGATCGTGTTAGCGTAGGACGCAATCCTATCCAGCTATTCGCCGCATCAGACGCTAAAATGTATGTCGCGAACCAGGGCGATGCGGCCGACCCAGATGATAGTGTTACTGTAATTGATACAAACAACAGGACAGTTGTGAGTACGATAGTAACGGGGAAAGGGGCGCACGGTCTGGTGGCCAGTGATGACGGAGATTTTATGTTCGTCACCAATAACGTGGATAATACGGTAAGCGCCATTGATGTAAGGAAAGAAAAGGTAATCGCCACGTTTTTGGTTGGCCCAAATCCGAATGGCATCACCTATCGCAGCGTTCGTTAGTTATCTCCTACCAGCTTCGATAAAGCTAAAGCAGCCCGGCCTTCAGTCCAACCTGAAGGCCGGGCTGAATATTCAGTAGAGGAGTCAGATGATGGATAGACAATTTCAACCAAACCTGGGGCCCGCAGAGGTATACGAACGCTATCTCAGCCGGAATATTGCAGATCCGTGGGCACGTGTGCTGCTTGACCTGGTTTCCCCCCAGCCAGGTGACCATGTTCTGGATCTGGCATGCGGTACGGGTAGTGTGGCAAGGCAGGTTGCGCCGCTGGCCGGGGAGGATGGTCGCGTTGTTGCGGTCGATATAAATCCAGACATGTTGAAGGTCGGCAGCAAACAACAGATTCCGGACGGGGCCGCCATCATCTGGCACTCAGGGGATGCCACGCAGCTCGACCTTCCGGATAACGAATTCGATATTATTTTCTGCCAACAAGGGTTTCAGTTTTTCCCAGACCAGCCTGCAGCTGTGCTCGAAATGCGACGGGTACTGCGTTCCGGTGGTAAAGTAGTTGTCAGCGTATGGCAGTCGTTAAACCAGCAGCCCTTATTCCAAATCCTGTTTTCTTCAATTTCAAAGCATCTTGATGTGCCAGTTGCTGATTTGGATATCGCGTTTTCTTTGGGTAATGAAGAAACGCTGCATCAATTATTCAGCACCCAATTCAAAGATGTGCAGGTCGCCGCTATAACTTTACCTGTCCGAATTCCTGAACCTGAAAAATTTGTACAAATTTCAATATTAGGGGCTGCTACTTCGATTCCATCATTTGCAAACATGGATGCTACAAGCCGTCTTGCCCTCATAGAGAAGGTGACTAGCGATACGCTTGCGGCCGTGCAGGGGTTTGCGGAAGGAGGAGTTTTGGTTTTCGACATGAGCACGCATATTGTGGTTCTGAGTTGACAGCGAGCCAGTGTCATCGTTTACCTAGATAAAGCAGAAGACGCTATCGGTTTACGGGGCTTTCAAACACTGGGTTCGCGTCTGCCTTGATGTTAGACAGGTATACAATCTTTGCCTCTTGGCCAAAACAGCCGTTTTATCAAAAGCTAGCGGTTTTCTTTCGCATTCGAGCCTAATGAAGGCAAAGCATTTCCAGCGCAGTGTGACTGCCACGACCTTGACAACCTCTGGCTGTTCGACAATCATCACTCATGTATTCCGTCGTCCACGCCCGGTAATCGTGGAGCCCTTAGCGCTGAGAAGCGCCTCCTTTGAGCGGCTGCGCATTCCGAAAAGCCGCCAGCACCCGGTGCTGAATGCTCGTCTCATCACGCTTTATCGCTTGACCTCAAATCCGCGGTACCCACCTTGCGGGGAATGCTTTCCCTGCAAGGGAAAAGCTGTCTCCGCTTTTCAGCACGTTCAGAAATCGGAGAATTGCCATGAGCGCTACTCAAACCTCAGAAACCAAATACTTTGACCTTCACACCACTGGTATCGGTTACCTCAATCGCCTGCGGGAGGTGACTCCGCGCAAGGGAAAACCTTTCATGGCTGTGACCGTCGCCGCTCTGAAGGGGGCGACTGATGCTGTCGAGTACACCTACGTTGATTGCAATGTTGTCGGCGAAGAGGCTGAAAAGCAGATTCGTCGTTGCCAACAAGCGGTAGATGCTGAAATGAAGGTTCTGGTTGGCTTCCGGATTGGTGACATCTGGCCGGATGTTTTTACCTACCAGAATGGCCCCAAGCAGGGTCAGGCCGGTGTTTCACTGAAAGGTCGACTGCTGTATATCGGCTGGATCAAGATAAACGGCAAGATGGTCTACCAGGCCAAAGCGGTCACTGCCATGCCTGAACAGGAGCAAGAGGTAGCCTGATTTCAGGGCAGAGCAACCGCCCTTTCATATTCAATACACTCAAACCCATCGGGGAGCAATCTCACTCCCGGCGGGCGTGATGATTCTCCCCTTATTTCTGTTCGGAGAATCGACATGCTTTCAAAACAATTGTTGGTGGAAAATCCGCAGGGACATTACGCCCCGGCAACCATGGATCAGGTGTTCGAAGCTGCTCGGGATGCCATGCAGCAAAAGTTCCGCCGCGGAACAGCCTTCACCGCCCCAAGTGCTGTCAAAGAATATCTTTGGGTCCAGATGGTTAACTATGAACACGAAGTATTCGTTGCACTATGTTAATGGCCAATTAAACTGACCCACCTCTGGCCAACAATTTTGACCCACCCATGGTGGCACTGGCCACCGATCCATGTAGCGTCACCCGCCTTATGCACAGGCCGGGGACAGATCATTGAAGGAGTGGGTTGTGATTCACAAGATCAAGGGGTTGTACGACCAGGGCCGGGGTTTGTCGGTCCGTGCCATCAGCCGTGAGCTGGGGATTTCCCGGAATACCGTACGCAAGTATCTTCACCTGGATGAAACGCAGATCAGCGTCGCCATTGCTGACCCTTCGCGGACCAAGCTGCTCGACGGGCACCGTGATTATCTGATCAATCAGCTGATCCAGTTTCCAGCACTCAGTGCGGTCAAGTTGGCCCGACGTCTGAGAGAGCGCAGCGTTGATCTGGCGGTATCTGACCGGAGCATCCGCCGGTATGTACAAACGCTCAAGCAGCAGGTTGCCTGCGGCCAGTTCCGCTATTACGAACCGGTCGTTGAGTCGGTGCCGGGCGTTCAGTGCCAGGTCGATCCCGGTGAGTTGCGTGGCGTCATGATCGGCGGCGTGGAGCGCGTGGTGCATTTTGTGGTTTTTGTGTTGTCCTGTTCCCGGCTAATGTATGTCGGCCTGAGCTTCCGTCCGTTGGATACCGAGCGTTTTATCCAGATGCATGACGAGGCATTCCGTTACTTCGGCGGCGTCACTGAGGAGTGCATTTACGACCAGACCAAGATGGTGGTGATCAGCGAGCAATATCGAGAGCTGACGCTCAACCAGCGCTTCCACCAGTATGCAACCACGGCTGGCTATCGTATCCATGCCTGTGAGGGCTATGACCCGGAGAGCAAGGGCAAGGTGGAGGCCGGCGTCAAGTACGTCAAGCGTGACTGTTTCTATGGCGAGCAATTTGCGGACGAGAACGCCGTTCACCAGCATCTGCATGACTGGCTTGAGACCGTAGCCAATGCGCGTGTGCACGGCACGACCGGACAGCATCCTCGGGAGCATTTCGAGGCGCTGGAGCGCAGCCAGCTCAAGCCCTATCTGGTCCCGCAGAGCCTGCTGCACTTGATGCCTGCAAGAGAAACGCGCAAGGTCGACAAGACCGGGCTGATCTCCTGGCAGGCTAACAAGTATTCGGTACCCATGGCTTGGCAGCAAGCCCGTGTCGGTGTCAGCGCACAGGACAACCAGCTGCTGATCCATGACCTGGAGAGCGGCGAGCTCATCGCCACCCATGACCTGTGCAAGGCCAAGGGCCGGATGATCAAGAACAACAACCACTACCGAGACCAGACCCAGCGCATTACCGATCTGGAACACAGCATTGATGCGATCCTCTCCGATGATCTGGGCTCTGCCCTGTGCCAATTGCTTAAGCGGACCTCACCGCGTATCTACAAGGACCAACTGGTCGCCGTGCGTGATCTGCTCATGGCCCACGCGCCGGTTGATACCAAGCTGTTGGGTGAGTTGTGCGAGCGCAGCGAGCTGACCGCCACCGGACTCAGGCGCTACCTCGAAGCCTGGCAGCAAGCCAGGGCGCGAGGACGCGCCATCAGTGACCGCGAGTATGCGCCGGAGGCGGGTAGCCGCGTCGGCCATGCCGATCTGAATGCTTACGCCCACGTTGGCCAGTCGACTGGCCACGGAGTGACCCCATGAGCCTACTCGATAGCACCGTAGCGCAGTACCGCAGCCTTCGCCTCAGCGCGACCGCCGGTGAACTGACCGCCCTGCTGGCCAGGGCTGAAGCCAATGAGATGTCTTACCTGAATTTCGCCCAGTCGTTGGTTGAGCATGAGATCAACGCCCGTTCGAGTAGTCGTGTGAGCCGCAACCTCAAACAGGCCCAGTTCCCCTCGGAGAAGCACCTGGAGGCCTTTGATTACCGGCATCAGACCACGATCACCAAGCGACAGGTCAGTGCCTTGCTGGACTTCAGCTTTATCGATAACCGCGACAACCTGGTGTTCATTGGGCCACCGGGGGTGGGCAAGACCCACCTGGCCATTGGGATTGGCCACAAGGCCGTCCAGGCTGGCTACAAGGTGCTGTTCCGCACTGCACTGGCACTGGTCGAGGACCTGGAGTTGGCGGAGATGAAGGGCGAGCTGAAGAAGCGACTGAACCAGCTGAGCAAGTACGATGTGCTGATCATCGATGAGCTGGGCTACCTGCCGATGACCCGTCAGGCCCGGTATAACCTGTTCCAGTTGATCAACAACTTGTACGAGTACCGCTCGGTGATCCTGACCACCAACAAGGACTTCACCAGCTGGGGCGAGTTCTTCCATAACGACAACGTGGCAGTGCCCATCATTGACCGTGTAATCCACCATTCACACATTTTTATGCTGGGAGGGGAGAGCTACCGCTTGAAGCAGAAAACCGCCGGTTAGCGGTGAGCAAGTGGGTCAATTCTATTGGCCAAAAGTGGGTCAAAATTAATGGCCATTGACACACTATTTCTCGATAACCAGCATCGCTTGATTGCTTGTACGGGTTCTACCCCGCTTCCACGGACGGTTTTAAAGAGCCGAAAACTTCAGATCTTGCTGAGCAACTCTACGACGCATTCGTGGGTTATGAAACCGCTCAATATAGTCGAACAGATCCGCTCGCGCTTCATCAAGTGTCCGGTACGATTGATGAGCAACACGCTCGCGCTTGAGTTGGCCGAAGAAGCCCTCACAAGCCGCGTTATCGCCACAATGGCCAACGGCACTCATGCTGCAAACCAGCGTGTTTCGGCTCAGAAAGCGCTGATAGTCGACGCTGGTAAATTGGCTTCCCCTGTCAGAATGTAAAATGACCGACCAGTTACCCTGACGCTGCCAAATCGCCATCTCCACTGCCCGGATGACCATCTGCCTATCTTGGCGATGATGCATCGACCAGCCAATCACTAGCTTGCTGTACAGATCCAGCACTACACACAGGAAGAGCTTGCCCTCCAGCGTGGCTATCTCCGTGATATCCGTGACCCATTTGCGCTCCGGCTCCAAGGCATTGAAGTCGCGTTCCAGTAGATTTTCCACACCTGCTGGGCGGCCAGACGTTACTCGGCCAAAGCCACGTCTCTTCCTGCGCGGCCAACCTTGAATTTGCTCTGCGGCCATCAAGCGAGCAACACGGTTCAGGCTGGCGGTTTCAGCTTCGAATAGGAGATCCTCGTGCATGCGAGGCGCACCTATTGCACCGCGGCTATCCTCATGGATCTCACGAATACGCTTTATCAGGCGCGCATTATCCTGAGCGCGTGGGCTTGGCTCACGATCTTGCCAGTCGTAATAGCCACTGGCAGACACCTTCAAACAACGGCACATCAGTCGGACTGGGTACTCGTTGCGGCAGCGCTGGATCACCGAGTACCGTTCGATGACTCCCTGGCAAAGTACGCTGCCGCGTCTTTTAAAAAATCACGTTCCTTCGTCACTCGGGCCAGCTCGCGCTTGAGGCGGGCAAGTTCTTCATCTCGCGGGTTGCCTGTGCCGGGAAAAGGCTTCTCAGCTGCTCGCGCCTCACGCACCCAGCGATTTAGCAAGCTTGGCGCCACCCCGATTATCTGACGACAACTGGTGCCTGAGCGACGGGCCAGTTCTACGGCCTCCCGTTTGAACTCCGGGCTATATTGTTTGCGCTTGGACATGAACACTCCTATGACTCCACATGAGTCTACTTGAAAGTGTCCGTGGAAGCGGGGTAGAACCCGAAGGGGACGCTGCATTGAAAGAGTTAATGTCCGCCATTGTGCCATCATGCAATCACTCGCGGAAGCATGCATGGCATCCACCAAGCGCTAGGTGGCGGTTTTTTGAGGGGCCTGCTAGGTTCGATCTTTATAGTCTAGCGGCCGCTTTTGGCCGACACCTGCCTGTCATAAATGGTCGGCTCCAGTCAGCCAATTTGGCTATACCCATACTGGCGAGTCTGGTGTTGGCTGGTTAAGAAATTATTATCCGGGGTTAAATTTGTCACTTTCAGAAGGCGACAGCACGAAATATCAAAAGTCGACCGCACGGTCTTTTCTGACGTTGGAGTCGCCTCAGAAAACGGAAAATAAAGCACGCTAAGGCGTAGTTCCCTCGGGCTACACGGCGTCCGCACTGCGCGGTTCTTTCTTCCCTTGCAGTGACGCAATCAGCGGGCAGGAAACGTTCCCCTTCCGCGCATGGCAGGCGCACACCAAATCAGACAGCACGGCCTCCATGCGCGCCAGGTCAGCCATCCTCTCGCGCACGTCCTTGAGCTTGTGCTCGGCCAGGCTGCTGGCTTCCTCGCAATGGGTGCCATCCTCCAGCCGCAGCAGCTCGGCGATCTCATCCAGGCTGAAGCCCAACCGCTGGGCTGATTTCACGAAGCGCACCCGCGTTACATCCGTCTCGCCATAGCGGCGAATGCTGCCGTAAGGCTTGTCCGGTTCCGGGAGCAAGCCCTTGCGCTGATAGAACCGGATGGTCTCCACATTGACCCCGGCCGTCCTGGCGAAAACGCCAATGGTCAGGTTCTCCAAATTGTTTTCCATATCGCTTGACTCCGTACATAACTACGGAAGTAAGCTTAAGCTATCCAATTCAGATTCGAAAGGACAAACGTATGTCTGAACCTCAAAACGGGCGCGGCGCGCTCTTCACTGGCGGGCTGGCCGCCATCCTCGCCTCGGCTTGCTGCCTCGGGCCGCTGGTTCTGATCGCCTTGGGGTTCAGCGGCGCTTGGATCGGCAACTTGACGGTGTTGGAACCCTATCGCCCCATCTTTATCGGCGTGGCGCTGGTGGCGTTGTTCTTCGCCTGGCGGCGCATCTACCGGCCGTCAGCCGCCTGCAAACCGGGTGAGGTTTGCGCGATTCCCCAAGTGCGAGCTACTTACAAGCTCATTTTCTGGGGCGTGGCCGTGCTGGTTTTGGTCGCGCTCGGATTTCCCTACGTCGTGCCATTTTTCTATTGATCACAGGAGTTCACCATGAAAAAGCTGCTTTCCGCCCTTGCCCTCGCTGCCGTTGTTGCCCCCGTGTGGGCCGCCACCCAGACCGTTACGCTGTCCGTACCGGGCATGACCTGCTCGGCCTGTCCGATCACTGTCAAGAAGGCGATTTCCAAGGTCGATGGCGTCAGTAAAGTTGACGTGACCTTCGAGACGCGCGAAGCGGTGGTCACCTTCGATGATGCCAAGACCAGCGTGCAGAAACTGACCAAGGCTACCGAGGATGCGGGCTACCCATCATCAGTCAAGAACTGATCATGAAAGACCCGAAGACACTGCTGCGGGTCAGCATCATTGGCACAACCCTCGTGGCGCTGTGTTGCTTCACCCCTGTTCTGGTCATTTTGCTCGGTGTGGTCGGCTTGTCCGCGCTGACCGGCTATCTGGACTATGTGCTGCTGCCTGCGCTGGCGATTTTCATCGGCTTGACCATCTACGCCATCCAACGAAAACGCCAAGCCGATGCCTGCTGCACCCCGAAATTCAATGGAGTAAAAAAATGACCGAAATCACCGTGAATGGCATGACCTGCACATCCTGCGCCACCCATGTCAAAGATGCTTTGGAAAAGATTCCCGGCGTGAATGCCGCTGTGGTGTCCTATCCAGAAAGCCGCGCGCAAGTCATGGCAGACACCGCCGTGAGCCACAACCAACTGCTGGCCGCCATCGCCGCATTGGGTTATCAAGGCTCGATCCGGGTTGGTGATTTCAAAGATGAACCAAAAATCCGTGATGCACTTGAGGGCGCCGGTTTGCATATCGCCATCATTGGCAGCGGCGGGGCCGCGATGGCGGCGGCGCTGAAGGCCGTCGAGCAAGGCGCGACGGTCACGCTGATCGAACGCGGCACCATCGGCGGCACCTGCGTCAATATCGGCTGTGTGCCGTCCAAGATCATGATCCGCGCTGCCCATATTGCCCATCTGCGCCGGGAAAGTCCGTTCGACGGCGGTATTGCGGCAACTGTGCCTGCGATTGACCGCAGCAAACTGCTGGCCCAGCAGCAGGCCCGTGTCGATGAACTGCGGCACGCCAAATACGAAGGCATCCTGGACGGCAATCCAGCCATCACCGTTTTGCACGGTGAAGCGCGTTTCAAGGACGACCAGAGCCTGGTCGTCCGTTTGAACGAGGGTGGCGAGCGCGAGGTAACGTTCGACCGCTGCCTGGTCGCCACCGGTGCCAGTCCGGCCGTGCCGCCGATTCCGGGCCTGAAAGAGTCACCCTACTGGACTTCCACCGAAGCGCTTGTCAGCGACACCATTCCCGCACGCCTGGCCGTGATCGGTTCGTCGGTGGTGGCGTTGGAACTGGCGCAAGCCTTTGCCCGGCTCGGCAGCCAGGTCACGATCCTGGCACGCAGCACCTTGTTCTTCCGGGAAGACCCGGCCATCGGCGAGGCCGTGACAGCCGCTTTCCGCGCCGAGGGCATCGAGGTGCTGGAGCACACGCAAGCCAGCCAGGTCGCCCATGTGAACGGCGAATTCGTGCTGACCACCGGACACGGTGAATTGCGCGCTGACAAGTTGCTGGTTGCCACCGGTCGGGCACCGAATACGCGCAGCCTCGCGCTGGACGCGGCGGGGGTCACTGTCAATGCGCAAGGGGCCATCGTTATCGACCAAGGCATGCGCACGAGCAACCCGAACATCTACGCGGCCGGCGACTGCACCGACCAGCCGCAGTTCGTCTACGTGGCAGCGGCCGCCGGCACCCGTGCCGCGATCAACATGACCGGCGGCGACGCAGCCCTCAATCTGACCGCGATGCCGGCAGTGGTGTTCACCGACCCGCAAGTCGCCACCGTGGGCTACAGCGAGGCGGAAGCGCACCACGATGGCATCGAGACCGACAGTCGCACGCTGACACTCGACAACGTTCCGCGAGCGCTTGCCAACTTCGACACACGCGGCTTCATCAAGCTGGTCATCGAGGAAGGTAGCGGACGGCTCATCGGCGTGCAGGCGGTGGCCCCGGAAGCGGGCGAACTGATCCAGACGGCGGTGCTCGCCATCCGCAACCGCATGACGGTGCAGGAACTGGCCGACCAGTTGTTCCCCTACCTGACAATGGTCGAGGGGTTGAAGCTTGCGGCGCAGACCTTCAACAAGGACGTGAAGCAGCTTTCCTGCTGCGCTGGATAAAAAAAGGAGGTTTTCAATGAGCGCCTACACCGTGTCCCGGCTGGCCCTTGATGCCGGGGTGAGCGTGCATATCGTGCGCGACTACCTGCTGCGCGGATTGCTGCGTCCGGTGGCGTGCACCCCGGGCGGCTATGGCCTGTTCGATGATGCCGCCTTGCAACGGCTGTGCTTCGTGCGGGCGGCCTTCGAGGCGGGCATCGGCCTGGACGCGCTGGCGCGGCTGTGCCGGGCGCTGGATGCTGCGGACGGCGATGAAGCGGCCGCGCAGCTTGCCGTTCTGCGCCAGTTCGTCGAGCGTCGGCGCGAAGCGTTGGCCGATCTGGAGGTGCAGTTGGCCACCATGCCGACCGAGCCGGCACAGCACGCGGAGAGTCTGCCATGAACAGCCCCGAGCGCTTGCCGTCCGAGACGCACAAACCGATCACCGGCTACCTGTGGGGCGCGCTGGCCGTGCTCACCTGTCCCTGCCATTTGCCGATTCTCGCCATTGTGCTGGCCGGCACGACGGCCGGCGCGTTCATCGGAGAGTACTGGGGTATCGCAGCCCTCACGCTGACCGGTTTGTTCGTCCTGTCTGTGACACGACTGCTGCGGGCCTTCAAAGATCGATCATGAGCGCTTCCCATTGAGACAAACCACGCTGTCGCTACGTTGCCTCATGCCGGCATCAAATTCGGCTGAGTAGCTTCTCGCCATCTGGACGTAGCTCACCCTTGGGTGAAACATGCCGATACAGGGTCTGCCGCGTGACGCCAAGTTCCTGGCACAGGTCGCCGACCTTGGTCTCTGGCTGACCCATTGCCGCCATCGCCAGCCGCAGCTTGGCGGCGGTCATCTTGAACGGCCGGCCGCCTTTCCGCCCGCGCGCGCGGGCCGAGGCTAGGCCGGCAATCGTGCGCTCCGCGATCAACTCGCGCTCGAACTCGGCCAGGGCGGCGAAGATGCCAAAGACCAGCTTGCCGGCGGCGGTCGTGGTGTCGATGGCCGCGCCGTGCCCGGTTAATACCTTCAAGCCGATGCCGCGCCCAGTCAGGTCGTGCACGGTGTTGATGAGATGTCGCAGGTCGCGTCCGAGCCGATCCAGTTTCCACACGACCAGTGTGTCGCCAGTTCGCAACGCCTTCAGGCAGCTCGTCAAGCCGGGCCGATCCTCGCGCATGCCGGATGCCTGGTCCTCGTAAAGATGTACTGGATCGACCCCGGCGGCAATCAGCGCGTCGCGCTGCAAATCGGTAGCCTGGGAGCCGTCCGCCTTCGATACCCGCATGTAGCCTATCAGCATGTCGTACCTGTCACATATACGTTCGATTATGTGACAGTGTGAGCCAGAAAGTTCTCGCCGTCAAAAACTGTCACTTAACCCGTCATTTAGTCTAAGACCTGCAAACGGCCATTCAGGCTCGTAATGTGACAAAAACTCCGGCGGGATGCCCTCCTTGGTGAACGTGGCGCGCAAACGTTCCAGGGATTCGGGGTCGCGTCGCCCGTAGGACGCCAGTGTGAACAGCAAGCGGGCCGTCTCCGGGTTGTGTCGCGCTTCAATGATGGCCTCATCGATGGCCTGGGCTGCTCGTTGCCAGTGGTTGATGGGTTCCGGCTTCGGCACCTTCGCCGGCAGGCCGTTGGTGAAACCAGTGTGCGGCTCCGTCTGAAACAGCGCGGCCTGTTCCCCGCGCGGGATCAGCGCCTTTGACTCGATCAGCGTGATGGCGGTGGCCGCCGCCTCCAGCATCTGCCACTGCACCGCCGGGGCCAGAATCTCGTAGGGACGCCACAGACTCTGCCCGGCGCGCAGCGGATGGCCGCAGCGCTCCCAGACATGGCGGATGCTCGCCGAGCAACTGCCGCAGTGCGAGAGCGGCGTGTTCAGCTCATCAAGCAGGGTGCGCAGCAGCCGGAACCACAAGCCGGCGTGGACACGCCGACGCGGCAGCTCCACAAAACCCGTCGTCAGCGCCTGCCAGGTGCGCCGGTCCATGCAGGCGATTGCGTCATCGGCAGGGCGCGGCGCAGCATCGGCGATTTCCCACTGAAGATACCGGCCGGGCATGCCCCAGTAGGACTCCAGCCAGCAGCCATGCTGCGGGCAGCTCAGCATCAAGGGGAGCTGCCAGACGAGTAGCACAGCTTGATTCGTTGGATCGTTCAGACACTGCGGACACGCCCGGCGAATCGTCTGGCTCGGTAGCCAGGCACGCCAGCGAGTGATGGACCGCACCTTGCGGGTGCGCTTGGGCAGGAGCACCGTGCATTGGAATGTATAGGTTTCCAAGGCTGCTGGTACCGAATCGTCGAGACTGTCGAGCAGCCACGGCACCCAGCCTGCAAGACTCATGCTGCGCAACCGCTCCAGCTCGACGCCACTGCGCTGGCAGAGCGCCGTCAGCAACGACAAGGATGGTGCGGTATCCAGGTCATCAAGTTGGCTGTGACCAAGATCGTGGGCCAGCAGCTCGTGCACGTCCATCTGGTAGCAGGCGGCGACCCGGTTGAGCCATGAGGACAGGGCTTCGCCTTCCTTGGGTGCCGGATGCAGCGGCCAGCGCGGCGCGGACTTCACATCAGTTCCCGCTCGAACTGTCGCCGCCGCTCACTGGGGCCGATGTAGTCGGCCATGCTGAGCGTGCGGTGGTTGATCGCTTCCTCGCCACTCTCCACGGCGGCGACGGCCGCCGCCACCAGCAGATGTGCAAGCTCGCCGATGGTGCCTTCGCTCCGGGTGAGCAGGTAGCGGGCCATGTCCAGCGTGGCAATCGGGGATGGCCGCCGTAGCGGGAGTGACGCCGCGAAGCTGGCCAGCAGCGAGCAGCAGTCCTCATTGGCCTCCCACGGCGGCAGCAGCATCGGCTCGAAGCGGTTTTCCAACTGATCGTCCGAACGGATGGCCAGGTACGCCTCGCGCGTGCCGACCCCGACCAGGGGGATACGCAGCTCGTTGCCGAGGAAGCGCAGCAGGTTGAGGAACTCGCGCCGGTTAACGCTGTTGCCAGCCAGTACATTGTGCAGTTCGTCGATCACCAGCATGCGCACGCCGACCTTGCGCAGCAGGGCCAGCGCCAGTTGCTCCATTTCCGGCAGCCGTGGGCGCGGGCGCAGCGGCGCGCCCATCGCAGCCAGCAGCGCGACATAGAAGCGGATCACCGATGGCTCTGACGGCATCTGCACGACCAGCACCGGGATATGTTCTTGGTCAGCGTCGGTGCCGACCGGGTGCGCCCGCCGGAATTTCTCGACGATCATCGACTTGCCGTTGTTGGTGGGGCCGACCAGCAGCAGGTTTGGCATGCGTTGCTTGTTCGGCCACGCATACAGAGTTTCCAGCCGGTTCAGCGCCTCGACCGCGCGCGGGTAGCCGATCCAGCGGTCGGCGCGAATGCGCTGGATGCGCTCGTCTGCCGGCAGCCTGGCCAAACCCTGTGCCGCTGGCAGCAGGTGGGACAGGTCAATGACGGGATATTCGTCCACGGCTACCACTCCTCGATCTGATCGAACGGTTTGGCCGGCGGCAGGTTGTCTGCCTGCGGGTCAGCCATGTCCACATCCGGCGGTATGGGCTTGGCCGGTGGCTCCGACGTCTTGAGGTGCTGGCGGCGATCAGCGTCGCGCCGCGCCTTGCGCGTGGCCTTCTGGGCGGTGGTCACGATCTCGCGCATCTGCCCGATCATGCGGAACAGCGCCGACTCGTCCACCTGCTCGCGCCCGAGCTGACGCAATTTGGCCAGCGCCTGGCGTTGTTCCCAGAGGGTGACGGCCGGATGGGACAAGGTGCGGTAGTGGATCTCCAGATAGTGCTGACCTTCCGGTTCCAGTACCCAGATGCGGCTGATGTCGCGCGGATCGCGCCGGATCAGGAAGGCGGGCAAGCGCTCGCGCCGGGCAATCCACGGCTTGAGGGCGTCGGCGTAGTAGTGGATGTGGTCGATGACAAAGCCGGTGCGGGTCAGGGTGCGGCGGATCACCGGCAGGAAATCGACCAAAAACGCGGTGGGGCGGGTAACGACGGCCGGGACGCCAACGCGCTCCACGGCCTCGGCCCAGCGCGCGGCCGGCGGCTGGAGCAGGCCGTTGTGCACGGAGCCGTGATAGGTGCCTACCGCCAACGCGAGCCAGCGCTCCAGCTCGCGCAGCGTCAGGGTGGCCATCTTCTCGGAATCGTACTCGCCGCGCTGGCCGGGATTGGAGAAGGTCGTCCCCGGTAATTCGTCGTGGATCATCTGCATCGCCGTGCCGATGATCCGTTCCACGATGCCGCCGTAGTGCGGCTGGCCTGGTGGGCGATAGTCCAGCCGGATGCCATGCTGTTCGCAGCCACGGCGCAGCGCTTCGCTTTTGAACTCGGCCGCGTTGTCCAGATAGAGCAGCCTGGGCTTGCCGCTCATCGGCCAGTCCATTTCCACATTCAGCCCTTCCAGCCAGGGCCGCTTGTCGCAGGCGGCATGCGCGAGGCATAGGCCGACCGAGACGGCGGACGGCGCTTCCAGCGTGACCACCATGCCGAGTACGCAGCGCGTGAACACGTCGATGGCGAGGGTCAAATATGGGCGGCCAATCGGTTGCCGGTCGCGCTCGTCGACCACGATCAGGTCGATGACGGTGTGGTCGATCTGCACCTGTTCCAGCGGCATGGTGACTTCGGGCGGAATGCCACCCGCGCCTTGCAAGGGACGGGCAGCGTCCTGCCCGCCCCGGCTGCGGGCTATTTTCGCCGGGTGTAGTCCGGCAATCCGCTGGGCCACGGTGTTGCGCGCCGGCACCGGCAGCTTCTGGGTTTTGCACGCCTGCGCGACTTCGCGGTGGAACGCCGCCAGGCTGCGTTTCTGCTTGGTCAGGAAGCGCTTTTGCAGCAGCTCGCGGATGATGCGCTCGACCGGTTCCGGCAAGCGCCCCTTGCCTTTGCCGCCGCCGGATCGGCCGGGCGTCAGGTCTGTTACCAGGCCAGTACCCTGCCGGGCGCGACGGATCAGGACATATACCTGTCGCCGGGACAGGCCCAGCGCTTGGGCTGCCTCATCGGCGGCTTCATGCCCGACCACCTCAAGCGCTGCCAGTGGCCCGATGATTTCCGTCCGGTGCCGGGCTTGCGCCCATGCCTCGTCGGGCAGGGTGGCCACGCCTTGCGCGGCAATCGGTGGAGTGTCTGATGTCATGCCCAAACCTCGCTTTGGTGCACACGAGTATTGAGCATAGTCGAGATTGGTGCAGACGACTCCTGATATTGGGCTGTCAGGAGCCGTATGCACACCAGGCGTTACATCCAGTCAGATGGTGCGGTCGTCTTCTGAAAACGACAGCAACGGTAGACGGAGCTGGCAGGTTAACCGGAAGGAACGCTGGAATCGACGTGAGCGCATTATCGGTTCGGCGTGACTCACTGATCCAGCGTCGCACCAGATTGGCGTGGAGGCCGTTATCCAGCGCAACGCGTGAGACGGAGGCTCCCGGTTCATTGCAAGTGGTGACGATGCTGGCCTTGAATTCCCGGGAATGGCGACGACGTTTTTGACAAGGCTTGGTTACGCTTACAGTGCTCATATTAAGTGTCCACTAGAAAATAAGTGGACACTATCCTGACGGCCCCAGTGCTCAGCTCAAGACGGGATCACCGGACGCTTACGTACGAACAGCGTGACCGACCCCAGGACGTGCTGTTCATTCGGACCAGGGTACCTATGCCATGACAATGCGCCAATGGAGCGGCTGTTTCGCAGTCTGGAAGCAGAATGGGGCTGACCGTGGGCTACATGAGTGCATCGCGGGCACAGCAGGATATCAGTCGGTTTCTGATGCCAGGGTACAACTTGCAACGGCCATATCAGTTCAACGGTGGACCACCGCCCGCTGTGGCTGGGGGAGAGTTAGAGAGTACTTGCTCTTCCGGGTACGCGGATTAAATGGTTGATCTTACCTTTGCATGAGAGAGAGAGTGAAGCAAGCCGATATTTTATCGGATTATCTGGTTAGTGCTCCAACCTCCTGCTGATGCACACTTCCTTCGCTAATTCCAGCAAGAACCCCACAAACCTCAATTTCCCGATCATCGTTGCAGCTCGCTCTTAATGAAACGAGTTGTTTCTCAAGCGCTTGCAGACCGGTTATCTGTGACCGCACTTGAGAGATGTGATCATCGAGCAAGGCGTTGACGGCGGTGCAAGGCTGATGAGGCTCGTCTTGATAGCTCTGTAGTTCGTGAATCTCAGCCAGTGACAGGTCTAGGATTCTGCAGCGACGGATGAAGGCAAGCCGCTCACTATGCTTCTCGGTATAGACACGATAACCGTTGTTCTGCCGATCAGGCGGCGGCAACAAGCCCTGCTGTTCATAGAAGCGGATCGTCTGCGTTTCGACCCCTACCAGCTGCGCCAACTGACCAATACGCATCAGCCTTCTCCCCTGTTGACCTTGTAGTGGCTTTATGGTTTTAAATGGTACCACAACATTTGTCAAGTGGAATAGTAGCATGAGAAAATCCTGTGGTAGCGCCTGTGACGGTGACGCAACGTCCGCAGTGGATAGCAATATGCATGCCTCCTCCGAAGCGTCAGGGAACTGGGTCAGCGTTTATGCCGTGCCGAAGATGGACTGCCCATCAGAAGAGCGAATGATTCGCCTGGCCCTGGACGGCTTTGAGGAAATTCGGGCGCTGTCCTTCGACTTGTCGAACCGCCGGCTCAAGGTCGTGCATGACGGCGAAGTCGAGCCCATCACCTCGAAACTGAAGACCTTGAGGCTAGGAGCCTCGCTTCAGGAAACCGTCGCTGCAAATCCGGAGACCATCAAGGCCGCTGAGTTCTCGCCAGCTTCTGCTAAGCAAGAATCCAGGACCCTGCGTTGGTTGCTCGGCATCAATGCACTTCTGTTCGGGGTGGAAATGACTGCCGGTCTAATCGCCCAGTCCACCGGGCTGATTGGAGAATCCCTGGACAATTTTGCAGATGCAGCCGTCTATGGCCTTGCCCTTTATGCGGTCGGGCATAGCGTAAAAATGCAGGTACGCGCCGCGCATCTAGCAGGATGGCTGCAGCTAATTCTGGCTATAGGCGTACTTGTGGAGGTGGTGAGACGCTTTGTATTCGGTAGTGAGCCTGAATCGCTGGTGATGATGGCTATCGCATTTGTCGCATTGATTGCCAATACCAGTTGTTTGCTGCTCATATCCAAGCACCGTGAGGGCGGGGCGCACATGAAGGCAAGCTGGATATTCTCGGCCAATGACGTAGTGATCAACCTGGGGGTTATCATTGCCGGAGCTTTGGTTGCCTGGACAGGATCCAATTATCCGGATCTGATTATCGGCACAGTCTCGGGGGTCATTGTACTTAACGGTGCCAGGCGCATTCTGGCGTTGAAGTAATGCCCATCATTGGCAAAACTCTCGCCGTATGCCCTGTTGCCCATATCAAGCCTGCTGGCAGCGTCTGATCAGGCTGTAAAGTGGCTGGTGCAGCAATCAATGGTCTAGGGCGAATCTGTTTAAGTGATCCTGCTCTTTAACTGGGTGCATCTATGGAGCACCCGTGCCGCATTCAGTCTTTTTGCGCATGGTGGGGGCTGGCAGCGCTACTTTTTTAAAAATCGTCATAAAAGAGAATTCATTGCATACCGTCTTATCCTCGGTGGCACCATGGGCAATCTGACATGCTTTCCGAGTTGCCCAGTGTCGTACTTTTCTTCCAGTCGACAGCCTTAGAGGACACCGCGGGAGACCTCCTGACAGGGCTGATCGCAGCCTACTGCTTATACGGGTGATAGATGTCATTCCACGGCTTCGGAAGGAAAAGCAGACCATGTAAGCCTTGAACCACTTGGTCACCTCAGTGGGACTGTCAGATTTTTTGTGTTCGGGCTGTTAATGGCCTGCCATCAGGTAGGCCCTCACTTACCAGGTTGGCTTGGTGAAACGATCTTCGTACAGGATCACGAACTGAGTCATAGCGGTTTCCAGTCATGCGCCGCACTACCCCAGTTGGCAGTGATATTACGTAGCGCCAACCAGAATACCTTTCGTATGGCAGGCGGGAAGACAAGGAACGGAATGAACCTATCCCATCCACGCCGCCATTGTCTTGCTGGCTGAATACGAAGCAGCAGCTCCCAGCTTGCGGCGCACCGAGTCGAGTCCAGAAACATTCACTTTGCCACCCTGGTGAGCCCGAGGAATGGGGTGATGGGATTGAATTGAGCGGAGCAAGAAAGCATGAGCCACAGGATTGATCTTGATTTCGGAGGCGAGAGCATTGGGTGATAAGTGCGCGCTACTCTTCGACCTATCCACGGGAATGCGCTACAAGACTCTTGTAACGAGGGTGATGGCTTTGCTTGCCGGAGGCGCCATGCCGCTTGCCTTTGCCCCTTTTGGTTGGGCATGGCTTGCGGTGGTCGCTCTGGCCGCATTGTTTGTCCTGACCGCGCAACCTTCAAAGCGTCAGGCGTTATGGTCGGCTTACTTCTTTGGCCTTGGTTACTTCGGTGTAGGTGTCTCCTGGGTCTTCGTCAGCATCAGCCAGTACGGCAATGGCCCCGTGGTGGGGATGTTAGCTACAGCGGCCTTTGTCTCGCTGCTTGCCCTCTTTCCATGGGGCGTCGCGTACCTCGTACGCCGCCTGCACCCTGAGATGGATGCGACGGCCCTCTGGCTAGGGCTACCAGCGACATGGGTGTTGAGTGAATGGATGCGCACCTGGTTCTTAACCGGCTTTCCCTGGCTCTTTGTCGGCTACAGCCAGACCGACACCACACTCGCCACTATCGCGCCTGTCTTTGGTGTGCTTGGCGTGAGTTTTCTGGTGGCCTTGCTCGCTGGCGGCCTGGCTTGGGTTGTTTTAAATCCAAGCCTGCGCCGTGCAGCGGTAGCCGGTGCCGTGTTAACCGCTACTCTTGCCAGCTTGCAGCTCCTGGATCATGAGTGGACGCAGCCAGCCGCCGATCCTATCAATATTGCCCTCTTGCAAGGAAACATCGCGCAAGACAGAAAATGGGACCCGGATTCACGGGGAATCACGCTGGACCGTTATCAGGCGCTTACGAAGCAGCATCTCGGGGCCGACATTGTGATTTGGCCAGAAACGGCAATCCCGATGTGGCATGACGAGGCTAGAGAATATCTTGCTGAGCTTAAGGCGTTAGCCGATCAGGCCGGCACCTCGTTGATGATTGGCGTCCCGATACGCGAGGAGGACGGTCGCACCTACAACGCGGTGACAAGCCTCTCCGATCCCTCAGGCTTCTACTACAAACGTCACCTGGTGCCCTTCGGTGAGTATGTTCCGTTTCGGGAGTTTTTGGGTTCGTCCCTCGACGTGCTCGGGGCGCCCATGTCCGATTTCACACCGGGACGGGAAGCGCACGTCCTGAAGGCAGCAGGGGTGCCTGTAGGGGCACTCATCTGCTACGAGGCGGTCTTTGGTGCTGAAGTCACGGAGTTTCTGCCCGAAGCGCAGTTGCTGGTGAATGTCAGTAACGATGCCTGGTTCGGCAGCTCGCTCGGCCCTTTCCAGCACTTTCAGATGGTCCGCATGCGTGCCATCGAAACCGGACGTGACCTACTGCGAGCCACGAACACGGGTATCACAGCAGCTGTCAGCTACGAGGGAAAGGTTCTTACACGCGCTCCTCAATTCCGCGTAGCCACCCTCAGTGCCGAAGTGACCCCCAGAACTGGCGCAACCCCTTATGTGCGCTGGCGGGATTGGCCTGTCCTTGGCGTGATCGCACTCGGACTCGGCTTGCTCCTGCTTCGTCGAATTCGGCAGTATCATCGCTTGGGTACATGACAGCGAGCAGATTTTAAATCGGATGAGGAGGAAGGGATTTGTCTACATGTGGCAATTGGCTATCAAGAAAAAAGCTCACAAGCCGGGAAAGCGATGCGTTGCTGTGGCTCTCGCTCCTGTTAATGTTGGCGGCGTCTATATGGAGAAGAGATATGAGCACTCAAACAACCTTCTGTTTAAGGATGCAAGCGGCCAATGGCGGGGTCAGACCGGACGTTTCAGTCGGGAATCGTGGGAAGGGCTGGAATAGCTGAATGATCGATCACATTCCCTCTTTACTCATCGCCAGCCAGCTCTTAATGGCGACAGTGGCAGGTTTGCTGCTCAACCTGACGCCCTGCGTTTTGCCCGCGATTCCTATTAAGGTCCGGACTATCTTACGAGAGGCGGGCAGCCAACGATCGCACCGCGTGCTGGCCGCATTGGCGTTCACCGCAGGAACACTCGCGTTTTTCTTGACGCTGGGCGGATTGACCGCATTTCTTCAGTGGAGCTGGGGCACTTTGTTTCAGTCCGCGGTGTTCGTTGGTATCCTTGTTGCCTTGCTGGTCGGGTTTGCGGTGGTCACGTGGCTGGATTTGCCCATTCCGATCCCGTCGTTCGCCGCCTCGGCCCATGGCCGGCGTTACTCTGAAGCATTCTTATCGGGGTTATTGAGTGCGGTTTTGGCTGCACCTTGTGCTGGTCCTTTCCTGGGTGGAGTCCTAGCCTTTGCCGTTACCCAGCCGGCGCCGGTAACTATGGGGATATTCGGCAGTATCGGGCTGGGGTTGTCGCTGCCCTACGCGGCACTGATCCTCAAACCCAAGTGGCTGAGCCGGTTGCCCAAGGCGGGGCCCTGGACTCTGGCCATTCGAGAAGGGCTCGCGCTGGTCTTGCTGGCCGCAGCCGTCTTCTTCAGCGCGAGCCTGATGCCCAAAGCGGTTTATCCCTGGCTATGGTGGTCTTGGCTGGCACTGGTGCTGGCCTGGGGTGCTCGCCGTTTCGTCCAGGGTAATGGTACCGTGCGTGTGATCACCACAACGGCGGCAGGCCTTGCCCTTGCGATGACTATGGGATTTGCATCCCCGCTGGACAGCAACGGAGACGAACTCGTCTGGCAACCCTACTCCGCAAAGTTACTGACGGAGACAAAAGCCCGGGGCACACCCTATTTGCTGGAGTTCACCGCCGACTGGTGCATCAACTGTAAGATACTTGAGCGCACGGTCTACCAAGAGCCCTCCGTGGCCAAAGCCGTGCGGCGCACCAAGATGGTGCCTATACAAGTGGACGTGACAGCGAGCAACCCCGAAAAAGATGCGCTATTAACTGCGACCGGTGGGCAGGCCTTACCCTTCGCAGTGGTTATTGACGGTGACGGCACCGTTATCGCCCGTTTCACGGGGCTTTTTGACGCCGACAGCTTGGTCGAAGCTATCAGTCGTACCGAAAACCTACAACCTTAGATACTGGAGATGAATCATGGTGATTCGACATAAAGGATTGCTGGCTGGTGTAGTGGCTTTTCTCCTCGCGATCGCTGCGTTCATGTTGATCGACACCAACGGAAACAACCCCGACGCTGTCCAGACTGAACGAGCCGCTCTTGAAGTCCCGGTTTCGGCCCGAACAGGATTGGCGAATTCCGCTGATAAGGTACGCCTCACTCTTGCGAAAGGCGACGCAGCATTGGCGGGAAAGCCTGGTGAATTCGTTCTGACATTGAACATTGAACCGGGCTGGCACGTGAATGCCAATCCGGCCTCTATGGAGTTCCTGATTCCCACTGTCGTCAATTCTTCAGTCAACGGCCAAGCGCTTGAAATCCCGACGCAGTACCCGCGCGGCCGGGTCAGTGACATTGTGCTGGGTGACACCGCCCTTGAGGTGTATGACGATGGTGCGAGTATTCGGCTGCGGCCCGACGGAAAACAGATTGCCGTGCTGGAAAAGGTAGGCAGGCTCGAAATGATTGTACGGGCGCAGGCCTGCAGTGACGAGGGCGTCTGCCTGGCACCGACTGACATGCCTGTTGCGCTGAATCTGGACGATACCAGCCGACAATAAGTCAGAACGCACTTTGGAAGTGACGCAACTGGGGAATGACTGTGAACAGCTTATTCAGAGTATCCCGATTGCCGTGGTTGCTCTTGGCAGCTCAAGGCCATGCCAGAGTTCATGTCTAGAGATGGGCGAGACTCGCTTCGTTAAACGGCAAACTTACATTGTAATTCGCACATTCCGCATGATGAAGTGGCTTCGGGGAAGTGTCGGCATCCTGTCCCAGATAATCGATAAATCTTGTTGGGGAATCTCGTATTGGAGCGAGCGAGCCAGAAAACGGGCTGCAACGCTCATCAAGGCGCCGGCAACGCCTTCTCCCGGACAGCGATGGTTAACATGCGGGTCGCCTGGTCCTTGCGGGATTGCCTGCCCAGCGCACCGTAACTGTTGAGGGTCAGCCTTTCATTCTTTGACTCGGCCGGCTTCCGCCTTTGGGCTCAGCAAACTGCCCAGGATCAACATGGCGGCGCCGACGACGATACCAATATCCGCCAGGTTAAACGCAGGCCAATGCCAGGACTGCCAGTAAAAATCCAGGTAGTCGATTACATGGCCTCGAAATGCGCGATCGATCAGATTCCCAACTGCCCCGCCCAAGATAAGGCTATAGCCTAGCGCTTCACTGTTGACTCTGGGCTTACGCAATACCAGAGCCAGCACGATTGAAATGACCAAAGCTATGACGATGAAGAAGTAACGCTGCCAACCGCCCGCGTCAGCCAGGAAGCTGAACGCTGCACCGGTATTCCAGAAATGAACCAGATTGAAGAACGGGGTGAAAGGAATCACGGTGCCGACCGGGAGCGAACCCGTAACTGCGCTTTTCATCGCTAGGTCGGCCGAGGCAATGGCCAGCGATAGCATCCACCAGAACCAGGGAGCAGCGAGAAGTGACCTTCTAGGAGACGAGCTCATCGCGTTTCTCCTTGAAGAAGTCGCTGCAGCTCCGGTGAGATGGGCATCGGAGCAAAAGCACTGACCCTGGCGCGCCCGCTGTTTCCGAGCGGCACCCAGATCTTAGAGAACAGCAGGGCCGCTATGATTCGCGGAACTTGGCTGGGCACCTCTCGAAAGTCGCGCAACTGCCAGCCAGCCCTTAGCATCAGCCAATGGCTCTGAGCATGAAGAATAGCCATTCGCTGGCTCAATATGTGGGCTCGCTCCAGCCAAGAGAAAGCCTCGGTTGGCGCCTTTTCACTGAGTGCTTTCCTAGCTTGGAAAAAGGCCTCATCGATGGCAATGCGGAGAGCGGTATTCATCTGGATCTCACTTACGCAGCAGATTGCCTAAGTGAACACCCTATAGCAGCTATAGGGTCAAGCGCTATGGATTCAGGCGACGCGAAAAATGACTTGAAGCCGAAATCATAAAAGAGGTTTGTCGCCCCCCAGCAGGCCAGCAGTTTGTCCGCATGGTCTGCTTTATAGGTTCGATAGCCAGTGTCTTCGCGATTAGGCGGTGGAAGCAGTCCCTGACGTTCATAAAAACGAATCGTCTGAATGTCCACCCCCGCCTGATGTGCAAGTTGGCCGATGCGAATAGTCTGTCCCTTGGTAAAAAGCCAGTATATCCAGGCTTGACCCTATGCCTGCTACATGGTTTTTAATCGGCAGGATCAAGTTCTATAGGAGAAGCTGATCATGAATTCCTGTGAGAAACCCAGTGGCTGTGGCCCCGTGTCGGCAACCACTGAAGCGGCAACCGCGCCTTTGAATGAAGGAGCATGGATCAGCAGTGCCCAAAATGGGTTGCTCTTCAGAAGAACGAATGATTCGGCTCGCGCTGAATGGCTTTCCTGAGCTCAATTCGTTGGCCTTTGATCTAAGCAGCTGACAGGTGCGCGCTTTGCATGACGGTTCGGTTGACCAGATCGCGACCAAGCTAGAATCACTTGGCTTCTTCCTATCCAGATTTGGTGATTGGTACGGTCGCTGGCCTCATCGTACTCAACGGTCCGCGCCGAATCCTGGCATTGAAAGCCTGGCCAACCGGATCGACAGCCACTCCCATTTACCCAAACAGAGGCGCGTAGCTTATGACTGACGTTAAGACGACTGAGATAGAACAGTTGATGGCTGGATTGAACAGAAAAATTGCCGAAGGGAATGCCGCCCAGAGTCGCGATGCAGCTTATGCCGTCTATGTGAAGCTCGCGTCGCTTCGTGAGCAGCTCCCAGCCCTCACAGAAGCCGGGGTGGAGAAGGCCTTGGAGCACGCCAGCCAGAAGGCCTGGCGACTCTATGAGGCTTTTCACCTTGAAGTGCAGTATGACTTGGAATGGGCGAGCAGCCGCAGCTACGAAGACTCTTAGAAATTTGTCCTTGAAGATGAGCAAGCGGCGAATGGGCCACGGGTGAAGCCCGGCCTAAACGAATCCATTGTGCCATGAATGAGGTTTCCACTATGCAGCATCGAACTACCAGATGAGCTGAGTGGAAGTGAAGATGACACTACTCGAGACTGCCAATGAGGGGGCCGCAGACCCTGTCCGTTTAGCTACGCCGCTGGGCCGGGCCATTGGTAATCTGTTCGCCCAGGCCTTGCCGCTACTGGACGGCAACCCACCAGGCTAGCTCAATGTCTTCATTATCGGTGGCGGTGCGGTACATCTATTCACCCATGCGCGTGGCAGTGTTGACATCGATGCAGAGATCGAGGCCGCGTGCTGCGCAAGGACGAGATCATGACCGTTTACACGCCGCCCGAGGGCTACGAGGATAGCGACCATGCTCGGTGGTTTTTTGGCGAATTAGTATATGTTTCATTGTTATAGTGATGTCTTGGCTACTTCGCTGCTCACCAACTGGCGCAGCGGCTCGGGGCCGAACTCGCTGAGCGCACGACCATTGACAAAAAAGGTCGGGGTGCCACGAACCCCAACAGCCATGACGTCCTGCATATCTGTTTCCAGCACGGCGTTGACGCCAGGTGCGTGCATATCCTGGCGGGCCTGCTCGAGATTCAGGCCGACGCGCTCGGCAGCAGCCCATGCCTGTGCCACCTTGGGATCGTCGTGCCAACCGGGCTGGGCCTCCAGCACAGCCTCTAGCACCTGTTCATGGAGGTTTTGCTTGCGCGCCGCCTCAAGCATCCGCGCCACTTCTTCCGAACCCGGATGGAACAGCACATAGCGTAATACCAGACGCACATCTTCCGGATTCTCAGCGAGAATCTGCTTCACATAAGGGTGGAAGGCGCGACATGCCTCGCAGGAAGGATCGAAGAACTCGACTATGGTTACTGGGGCCTGCACCGGACCGAATACCGGCGAGTGGGAGCGGACAAGTTGGCCGCCGCTCTGTTTGGGTTGTGCCGCGGTCTTTTGGGCTGTCGAACCGGGAGCCTCGGCCTGTTGAGGCGACTGCAACTGTGAGGAGGAATAGAAGAATGCGGCGGCAGCAAAGACGGCCAGGATCACGGCACTGATGATCAGGACCACGGAACGGCGATTCATAGAGTTGTTCTCCGACGGATGAGAATGAGCAGAATGGCTATCAGGATAAAGGAGAATAGAGCGATTGCGGGCAGTGGCACTACGCCGAAGAGTGTCATCCCGGATCCCGAGCAGGATGGGCCGGTGGCTGTGCAAGGCTGGATCGGCTGTGGAATCAGCCCTGCATAGAGTAGCGTATGAAAAAATGCCAGCGCCGCACCGATAGTGGTCAGCGGGAGGGCATAGCGCCAAATTGTGAAATCCGAGCGGTAGCAAGCTATGGCCATAATCACTGCCAGCGGAAACATGAATGCACGCTGGAACCAGCACAGCACGCAAGGTGCTTGCCCCATCACTTCGCCAATGAATAGCGCGGACAGGGTCGATACCAGTGCAACCAGCCAGGTTAGCAGCAGGTTCCAGGTCGCCCTCGAAGGTTGGGCATTCATTTCGGTGAGCTCTTGAAGATGACAAACACTTGCGGTAGATCCGCCACCCAGTTGATTCGGGACATCATACTTCCTCTTATCGGCAAGGCTCCTTAGAAGCGTTGCAGGCTTCGCCCAACGGCACACCCAAAGCGAAAAGCAACCAGAAACCCGCTGCGCAACCAGTCTCACCGCTGGGTTAAATCCGTTGTCAATGCTCAGTCCAGACTATGCATTGACAACGTTAAAATTGCTAGGCACACGCTGCGCATTGTCATCCGTCTGTAGTGATCAATTGATTCCGGACACGGTTTTACTACGCCCGCATTAAAAAAATGACACTACGGGGGCAATCTTGACAAACCTTTAAAGGTCGACAATCATCATCACGTACCACGTCGTCCACGTCCGGTAATCGTGGAGCCCTTAGCGCTGTGAAGCGCCACACCCTTTGAGCGGCTGCGCATTCTGAAAAGCCGCCAGCATCCGTGCTGAATGCCCCTGCTAATCAGCTTCATCGCCTGACCTAAAACCGCTGTACCCACCTGCGGGGACGCTCTCCCTGCCGGGAAAAGCCGTCTCCGCTTTCCAGTACGTTTAGAAATCGGAGAATCGCCATGAGCGCTACTCAAACCTCAGAAACCAAGTACTTTGACCTTCACACCACTGGTATCGGTTATCTCAATCGCCTGCGGGAGGTGACTCCGCGTAAGGGAAAACCTTTCATGGCTGTGACCGTCGCCGCTCTGAAGGGATCGGCAGATGCTTGCCTGAAAATCAATATGAAAGATTCCACTCGCCATGATAAGACCTCATCAGTTTAGATGCTTCGAGTGTAGATGTAGGGGGCGGTTCGCGGGAGGGAACGTGTAACAAATTGTGCCATCAAAATGACACTAAAGAGGGTGGTTTTTATCTTGGCGAACGGCGGCTCTAGAAGTTCTACGCAGTCCTGACTTTATTTTCAGTGAGTTACTAACTGCAGCCATGGTGATATCCAGCGTGCTAGAGAATTGACTTAGTCCTGTCATATCGGTTGGCAGCGAGCCGGCTAGCTGTCCGCTCCTGGCCGGCTAGCGACCGTTTCCATCACCGTTCATCCTTGCCTTTCATCACGTGGAGGACAAGCCATGAAAGCCACTGAAACCTATAGCCATCAACCTTGGAACAAGGGCAAGCTGGTCGGGCAGAAAGCCCCGCTGCGACTCAGAGACATTTGGTCCATCCGGGTAAGGCTTCAAATAGCGGATAGACCTCGAGATCTTGCGTTATTCGAGTTAGCCATCGACAGCAAGCTGCGGGCCTGCGATTTAACCAAGCTTCGTGTGCGGGACATCGCACATGGAGACCTTGTGTCGTCTCGGGCCATTGTGATGCAGCAGAAAACCCAGCACCCGGTGCAATTTGAAATCACTGAACAAACCAGGGTGGCGCTGGCGGAATGGATACAGCAGGCAAACCTACGCAGCGAGGATTTCTTATTTCCTAGCCGGTTGCATAGCTCAGATCATCTTTCCACCAGACAGTACGCGCGGATCGTCAAAGTTTGGGTGGCTGCCATTGGGCTTGATCCGGCCCTGTATGGCACTCACACGATGCGTCGCACCAAAGCTTCTCTGATCTACCGCAGAACGAGGAACCTAAGGGCGATCCAGCTTCTTCTCGGCCACAGCAAGCTTGAAAGCACCGTCAGATACCTGGGAATTGAGGTCGATGACGCTTTGGAAATGGCGGAGCAGACGGAGGTCTGACCTTGAATAGCGACGGCTGAAGCTAACCCGTCGCTATTCGGCCAATTGCTGCCGCATCAATGGGCGCCTGTCCGAGTCACACAATTTGATTGGGGCAGACCATACTGGGTCTCTGGCCGAGGCCAAGTATAGAGATCTGAATCCTCAAAGGAGCTTCAATGCATCTGGTAATGCTCGATACATGCGTATGGCTTGATATTTCATCCCAGAAGTCAGAGCTGCCAATGCTCACGGCGATAGAGCATCTAGTTGAGGATGGCGTTATCAAGATCCTGCTGCCCGACTTGGTACGGACCGAGTACGAGCAAAATAAAGACAGGGTGATCGAGGCCACACGCAAACGCCTCGCGAACGAGTTCAGAGTGGTTAAAGGTGTCATTGAGTCGTTTGGCGGCGACGGAAAGGACGTAACGCTTGAGACGTTGGAGGACGTGAATCACCGTCTGCCAATACTTTCAGAAGCCACCGAGGGCACGGTTAAGCGTGTCCTGAGGTTATTCGACACAGCTTTGGTTGTAGCAATAACTGATAAGGCAAAAATTAAAGCAGCTGAGCGCGCAATCGCGAAGAAGGCTCCGTTCCACAAGCAAAAAAACAGTGTTGCCGACGCGGTACTTATTGAGGCGTTCCAAGAGTATCGGCTAGAACACGCAGATGAGTACAACTCCTTTCGGTTCGTCACCCATAATGTCAATGATTTTTCAGCCAAAGACCACCGCTTACCTCACGAAGATTTTGCAGAAATCTTTGATGACCAAACCCATTTCTACAATGCCACAAGCCAGGCCGTAGAGGATCTGCTCGACCTCGAAGAGCTCCACTATGAGTACGACTGGGCTTGGGAGGATCAGACGCGCGGCTTGCAAGAGATCTTGGGGGCAATGGATGAGCTGGTCGATAAAGTTTGGTACAACAGGCATATGAATCGTACCGGGTTTTATGGAGGCCATTTCGTTTAAGTCAGGCCGCCATGGTCTGACCGGATTGTTGCTGGTAGAAGTTTGCCTCAGCTTCTGCCGGGGGTATATACCCAATCGAGCTCAGCAACCGCTGGTGGTTGTACCAGTGAACCCATTTCAAAGTGGCGATTTCCACGGCTTCGCGACTACGCCAGGATTGCCGATAGATCAGCTCCGCTTTGTATAACCCGTTGATGGTTTCAGCCAAAGCGTTGTCATAGCTATCGCCTTTGCTGCCTACAGAGGGCTCTATGCCGGCCTCAGCGAGACGCTCGGTGTATCGGATGGAGACGTATTGGCTACCCCTGTCGCTATGGTGTATCAGGCCGTCCATGCGGCTCGGCTGTCGAGCGTGCAGCGCTTGCTCCAGGGCATCCAGAACGAAGTCTGTTCGCATGCTGTTGCTCACCCGCCAGCCAACGATACGCCGGGCAAATACATCGACCACGAAGGCGACGTAGAGCCAGCCTTGCCACGTTGAAACATAAGTAAAGTCGGACACCCATAGCTGATTGGGTCGATCCGCATGGAACTGGCGTTGGACCCTATCCAGCGGACAAATCGCGTTCTCATTCGGGATGGTGGTGCGGATCACATGACCGCGACGAACGCCCTGCAGGCCCAGTTGACGCATCAGCCGCTGTACCGTGCAGCGAGCAATATCAATGCCCTCACGCTTGAGTTGCTTCCAGACTTTCACGACGCCATAGCACTGCATATTGTCATCCCAGACTCGCTGGATTTTATCGCTCAACAGCTCGTCCTGTTTGGCACGAGCGCTTCGCAGTTCGGGTTGACGGGCTTTGGCTGCATGCACGTAATAACCGGACGGAGCGATCTGGATTACCCGACAGATCGACTCGACTCCGTAGCGGTCACGGTACTCGTCAACGAAGGCGTTCAGGGTTTGTTGCGGCGGTCGAGCTCCGCCTGGGCAAAATACGCACTGGCCAGGCGCAGAATCTCGTTCGCTTTGCGCAGTTCCCGGTTCTCGCGTTCCAGAGCCTTGATGCGTTCTCGTTCCTCGGTCGTCTGGCCGGGGCGGTGGCCAATATCAGTGCGTATCCAGCCATGCAGCGTCTGGGGGACACAGCCGATCTTGGGCGCAATGGATTCGATGGCTGCCCATTCGGAGGGGTAGTCCTTCAGGTTCTCCAGAACCATGCGCACAGCACGTTCACGGACTTCAGGGGAATAGCTATTAGATTTCTTCATGCCTCATTCTCTCAAGAGTTGAGGCCTCCACGAAACCCGGTGCGATTCAATATGAACCGCGCTCACCACATTGAGCAAGGAACTATCAAGCTCATCCCGGAGGGAGCTGAGCGTAATTCCAATGGTGAGATTCACCAACACATCTGGAAAGGTGCGTTGGCCGCTGCTGAGAGGGTGAGAAATCAGTACGAGGACACCGGCCCTTGGGACGATTTTGAGTGGGGCATGCTCAACGGCAAGCTATCCGCGCTCCGCTGGGTACTAGGAGATGAATGGGACATGCTCGATACCTGAAGCAATAGAGGCCCCCTCTGGATCGACATCAAGACAGCTCTGTAAATGACCAATCAGCTTGTCTGTAACACTCTGGATAGCTCCCTCTTCACCATCCTATAAAGGGTTGACTGCTACCGGTCGTGACAGGCCGGTGTCGGCCAAAAGCGGCCGATCTACTCAAGTCACCCTGCTCTTGCCACTTCCTCTTGGCAGCGCTTACGACTGCACACTTAAAAGGCAGTGGGGCAAACAGTGACGTCTGGCTAACCTTGACTCCAGCACACCCGGCACCTACCTGCCACCGCCGAGCACAACAAGGCCAGCTTCGCGAAAGAACCAAGCCTGCCAATACCCACCATCAACAGTGATACGCAGAAAATTACCAGCGCCACGTCGAAGAACATGGTTACGATCAGCAAATTCACAGGGCTTGGCTTCGGTGCAGGCCGATTCCTACCATTTCAGTATCGGCGAGCTTGAGCAGATAACGAGCTGCTTGCTGCCCCGCGTCATTGCAACATAAAGATTTTTTGCATTCATCTTCTCTGGTTCGAGAATGATGGCTACGTCCGCCTCAAGCCCTTTCAACAACAAGGTGCTCCCCACAGACTTAGGGCGCATCGTACGAGGTATATGTCTAAAACGTTCTCGCTCTCGCATCGCCGCAGCGTGGAAAGTCACGGTCCCGTTCACTGCCCGTAGCGCCTTCGAGCACAAGCGCACGATGTCCGGCCGGAAAGCGAAAACACCGTTGGTATCGTAGAAAGCATCCAGCATATCGGCGGCACTTCGATGAGAGGGGGCTCGCAGATAAGCCAGCGCAATCTCTTCGATACGACTGGCGTGCGTCCGCGCCCTCCCTGCATGTAGCGAACGAGTCCGGGCAATTAGCTTTTCTGGTGACAGTCCCGACAGTAAGTTACCAAAATAGCTCACTGCATCGTCCAGAGACAATTGAGCAGAAGGATCAAACGCTGCAGCAAACTTCATGAAATCCACCATGTCATTGGCTTCAACCATTGTCGCACGGGCTCTGCGAGCGGTCTGCCACTGACTACCCTTGTTTCTCGAGTCTGCAATGATGAGAGCTGTGCCTGCAAACTTTCGCTTTGCAGTGGCGAGGCGTGTTTCGTTCATCTGGGCAGCCGACCCTTCAAGGCGAACCCACTCCACCCCTTTTGGAACCTTGGAAAGGTCAATAGAGCCACCAGCTCGACTCAACGATGGACGAACGGAGTTGAGAAGCCAATCACCAACCTCCGGTGCATCTGCATTCTTCCAGCGCCAAGGCTCCGGCTTCCACGTCAAACGGGGGAAAGCAGCAACCACATCTTTTTGCCAATCGACAACGGGGCCGGCAAAGTCAAAGATGACCTGAAGAGGGTCACCTAGGACCACCGTAGGCAGTAAATTAGCAAGCGCGAGAATCATCTCATGCTGCAAACTTCCGCAATCTTGGTACTCGTCCACAATGACCCGCGAGTATGTCGCTGAGACGATCTTATCAGTGTGACCGGCTTTAAGGATGCCCAACGCTGCTTGCCGAATTGCCGCATAGTTTGCGCTGTTTCCTTGTATCCGAAGAACAGCCGGCGCGAGACGCGAGCGCTGGGGAAAGCACTGGACCAAGCGAATGGCCCAGCTATCCAGCGTTGTCACTCGAGCGGCGTCGCCGCGTACGCCGAGCTTTTTCAAACGCTGCTCGAGCGCAGCTCTCCCCGCGTTGGTATGTGTCAGCACAAGGGCAGGCTTGCTGTCTTCACTTCGTAAGAGCGCAGAGGTGATGAGCTGCGTCTTGCCACATCCGGCAGGGGCGCTGACGCTCCCGCGACGGTACGCGAGGATGTCCAATTCAGCGTCACACATCGGACTGCCTGAATAATGCAAAAATCGGCTGTTTTAGCTCTGGCTCGGCGTCCTTTATCCAAGGGCCAATCACTCTTTCTCCCACCAGCTCCATTTTGCTGATGGACTTGAACCAACCTTTACGACCCGGTCCAACTTTGGAATCTTTTGTTGAAAGTTTAGCAGCCTTGCCCAAGAAGGCCCGCTCTTCGTCTTCGTACTGGGCATCTCCGCCGACGAGGCTTAACGCAGTCTCCAAATCGAACTTCTTATTTGAGACCTCTTCCAGAGCACCGCCAACCAACTCCTCTGAGTTGAGCTCAATCGCCAGCTTAATGAGATCGTCCACGCCATAGTCAGGGAGCCACCTGAACAAGGCCTCTTCGAGAGCAAGGGAATCACCCCAAGTACATACCGTGACACCATCAGCTTCAGCCGCCTCTCGTGCCTCTTGTGGTATGACCACATCTGCATCCAAGAACGCTTTGGTTCGGTAGCCCCACTGGGCAAAAATTTGCGCACGCTCTAAGATATGCTTCGGACTCCTTCCTCCGGCATCGACAAACGCAGTTGCATTTGCATATGCAGATTGCTTTCCTTTCGACACCCGGTATCTGTCAATACCTCGAAGGAGCCCAACCTCGCTAGCTCCTTCGCAGACAATCACAGTTCGTGCAAGGAATGCCTCCGGATAGAGACGAGCAGCACCCTGGATTACGTTCTCGCTACTTACCAAACGCATTTGGTGCTGCCCGCCGTCCGCTTTACGAACGATAACGATCTGGTCACCACTGAGTTCTCTCACCGCAACCGCAGAATGTGTTGTCATGAAGACCTGAAGCGGGGCCTCCGTTTCTTTTGACCCGAGAGAGTGCAGTAGACTGATCACGCGATGCGGTTCAAGTCCATGCTCGACCTCATCAACCAGCAAGCAGCTTGCTGCAGATGAAGCTTCCCGGTGAAGAGCTGCCAGTAACAGGCGACTAGACCCTGTACCAAGGTTGCGCAAGGGCACTCCGCCATCAGAATGCAACGTAATCGCCCCGTCTGAAAAGGAAAGCGCCCCCGCATCCAGCAATGCCTGGGCCTTCTCACCAACATCAATGCCCATCTCCCTAGCTTTAGTCGTGACTAGATCAAGCATGTCACCAATGTTGGCTCCAGCCTTATCCCCAAACGCCAACCGAGCCTCTCTTGCCGCCGAGACCAAATCATTGCCAACAGCAAGCTTTTCTTCCGATAACCGCGCCAATACAGAACTTCTGCTCCAAGAAAGATTGGTGCTCGAGTGATTACCAATACGGCTCGGCGCAAGCATTGCTCTTTCCTTCCATTGAAGTTGTCGCTGGTAGGGATCGGACTCTGTCCGCCTTGAGTACAAGGCTCGTTTTGGATCCAGGTCGCTTCCGACTACCAATTGAAACGTCAGAACGACCTCGAGACCATCACCAGGCTCGTCTTCGACACAGCCGCTGGCAGCATTGAAACCACGCAGCACGTCACCGAGACTATCCAAATCCATCAGATGGTCCGGGAGCGCGCCGACCGTCACCCTTATGATGATCGGCTTGGAAACATCCATTCCAAAGAAGTCGGCGTCCGAGAACTCTACATTGCGGCGCACGGACATGCAGACTTCAATTGCATCGAGAATTGAAGTCTTTCCGCTATCCCCAGGCCCGATGAGGCAATTAATACCTTCGCAGGGAGCCCAACTGAGCCGATTGATTCCTCGGAAGTTCTGAATTTCGACATACCGTATTCTTGCCATGCCCAGGCCTCCTGCTATATGGCCAGATATCTATTTGTGAACAGTCTTATCACACACTTCTCCGCCTGCTTGCACGTTCCTTGTGGATAGTTGTTTCCGGGGCTCCTCTTGGAGCCGGCATTCACCAAGGCCAGGCAGAGGCCGAAAACCATGATCACGATCAGGACTAACAGGGCGAACAACTCAGTGTGCGTGAGGTTTTTCAGGTAGGGAGAGGCGATAATCTGCGGGTAAATGGTGTAGCCAACAAGTCCCGCAACAGCGGTAATGCCACAATATTTCACGGCACCGATCCAGAATCCTTCCATGATGCATCCGAAAAGTTTTATCGAATGGCCATCATTACTTATCAAAGGGGGCTCGTAAAGTCACGGCGAACAAAACCCTTGAGGCATCAAGGATATTATTTGCAAGCTCCTCAAGCCCTCCAGGGCTACCAGTGATAGGCAGCTCCTGGCCGTCAGCCGGCAGGCGCAATCGTCAAGTTTCGGCCTAGAGTGCTTAAAACGCCGATCATGAATCGAAACGCGCGTTGCTGTGTAATTTCTAAAAAAGTGCAGCTAGTCTACAGACTAAAAATTCACGTAGAGGCGCGATTTTTGGATCAGCTTTCACCAGATAAGTCGTCCCGGGTGTTTTACACAACTCAGGCCAGAAGCGGAAGTCCGGTTGGGAGTCAGCAAATCGCTACTTCGAGAACTTCCTCGCCCCAGCGACGCAAAAAATCACGGCCACTGTCACACCCAGCATCCCGATGCTCACGCTCTCGTGCAGCAGAGTCGCGGCTAGCGCGAGGCCGAAGAACGGCTGCAACAGCTGCAGCTGCCCAACCGCCGCAATGCCGCCCTGTGCCAGGCCGTGATACCAGAATACAAAGCCGATCAGCATGCTGAACAAGGAGACATATGCGAGACTGATCCAAGCGGGAACTGAGATGCCCCTGAAGCTTGCCGGCAAATTGTACAGCGTCAACGCAGCCATGGTTGGCAACGACAGAACCAGAGCCCAGGAAATCACCTGCCAGCCGCCAAGCACTTTCGACAGCCTGGCTCCTTCGGCATACCCTAGCCCGCAAGCTACTATCGCAAGCAGCATCAGAACATCGCCCTTGGGCGAGGCAGTTAGGCCTCGAGAGACGGCAAAGCCGACGACCAGCAGGCTGCCCAGAATCGAAAAGACCCAGAAGGCCAAACGTGGGCGTTCACCGCCACGCAGTACACCAAAAACCGCAGTGGCAAGAGGCAGCAAGCCGAGGAAGACAATCGAGTGGGCGGAGGTTACGTATTGCAATGCCATCGCCGTCAGCAACGGGAATCCAACAACCACCCCAAACGCAACTACGGATAATGGAATAATCTGGCCACGTGTCGGGCGTTTCTCTCTGAACAGCAGAAGCAGCGCCAGTCCCAGCAGGCCGGCGATGGTCGCGCGCGCGACCGTCAGAAATACCGGATCAAACTCCATAACGGCGACTCGAGTAGCCGGCAGCGAACCGCTGAAGATCAGCACGCCAATAAGTCCGTTGATCCAGCCATTGGCTCTCTTGTCGCTAACCTCTCCGGATAAGTTGATTGTGTCGCTCACGACTAGTACCTCGCTGCTGGGATGTTAAAGAAGCGTATAATCGGATTAGCAATACAATCAAAAAATTGTACTGGATACGCTCTTCATGCCACGGTTCCGCTACAAAGTCGTTGTCGATACCCTTGCCGCCGACATCCGCGCCGGCAAGCTCCCGCCCGGTGCTCAACTGCCAACCCACCGCGAGCTGGCGAAGCAGAAAGGAATTGCGCTGGTAACAGCCAGCCGCATTTACGCCGAACTCGAAAAAATGGGGCTGGTGAGCGGCGAGACAGGACGCGGCACTTTCGTTCGCGAGACGTCCCTGCCGCAAGGTCACGGCATCGACCAGCAGGATGTCGCCGCCGGGATGATCGATCTCAACTTCAACTACCCCTCCCTCCCCGGGCAGGCCGATCTCCTGCGCATGGCGCTTCGGCAACTAGCTCTGTCAGGTGACCTCGAGTCCCTCCTGCGCTATCAGCCCCATGGCGGCCGGATGCATGAGCGCGCAGCGGTGGCGCGCCACCTGGTGGATCGAGGCCTCGTCACCGAACCGACCCGCGTCCTGCTCGTAAATGGCGCTCAGCATGGCTTGACAGTGACTCTGATGGGGTTGTTCAGGCCGGGGGACATCATCGCTGCAGACTCATTGACCTATCCGGGTTTCAAGGTTCTAGCCAAGACCCTGCACCTTGAGCTTGTCGCACTACCCTCCTCGGAAAGCGGCCCCGACCTCGGCGCTCTGGAACGTCTCTGCACGAGCAGGCCTGTACGTGCGATCTATACGATGCCGACCCTACATAACCCTCTTGGTTGGGTAATGCAGTTGAGCGAGCGAGAGCGCCTGGTATCCATCGCCAGAAAACATGACCTGATGATCATCGAGGATGCAGCCTATGCCTATCTGGTCGAGACCGCCCCGCCGCCTGTCACACAGCTGGCCCCGGAGCGCACGGTGTATGTCTCTGGGTTTTCGAAGAGCGTCGCGACGGGGCTACGGGTTGGCTTCGTCGCGGCTCCATCCCAGCTGATTGCAAGCCTGGAACGGGCGATTCGCTCCACCACCTGGAATACCCCCGGCATCCTCACCGCTATCATCACAGCGTGGCTGGATGACGGCACGGTTGCTAGGTTGGAAATAGAAAAGCGTCGGGATGCGCAGGCACGGCAAGCAATGGCGGCAGAAACGCTCAGTGACATTCGCTACGTGAGCCATCCGTCTTCTTACTTCCTGTGGCTTCCCTTGGCTGAAGAAGCACGCGCCGATCGGATCACGATGGCGCTTATGCAGGAGCAGATATCCGTTTCTACGGCAGAGCCCTTCGCCATTTCGCTACATGTGCCCCACGCGATCCGGCTGGCACTCGGCTCGGTCGACATGCGGGCGTTGGAGTCCGCCCTGCAGCAGGTGGCGTCGGTTGTCGGCTTTCATTCGTGACTTCCTAGCCAAACATGATCTATACGAATGACTGCTTCTGGCCGATTCCGGACGACGATGATCGACTGCGGTGACAGGCAGTTATTCGCACAGTGGCTCTAGCAGATCAATTACGCTCTCAAACCGAGGCTAGGTGGGCTAGTGACTCCCCTGACGTTTAAGCTCATACGCGGTGGGTTGGCGTGGCAGACACCGGTAGGAATAAAGCAGTGCTGGGCATCGGGGGAGGTTCCAAAGCCGCCGTGATGGGTAGAATTCGCGACGGTTTCTGTCTGCCGATCACAGATAGGGCGGCTAGGTTGGTCATCCGACAAATATCTGCCCACCTTAACCTCCGTCGGCGGTCGGCCTTGTATAGGTGTGGATCGTGAGCAGTTTGTTTGAGTGGACGACCGCTGCAGTCGTCTATTTCAATGGTTTTGATGAATTACACCCTGATTATCCAAGGAGGTGTAATTGGCGCCCCACTCCAACCGGAGTAGGTAGGTTCGTTTCGGTAGATGTCCACACTAACCACTTTCAGGGGTAGCTTCGGCTGTGATGGGTCGTTAGCAATCTTGACGAGAATAGGGGTAAGAGATAAAAACGGCATAAGGGCGTGTATAACTGACAGATGTAGTCTCGGGCAGTATGTGGGTCTCATAAAAATCTTTTTTGGAGAGCAGCGATGAAGATTCGTGGGCGTATCGAAGTTGAGACCGTCACCGATGTTTTGTGTGATTGAATCGCACCGGGTTTCGTGGAGGCCTCAACTCTTGAGAGAATGAGGCATGAAGAAATCTAATAGCTATTCCCCTGAAGTCCGTGAACGTGCTGTGCGCATGGTTCTGGAGAACCTGAAGGACTACCCCTCCGAATGGGCAGCCATCGAATCCATTGCGCCCAAGATCGGCTGTGTCCCCCAGACGCTGCATGGCTGGATACGCACTGATATTGGCCACCGCCCCGGCCAGACGACCGAGGAACGAGAACGCATCAAGGCTCTGGAACGCGAGAACCGGGAACTGCGCAAAGCGAACGAGATTCTGCGCCTGGCCAGTGCGTATTTTGCCCAGGCGGAGCTCGACCGCCGCAACAAACCCTGAACGCCTTCGTTGACGAGTACCGTGACCGCTACGGAGTCGAGTCGATCTGTCGGGTAATCCAGATCGCTCCGTCCGGTTATTACGTGCATGCAGCCAAAGCCCGTCAACCCGAACTGCGAAGCGCTCGTGCCAAACAGGACGAGCTGTTGAGCGATAAAATCCAGCGAGTCTGGGATGACAATATGCAGTGCTATGGCGTCGTGAAAGTCTGGAAGCAACTCAAGCGTGAGGGCATTGATATTGCTCGCTGCACGGTACAGCGGCTGATGCGTCAACTGGGCCTGCAGGGCGTTCGTCGCGGTCATGTGATCCGCACCACCATCCCGAATGAGAACGCGATTTGTCCGCTGGATAGGGTCCAACGCCAGTTCCATGCGGATCGACCCAATCAGCTATGGGTGTCCGACTTTACTTATGTTTCAACGTGGCAAGGCTGGCTCTACGTCGCCTTCGTGGTCGATGTATTTGCCCGGCGTATCGTTGGCTGGCGGGTGAGCAACAGCATGCGAACAGACTTCGTTCTGGATGCCCTGGAGCAAGCGCTGCACGCTCGACAGCCGAGCCGCATGGACGGCCTGATACACCATAGCGACAGGGGTAGCCAATACGTCTCCATCCGATACACCGAGCGTCTCGCTGAGGCCGGCATAGAGCCCTCTGTAGGCAGCAAAGGCGATAGCTATGACAACGCTTTGGCTGAAACCATCAACGGGTTATACAAAGCGGAGCTGATCTATCGGCAATCCTGGCGTAGTCGCGAAGCCGTGGAAATCGCCACTTTGAAATGGGTTCACTGGTACAACCACCAGCGGTTGCTGAGCTCGATTGGGTATATACCCCCGGCAGAAGCTGAGGCAAACTTCTACCAGCAACAATCCGGTCAGACCATGGCGGCCTGACTTAAACGAAATGGCCTCCATAAAACCCGGTACGATTCAGAGCTTCATTACCGGCAGGTGTTGGGGAGAGTCCTCAGAAGAACGTCTAAGATCGATGAGCAGGCTTGGCTATTCATGCTGGCTGAACCGACCTTGCGGAGCTATGCAGAGCGGATAGCAGAAGATCTGCCGGACGACCTCGCGGTTTTGAATCAGCTGCAGCTGAAGGCCACTTCAATCGAAGTGCCTTCAGCGCTTGATACAAATGTCAGCGAGGCGGAAGAGAAGGCAAACCGCAAGCTCAACTCGTCAGATTGCAAGCTTGGTTTCGAGCTGGTTGCTGCTTCAGAGGGGCCTACCTATCAAATCAGTTTTTCACGGCATTACCGAGAGCAATTATTGGCTTGTTTTTGAGCGTCATGGTCGTATACGTACGCTGGAGCGGGTATGCTGAATGGAAGCCTTTCGAGCTAGGATGAGGACGGCGTGATGACGACACCTTATGAGCGTAAGCAGAGCTTGATACAGGCCTATGAGTTTTTACAGGAGTTGTCCAAGGATATGGACATTCCTGAGTCAACACGACGCCAGGCTAAAGCTCTGTTGAGGCATTATCCCACGGCTCAAGATATAGAACTGGAAGGTCAGCTGCAGCAGCGCTGCAGCGAAGAGCTGGCTTTAGTGGCAGATAAGCATGGGCCATTGCATCCAATTCTGGTCAGCAGGATAGCGTTTGGATCCATGCTTTGAGATGGGGCGTGCTTTCAGGAGTACGTAGGCATTCAAAGATTCGTAGGTGCTCGTCAGGGTTAACTCGCCATGCTCATTAATTTTGAGGTTGGCCGGGCCTTAGCAAATTCTTGTTTGGCTGCGTTGCGGTTCCAAGACGCGGTACGCCGGTGATCTTATGGGACGCCATTGCCCCCAGTTACACTTTTATTGGCTTAGCGGGCAGTCAAGCACTCAAGTACCTCTAGCCTCCTAGACTAGATATATCTCATCCTCTCGGTCTGTAGGCGGCATAGCATGAATATAGGCTTGACTGTCCTCCTAAACCTTGAACGCACCTCCCCAAGACCTGTTGGCGAAAACGTTGCACTGCCGTGAACGGCAAAGCTTTCGTCACCTGAATCAAGGTGAAAAATATTCTGGCCAGGCTGACGGAACAGACTGGCTTTTACGCTGGCCTTATCCGTCAGCCATTGCGAAAATTCCGCCGCAATGCGTTTTTGCTGCAACTGGTTCAGCAATCGCACCTCGCCTTCAGATCCGATTAGGGTCTGTAGGGTTGGTACTTCCCATTCGGTTAGCAGAAGCTTGGCTGACTGTAATTTCTTTAGCTCTTGCTTGAGGCTGGCAAAACCATACAGGGTGAACAGGCTGGACAGAACGGACAGCTTGGCCTCATCGGAAAAGTATTTTTTTAGCTCGTTCCCAACGTGACCGCTGGTTTTGTTATCTAGTAGCACCTCAAGTATCCCTATTACAGCTTGTTATTTTGAGTATCCATCTATCAATGTCCTCACGTTTGAATTGGCTGTTGGCATAATTATGCGTAACTCCAGTACAAAAGGGCCTTAAAGAGGTCATTGGTTATAGTTTTGGCGACCCGGAGAGATACCTAACATTGCTCTCCGGCAGCTGCGCTCGGAGGCGATGGTTCTCCAGTGTAAGGTCAAGAATTCGTGCTTGGAAATCGAGCAACTGGCCCAGCGCTTTGTCACGCTGCTCCTCAAGTGCCTCAACCTTTTCCTTCAGATCACGGTTTCTTGACCTTTGTGCAAGCATCATCTGTCTAGGCGACTTCGTGGTCGCCTCGTCCTTATGTACTTCGATCCAGGCCTGTATGTCTGCAACCAGTTCTGGAAAGCGTGCTCTGCGAAGGGCAGAAGGGTCTACGCCGGCTTCTTTGGCGACATTGTTCTGACTGAGGGGTGTTCCTTTTGGCAGAATGTCTGGCTTACCCGCCTTGAGGCGTTCAAAGGCGTCCCTGAATTTCAGCTCTGCTTTGCTGATTTTTCTTGCTTCAACTGTTTGTGATGACATTGATAGCTCGCTCTGCGGATTCTAACTGCGCCTGCAATGACTCATGTAAAGGAGAATCTAGCGTTGCATCAAGGAGTTGAATAGTAACAACGTCTCTGAGCTGCTTTATCGCTGGCAGTTTAGCTATATCCAGAAAAGCCGACGGGCAAGGACTGTTACCTCCAAACCCCATGCAGGAACTAATGTTGCTAATCCCACCAAGAGGACAAGGGGGGCCTGAGTTTGCGCAACCTCCGAGAAATGTCTGCCGGTAGCTTATACGTCCGCTTTTTGCCGCTTTGAGCAATTGGTTGTGGTCTTTTTCTGAGATTTCAGAAAGCATTTGCTGCTTACGCTTCTCTCCGTGCGGTGATACGTATTGATCCGATTGCAGCGCTTTGAATTCCCTAACCATTGATTGGTACATCTCACGCAAGTAGTAGGCACGAGCCTCGTCGTTTAATGGCTCTTTGAGTCGGTAGTAGTTTTTTCCGTAATACTGGCTCATTGCGCGAGAAGCATGTTTCAGTTGATATTGAACCGCCGATTCGGTGACCAAGCCACTTGCGAGCATATTGACAGCGCCGGTTCTACGTAACTGATGCCACGCCAGTGGCCAGAGCTTGCCTACCGTAAATTTCTCCGGGTCGAGGCCGAATGTCATCCTGTTTGCCATTTCAAGATCAGACTCGGTAATCGTAAGCTCGTTGGCATCAAAGAGTTTGGGCCAGATGTTCCATATGTCCCCATAGGACCGCGTTTTTTTGAACTTTTTGGTTGTCTGAGATAGCGGCGCCTTGGGACTCCATGGCTCATGTGGCAACGATTGGAGAATCGGGTTTTCAATATCTTCCTTTGACAGCTGTATGTAAGGGTTCTTTTTGGCGGCTGTCAATCTTAGCTTCGCAACCGCCCTCATGGCTTTCACAGCAAGTTCGGTCGTAGGCGAGACAATCCAACGTGCATCATCGTCCTCAATGGTTTTGGTTGTAACGCCTTTAAGTGTATAAATGTCATCACCTAATTGATCACGCTCAACTTCGTAGCAATTAGCACGAAGTCTAGCCCCTTCACCTACTCGCATTAACGAGAAATTAAGTAAATAGGCCAAGCCAACATTGCTTATCAGAGTTAGATAGGAAGAAAGTGCGCCTACCCCGGCCTGTTCGGTTAATTTTACCCAGCGGTCTAAGAGGTCTGATATGCCGAATTTCTTAGCAATTTCCAGAAAAGAACCGTAAAACACCATACCAGAACGTCTTTCCCCTTTGACACGGGACTTGAGGAACGGCGCATCACCGCCAAGCCCACCGAATGCGTAGGATAAATCGCCCCCGGCATTCTGAGCGTATGTAGATAAGCAAAACTCATAACAGGACTCGACTTTATCTTGATAGAGCCGAAAATCGTCAAGGCATTCACGGAGTCGTGATACTTGGTAAGACCAAATTCTGGTAGGAATATAGGCTGTTTGGGTAGAATCAACGGTTGCAAGCTCACTGTTGAGCAGTTGCATTCCGCTCTCATCGAGTATAATAAAACCCAAACTATCTTTTGCTATAAGCAACGAATGAAGGCATGCAATTAAGCGATCTGACCGCTGCTTGTAATAGCTTGATAGGGACTCGATTACCTTTGGATATTTATGAAGATCTGTAACCAAGACGCCGGCGTCAGTGCAAGCAACAAACAGGGGTTTTAGCGTTTCAAACTTATATACCAATGCCTTAGCAGAACGTATCGCAGACTCCCCCCAAAGCCACCATGCGACGACTTGACGTAAGAAAAAAGCGTTCTGGTGGCTGACCTTTCTTCCTTGACCAGGGCCGTCTCCGAAGTAAATCGTGAGTGTCTGTTCAGACCAAGGTGAAAGATCCCACCTCACGTCGCCATAGCGCGATACCACATTACCATAGGTATCTATAACAACAGGAAAATCATTAGTTGGCGGCCAGGTGTCAGGCTTGAAATTTAAGGCATCTGTCTTGGTTAATAGGGAGTCAATCTGTAGTCCTGGGAAGTACGCCAAGTTCATACGATCACCTCCAATAGCTGAATATGCCCGTTCCAGGAGGGGTGATAACGACCAGAACGAACGAAATCCCTGGAGTCTTTTACCCACGTCGCTCGTATCTCGCTACCTGATGCTATGGCATCCAGCTTCTGGTTGATTCGGTTAATTAGATGATATGCCGGATGAGCCTCCTGCTTGGTTGAAGGCTTGTACAGATTTGTTTCCAAGCTCTTTATCTTCGCGTGAGATGCAAGCTTCCAGCAATAATCAAAACTCATAATGTCTCTGTGTTTAGCGCAGAAAAGGCAGCCTTCAGGGCTAATGCAATCAGGCTTCGGTGCCTCTCTGGCTGTATCAGAAATTAGTTCTGGAGTATTTTTTTCATCTACGCATATACCTGGCCCCGGCGGCGAATAGGCCGGATCTGTTGCTTTATGAAAGTTTAATATTTCAGACGCCGCTGACTGATGGTGTGGTCTTTCATAATCGCGAAGAAGGACTTCTTTGCCATGGGCCACTTGCTCTGCTGTCAAGCCGACATCACGGCTTCTCCTCAGTAGCCAATTTACTCTTGTTTTTCTTAATTCCTGTGGACCAAAAACCTGAATGTCAATTTTTTTGAATGCTTTTCTTAAAGTATTGCAACCGACTTTTGAATCTCTCGCTCTAATCATACCCCGACTTTGCAGGGGGAATAGACGAGCATCATGTTCAGAGAAACCTATCTCATCGAGCCACCGCAGATACTTTTCTAAATGCTCTTTGTATGACCTATAACATCGGAAAACAGCTTCTCCACTGCGCCTGCCTTTATATACACGAAAAACTTCAAGATCATCCCCATTAGACTTCCAGCGGTAACTTTCCTTCTCAAGCATTGATGCTTGCGCTAAATTCATGGATGTTTGGGCAATAAATATTAAAAGCTCCGCCTCGATTCTTAGATTTAAGATCGCCGATCTTTTATGCACATCAAAAATATTTTCATCGTCTGCTAACGGAGCACGTGCTTTTTTAGCACTCCGCCTAGCCGCATTATCTTCTATAGATTCAACGTCCAGGGCCGGATTGATCAAGTTACCTGCGACGGTGAATATTTTACTGTTTTCAAGTTCTATAGTAATAGGAAGAGAGCCCCGGACTGTTGCAAGATCCAGTGCGTCGCATACTATTTTTAAAGCACGGCCAAACTCATATGTTTGGGTGAGATTCTGCTTGTCAGCATTGGTGCTCAGTACTTTCTTTTTAGATCGTGGTTTTCTCACCCTTGTCTGCATCAAGAGGTTTCCGCCGGGGTTAGTTCCTGACAGCCGCAACGCCCTTGCAATGAGGTTTGCTAATTTTGAGGTCTGCCTATAGGCATAGATTTCCGACACTTCCTTTTTTATTTTTGACCTGTATATCTGATATTCCGACCACTCCTTAAAAGTATCGATCAAAGCATTCTGATGTATAGGGAATGAGTTTTTGTCGGACCATGCAAAAAACCGCCAAAGCACCTCCAGACTTGATTCGATAAGTGCCCGCGAGCGGCCCTGACTTATCATGGTCGAAATAGCCTCATGGAATACACATACAACTTGAGCACGCGCAGCATCTGGCTCACAAATTAAATCCTCACCGATACTTTTGATCGCCTGTTTTCTCCGCATACTTGCGCTGTCACGATGCAGAAGTATTCTGAGATCCCATGGAGTTTGGTGAGTCCCTACGGCTAAACCTGGAAAAGTAAGGTCTAATTCATGCATGACTATTTCCTTTAGCCAGCCCCATAAAGACCTCTGAGAAGGCATCTGCTGCCTCTGCCATTGCTTTATTAGTCTCAATGAACTTTATGTACTTCATTGTTGTGCTTTCATCTTGATGCAAGCAGGCTTCTTTTACGAACTGGATGGCATCACCTACCGGCATGAACTTCAGTGCCACACGCATGAGTTCAGTTGCAAAAGTGGCGCGCGTTCTGTGGAAGTGAAATCCTCGCATAACTTTCATCCCAGCCTTTTTGCCAGCGGATCGAAGGCGAGACATCTCTACATTCACTGCGCGGCTATCATCTCCGTTATAAGGGTTACCGTAGCCCCCTCAGTCACAATAGATGTCCGCTCGTTTACCATTGATACTTGAGGGGCGGACGGATTTATTCAGTGCCCAGTTACAACCCGGAATTCAAAGAGCAGACCGTCAGAAAGATGATGCCGCCCTATAATCAGAGTGTTGCCCATCTGAGCCGAGAGATCGGTGTTTCGGAGCCAACGCTGTATGCTTGGAAAAAGCAGTTTCAGACCAGAGGATTTGTTGTGCCAGCCAAACCGTCCAGCCCGGATCGTTGGGATGCCCGTGCCAAGCTGGCAGCGGTCATCCAGACCGCCTCCATGAATGAGGCCGAACGCTCGACCTATTGTCGTGAGCATGGTCTGTACCCAGAGCAGCTGGAGGCCTGGAAGGAGGCCTTCGAGGGTATGGATGCTGGCGGCCATCCGGCTGACAAGGCGCAGCTGACAGCAGAGCGCAAGAAGAGCCGTAAGCTTGAAAAAGAACTGCTGCGCAAGGAGCGTGCCCTGGCGGAGGTGGCTGCCTTGCTGACCCTGTCAAAAAAAGCCCAGGCCATCTGGGGCACCAGCGAGGACGATTGATCTCCGAGCCGATGAAACAGATGGCCATTGCCTTGATTGACGAAGCGGTAGAAGCAGGTGCACGCAAGCACTTGGCCTGTGGGGTGCTCGGCCTGACCGATCGTACGCTGCGCCGCTGGCAACGCAGCGAGACACTGCTAGATCAGCGCAAAGGAGCTGTCCGAAAGGGCAGCGCCCATGCCCTGACCGCACAGGAGAAGGAGCAGATTCTCGCTGTGTGTAATAGCGCGGAACATCAGAGCTTGCCTCCCAGCCAGATTGTTCCTCGGTTGGCTGACCACGGCATCTACATTGCCAGTGAGTCCAGCTTCTACCGGGTTCTGCGAGAGCATGAACAGGCGCATCGCCGTGGACGGACTGCCGCACCACGCACCCTGGAAAAGCCGCAAGCCTGGGTGGCTACGGCACCGAACCAGCTTTGGTCATGGGATATCACGTTCCTGCCGACCGCTGTGAAGGGAGAGTTCTACCGTCTGTATCTGGTGATGGATATCTTCAGCCGTATGATCGTAGGTTGGGAGATCCACCACAATGAGGCTTCAGCACATGCCTCGACTCTGATCAGCAAGGCCTGCCTACGTCATGGCATACGCCGCGATCAGCTGGTGCTGCATTCGGACAATGGCAGCCCGATGAAAGGGGCCACCATGCTGGCAACACTGCAAAAACTGGGTGTGGTGCCCTCGTTCAGCCGTCCATCGGTGAGCAATGACAATCCGTATTCTGAAGCGATGTTCAAGACCTTGAAATACAGTCCAGCCTATCCTGCTAAGCGCTTCGCGGACATCGACCAGGCCCGTGTCTGGGTGCAGCGCTTCGTGAGCTGGTATAACACCGAGCACCGTCATAGTGGTATCCGCTTCGTTACGCCGGAGCAGCGTCATGTCGGCCTTGACCGGGATATCCTGGTCAGCCGTACTGCTGTCTATGAAGCCGCGAAACAGGCCAATCCGGCTCGCTGGAGAACTCGCCCGACACGCAACTGGACACCTATCGATAGTGTCTGGCTTAACCCGGACAATCTGCATGAGGAGTTATTAGAAAAGGAAAGACGTGCCGCATGAGTTACCGGACATCATTGTTGACAACTACCGGTAGCGTGTGAGGAAAAGCAGATCCTGATCTTCCGGGTTCGCCAGCATTTGGCGTTTCAATCGCCTTGTGCTCATCGAATAGGAAATAAGCGACTCAAGAAGCTCTTCTGGTATAGGTACAGAGCCAGAAGCGCTGAATTTTGTTGAAACTGGCGGTCTAGCTCCGGGGCCAACTTCCAAACGCTTCCAGCCAACTTCTGGAACAGTAGTGGCATTGTGGAGTGTTTGAACCTTCAGATCGGTAATGGAGCCAATACGCAACCCCGAAAAAAAGCCGAGTCGAAGCATTAAAGAAAGCTCTTCCGTTGCGTTGCAGTCTGCCAACACAAGTATTTCTTTCATCGCTGAAATAGATACTGGTAACAGGCCGTCTTCCAGCTGTATTGCCCCAGCTACCTTTCGATTCGGAATGGCGAGATCTGTACTGGCAACCTGCATCGTGTGTTCAAATCCGAACGGATTGGTAAGTTTTATCCCAACGAAACGTTGTTCCCACATTGGCCATTCCGGAGAAATAAGGCGGCGCACTTGCATCCATTTATAAAACCGGATCACTGCTGCCATTCTTTGTGATGCAGTGCTTGGGGCGAGATCACCACTATTCCTGGCTGCAACTAGAGCGCCCCGGAAACGGACAAGACAGCGCTCGCTTTCACGCTCAGGAAAATGCCACCACTGGATTGACTCCGCTTCCAGCCACTTTGCATAGGCGAGCAAGTGAAACATATTGGATCGAACAGTTTTCAAATCGCGCTTGGAAGATGTCGCTTGATCCAGGGCCCAAAGATTAGCTTCTGCCCACGTTGAATTATCTTCCCAAACTATCTGGGGAAGATTTTTGATAGGTTTTCGTTTTAATGCTGACCACTGTAAAGAGCCATCTGAGATTTCAGCTCGACGAGGCTGGTAGTTGATTTTTTCAAGAGATGCCATTGACTCGTCCCTCCGACAACCCAATGCGGTTAAGGAAGGAACCTTTTCTGAGCATGGATCGGCCTAATTTGTCACCATTAAACCATGTATGGTGTGTGATGAAAAGTGGGTATGTAACGTTTGCCACAGGCCGGATCGAGCACCCGCACATCGCATAAATGCTGATGAAAGGCGCGGACTTCGGCTACCGCGTCCTTGTGCTTGTTGCGTGCCTCAAAGGCCAGCGCGGCGACCTGCACTTCCTGCCATTCGGCGCGCAGCGGTTCGATTACCGTCGGCAGCACCAGGCGTTCAACATAGGCGCGGGGCGTGTAATGCGCGCCCAGTTTATGCCGTTCGCGCGGGTCGAGCGCGCGCTCCAGCAGGGTACCGAAAATAGCCGGCTCGACGTATCGCCAGTCCGCTTCGGCGGCGCTGAGCAGCAGCTCCATCTGATCCCGATCCAGGCTGATAGCCTGACTGTCGGCAAACAGGCCGCCGTTGAAGCGCAGCAGGGTGTTTTCCAGAATGGGTGAAAAGCCGCCACTGTTCATCGTCTGCCAGAGATTTTCCAGCATCGGTGCGAAGGTTTCGGGCTTGGCCTTGAGGCGCTGCAACAGCTCGGTGAAACCGCGCGCTGGCAGCAGGCCGACATCCTCGGCAAACATGGTGAACAGCGTGCGCATCAGAAAACTGGCGACCAGTTGCGGGGAGTGCCCGCCGGCTTCCAGGGATTTCGCCAATTTCGCCAGTTGATCGGCAATTTCGCGGGTGACCCGTGCCGAGCGCCGTGCGGGGTCGAGGCTGAGCGGGTCCTGCCAGACGGCGCGTAGGCGCTCTCGGATCGGCTCCTTGCCCAGGTCCTCCAACCGAATGCGGTGGCTGCGGGCATCCGGAAAGGGCGTGTAAGTGGCGCCGGAGCGGCTGAATTCCGCGTACAACTCAATATTGCGGCCAACATCCACCACCAGAATGAACGGCGGGCGGCCTTCGTCTGCGGGTAGCGCGCGGGCGTATTGATCGGCCTGGTTGTGCGCCCGGAGCATGGCTTTGTCCCAGCCGGAGCTGTCCAGCGTCTTGCCGGTCTGCTTGGCTTCCAGAACAAAACTGCCGCGTTTGTACAGGTCGATAAAGCCGTTGTTGCTTGAGCCGTCAGGCTGCTTGATGACGACGCGACGCTCGAATACATAGGCATTGTCGCGGGTGTCATCCCCCGCTGGTTCGGGCAGCGGCAGGTCGAGCAGGGCGCAAAGCTCGGTGAGGAACAGCTGGTAATTGGCGCGCTCGGTACCACCGGCGTTCTGCCAGCGGGCCAGAAAGGGTTCCAGACGATCCGTCACGCGACTGCTCCTGTTCGGTTGGACTCAGGATTCTAACCAACCGAGGCGGTGGAGGACAGGTGTAACGGGGATATGGCGGTGCGCTGGTAGGATGGGGCTGCTCTGATTATCTGAGCCAACCCATATATTTTCCTACGCCCCAAAGAATGAATATACCGACCCCGGGGATCAGTATCAGGTTGTATTGGAGGACGAGTAGGCGCTTGAGCTTGGGTGGAAAGTTTCTGATGTCGTCCGGGTCGGCTATGCCTTGTTTCAGATACCATGTGGGGGTTCTGACCACGCCGATAATCTCAGCCAATAGTAGAAAACGACCTATTGGACCTTTACTGAAGTAAGACACCCTAAGCTGGATGGCCTGACAGTTGGGCAGGTGCCGGACCATAACGTCCATTTTGGTGTGGGCGATGTAAAACCACATTACCAAAGCCAGGAAGGCCCAAGTAAAAATAGAGATTCCTATTACAAAATACGTGATTTCTGCGCTGCTACGAGTCACTTGCTGGAAACCTCATACAATAGTTCGCCAGCCCCCCATTCCGAAGGACTCCCCGGCTGCCCCGCCAACCACAGACCCCGGGGGCGCTGCCGCAGATACTATAACTTCGCAGGTCAAGGCCCCAGCACTAACGCCTGCTTCTTTGGGTGCCAACGCACGTTGCCGGGCTTGTGGTTATTCAATCCAGCCCAGATAGCACCCTGCTCCAAACAGGATGAACATTGCTATCAATAACAACAGGACAATGTTGTATTGTAAAAAAAGCAGCCGCTTCAGATTGGGTGGAAAGTTTTTCAAATCATTCGGATCAGCGTTGCCGTGTTTTAAATAGTAGTCAGCATTTCTCAGTATGCCGATAACCTCGCTGAGCAGAAGCAGTCGGCCTACAGGTCCCATACCAAATGTTGGCGCTCTGACCTGAACAGAGCGGCAGTTAGATAAATGTTTGAGGATGACATTCATTTTGGTATAAGCGGTGACAAGTAGAGCTGCTAACATCAAAAACATGAGAGCAAATGGGACTGTCAGATTTTTTGTGTTCGGGCCGTTAATGGCCTGCCATCAGGTAGGCCCTCACTTACCAGGTCGGCCTGGTGAAGCGATCTTCGTATAGGATCGCGAACTGATTCATAGCGGCTTTCCAGTCATGTGCCGCGTTACCCCAGTTGGCAGTGATATTACGTAGCGCCAACCAGATCAACTTCGTCGCGGCCTCATCCGTTGGGAAGTGGCCCCGGGTTTTAATGATCTTACGCAACTGAGCGTTGATGCTTTCAATCGCATTGGTCGTATAGATCACCTTTCGTATGGCGGGCGGGAACACAAAGAACGGAATGACCCTATCCCACGCACGCCGCCAGGCTGCTGTGACCGTCGGGTACTGCTTACCCCATGGCCCAGCTTCAAACGCGTCCAAAGCCTGCGCTGCGACCTCGGCGTTGAGCGCCTGATAGATGGGCTTGAGAGCTTTGGCCAGCTCTCTGCGCTTGTCCCAGCCTGCATAATCAAGGCTGTTGCGGATCAGATGTACAATGCAGGTCTGCAAGGTGGTATCCGGGAACACCGCACTCAGGGCTTCAGGTATGCCCTTCAGGCCGTCAGTCACGGCGATCAATATATCTTCTACGCCTCGGGTCTTCAGATCGTTGAACACCTTCATCCAGAATTTGGCGCCCTCCGTCGTTTCGATCCAGATGCCCAGAATATCCCGTGTACCGTCCGGTAACACCCCAAGCGCTAGGTAAACGGCCTTATTGCGAACCAGGCCCTCGTCCCGAATTTTGACCCTCAAGGCATCGAAAAAGATGACCGGGTACATTGGCTCCAAGGGGCGTTGCTGCCAAGCGCTAATCTCTTCCAATACGGCATCGGTAACCGAACTGATGAAGTCATGAGAAACATCGGTTCCGTACTGCTCGGCCAGGAAGGCTCGGATTTCACGAACCGTCATGCCTCGGGCATACATGGCAATGATCTTGTCGTCAAAGCCGGTAAAGCGGCGCTCATGCTTGGGAATCAGGATCGGGGCAAAGCTGCCGTCGCGGTCTCGGGGGATGTCCAGACGCAGCGGGCCATCATCGGTGAGCACTGTCTTGCCGCTCCGGCCGTTACGCTGGTTGCTCGCCCCCTCTGGGCGCTCAGCACCTTCAGGGTAGCCAAGGTGATGCCCTAGCTCGGCACCAAGGGCCCGCTCGATCAACGCCTTCTTGAACGCCATCGAGGCATCCTGAATGGCTTCAGCGCTCATCGGGCCATTGACGAACTGATCAATCAGCTCTTTGGGAATTGCTGGTAGGTCTCGCGGGGTTTCACGCCCCGGCTTCTTCTTGGTCGGCATACATGCATCCTCTGCTGCAACATGTTATGCCCAAACACAAAATTTATGACACCCCCGAGCAAATATAACAACACCCGCTACCATATACGTTATTTCAACAAGGGTCATTTGGTAGCCTTATATAAGAGCTCTCCAGTGAGCTCCCCCGCACGACCACCGACAGCCCCAGCGGCCACCGAGACCGTTCCTACAACCATAAGACCGCAAACGAGGCCGCCAACGCCGGCAGAACCTGCACCTATCGTCACGCAAACCGCTCCGGCCCTCGCCCCTTTGACTGCTATGCCTGCCAGTGAACCTGTTGCTGCCCCGCCAGCAAGCAGACCCCTCTCGGTAAATTTCATCTGCCGGCATTCATCTTCTCTGCCCACTCGGCAGGTTTCTGCGATGGCCATTTCCGAGGATACAATAGTCAATCCGGTGGCGAACCAAGCGCCACCCTTGATGTAACGTGCGGCTCTGTTGATTCCGTCAATATGGCTGGCATAACCGGGAATTTCACCGGGTACGCCCGCCTGATTCCAATGATGAACCAAGCTGCGACTGGAAATGCCAAGGGCGTGCTTGAGCTCTGGGTGATCCGGGATGCCGGCGCCCTTACGCACCAAGGGCAGCAAGCCGTTGTCGAGCTGTGCCATTAAAATTTTACGTTGATTGAAGAAGCTTTCGTGGCACAGGTGGCTATAGCGGGCATAGGAGCTTTGGTGCAGTTGTTCCAGATTCGCCAGTGTGTGACTGATGCTGTCCAAGTGTCGCCCGGCCATGAGCGTACCGATGGATAGACCAGCGCCGGAATAGCCGATAAAGGAGCCGAGAGTGTCGTAGTGTTCCAGCATGAATTGAGCTTCGTCATCGCTGAGCTCTTGCAAGACCGCTTCTACCGTTCCGGCGGCCTCCATCAGCTGGGCTTCTTCATAGTAAAACCGCCGACTGTATCCGGGCTGCCGGTAGTGATGCGACCACCATGTGAGGTTTCGCTACCTAGATAGGCGAGCGGTCGGCCATTGATGATGACTGTTGGAAAGCCTTGAGTGATGACCGCGCCACAGCCGGAGACATCGCCGACCCGGGCGGCACCGAAGCCATCGATAAGGGGGTCGCCGGAGGCCGAGGTGATAGCAGCGGTGCCATGACCCTTGATCGGGCATTGATGCATATCGCCAAGACGGGCGGCTGGAATCATGGTTATCGCTCCTTGAAAGGTATCCGGCGGACAGTTCTACTGCAGAAGCGGTGGTGGGGGAATCGGTTGCGGTGGCGTCGTGCTCAGTATGTGATGAGCTTGGCATTCATATGCCGCAGAACTTTTGTCTGGGCTTGTTTTCAGAACACCGGAATCAACAGGGTTATCGAACGGGAACCGAATAGCCTCGGTCAGAAAAGGGTTCAGATGATCCGTCACACAGCTGCTGCTGTTCGGTCGGACTCAGGGTTCTAGCTAACCGGGGCGGTGCAGATGTAACGGGGATATGGCGGTGCACTGGTAGGATGGGCGGCTCTGGCTATTTCAGCCAGCCCATATACTTGCCTACGCTCCACAGAATAAACATGCCGATACCGGGGATGAGTATCAAGTTGTACTGGATGACGAGTAGGCGCTTGAGCTTGGGCGGGAAATTCTTGATGTCGTCCGGGTCGGCTATGCCTTGCTTCAAATACCATGCGGGGGTTCTGACCACGCCGATGATCTCGGATAACATCAAAAACCGACCTATCGGACCTTTGCCAAAATAAGGCACTCTGAACTGGATCGCTTGGCAATTGGACAGGTGTCGAAGCATGACGTCCATCTTTGTATAAGCGATGTAGAACCACATTACCAAGGCTAAAAAAGCCCATGTTAAAACGACGAGATTCAAAACAGAGTATATAGTTGCAGCAACGCTCATTCCGTAAGCCTATATATTAATTCCCCGGCTAATTCCCCACCTTGCTCGCCATAGGCTGCGCCAACCGTCGATGCGGCGGCGGCAACCAATACTCCACAAGCCAGCGTACCCATGCCGACAGTTGGCACCCCTACAGCGATGCATAATGCACCAGCGGTGGCCCGACCGATCATTGCGCTGCCAACTGCACCGCCGATCACAGTACCGGAAAACCGCCCTCTCTCGGTAAATTTTACGTGCCTGCATTCGTCCTCTCGGCCCACTCGGCAGGTTTCCGCGATGACTCTTTCTGAAGCTACGGCAGAGAGAGCAAGAGCGGCCCAGCTACCCCTTTTTATGTAACGTGCCGTGCGGCTAATTCCTTCAATATGATTGGTATAGCCAGGAATCTCACCAGCTACACCGGCCTGATCCCAGTGGTGAACCAAACTGCGGCTGGAAATGCCAAGGGCGTGTTTGAGTTTGGGATGATCCGGGATGCCAGCGCCCTTCCGCACCAAGGGCAGCAGGCCGTTGTCGAGCTGAGCCATCAGTATTCGGCGTTGATTGAAGAAGCTTTCGTGGCGCAGATGGCCATATCGGGTATAGGAATTTTGGTGCAGTTGTTCCAGATTCGTCAGTGTATGACTGATGCTGTCCAAGTGCCGCCCGGCCATGAGCGTACTGATGGATAGGCCAGCGCCGGAATAGCCGATAAAGGAGCCTAGGACATCGTAGTGTTCCAGCATGAACATGGCTTCGTCATCACTGAGCTCTTGCAGTGCCGTCTCTACCTTGCCGGCGGCCTCCATCAGCTGGGCTTCTTTCCGAGTGCATTGACGGTTGTCCGGATCGCTGATAATGGCCATCTGCCCCGGCTTGAGCCATTCACCCAGGTGCGGATTGAGGTGCTTGAAGTGTGCCAGCAGAGCTGGGCTGGGTGAGTCGAACAGCAGTTCTTCCAGAGCGCTACGGGACATGCTTTCCTGAACGATGTGAAACCCGGGTTCGATCAGACTGAGGGCAGCGGATTGCTCTTCCTGCTGCGCCGCCCGCTTCTGCTCTATTTCCTGCTCATGCTGCAGGGTATTTGTAGGCTGGCCGTTAGCGGTCTCGGTAGCATCCGGGTTCACCAGTGCATTCTGGTTTTCGGCCAGTTGTTCCAGATGTGGATCTTCCAATAACTGGCTGAGTATCTGATTATTTATCTGACCCTGAGTATCGATGGCACCCAGGCGGGCGAAGTCGACGATGGCCCCCGAGCCACTCATGGTGAAACCGCCGAACGTATCCGGGCTACCGGTGGTGATGCGACCACCATGTGAGGTTTCGCTACCCAGATAGGCGAGCGGTCGACCATTGATGACCACTGCTGGAAAGCCTTGTGTGATGACCGCGCCACAGCCGCAGACATCGCCGACTCGGGCGGCACCGAAGCCATCGATAAGAGTGTCGCCGGAGGCGGAGGTGATGGCGGTGGTGCCATGACCCTTGATCGGGCATTGATGCATATCGCCAAGACGGGCGGCTGGAATCATGGTTATCACTCCCTGAAAGGTATCCGGCGGACAGTTCTACTGCAGATGGGATGGCAAGGGAATGGGTGACGGCGGGGTGACACTCAATTTGTGATGAGCTTGGCATTCATATGCCGAGAGCGGTTGTCTGGGTTTGCTTTCAGAGCACTGAAATCAGTTTTTCATCTTCTGATCGACACACCTTCACCCGCCCGCCCTCTACTCTGTAGGTCAGGTAGCAGTGAGCTCGTGGGTTACTGAGCAGGGTGGGGTTGAAGACTGCGGCGTTCACCCCGCTGCATCGAGCGGAGATGGTCAAAAGGCCTGGAAGGCCCTGCCTGTCAAAAGATTCCCCCAGCGTCTGACACGCTGCGTAGTCATCTGAGCGAAGCTCAGGCCACTCTTCTGACATGGGCACCAGATTGACCAATGCCCCGTTGCACTGAACAAGATGCACCCGGCGCTCAATCGCCACTCCCTCAATATCTTGCCACCCTGCGTCACGGAGCAGGCCATTGCGCCAATGATGGACGGTCTCATGAATGGTGGTTTCCAGCGTTTCGCTCCCATACCAGACGCCAAAGTAACCGCTGCTGAAACGGCTGGCGCCAAGGTTATCGAAGGGGAACCGAATGGCTTCGAGAAATGCGGCCTCCTCGAATGGTCTATCAATTATGGGGTGACCAGACTGGAACTGAGGTGGCTTGCAGGTGATTTCCAATTCGATCGCTGCAGCCCAATCCTCTGGATCGTCGCTGAGGTCATCGAAAAGATCCTGCGATTTTCGAAGCGAAACAATATTGCGAAAAAGGTCGCCATCAATGGCTTTGAGAGTGAGGCCTTCCAGATCTCCGAATGCCATGCCTATCGACCTCTCTGCACATCCAGATAAGCCCTGACCATGTACATCCCGATCATCCCTTGGCGATCGATGAGTTCGACCGGTGACTGACCATCGAAAGCCTTGTTGGGCTGGGACATCCAGGCATAGGTCATGTCGCGGTTGTAAGGGAACAGCAAGCGTAGAGACTTGTGGATGCCAAGCAGTATGCCGGCACGTTCCAGCTTGTCCCTGTCGTTGGCGAGTGGCTGGCCATTACGGTACTTGCTCAGCGCGGCCCGGTTATCTTTGGACAGGCCCAGCAAGCTCAGCTGTTCAATGGTCGAGAGCTTCCAGTGATCGAACAGGGTGATCAGCATTTTGCCAATCCTTGAACGATCCACTTGGCCCGCACTTTTGTCGCTGTACATGAGCCCTCCGATAATAAAGCAACGATTTATGTTGCAATTATAACAGAGAAGGAAGATTAGGCAATTTCCAACAGAAGCCGTGGTGGATTGGTCAGCGCTCGACTTCCTGCAACGCCCAGGGCAGCTCCGCAACTCGGCAAGGCTGGCTGCTGAGATCGATGAGGTCGCCGTTGGCGGGAACCAAGCCACCAATGCCGAGGTTGCGGGCGAAATCCATGTGCGCTTGCTGATGGTAGTTCTCGCCATGCACCGGCAGCAGGTAGCGTGGACGCAGCCAGCCATACAACTGACGCAGGTCTTCCTGCGGAGGGTGACCGGATGCATGAATGGGCGCCATGTCATCATCGATGATATACACACCCTGGCGCTGCAGGTTGTTCCTGATGCGTTCGAGAGCTTCTTCGTTGCCGGGAATCAGACGCGAGGAAAACACCACTGTATCACCGGCTTCCAGGGTCAGCTGCGGATGGTTACCTGCGGCCAGTCTGCCCAGCGCGGCGCCGGGTTCGCCCTGACTGCCGGTGCAGATCCATAGCTGCTGATCGCGCGGTAGAAAGCCCAGCTCCCACGGACCGATGAACCCCGGGCGTGCTCGCAGGTAGCCGTGGGCGCGACCGAAGCTGTGCATGCTGACCAGACTGCGTCCCAGCAGTCCGGCATAACGGCCGGTATCGAAGGCGATTTCCGCGAGGCTGTGCAGACGCGCAAGGTTGCTGGCGAAACAGGTAACGATTACCCGCTGGGTGCACGGGCGGATAGCATCCAGCAGACCATTCTGCACCGCCGCTTCGGAGCGGCTGGCAACATTGCCGGGGGCATTGGTCGAGTCACCGATCAGGACATCCACGCCCTCTCGGCCAAGGGTGCGCAGCCGCTTTTCAGCAGTCAACTCGCCCACCAGCGGTTGCGGATCGAGCTTCCAGTCGCCGCTGTGGTAGATGCGCTTATCAGCTACTTGCAGCAGGATGGCGTGGGACTCGGGAATGGAATGGGTGACGGGTATCCACTCCGCCTGGAAAGCGCCCAGACCGATTGGCTGCAGAGGCTGAATTTCGTGCAGCGCTGGCCAGTCCAGATTCTGCGCCAGCTTGTTGCGGATCAGCCGGGCGGTAAAGGGGCTCGTATACAAGGGGCAGCCAAGCTGGCGCCAAAGATGCGGAATGGCGCCGATATGATCCTCATGCCCATGGGTGATCAGCAGCGCACTCAGCTTGATGTCATATTTGTTCAGGGCGCTGAGGCTGGGTATCGAGATACGGGTGTCGCCACTGGCCGTCGGTTGCATGGCAAAGCCGCAATCGATGGCGATCCACTCACCGCCGGAGCCGTACAGATACAGGTTGGCACCGAACATCCCCGCGCCGCCGAGGGCAACGAAATACGGGCCGACCTGGCGGTGTAACTGATCAAAACGCGGTGCGGGCATAACGGATTCCAGTGGAGGATATACCCGACAGCTTAGCAGGCGCCGTCCGTCAGCGTGTCAGCCAAAGAACCAATAGCACATACCGATGGCAGTGAGCACGCCGGCCAGATCTGCTATCAATGCACAGCCCAGGCCATGGCGGATGCGGGTGATGCCCACTGCGCCGAAGTACACCGCGATCACATAGAAGGTGGTTTCCGTGCTGCCCTGAAAGGTTGCCGCCAACAGCCCGGGGAAGCTGTCGACACCGAAGGTGTCCATGGTCTCGATCATCATCGCCCGGGCGCCGCTGCCGGACAGCGGTTTCATGAAGGCGGTGGGTAGTGCGTCGATAAAGCGGTCGTCCCAGCCGAAGATGTCGGCCAGCCAGCGCACGCCATCCAGCCCGGCATCCAGCACACCGCTGGCCCGCAGCACGCCGATAGCTACCAGCATGGCGATAAGAAACGGCAACAGCGATACGGTGAAGCTGAAACCTTCCTTCGCTCCTTCGATGAAGGTGTCATAGACCCTGACCTTGCGCAGTGCCGCGACGCCCAGAAACAGCATGACGATGCCGAACAGGGTCAGATTGCCGATCAATGAAGATGTTGCGGCCAGCGCCTGGGCAGACATGCCGGCGAGGCTGGTCAGCAGCAGACCCAGCGCCACGGCGCCGCCCAGCAGGTAGGCCAGCACCACCGGATCATGCAGGCGCAGGCGTTGCATGAAGGCGACGGTCAGCAGCCCCACCAGGCTGGACACGGTGGTGGCCAGCAGGATCGGCAGGAACACCAGGGTGGGGTCGGTGGCGCCCTGTTGTGCGCGGTACATGAAGATGGTCACCGGCAATAACGTCAGCGATGAGCTGTTGAGCACCAGGAACAGGATCTGTGCGTTGGTCGCAGTGTTTTTCTGCGGATTGAGCTCCTGCAACGAGTGCATGGCCTTGATGCCGATCGGTGTGGCTGCATTGTCCAGGCCGAGAATATTCGCTGCGAAGTTCATACTGATGTGGCCAAGGGCGGGATGGCCGCTGGGTACCTCCGGCATCAGCCGACGGAACAAGGGGTCCAGCAATCGGGCCAGCAGGCGGATCAGCCCGGCCTTTTCGGCAATCGCCAGAAACCCCAGCCACAGCGTCATAGTGCCGACCAGGACCAGAATGATCTCGACACTCAGCCGGGCCATGTCGAACATGGCTGCCACCAGGCGGCTGAACACGTCGCTGTCCCCCACACCAAGCCACTGCCACAGTGCAGCGCTGAAGGCAGCGAGGAAGAAGCTCAGCCAGATTCCATTGAGCATGGGTGCGCCAATCCTTTCAGGGTGGAGTGATCGCGGGTTCTACCGGCGTGGCGAAACCGGTGAAGCGAGCTATCTCGGCAAAGCTGCCGGGGACCAGTGCAGCAAGGATAGCAGCGGTATGCGCATCGGGCTCGCCATCATGCAAGGTTGGTCGAAAGCGCATCTGGAAAGCAGCGATGATATTGCGCGTAGCGTCGGTCTGGCCAGGTCTTCGAGCCAAGCTGTAGCCGAAGCGCTCCAGTGTCATTTCGAACCAGGCTAGGGGCGGCGTTTGCCCGGCTAACAGGTGTTGGTACCGGGCAACCTGGGTAGCCTCCGGCCAGACCGCCACGCCCGCCTCGGCCAGTTGTTGCCAGGGAAACAGCGGGCCGGGGTCGAGTTTGCGCTGCGGTGCAATATCGCTGTGGCCGATGACGTGCTGCGGCGACAGTCCATGTCGTTGCAGGATATCCTGCAACAGCGGGATCAAACGGTCTATCTGCTGCTGGTCCCATGGGTACCACTGACGCCCCTGCGGCGTATCGCGATAACCGGGATGCACTATCTCGATGCCGATGGAGCTGGCGTTCAGCCAGGTGCGGCCCTGCCAGCTGCTGTCTCCGGCATGCCAGGCGCGCCGGTTTTCGTTCACCAGGCGGTAGATGGTCGGCGGATGGGTATCGATCAGATAATGGCTGCTGACCTCGCCCAGGGTCAGGGTATTCATCGCCCGAGCGGAGTCGGATGAGGTGTAGTGCAGAATGACGTACTGCACACGGCTGTCCTGGCCGCGAGCGGTGTGACTGGTATCAATCACCAAGCCACGGCTACAGCCGGCAAGCAGTAACAGGGCGATCAGCAAACCCGCCATCCGGCGGGCAGGGTGGGCCAGCCAGCGCGGCATTATTGCTTGGCGGCTGGCAGGCTGCACATGCTGGGCGGCAGGCGGATATGCATGGATACCGGCAGGTGATCGGAAATCGGCTGCGGCAGCACGTCAACCTGCTCGATATTCAGAGAGGGGCTGAGCAGAATATGATCAAGCACGCGCGCCGGCTTCCAACTCGGGTAGGTGCCAGGCAGACTGGCTGTATGCAGATTGCTGCCGCTCAGGGGAGAGCGCTCCAGCAGATCTTCGGCATGGGTATTCATGTCGCCCATCAATACCACATGGCTGTGATCAGCGATGCGTTCGCGGATATAGGCCAACTGGTTGGCGCGGGTGCGAGTGCTCAGTGCCAAGTGCATCATCACCACCAACAGACTGTCCGGCCCCTGGCCGAAGCTGGTGAGAATGGCGCCGCGCCCCGGCAGCATACCGGGCAGCTTGTGATCTTCCAGCAATTGCGGCTGGAAGCGGCTGAGAAAGCCGTTGGAGTGTTGGGCGAAGCGCCCCAGATTGCGATTGAGCTGCTGATACCAGAACGGGAACTGACTCTCCCTGGCCAGATGCTCCACCTGATTGACGAAGCCCGAGCGCAAACTGCCGCCATCGACCTCCTGCAGCGCGACCACATCAAAGTCATTGAGTAGCTTGGCAATCTGGCCGAGCGTCTGCTGACGACGCGCGTGCGGCAGCACATGCTGCCAGCCGCGGGTCAGATAATGATGGTAGCGCTGAGTATTGATGCCAACCTGAATATTGAAGCTGAGCAGCCGGAGCACATCTGGCAGCGCCGGTGCGTCGTCGCTGCAGGCCCAGTTCGGGTTGGTCTGCAGACAGGCCGGCGCCATGGAGCCCTGGGTAGTGCGCCGCCATGGGATATTGCCCGTTGCAATCATCAAAGCCCCCTTGGTCAGGAACGTTCCTGATCCACCAGATATTCTGCGATTTTCAGCATTTCCTCGAAACTGCCGGCCATGCCGCCTTCAATTCGATATTTGCCGTTGACGATCAGCGTGGGTACACCCGAAGCGCGATAGGCTTTGGCCAGCCGTTTGGCCTGATTCATCTTCAGGCTCACCCCGGCGGAGGACCAGGTCTTGCGGAATTCGTCTTCGTCAATGCCGTATTGCGAGAGCAATTTCACCATCGCATCCGGGTTGGCCAGGCGGTTACCCTGATTGTGAATCGCCTGGAATACCGCGGCATGGGCTTCATCCAGCTGATTCATGCTTTCCAGAGTGTAGAACAACTGACCATGGGTATCCCAGGTGCCGCCAAAGAATGCCGGAACAGGACGGAAGTTCACATCCTCGGGCAGGGTTTTCTTCCACTCGCTGACGATAGGCTCGAAACTGAAGCAGTGGCCGCAGCCGTACCAGAACAGCTCGGCCACTTCGATCTTGTCGGGCTCCTGTGTCGGCGCCACTGCTGGCAGCTTGACATAATGCACGCCGGCCCGGTACTGGCTTTCCTGAGTCTGGGCCTGAGCCATCGCCAAACCACCCAGCAGCCATATCAATCCAACAGTCAACAACTTGCGCATGTGTCTCTCCAGACGCTATTTCAGACAATATTCTGTGTCATTCAGGCCATCATGATGGCAAAAAGGTTCCCCGGCTGGCTATCGTGCTGGCCGCCTGGGTTTTCAACAGTCGCAAAAAAGGGTGGCCTTAGCCACCCTTTTTTTATCACCAGCTATTGCAATGCAACACGGCGATCAACGCAGGCCCTGGATATAGCTCGAGACGGCCTCGATATCCTTGTTGCTGAGACGCGAAGCAATGGTCTGCATGATCATGGCATCGCCATCATTGACCCGGTTACCTTCACGGAAGTCGGTCAGCTGTTTGGCGGTATAGGTCGCGTGCTGCCCGGCCAGCTGCGGGAAGGCAGCGGGATCGTTGCCCTGACCAGTCGGTGAGTGGCAACCGGTACAGGCCGGCAGGCCGATAGCCAGGTCGCCGCCACGGTAGATGGCTTCACCACGGGCAACCAGCTCGGGATCGGCAGCACCGCCAGTCAGGGTTTGTGATGAATAATAAGCCGCAGCGTCAGCCAGGTCCTGCTCGCTCATGTTGGCCACGATAGCGGTCATTTCCGGCACGACCCGCACTTCTTCCTTGATTTCTATCAGCTGCTTGAGCAGATAACGCTCCCCTTGCCCGGCCAGGCTAGGCCAGTTCGGCATGACACTGTTGCCATCTGCGCCATGACAGGCCGAACAGACGGCCACTTTGCCCTTACCAGCTTCGGCATCACCCTGCAGTGCATGGGCCGAACCGGCCACACCGAGGGATAACACCAGACTTACAAGTAATTTATTCATCGGCTAATCCAATTACGGCTAAAAGAAAAATCAGGCCTGGCCTGCGTCCGGTCTTGATGACCACGTTATGTGCAGACAGCCTTGCATACTTGCCGACATTACCGGGCCGGCACCAATAAGCGCCCATGCTAGCCGCCACCCGGAGGCAGCGCAATGGCCATACTGTCGCAGTGCACTGTCACGATATTAAACGGCGGCATTATATACTAAGCTAGCCGCTGACGTGAATGCATCAAGCCACACAGACCGGATATTCCATGCCCTCAGCTACACCTCTTGCCATTCTCTGCCAGACAGCCAGTTTCATCAAAAGCGCCAGTCAGGCGGACCAGTGCCCGGCCGATCAAGGTCTGGAAGTGGCCTTTGCCGGCCGCTCCAATGCCGGTAAATCCAGCGCCCTGAACACCTTGACCCACGCACGGCTGGCCCGTACCTCGAAAACCCCGGGGCGTACCCAACTGATCAACTTCTTCGGCCTGGACGAGGAACACCGTCTGGTCGACCTGCCCGGTTACGGTTACGCCAAGGTACCGCTGGAGTTAAAGGAGCACTGGAAGCTGCACCTGGACGCCTACCTCACCCAGCGCAATTCCCTGGCCGGCGTGGTACTGGTCATGGACATTCGTCACCCATTGTCCGGATTCGACCGGATGATGCTCGAATGGGCGGACGTGACTGGCCTGCCGGCGCACATCCTGCTGAGCAAGTCGGACAAGCTGTCCTACGGCGCCGCCAAGGGTGTGCTGCTCAAGGTGCAGAGCACGGTGCGCAAGGAGTTCGGCAACCGTGCCAGCGTGCAGTTGTTCTCCTCACCCAAACGCCAGGGCATCGAGGAGGCGCACGCGGTGCTGGAAAGCTGGTTGTATCCTGCAGAGGATCTGGAGCAGCCTGAGGAATAACGGGGACGCTCAAATAGCAGACAAAAAAAACCCCGAACTTCTATGGGGAGGGAAGGTTCGGGGCTTAACGACCGGGCTGTGCTAGGAAAGGGATGCCCGGTATTCTGCCAACACTAAATCACATCTAAGGAGCATGAAGGGCTTGACGGGCCATTCATAGTCTCTGACCGGGCAGTTTCCGGTTAAGTTCCGAATTATTGCAGAAAATATTTTTATCCGGAGATGGGGCGCTCAATGCGCCTCATCCCAGTTGTTTCCAGTACCCACTTCCACCAGTAGCGGCACGTCGAGTTCAGCGGCGGCGCTCATGTGCTGGCACAGCCCGGCGCTGATCTGATCAAGCAGATCCTCGCGCACTTCCAGTACCAGTTCGTCATGCACCTGCATGACCACACGGGCGTCCAGTCTCGATTCCGTCAGCCAGCGATCCACTTCGACCATGGCTCGCTTGATGATGTCGGCCGCGGTGCCCTGCATGGGTGCGTTGATCGCGGTGCGCTCGGCGCCTTTGCGCATGGCCTGGTTCTTCGAGTGAATCTCCGGCAGGTACAGGCGTCGACCGAACAGGGTTTCGACGAAGCCTTTCTCCGCCGCCTGCGCCCGAGTGTCTTCCATATAGCGCAGTACGCCTGGATAGCGGGTGAAGTAGCGATCGATATAGGCCTGCGACTGCTTGCGATCGACGCCGATCTGCTTGGCCAGGCCAAAGGCGCTCATGCCATAGATCAGACCGAAGTTGATCGCCTTGGCGCTGCGCCGCTGATCGTTGCTGACCTCATCCAGAGCGACGCCGAATACCTCGGCGGCGGTGGCGCGGTGCACGTCGAGACCCTGACGGAAGGCCTCCAGCAGGCCCTCGTCCTGCGCCAGATGAGCCATGATGCGCAGCTCGATCTGAGAGTAGTCGGCCGCCATTATCTTGTAGCCTTCCGGGGCGATGAAGGCCTGACGGATGCGTCGGCCCTCGGCGCTGCGGATCGGAATGTTCTGCAGGTTCGGATCGGACGAGGACAGTCGGCCGGTAGCAGTGACCGCCTGGTGATAACTGGTATGGATGCGTCCGGTACGCGGATTGATCTGTTCGGGTAGCCGGTCGGTATAGGTGCTCTTGAGCTTGCTCACCGTGCGGTACTGCATGATCACCTGGGGCAACTCATAGCCTTGTTCCGCCAGCTCGGCGAGTACCGATTCGGCAGTGGACGGCTGGCCCTTGGCGGTCTTGGATATCACCGGCAGGCCCTGCTTTTCATAGAGAATGGCGCACAACTGCTTCGGCGAGCCAAGATTGAACTCCTCCCCGGCCAGATCAAAGGCCTGCCGTTCGAGGGCCGTCATCTTGTCGCCCAGCTCCCGGCTCTGGATGCCCAACAGCTTGGCATCGACCAGCGCACCGCTGCGCTCGATCCGCGCCAACACCGGCACCAGTGGCATCTCTATCTGCTCCAGCACCTTGGCCAGCGAGCTGATGCCTTGCAGCTTCTGCCACAGTGTCTGATGCAGGCGCAGGGTGATGTCGGCATCTTCGGCGGCGTAGGGGCCAGCCTGTTCCAGTGCAATCTGGTCAAAGGTCAGTTGTTTTGCACCCTTGCCGGCAATGTCTTCGAAACGTACTGTGCCGGTGCCCAGGTATTTGAGCGCCAGGCTGTCCATATCGTGACGTGTCGCTGTTGAGTCCAGCACATAGGATTCAAGCATGGTATCGAAAGCCACGCCCTGCACCTGGATGCCGTAATGCGCCAGGACGTTCATGTCGTATTTTGCGTGTTGTGCCACCTTGCGCTTGTCCGGATCTTCCAGTAAGGGCTTGAGTGCGGCCAGCACCTGATCACGGTCGAGCTGCTCGGGCACGCCCATGTAGCTATGGGCCAGCGGTACATAGGCTGCTTCATGGGGATTGACAGCGAAGGACAGACCGACCAGCTCCGCCTGCTGGGCGTAAATGCTGGTGGTCTCGGTATCAAAGGCAAACAGAGAGGCGTTCTGCAACTTGTTGAGCCACAGGTCAAAGCCCGCCTGATCAAGGATGGTCTCGTACGTTGCTTCCACAGCCTCGGTCTGGTTCGGTGTCTCTACGGTCTGGCCGGCGGTTTTTGCTTCACGCAGCAGGTCGTCGAGCCAATTCTTGAATTCCAGTGTGCGATACAGCTCGATCAGAGCTTCACGGTTGGGCTCGGTCGGATGCAGCGCGTCGACTTTCACATCCAGCTCGACATCTATCTTGATGGTCGCCAGCTGGTGGGACAGATAGGCCATGTCCTTGTGTTCCAGCAGTTTCTCCGGCAGCTTCTTGGCGCCACGGATCGGCAGCTCGGGAATCTTCTCCAGATTGGCGTAGATCACATCCATGCCGCCACCGAGCCCGTTGAGCAGGCCCTGCGCGGTCTTCTCACCCACGCCCGGCACGCCGGGAATATTGTCGGACTTGTCGCCCATCAATGCGAGAAAATCGATGATCAACTCAGGGCCGACACCGAATTTCTCCCTTACCCCCTCAGGGTTCATGACCGTATTGGTCATGGTGTTGACCAGGGTAATGTGCTCGTCGACCAACTGCGCCATGTCCTTGTCGCCGGTGGAAATCACCACCGGGCAACCTACCGCGGCGCTTTGCCGGGCCAGCGTGCCGATCACGTCATCCGCCTCAACCCCATCGACGCACAATAGCGGCAGGCCCAGCGCCTTGACGCTGGCGTGCAGCGGCTCGATCTGCGAACGCAGATCATCAGGCATGGGTGGGCGGTGCGATTTGTAATCCTCGAACAGCGCATCGCGGAAGGTCGGGCCCTTGGCATCGAAGACCACCGCGATGGGGCTGTCCGGATACTGCTTGCGCAGGCTCCTGAGCATATTGAGAACGCCCTTGACGGCGCCGGTCGGCTTGCCGGTGGAGGTGGTCAGTGGCGGCAGTGCGTGGAAGGCACGGTACAGATAGGAGGAGCCGTCAACGAGAATCAGCGGGGCAATGGAGTCAGTCATGCGTCAGGTCAGCGTTCCAGAGAGAAAAGAGGCTAGAATGAAGTTGTCGTCATTCCATAAAAGGACAAGGTTAACATGACACGCATAATTGGCCGCGGGTTGGCTGCCCTGGTATTGATAGCAAGTTTCTCGGTTATGGCGCAGGAGCCACCGCTGACCGGCGAGCCGGACGTTACCATTCGTCAGGAAGGCGACAAGACCATTGAGGAATATCGCCTGAATGGCTTTCTCTATGCCATCAAGGTCACCCCGAAGAATGGCGCGCCCTACTTTCTGGTGGCGGTGGATGATGATGGCAACTTCACCCGTGCCGACAATCCCAACGGCTTGCGTATCCCGTCGTGGAAGATCTTCGAATGGTAAGGCGCTGACATGTCGGTATTCACTCCGGTTGAACGGGCGCAGTTGGCGGACTTTCTCAGTGGCTTCGATGTTGGCAGGTTGATCGACTACAGCGGTATTGTCGGTGGCACGGAGAACAGCAATTTCTTTGTCGCCACCGAGCACGGTGAGTATGTGCTGACCCTGATCGAGCGTGGCCCGATTGCCGAGCTGCCGTTTTTTGTCGAGCTGCTTGATTGTCTGCATGGAGCAGGGTTGCCGGTGCCTTATGCCATTCGCAACCGTCAGGCACGGGCGCTGCATGAGCTCAACCAGCGCCCGGCGCTGCTGCAGCCGCGGTTGTCTGGCCGGCATGTCGGTATTTCCGACGCCAGTCACTGCCATGCCGTCGGGCAGACGCTGGCTGGACTGCACAACGCCACAACCGACAGCAGTCTGCAGCGGCGCAGCGACCGGGGGCTTGAGTGGATGACCGCAGAGACCCAGGCGCTGTTGGAGCGCAGTGAACCCTCGGCCAGGCAATTGTTGCAGTCGATGCTTGCTGTATTGGAACGATTGCAGCGAGAACGCCCGGAGCTGCCCGAAGCCGTGCTGCATGGCGACCTGTTCCGTGACAATGTATTGTTCGACGGCCATCACCTGACGGGTGTCATCGACTTCTACAACGCCTTCAATGGCTGGACGCTGTACGACGTCGCCATTTGCGTCAACGACTGGTGTCTGGCTGAAACGGGTGGGCTGGACGCACGGCGGGCCGAGTCCCTGCTGGCCGGCTACGCCAGCCAGCGTCGCTTTACCCCGCTGGAAGCAGAGCACTGGCCCGACCTGCTGCGTCTCGCCGCGCTGCGCTTCTGGTTGTCACGGGAGTTGGCGGCGGATCAGCATGCCGAGCAGAGCGGCGTGCTGATCAAGGACCCGATGCATTTTCAGCGGCTGCTGGAATGGCATCGGGATGTCGGAGTGGGCTTGCCGCTGGCGCTGTAGCAGTCAGCTGATCAGTACCGCTCCAGCCAGTGCGCATAAGGTGCCGGCAGGGTCCAGGAGGCTTTGTCGATCTTCAGCTCCCGTGCGGCGTAATAGGCCCAGTGCGGGTTGGCCAGATGCGCCTTGCCGACCATAACCAGATCCAGCTGGCCATCCTGTACCGCCTTTTCCGCGATATGCGGCTCGCCGAAGCCCCAGGCAGAGGACACCGGGATGCCCACTTCACGACGTACACGCTCGGCAATCGGTCCCATGAACGCCGGTGCCCAGGGAATCTGCGCTTCGGGCGTATTGAAACCGATGCTGACACTGATCATATCCAGCCCGGCGTCTTTCAGTCGGCGGGTCAGGTCGATGGATTCGTTCAGGGTCTGCTCATCCTTGCCATCGAACTCCAACACACCGAAGCGCATGGTTAACGGCAGATGCGCCGGCCACACTTCACGAACGGCAGCAAAGGTTTCACGCAGGAAGCGGCTGCGGTTTTCGTAGTTGCCACCGTAGGCGTCGGTACGCTGGTTGGAGTGCTCGGAGAAGAAGCTCTGCGCCAGATAGCCGTGAGCGAAATGCAGCTCCAACCACTCGAAGCCGACGTCGAGGGCCCGCTTGGCAGCGGCAACGAAATCGTCGCGCACCCGGGCGATATCTTCCAGCGTCATTTCACGCGGTTGCTTGGGGAGGTTCTTGCCGAAGGCCAGCGCCGAGGGCGCGATGGTCTGCCAGCCGCGCGGGGCATCGTTGGCAATATGGTCGTCGCCTTCCCAGGGATTGTGCGCGCTGGCCTTGCGGCCGGCGTGGGCGATCTGGATGCCCGGCACCGAGCCGTGCTTCTTGATGGCCTGCACCGTGGGAATGAACGCCTGAGCCAGCTCATCACTCCAGATACCTGCACAGTCCGGGGTGATGCGGCCTTCCGGTGCTACTGCGGTGGCCTCGACGATAACCAGACCGGCACCGCCGCGGGCCATACCGGCGTAGTTCTGCAGGTGCCAGTCATTCACCAGGCCATCAACGGCGCTGTACTGACACATGGGTGGTATGGCAATCCGGTTGCGCAGAGTGACGTCCTTGAGCGTAAAGGGTTGGAAGAGCGCGGACATGGGTTTTCCTGTGGGGTGGGTAAAACGATTGTTCGATAATAATCGAACAATAGATCAAAAACAAATCATTATGTAGACTCCAAGCCATGAGACCTTTCAAACACCCAGCCGTCAGCGACTTTGTGCTGGAGCGTGTATTACACGCTCTCAGCGACCCGGTACGCCTGGAGATAGTGCAATGCCTGGCGCAGGTAGCCGAGGCCAGTTGCGGCGAGCTGGATGGCGGGCGCCCCAAATCGAGCATGTCGCATCATTTTCGGGTGCTGCGTGACGCGGGCCTGGTGTGCACCTACGGCGTGGGCACCACCCATATCAATTCGCTGCGGCGTCAGGAGATGGACAACCGCTTCCCCGGTTTGCTGGAGGCGGTTCTGGGGAATATCGCGGTGCAGACCGTCAATATCGAGGGGCAAGGCTGAGGCTTTACTCTGCCATCACCCTGGGCAGCCATTGGGCCAACTGCTCAGGTTTCAGCGGAGGACGGATGAAGCCGACGTAACGGCCTTCGGGATCGACCATCACCACTTGCCCGCTATGATCGACCAGATAGTCCGGCTCACTGGTATCCGGCTCGATATAGGCTACGGACAGCGCCTGTGCCAGGCGGGCCAGTTGCTCTGGCTCGCCGGTGGCGCCGTGAAACCCGGCATTGAAGAAGTCCAGATACTGACTCATCTGCTCCGGCGTATCGCGTGCCGGGTCAACACTGATCATGGTGACGCGCAGGTTGTCAGCCTGCTCCGGCGGCAGGCTGGTCACCAGCTGGCGCAGTTCGGCCATAGTCGTGGGGCAGATGTCCGGGCAGAAGGTATAACCGAAGAACAGCAGATCCCACTGACCCTGCAGAGTATCCTGGGTCCAGTCACCGCCCGCTGCCGACTGCAGTGTCACCTCGGGTATCGAACGCGGGGCATCAAACAGAAAGAGCCCATTCTGCGATAGCAGGTCGCGACCCAGCGCGGCTGGTCGCATCACCTTGTTGACGACAGCACCGATGACCAGGGCGATGACCGCCACCGTGATCAGAACGGTTTTCTGCACTCCAGTCAGAGCCATCCTGCTACTCCTGCATAGTGATCCACCAGCAGGGCGACGAACAGCCACAGCAGGTACCACAGTGAAAACTTGAACGTCTTGATCGCCGCATGTTTGCGGCTGTCGCGGTACAGCGCCCAGGCCCAGTCGATAAAGCGCAGACCCAGACCCAATGCCACCACCAGATACAGCGTCCCGCTCATGTGAATGACATAGGGCAGCAGGCTGGCGGCCAGCAGGATGAAGGAATACAGCAGGATATGCAGTTTGGTGTACTGCTCGCCATGGGTAACCGGCAGCATGGGAATATCCACCTTGGCGTATTCGGCCTTGCGGTGAATGGCCAGCGCCCAGAAGTGCGGCGGCGTCCAGGCGAAGATGATCAGCACCAGCAACAGCGCTTCGGCATCAATCTGACCGGTCACGGCGGTCCAGCCCAGCAGCGGCGGCGCGGCGCCGGCCAGCCCGCCGATGACGATATTCTGCGGGGTCGCACGTTTGAGGAAAGAGGTGTAGATCACCGCGTAACCAAGCAGCGAGCCGAGGGTCAGCCAGGCGGTCAGCGCATTGATCCAGAGCAGCAGTATGGCCATACCGGCGACACCCAGTGTCAACGCGAAGAGCAATGCATGTACGGGATTGACGCGTCCCTGCGCCAGCGGGCGGCGCTGGGTTCGGGCCATATGCAGGTCGATGCGCCGGTCCACCACATGGTTGATCGCCGCGGCCGAACCGGCGCACAGGGCGATGCCGAGGTTGCCCAGCAGCAACACCGACCAGGACACCGCCCCCGGGGTCGACAGCAGCATACCGATGGCTGAAGTGATGATCATCAAGGCGACGACCTTGGGCTTGGTCAGCTCAAGGTAGTCGCGCCAGCCGGCAACGGCCCGTGCGGTTCTGCTCATGGTCGTCATGCTGTTCCCCCGCGCCTTGGGCGCTTGTTGTTATAGGTCTGCCCCAGTATGTGTCAGAACCTGCCAGCCGGCCAGTGGCTGGCGGGTCGATCGCAATTACCTCGGCCCCTCAGGCCGGTGTCCACTGCCCCACATCCCCGGAACGCCTACGTCTGTTCAGAGAGATGACCACCGGGCGCAGCTGATAGTTCACCAACACCAGGCTCAACAGCAACAGCGCGCCCACGGCGTTATGCGCCACTGCCACCGCCAGCGGCAGATGCGCCAGCACATTGGTGATGCCCAGAGCCACCTGGGTCAGCAGTACCAGCGTCAGCCAGACCGCAGTCGCCGTCAGGCCGGCGCGGTACAGTCGCCAGGCTAGCAGCAAGGTAACGAGCAGGGTGATCATCGCCCCCACCCGGTGGGTGAAATGGATCGCCGTGCGGCCCTCGCCATAGAGCATGCCGCCCAGATAATTGGGGCCGATTTCCTGGAAAATATTGAAGCCGGCGACAAAGTCCATCTTCGGCCACCATTCGCCGTGGCAGGTCGGCAAGTCGACGCAAGCCACTGCTGCGTAGTTACTGCTGGTCCAGCCGCCCAGGGTGATCTGCAGGATCACCACCACCAGCACGGCGCGGGCCAGCGGCCGCAGTGCGTTGAGGCCGATATCTGCCGGGAAACGTCCGGACAGGCGCAGGCTGAGCAGAAACAGCAGACTGAGAGTGGCGAAACCGCCGAGCAGATGGGCAGTAACGATTTGTGGCCAGAGCTTCAGGGTGACTGTCCACATACCGAACAGTGCCTGACAGATAACCAGCGCCAGCAGGCCCAGCGGCAGTTTCAGTGGATAGCCGTCACGCCCGCGCTGCTTGAGGGCAAACAGGGCCAGTCCGAGAATGGTCAGCCCCAGCAGACCGGCGGCGTAGCGGTGGATCATCTCGGCCCAGGCCTTGAACGCTTCCACCGGATCGTCCGGAAAGCGCAGCTGCGCCAGTTCCAGAGCGCCGTCGCTGCGCGGCACACTTAGGAAACCATAACAGCCAGGCCAGTCGGGGCAACCCAGCCCGGCATGCACCAGACGGGTATAGGCGCCCAGAATGACCACCACAAAGCCCAGCAGCAGGGCACCGACAGCAAAAATAAAACCGGGTTTGCGCATACTCATCAACCTACCTTGGAAACTTTCAGAAGGTGCCGCAGATCATCCAGCAGATTCTTGCCGGGATTGGCCGGATCGCGGTGCAGCACCACCCGACCCAGCGGATCAATGACCCAGAGTTGCGGCCCCTGCTGCCAGATATCCGGATGCACGCTGAGACTGTCCTGATAGGCGGCTGGCACCAGCGGCAATTGCTGCAACTGAGGATAATCGTTGCTCAGACGACGCATGAGCTCATCGGAGGCCGGCTGGCCGGTAGCCAATACGTGCTCCACACGATCCGCTTCGCGGCCGGTGGCAACGTCGATCTGGCGGGCTTCATGCACCAATGCCAGACAGGCGTCCATGCATTCCCCCGGCGCTGTGACCAGCAGACGCCAGGGGGCGCCGTAGCCGACCGGTTCCAGCGCCAGTTGCCAATCCTGTACGGTCAACTCCGGTTCGACCAGAGATGAGTTGTTGGTCTGGGTCTGCGGAATACCGATCTGCCAGGTTGCCATCAGCCAGGCGACGAAAATCGGGCCGATTACCACCCCGGCAATGGCCAGCAACTTGAGCTGACCCCGTGGCTTGAGGGTATTCGGTGTGTTGTCAGTGGTGCTGCTCATTGTTGTTCCCCCGGGGTTCGGGCCGCAAACCAGCCCAGATAAACAATATCAACAAAGCGGCCGCCAGAGCGAACCACTGTACGGCGTAACCGGTGTGTTTACTTGCGCTCATTGGCAGTCCCGGCCAATCGAGCCTAAAGGCGCCGTGACTGCCCGGCTGCAGGCGAGCCATCCATGGCTGCAGTGGTATATCAGCCTGTTCGGTAAAGGCGGGCAGGTCGATGCTGCCGACCAGTTTCGGCCAGCCGACGGTCGTGGCGCTATGCAGAGTGAAACCCGGATCCTGTTCGGGGAGAACTTCGATCTGCAGTTGGATGGTGCCCTGCGGGGTCGGCACCGGCGGAAGTTGGCGGCGATCCGGCCAGGGCAGCCAGCCGCGATTGACCAGCAGCCGCAGATCGCTGGCGCTATCGTGAAAGACCTGCAATACCTCGACGCCCGGCCTGCCATCGCGGGTGCGATTGTCCAGCAACCACAGGTGCTGCGCATCCCACTGTCCGGTCAGTACCAAGGGGCGCCAGGCGAGGTTGAGGGTGGGATCGATTTCGCTGGGAGGGATAGCCTGCGTGCTGCGCTGCTGATCAATCCGCGCCTGCAGTTCGCGTTTTTCGTCGGCGCGCTCCAGCTGCCAGAATCCGAGACTGATCAGTATCGGCAACAGCGCCAGGGTGAATACCCAGAGTGGCCAGCCGGGTGCGAAGCGGCTGCTGAGCGGTATCGCGTCAGACTGGCTTCTGGTCATTCGCCGGCTTCCTTATGCGGTCTATACTGCAGAACATTCTGTTGAACATGGACCGTCATTATGTGGTTGAAAATCATCATTCTGGTACTGCTGGCTGCCATTATCATCAGCCTGTTCAGTGGCGCGTTGTTCCTGCGTAACGCCGAGTCCGGCAGCAGCCTGGTCAATGCCCTGACCCTGCGTATCAGCTTGACCGTGGTGTTGATACTGCTGATAGCCTGGGGGCTTTGGTCCGGGCAACTACATTGGGGCGCTCCGTGGCTGCACTGACCACGGAGCAGGCTGTTCAGAGCACGTAGACGAAGATGAACAGCGCCACCCAGACCACATCGACGAAGTGCCAATACCAGCTGGCAGCCTCGAAGCCGAAGTGATTGTCCGGGGTGAAATGGCCCTTGTGCACGCGGACCAGCATCACTGTGAGGATGATCGCGCCCATGGTCACGTGAAAGCCATGGAAGCCGGTGAGCATGAAGAAGGTCGAGCCATAGATGCCGGAACTCAGGGTCAGACCCAGATCGTTATAGGCATGGACGTACTCGGCCAGCTGCAAGCCAAGAAAGACCACGCCGAGCACCACCGTCAGCAACAGCCAGTTCTTCAGGGCCTTGCGTTTGTCGGCGCGCAGCGCATGATGAGCCAGGGTCAGAGTGACACTGGAGGTGATCAGCAGCAGGGTGTTGATCAGTGGCAGCTGCCAGGGACTGATGGTTTCAGTGGGGCCGGGGAAGGTGCCAGGGTCGGGGTTGTTGACCAGCGGCCAGGAAAAATTGAATTCCGGCCAGAGCATGCTGCTCGAGCCCTTTTCACCGATGCCATCCAGCCAGGGGCCAGCCAGGACACGTACGTAAAACAGCGCCCCGAAGAAAGCGGCGAAGAACATCACCTCGGAAAAGATGAACCAGGTCATGCCCATGCGGAACGAGCGATCCATCTGCCTGCTGTACAGCCCCTGTCGGCTTTCCTTGATCACGTTGCCGAACCAGCCAAAGAACATCCAGACCAGGATCAGCAGGCCGGCGTAGAGAATATACTGGCCCGGCGAGGCGCCCGAGCCGCTGCTCAGGCCATTCATCAGCGTGCCGGCGCCGAATACGGAAACCAGCAGGCCGATGGAGCCGACTATTGGCCATTTGCTCTGGTCAGGTACGTAATAGACTTCATGTTCTTCGTGACTTGCCATCTGTTGTTCTCCTTATCGGCAGCCGGGATTCAGTGTATTGCGGCCAGATCGAGGCTGGCCGCCATGCGTTCGGTCACATCAAACAAGGTATAGGCCAGCGTGAGCCGTCGCACATCCTTCGGCAGTGCCGGGTCGACCACGAAACGCACCGGCATTTCAATGCTTTCGCCCGGTTGCAGCACCTGCTGAGTAAAGCAGAAACATTCGGTCTTGTGCAGGAACGCCGCCGCCCGGGAGGGGGCGACGCTGGGGATGGCCTGGGCCACCATCACCTTGTCGGTGGGGTTATGGGCGAGAAAGTTGACGGTGCGAGCCTCGCCCGGATGCAGCACGACTTCATCATTCTGCGGGCCGAACGACCAGCGCATGCCCTCGGCATTGCTGGACACGAACTGCACCCGTACCTCGCGTTGCATATCCACCTGCTCCTGGCCTTGCCAGGCTGAACCGGCGGTTTTGCCATTGATGCCGAAGGCCTGGCACATCACGTCGTAGATCGGCACCAGCAGAAAGCCGAAAGCGAACATACCGACGACCAACAGCAGCAACCGTTTGATCAGACTTCTGGTGCTCAGGCCTTCCTCGCTCATGACAACCCCCTTATTTGACTTCCGGTGGTGTAGTGAAGGTGTGATAGGGCGCCGGTGACGGCACCGTCCACTCCAGGCCTTCAGCACCATCCCATGGTTTGGCCGGCGCTATCTTGCCGCCGCGCACGCACTTGATGACGATGTACAGGAACAATAGCTGAGTTGCGCCGAACATGAAGGCGCCGATGGATGACACCATGTTGAAGTTGGCGAACATCATGTTGTAGTCCGGAATGCGCCGCGGCATACCGGCCAGACCGACGAAATGCATAGGGAAAAAAGCCAGATTCATGCCGATGAAGGACATCCAGAAATGCGTCTTGCCCAGCACCTCGTCATACATGTGACCGGTCCATTTCGGCAGCCAGTAATAGGCCGAGGCGAAGATGCCGAAGATCGCACCGGGCACCAGCACATAGTGGAAATGTGCCACCACGAAGTAGGTGTCGTGATATTGGAAGTCCGCCGGCGCGATGGCCAGCATCAGCCCGGAGAAGCCGCCGATGGTGAACAGGATGACGAAGGCGATGGCGAACAGCATCGGCGTCTCGAAGGTCAGCGAGCCGCGGAACATGGTGGTTGCCCAGTTGAACACCTTCACCCCGGTGGGCACCGCGATCAGCATGGTCGCGTACATGAAGAACAGCTCGCCGGTCAGCGGGATGCCGACGGTGAACATGTGGTGCGCCCAGACCGAGAAGGACAGGAAGGCAATCGCGCCGGTGGCATAGACCATGGAGGTATAGCCGAACAGCGGCTTGCGGGCGAACGCCGGGATGATCATGCTCACTGCGCCGAACGCCGGCAGGATCATGATGTACACCTCGGGGTGACCGAAGAACCAGAACACATGCTGGAACAGCACCGGGTCACCGCCGCCGGCAGCATTGAAGAAGCTGGTACCGAAGTGGATATCCATCAGCATCATGGTCACCACGCCCGCCAACACCGGCATCACCGCGATCAGCAGAAAGGCGGTGATCAGCCAGGTCCAGACGAACAGCGGCATCTTCATCAGAGTCATGCCGGGCGCGCGCAGGTTGAGAATGGTGGCGATGATGTTGATCGCCCCCATGATCGAGCTGATACCCGCCAGGTGGATGGCAAAGATGAAGAAGGTGGTGCTGTCCGGGCCGTAGGTGGTGGACAGGGGCGCATAGAAGGTCCAGCCGAAGTTGGGTGCGCCGCCCTCCATGAAAAGGGTCGATACCAGCAGGCCGAAGGCCGCCGGCAGCAGCCAGAAGCTGAAGTTGTTCATCCGCGGCAGCGCCATGTCCGGCGCGCCTATCATCAGCGGCACCATCCAGTTGGCCAGGCCGACGAAGGCCGGCATCACCGCGCCGAACACCATGATCAGGCCGTGCATGGTGGTCATCTGGTTGAAGAATTCCGGCTGCACCAGCTGCAGGCCGGGCTGAAACAGCTCGGCACGGATGACCATCGCCAGGGTGCCGCCGAGCAGGAACATGGCGAAGCTGAACCACAGGTACATCGAGCCGATGTCCTTGTGGTTGGTGGTCAGGATCCAGCGCATCGGGCCCTTGGCCGGACCGTGGACATGGTCGGCGTGATGATTGTCGATCACTGCACTCATGACAGGTCTCCTATTGGCCATTCTTGAAGTTGAGGATATCGATGGGCGCGACCACCTCGCCGGTGTCGTTGTCCCAGGCGTTGCGCTCGTAAGTGATCACAGCGGCAATATCCACTTCCGACAGCTGTTTGCCGAAGGCAGCCATGGCGGTACCGGGCACGCCGTTGACCACCACATCGATGTGAGCGGCGACGTCGTTGAGCACCATGTCGCTGCCGTTGAGTGCCGGGAACATCGGCGGCAGGCCTTCGCCGTTGGCCTGGTGACAGGCTACGCAGGTGCTGGTGTAGACGCGCTCGCCACGTTCCAGCAGTTCTTCCAGCGTCCATTCCTTGCTGGTCAGCTCGGCTTCGGCGGCCGCAGCGGCCTTCTTCTCGGCCAGCCAGGCGGCATAGTCTTCCGGTGCGCGGGCGTCCACCACGATGGGCATGAAGGCATGATCGCGACCGCACAGCTCGGTGCATTGGCCACGATAGATGCCGGGCTCATCGATCCGCGTCCAGGACTCGTTGATGAAGCCGGGGATGGCGTCCTTCTTCACCGCCAGAGCCGGTACCCACCAGGAGTGGATGACGTCGTTGGCGGTAATCAACAGGCGGATCTTCTGCCCGGTCGGCACCACCATCGGTTCGTCGACTTCCAGCAGGTAATGCTCGCCCTTGGCGGCCTGGTTGCTGATCTGGTCACGCGGGGTCGCCAGATTGCTCATGAAGCTGACGTCTTCACCCAGATAGTTGTACTGCCAGCGCCACTGATAACCGGTGACCATGATGTCGATATCAGAATCTTCAGTGTCGTAGATTTCGATCAGGGTCTTGGTTGCCGGAATGGCCATGCCGACCAGAATCAGTAGCGGGATGACCGTCCACAGAATCTCGACGGTGAGGTTTTCATGAAACTTGGCGGGTACCGCGCCCCTGGAGCGGCGGTGCATGAACATCGACCAGAACATGACACCAAAGACGATGGCGCCGATGACCACCGAGATCCAGAAAATGGTCATGTGCAGATCGAATACCGAACGGCTGACTTCCGTTGCCCCCGGAGTCATGTTGACGGTCCAGCTGGCATTGGCATTGGCGCTGAGTGCAATCAGAAACAGGCCACCCAGCCAGGTGCGTGCTTGTCGCAACATCCCGGTTTTCCCCTTGTTTATTGTTTTTATCACTCCTGGCGACGCCTGAAGGTGTAACCAGATGAATCCGAGTATAGACCTGAAGGCGATCAAAGCAATGCTCTTGAGTCTGAATCTTCATTGAATTGTCAAGGGTACGTTCCGCACATTTCCACTCCGGGATGCTTGGCGTGGCGCCTTTCAGGGGTTCTCAATCAGGGATCAATATGTGTTCAGGCTCCCTTACGAGTCGCTTTGACGATATGGAGGCACTCTGCTAGCTTGAATTCGGTTCCAACCCAAAGCATTTATGGCGCGCCATCCGGCCCGCCATCAGCGGGAGTATTCATGAGAATTTCTGAATTACGCGAGCGTGTCCGCACGGCTCGAGAAGATGAGGGCAGCACCGAAGCCCTGCGCCAATGGCTTGATCGAAAGCTACCGGAACTGCACCGGACCATTCGCATGCGCGATGAGGCTGGTAATACCCTGTTCAATTTCATCCAGGCCTACATAGAGCGCGTGCCGGATATATTGGAGGCCGCCCAGTCGGTAGCCAATCATGCAAAGATGCGGCCCCAGCTGATTCCGGTATTGAAGGTAGCGGAAGATTTCTTCCTGCAACCTTCGGCTACGCCGGAATCTGATCGGGGCTTGCTGGTCCTGCTGGACGAAGCCTATCTGGCCCATCGTCTGGTGGAAGAGGTCAACGACCGCTACGTCAACCATGGTGGGGAATCGTTGATCCCAATGAGCAACACCAAGGCCAATGTGATCGTATATGAGTTGCTGGGCGAGGAGTATGCTAATCAGTTGGACGCCGCGGTGGACGAGGCGGTAAAAGGATTATTGCCGGAAGAGGTGTTCGAAAGCCCGGCGTTTCTGGCCTACAAGGCCGGGATCGACGAACAGGCCCGCCAGGATATGTGGCGTCGCTGGCCGAACATGGCTGAGGAACTTGGCGTTGGGCTAAGCTGGCGAGACAACCCCTGACTCGCCGGTTGAGAACAGGCACTCACTTGCAGGAGGACCGTCAGAACCGCTGGGAACGGAGTCTGCCAGTAAAACCTGGCGCGCTGCGCGCCGTCGCGGCGACACTCCTGCAGATGGAGGTAACTGACGGTGTCTTGTCTGCTGCGCGACAGCGCGTTGCTAGAGACCGGGTGAAATCCCTGCCAATGGCTGACTTCAATCCTTCTTCTTCAACTTCGGATTGGGATAGAACTGCGCTACATGTGATGTAGCCGCCGGTTTGCTCGACGGTTGTATGGTCACGCGCGTGGGTATCTCTCGGGGCACGGAATTGCCCCGCTCATCCAGGGTGTCCGCGTAACCACAGGCGACGCACTCACGATGCGGCACATCATCCACCTGATACATGCGGATGGTGTCCATCTCGCTGCACGCCGGGCAGACCGCCCCGGCGATGAAGCGTTTTACCGGTTCCGATTGATTGCTCATGCTGCTTGCTCTCCGATCAGGCCGCTATGGCGCAACAGCGCGTCCACCGAAGGCTCGCGGCCGCGGAAGGCGACGAACAGTTCCATGGGTTCGCGGCTACCGCCCCGGGCCAGGATATTGTCACGGAAGGCCTGGCCGGTCTCGGCGTTGAAAATACCTTCCTCCTCGAAGCGGGAGAAAGCGTCGGCCGACAGCACTTCCGCCCACTTGTAGCTGTAGTAGCCCGCGGCATAGCCACCGGCAAAAATATGCGCAAAACCGTTCTCGAAGCGGTTGAAGGCCGGCGGCGGCATGACTGAAATTTCATCGCGTACCGCTTGCAGTACCTCACGCGCGCTGCGGCTGTTGCCGTCCTGGGCGTGCAGCTCGAAGTCGAACAGCGAGAACTCGATCTGGCGCAGCATGCCCAGGCCGGACTGAAAATTGCGTGCCGCCAGCATCTTGTCCAGCAAATCGCGGGGCAATGGCTCGCCGGTTTCATGGTGTCCGGAAATCAGCGCCAGACCTTCCGGTTCCCAGCACCAGTTTTCCATGAACTGGCTGGGCAGCTCCACCGCGTCCCAGGCCACGCCATTGATGCCGGAGGCAGACGGGTAATCGACGCGGGTCAGCAGATGGTGCAGACCGTGGCCGAATTCATGGAACAGGGTGGTGACTTCATCATGGGTCAGCAACGCCGGCTGGTCGCCCACTGCTGGAGTGAAATTGCATACCAGATAGGCAATCGGTCGCTGCAGTTCGCCGCCAGGCAGGCGCCGACGGTCGCGGGCACCGTCCATCCAGGCACCGCCGCGCTTGTGGCTGCGCGCATACAGATCGAGGAAGAAGCGCCCGATCACCTCGCCCTTTTCCAGCACTTCGAACAGGCGGGCATCCTCATGCCAGCGCTCGAAGTCGCTCACCTCGCGCAGTTCGATGCCATACAGCCGGCCGACTACGCCGAACATGCCCTGCAGCACCCGGTCCACCGGGAACCAGGGGCGCAGTTCTTCCTGGGAAATGGCGTAGCGGTGCTGGCGCAGCTGTTCGGCGTAGTAACCGCTATCCCAACTCTGCAGCTTGGTGCAGCCCTTGCTTGCGGCGAAATCCTGCAACGCTTGCAGATCGGCTTCGGCAAAAGGCCGGCTGCGCTGACCGAGGTCGCGCAGGAACCCCAGTACCTGATCGGTGCTGTCGGCCATCTTGGTGGCCAGCGAAAGTTCGGCGTAATTGGCATAACCGAGCAGCTGCGCCAGCTCGTGGCGCAGCTTCAGGATCTCTTCAATCAGCGGACCGTTGTCATTGTCGCCGGCGTTCGGACCCTGGTCCGAGGCGCGGGTGCAGAAGGCGGTATAGACCTCTTCGCGCAGGGCGCGGTCATTGGCATAGGTCATCACCGCGTAGTAGCTGGGGAATTCCAGAGTGATCAGCCAGCCGTCCAACTCGCGGGCCGCGGCCGCCTGTTTTGCCTGGGCCAGAGCCGACTCGGGCAGGCCGTCCAGCTGGCTGGCATCGGTGATATGCTTGGTCCAGGCTTGCGTGGCGTCCATTAATTGGTTGGAAAACCGGCTTTGCAGCTCCGACAGGCGCATCTGCAGTTCGCCATAGCGCTTCTGTTGCTCCGGCGGCAGTGCGATACCGGACAGGCGGAAGTCGCGCAGGGCATGTTCGATGATGGTCTGCTGGGCGGCGTCGAGCTGGCTGAAGCCGTCGCTGTCGGCCAGCTGGCGATAGGCGGCATACAGCGCCTGGTTCTGACCCATCTCGGTGGAGAACTCGCTGAGCAGCGGCAGACAGCTGTTATAGGCATCGCGCAGCTCGGCGCTGTTCATCACCGCGTTCAGATGGCTGACCGGTGACCAGGCGCGGGTCAGGCGTTCACCGATCTCATCCAGCGGCTCGATCAGGGTGCCCCAACTCCACTGCGCCGGCGGGTTGTCCAGCAATGCAGCCAACTGCGTCCGACTGTCCGCCAGCACCTGCTCGATGGCCGGTTTGATATGGCTCGGCTCGATTGAGCTGAACGGGGGCAGGTCATAGGATTGCAGCAGCGGATTGGACATGATGGGGTTTCCTGAATAGCGTGGGTTCGTACAATGACCGTCATGATAACAACCAGACGGTGATTGGCGCTCGGCAAAGGCCGGAACACAATTACCACTATAGATGCAGGCGACAGCCAGCCAATTCAAGGGGCAAATGATGAATATACGCCGATTCGCGGGCCAGACACCGCAACTGGGCGAGCGCGTGATGGTCGACAGCAGCGCGGTGGTTCTGGGTGATGTGGAACTGGGCGACGACTGCTCGGTGTGGCCGGCTACAGTGATCCGCGGCGACATGCATCGCATCCGCATCGGTGCGCGCACCAGCGTGCAGGACGGCAGTGTGCTGCATATCACCCACGCTGGCCCTTTCAACCCGGACGGCTATCCACTGATCATCGGCGACGACGTGACCATCGGTCACAAGGTGCTGCTGCACGGCTGCACCATAGGCAGCCGGATACTCATCGGCATGGGCAGCATCGTCATGGACGGAGCGGTCATTGAGGATGAAGTGGTATTGGGTGCCGGTAGCCTGGTGCCCGCCAATAAAACCTTGCGCAGCGGTTATATGTACATGGGTAGCCCGGCGCGGGAGGTGCGGCCGCTTAGCGAGAAGGAGCGGTCTTTCTTTACTTACACGGCGGGCAATTACGTGCGCCTGAAGGATCAGTATCTGCAGGAGGAATGAAAACTCCTGAGCATTGATTGGTGTTCGAAGATCCCTGACCTATAATCAATTTTTTGTCAGGGAGACGGTCATGCCAGGGAATACTGTCAAAAAACAGGCGACAGGGGGGCGGCGCGGCGGACTGGAACAGGAAGACAGTCGTGTCCTGATGAGGCTGATCTATGTCTCGACAGGATTGACTATCGGCTTTTTCGCGGTGCTGCAGGGAGTCAATGGCAACCTGCCGCTGGCGGTCCTTGAGGGCGCTGCCAGTTTGTTACTGCTTGGCGGCGCCCATCGGCTCGCCCATGTGCGCAACCTGACTCCCTGGATCTATCTCTACCTGCTGCCCACCTACAGCTTTCTCATCTACATCATCATCATGCCCGAGGCCTCCGTATCGGCTTTCGTCTGGGTCTACATGATTCCTCTGATGGCCTATCTGCTGCTGGGCAAGACAGCTGGTTTCATCGTCACGGTACCCTTCGCTGTCGTCGCCATAATCGCCTACCTGATAAAGCATCCGGGGCAGCTGCAGGGGGCTGGTGTGATCGATATGGGCAATGCATTGCTCTGCGGTCTGTTGATCATGCTGTTCGTGCACGTCTATGAGTCGCGGCGGGCCGCCGCCCAGCAGTTATTGCGGGAGCTGGCGGAAACCGACGGGCTGACTGGTGTGGCTAACCGCAGCAGCTTTCAACGACTTCTGGATGACAGTATCGCCCTCGGCGAACGCAGCGATGAGTGTCTGGTATTGGTGCTGTTGGATCTGGACCACTTCAAAAAGGTCAATGACCGCTGGGGGCATGAGGCGGGTGATCAGGCACTGCGGCACATCTGTGCCTGCATTGATGCACGCCTGCGCAAGACCGATATGCTGGCGCGACTCGGTGGGGAGGAATTCGCCATCCTGTTGCGCCGTACCGACAGCGCCCAGGCGCGGCCGCTGATCGAAGCACTGCGGTTGCAGATAGCGACCACCCCGCTGTGTTATGGCGAACAGGAAATACCCCTGTCGGCGACCTTTGGTCTGGCCGAATGGCCCGTGGATGCAAAAGACGCCGAGCAGCTCTACCGCTGCGCAGACCAGCGGCTCTATCGAGGCAAGCATCTGGGACGCAACCAGTTGATATTCCATGACGTGCTGCCTGCCGACCTCCTGCAGCCGCATACAGGACTGTTGCTGTCATCCGATCATTCCCGTGAATAACAGGCGGAACTGCTTCAGCACTGGTTTATGATCAGGCACACATCGGGCTTGAGCCCGCTCCACCCACGGATCATGCGAGGTTGTCATGTCTGCTTACACCAACCGAAAAATAATACTTAACAAGCGTCCCCAAGGGGAAATCCGCGACGGTGATCTGCTCCTGAAGGAAGAGCCCGTGCGCGAACTGCGCGATGGCGAAATCCTGATCAAGACCCTGTGGCTGTCACTCGACCCCTATATGCGCCCGCGCATGAACGATGCCAAGGGTTATATGGACCCGGTTGGCATCGGCGAAGTCATGGTCGGCGAAAGCGTTGGGCGGGTGATCGAGTCGAAATCGCCGAACTACAGCGAAGGTGATCTGGTCACCTGTTATTCCGGCTGGCAGGAATATTCCGTTGTGCCTGGCGACGCGCCGATGATCTACAAGATCGACCCCCGCGGCGTGCCGCTGCAGGCCTATCTGGGCGTAGCTGGCATGCCGGGGCGCACCGGTTATTGCGGGCTGACCTATGTCGGCAAGCCGCAGGCTGGAGAAACCGTCGTGGTTTCGGCCGCTTCCGGGCCGGTTGGTACCGTGGTCGGGCAGACGGCCAAGCAGTTGGGTTGCCGGGTAGTGGGCGTGGCCGGTGGTGAAGAGAAATGCCGTTTTGTCGTCGAGGAACTCGGTTTTGATGCCTGCGTCGATTACAAGGCCGGCAATCTGGAAGCGGATCTGGCGGCCGCCTGCCCGGACGGCATCGATGTGTACTTCGAGAACGTCGGTGGCGATGTGACCCGTGCCGTTGCCAAGTTGCTCAACAAGGGCTCGCGGGTGCCGATCTGCGGTTACGTGTCAGCCTACAACGCCGAAGATGCCAGCAAGGTCGAGACGCCGTTCCAGGTGTTCGGCGCCATGGGTGAAAACAAGCCGGAGCACCGCTTCTTTCTGGTTACCGAATGGCAGGACCGCCACCAGGAAATCACCACATTGCTGGCCGAGCAGATCGCCAGCGGTAATATTAAATACCGCGAGACAGTCGCTGAAGGCCTGGACAATGCGGTGGAAGCATTCAAAGGCATGCTCAAAGGCAAGAACTTCGGCAAGCAGTTGGTTCATATCGCCGATTGAACCAAGCGGGGCGTCGAGCGCCTGCGCTACGCCTGCTGACCCACTGCGGCTGGGGCGTCGTTGTCGGCGAGCAGATGCTCGCCAACCCGTAATTGCCTTCAGCTGGCCGGCTGGCCGCTCCACAGACTGGTCAGGGTGCCCAGCAGTGGCTGGCCGACACCCTGGTTGCCAATGAACTCCAGCAGCACGGGGGCGAACTGGCTGATCATGCCGGCGTCCATGCCCAGGCGCGAGAAGGCGTTGCCCACGTCGCCGAGGCTCTGCATATTGTCCTGCGCGCTGCCGCCGCCCAGTGGATTGGATTTGCCCAGCAGGCCGCTGACGGCGCCGACTTGGCTACCCAGGCCACCACTGCTCAAGTCAGCTAACGCCGGTACGCTGCTCAACAGCTGACTGTAATCGGTGCCGGGCAGCTGATTCTTGGCCAGGTTGAGCAGGGCGCTGGTGCCACCGACCGCCTGTTCAGGGCTGACGTTGAGTGCGCTCAGTTTATTCACCAGCTCGGCGGACTGCGCCGCGCTGGAGCCCGGTACAGCAACAGCAGAGGTCAGTTTGGCCGCATCGCCCAGGCTGAAGGCATTGGCACCGCCGACGGTCAACGTAAGGGCCAGGGCAAAAGTCAGGGCGCAGGTCTGTTTGATCATTGTCGTATTCTCATTGGGTAACATGATTCGGTACGACGTATCGCGCCGTTGCCGGTCATGAGTGTACCCGATTCGGTGTATCGCGTGCCTTTGCCGGGTCCAGCCCTTATGCTGCCTGCATATCTGGGAGGAGGTAGCGATGTCATTGGTTGAGAATCCGCAAAGCCGTTTTTATCATTCCCGCGGGCTGCGCCTGCACTATCTGGACTGGGGCAATGTTGATGCACCGTTGCTGATCCTGATTCACGGGGGGTTGGAGCATGCGCGGGTCTGGGACCAGCTGGCACGACAGTTATGTGCCGACTGGCATGTGGTGGTGCCGGATCTGCGCGGGCATGGCGACAGCGACTGGAGCACGGGAGGCGCCTATGCCATTCCCGACTTTGTACCGGATATCGCGGCGCTGGTGGCTGAACTGGGCGATCGCCCGACGACCCTGGTGGCCCACTCGCTGGGTGGCAATATCGCCGTTCATTACACCGCGTTGTTTCCGGAGCGGGTCAATCGTTTGTGCGTTATTGAGGGGTTGGGGTTTTCACCCGAGGCGCGCGCCAAGCGGGACGCGAAATCACGCCGCGAGCAGCTGCGCGAATGGGTCGAGCGGGTGCGCGAGCTGGATCGGCTGGGGCCCAGCGAGTATCCCAGTGTCGAGGCGGCGGTGGAGCGGCTGATGGGACATGATCCGCTGCTGAGTCGTGAGCTGGCCGAGTACGTCTGTAAGCGTGGGCTCAAGCCCAATGACAATGGCCAGTGGCGCTGGAAATATGATCATCAGATACGTGGTTTCGGGGCGGCGGAGGTGGCTTCGGTGGAGGCCAGTGACCTGTGGCAAGCCATCGAATGCCCGGTGCTGTTGATGTATGGCGCCGAGAGCTGGGCATCCAACCCGCAGGATGATGGTCGCATCCGACACTTCGCCCAGGCGCAGGTGGTCAGCATTGCAGATGCTGGTCATAACCTGCACCACCACCAGCCGCAGGTGTTCATGCAGTATCTGCAAAACTTTTTGACCGCCGCTTCCTGATCAGGCTTGCATGGTCTGGAGGAACGCTCTGCGTCTGTCCGCCACTCCAATCATCTCATCCCCGTGCAAGCTAGCCCTGACGCTTACGGCTGGCTATCCTGTGTGGACATTCCGAGGGGAGACTGACATGAAAGCTGTGGGTTATACCGAGCAACTGCCAATTGACAATGATCAGGCACTGATCGACCTTGAACTGCCCAAGCCAACGCCGACTGGCCACGATCTGCTGGTGCGCGTGCAGGCGGTTTCGGTCAATCCGAGGGATATCAAAAGCCGCCAGGTATTCAGCGCCTCGGCTGAGGAGCCGCGGGTGCTTGGCTACGATGCCGCCGGGGTGGTTGACGCGGTGGGGCCGGAGGTGACGTTGTTCCAGCCCGGCGATGAGGTGTTCTACGCCGGTGAGCTGCAGCGCTCCGGCTCCAATGCCGAGTGGCAGCTGGTAGATGAGCGCATCGTCGGGCGCAAGCCGCGTAATCTCGATCCGGCTGCCGCGGCATCGGTACCGCTGGTCATGCTCACCGCTTTCGAGATGCTGTTCGATCGTCTCGGTATGCCGCAGAGTGCCCCGGCCAATCCGCCCATCTTGCTGGTGCTGGGTGGTGCTGGTGGCGTGCCCTCAGCCGCTATCCAGCTGGCGCGCCAGGCCGGAGCCACGGTCATTGCCAGCGCCTCGCGCCCGGAAAGTGCGCAGTGGGTGCGGGACATGGGCGCGCACCATGTGATTGATCACAGCAAGCCTCTGGTCTCCCAGATCCTCAATCTGGACATCGGCCTGGTCGACTTCGCTTTTTCCACCCACACCAATGCCGAGGTCTGGGCAGCGCTGGCCGAGGTCATGGCACCCCAGGGACGACTGGGCATCATCGACGATCCCGAGCCGCTGGATCTGCGCGTGTTCAAGGCCAAGAGTATTTCCATCCACTGGGAATCCATGTTCACCCGCTCGATGTTTCAGACTGCCGATATGCAGCGTCAGCACGATATTCTCAACCGTATTGCCGAGCTGCTGGATGAGGGCACCATCCGTGCGATGGACAGGGCACATCTGGGCCAGATCAACGCTGCCAATCTGCGCAAGGCCCACGGAATGATTGAAGGCGGGCATACCATCGGCAAGATAGTGCTGGAAGGATTCTGACTGGCTGCATGGCATATCGCTATCTACACTGTTGTTGGGTTTTTAACCTGGGCAAAGGTGCGCTCCCCCGGCCCGGGAGCCTGTGATAATATCCGTCATTTTTTCAGCGCCAGAAAAATGACCAGGTGAAGCCTGCCCGCGGTCATCGGGGGGGCATATGGACTACCAGCAAGTCTTCGAACGATCGTCAGCGCCTTCGCTCCTGCTCAATCGCGCGTTGCAGGTTATTACTTGCAACGCTGCATTCGAGCAGGCAGTGGGTCTGCCGCGGGAGGCTATGGTTGGCCATCCGGTACTGGAGATATTCCCCGGTCGGGACGGTCAGCAGCAGGTGTTGCTGCAGTCTTTTCAGCAGGTGCTCAATAGCGCCGCGCCGCATCATATCCAGATGCTTGATTATCAGTTGTCCTCTAATGCCCAGGGTTCCCATGAATACTGGACGACCAGCCATACGCCGGTGCTTGACGACGCCGGAGTGGTGACAGCGATTCTCTGCCAGCCGGTCAGTATCTCCGAGCTGATGCTATTGCGCGGACAGCTGGCCCAGCCGGACAGCGGCATCCCGGAGGGTCCGTTGGCGCTGGACCTGCTCAGCCTGCTCAAGGCCGAGCGCGAGCGTTTCAATCAATTGTTCCAACAGGCGCCTGGCTTCGTTTGCATCCTTCGCGGTCCCAAGCATGTGTTCGAGCTGGCCAACGATGCCTATTACCAACTGATAGGCCACCGCCAGATTATCGGCCAGGTGCTCGCTGAAGTGTTACCGGAAGTGGTGGCGCAGGGCTTTCTCGACAAGCTGGACCGGGTTTACACCACCGGCGAGCCCTTCATCGGCGGAGCGGTGCCGATCGAACTGCAGCGCGTGATCGATGGCGCGCTGGAAGAACGCTTCATCGATCTGACCTATCAGCCGATCCTGGATGCCAAAGGCGAGATCAGCGGCATCTTCGTCCAGGGGCATGATGTGACCGAGGCTCATTGGCTGTCCCAGGAGGTCAGTTTCCAGGCGGCCCATGATGCACTCACCGGCTTGTGCAATCGCCGCGAAGTGGCCCGGCGGATGGCCGAACTGGAACAGCTGGGTGGTACCCATGCGCTGATGTACCTGGATCTGGATCATTTCAAGATCATCAATGACCGTTGCGGCCACCGCGCAGGTGATGCCTTGCTGGTCGAGGTGGCACGGCTGCTGCGCGAGCACGCTCAGGATGAGGATGTGCTTGCCCGCCTGGGTGGTGATGAATTCGCCATGGTGTTGCGTAACTGTTCGCTGGACCACGCCCGCCAGCGAGCGCAGCAGATCTGCGAAGGTATCCGGCAGCTGCGTTTCATGTGGAACGGCCGACGCTATTCGATCACTTTCAGTGCCGGTGTCGCCAGTTTCGGCAGTGAGGCCCTGGCCTCCTTCAGCGAAGGGCTGGGTCTGGCGGATGCGGCATGTTTCCTGGCCAAGGAAAAAGGCCGCAACCAAGTCATCGTCAGCCAACCAAGCGACGAGGAAGTCCGCCGCCGACAACAGGATATGGATTGGACCGATCGCCTGCGCGAAGCCATGCGCGAGGATCGGGTGGTGCTATTCGGTCAGCGCTTCGAATGTTTCAGCGAGGCCTCCCGCGAGGAAGGCATGACGTGCTTCGAGGTGTTGTCCCGACTGCGTGGAGCCGAGGGTGAGCTGATTTCACCCGGTGCCTTCATTCCCGCCGCCGAACGCTATGGCCTGATCGGCGAGCTGGATCGGCACATTATCCACAAGGCGTTTTCCATCCTCCAGCAGATGGACCCGGCGCAGCGTCAGCGTACCCGCTATTTCGTCAATGTCTCGGGTCTGACACTGGGCAGCCGGGGCTTCCTGGAATATGTGTTCTCGACTTTGGGGCAGTTCCCCGACGTGCAACCGGGTAACGTCTGTTTCGAGGTGACCGAGACAGCGGCTATCAATAGTCTGGAGGTGACGGCTAACTTGCTTGGCGAGTTGGTCAACCATGGCTTTCAGGTGGCACTGGATGATTTCGGCAGCGGGATGTCGTCCTTTGCCTATCTGCAACATCTGCCCGTGCAGTACCTCAAGATCGATGGCGAATTCATCAAGGGCATTCGCAATCCGCCGGCGGGCAGCGTGATCGTCGAATCGGTGATCCAGGTGGCGCGCGCCTTCAATATCAAGACCATTGCCGAATCCGTGGAATGGCCGGATCTCGCTCCGATATTGCAGGCCGTGGGCGCCGATTACGGTCAGGGTTTTGCGTTGCACCGCCCTGAACCCTTGCCGTTTTGAACCCGCCCGGCTACCTCGTGTTGGTTACTGGCTGTGCCAGCAGCCAGCTCAACGCATCGTCCCAGAACGGCTGTGATTCGCTGCGAAAGTAACCCATATGCCCGATCGGTCGATTACCGGGTGCGGGTTGTATATCACCGATGGTCTTCGGCGCGTTGCGGTAGCCCTTGGCGAAGGCATCGCGTGAGCGTGGCGGCGCCCATGGGTCATCGGTCGAGGTGATGAAGGCGCAGGGCGTCTGTACTGCCGCGTACAGCGGTTTCACCCAGCCCATGGCCGGGTCATCGAAGTAATAGTGAGAAAAACCGCACCAGCGCTTCCAGTCGCGGTAGACGCCCAGCGGCAAGTCGTCACCCATGCCCAGTACGCTCCATGCCATATAACCTTTCCAGGACACGATTGCCGGCATAATGACGCTCCAGAACAGGCGGATCTTCAGCGCCTCGCCCTTCGGCATCCAGCCGGCCCAACCGGCACCGGTGCCGAAGGTGTAGCATGCGGCGAGACGGTCATGATTGGGCAACAGGCCGATGGCATGACCGCCGAACGAGTGGCCGACCCAGTACAGCGGCAGATCCTCTTTGCCCAGCAGCTCCACGGCAGCCGCCAGATCCTTCTGCGACCAGTCCAGATAGGACATCTCGAAACCCTTCAGCGAAGCGGGTTGCGACTCGCCGGAACCGCGGTAGTCGATGGTCAGTACGTTCAGGCCACGCTGCGCTGCATACTCGGCGAATCGCCGGTAGAACCGTTGCGGCACGCCGGTCCCGCCGGCCACCAGCAGATTGCCCCTGGCCTCGCCCCGAGCCCGATAACGATACGCAGTCAGGACGTAGCCATCATTGGCGGTGATGCTGATCTTCTCGCAGGAAACCCGGATTTCAGGCGTTTGGGTGGCAGCATTCATTGTCTGTCGTTCCGTTTGTTGTGGTTGTCAAACGACCGTTTGATTTCCCTACGCTAAACTAACCTGGGGTAAGCGTCAAATGAGCAAGCCGGCCAGATATCCTCCGACTTCGACGACCGGTGTTGCATGGACGGTGAGATGCATTGGGGCAGCGCCCGGGTGCGGACCAGGCCGTGATACCCGACAGGAGTGAGAGGCCGAACGACATTCAGCTCGAGAGGATTGGGGTACCATGGTGGAAATATTAATGGAGCCTGCCCTTGTTCAGTGATTTATCGATCGAATTTGATGAGCTCGGCATGCACCTTGATGTGCCCTTTGTGCCAACCGGTGAAGGCGTGGTCAAGGCGATGCTGGACCTGGCTGCGGTCGGGCCCGATGACGTGCTCTTTGACCTCGGCTCCGGTGACGGACGTATTGTCGTGGCAGCGGCGCGGGATCACGGCGCTCAGGCAGTGGGTGTGGAAATAGACTCTGGTCGGGTCGCGCTGGCTCAGGCCTATGCCGAACAGATGGACGTTGATGACCGGGTCTGCTTCATTGAATATGATCTGTTGGAGGTGGACTTCTCTCCAGCCAGCGTAGTGACCATGTTTCTACTGCCGCACATCAACCTGGCGCTGCGGCCACGCCTGCTGGAGGAATTGCGGCCCGGCACGCGGATCGTTTCCCACACCTTCGATATGGGTGACTGGAAGCCGGATCGGCGGATTCCCGCCAAGTACGACAGCATCTTTCTGTGGGTGATACCGGCCCGGGTCGCGGGCGTCTGGCACTGGCAGACGGCAGAAGGGAGGAATTACCAGGTTGAGCTTGAGCAACGCTATCAGCAATTGTCCGGAGAAGTCTGGGTAGATGGTCAGCTCGCCGAGCTGGAGAGCGCTCGGCTTTGGGGCGACTTGCTGGAACTGGTAGTGCTTCACGAAGGAGACTATGAGCCCGAATCGATCGTCATGCATTGCCGGGGTGATCGACTGGTGGTGGTGGGTGAGAGCCAGCAGGGAGCTGTTGCCTACCAGCGGGCAGACTAGCTGGGTGATCCCTGGAACTACTTCAAGCGCTTATCAAAAGCATAATCGGATCGTGCAGCGCTTTTGACGCAGGCTGCGAAAGCAGCATGAGTCGGGTTAAGCAGGAGATTATTTTCACTGGGGGTGATGGTACTAGGTAGGAGCAGGCCGACACCATCGCACGATGCCAGCCACTCATCGCCGATCATGGCCGTCTCGCTTGGTGCGGGGTCAGCCCGCCAGTTTGTGGGTAGATGTGCGTGGCCCAGCTCGCGAATATGTTCAACGGGAATAGTCACCGTAAACAGGGTGTAGGTACTTAACAGCGCCGTCGAGTTCAGATGAGCCAGCATTTCCAGCGTTGCCAGTGAAACGCTGGACGTGAGATAGACGCAGGGCCTGCCTTTGCTGTTCCAACGACCGCCATACAGTCGGGCGCCCTCACCATCGAAGGCCGAGGCTGCCCATTTCTGTTTGATTATCCGATAGTAGGTTTGCGTCTCTGCGGTCACGCAACAATTCCGTGTTCCAGTCGGCCAATCATGTCGATCACCGCATCCAGCTCAACGCCGGTAGACAACATTTCCATGGGTGCTTTCCCGCCGAGCCCCTTGATGGGCGATTTCATCCACTGGCGGGCAGCTTCCCGGTCCCCTTCAAACAGCCTCACTGCGGCTTCATAGACTTCGACGAACTGGACGATCCGGTCACTTTCATGGGTACTGAATCGGCCGGATTTGGCCCGGCGATTCACTGTGGTGAGTGGGATAGCCAGCATCTCGGACAGCTTCTTGACGTCGGCACCAGACAGTTCCACCAGTTTGGTGTAGGTCGTGTAAGGCACGCCTTCCTGGACGATCTGGTATAAAGCCTGCCCCCTGCTTGGCAGACCGATCTGATACCAAACTGTTTTCTCCGACGTTTGGGGTGGCTCGTAGGTTTTGAATACGGGTGAGGTCATAAGCCACCTGGTTGTTTGGTGTGTTTCATTTGGAGTATTGCTGACGCTCGGGCATGCGTCAAACTGCACAGGCGGGCATCTGGGCCAGGGAGACTGTTACTGCGCCTCCCGGTCCAAGCTGAAGCGATAGTCGTGTCGCGCCAGCGGTTCGACGATACCCACCTGATAGGTATCCACGATCACCTGATTATCATCCATCACCGTCAATACCCGAAACATCGGCACATGCTGATCTTCATCGGGGATCTTGGTGCGCTCCAGCGCCGGGATGTGCAGATGGTGCACGCCGTCGATCTGTTTCGAGTGCTCGCTGCGTTCCAGATCCATATGAAGGTCGCCGGAGATCATCGCCACCAGGTTGGGCTGAGTGCTGACGTCGGCAAAGCCGGGGTGGTGGATGCCCTTATCCGGGTTTTCCGGGAAGGTGCCGGCGGGAGCGCCGTGGACGACCAGCAGTACCGGTTTGGGATGCAGCTGCTGGACCTGCTGCTTGACCCAGGCGACGCCTTCATCATGAAAATCCCGACCCTCATCGGGAGAAGCCATGACCAGTGCCAGTTGCTCGAACTCCATGACATAGCTGGGGCCGGGTATCTCGACCTTGCCTTCGTTCCAGCGCTGGGCATATTCCATATAACGCTCGACGGTTGAGCTGTGTTCCTCGTTGCCCATGATCGGGTAGAAGGGCAGTGTCAGGCGTTGCAGCACCGGGGTAACGGCTTCGTATTGCAGTTCGGTGCCCTTGTGCGCGATATCGCCGACGCCGATGACAAAGTCGAGGTCGTGGGTGTCGGTCAGATGATTGACGTGGCCGACGGCGGCGGCCAGGCCGGGGAATTCCGCCTTGGGCTTGGGCTCGGCATCACCGAGGATGGCAAAGCGCAGCACCGGCTCGGCGGCGCTGGTTAGAGGCGGGGCGATAACGCTGCCGAGCAGCAGGCAGGTGGATAGCAGGGTGCGGAGTTTCATGGATATTCCTTGTGGTGGGGCTTGAAAGTTGTGTTTACCCTTGCGTCGAGCAGGCGCTCGACACACCCAGGTGGGTTGTCTCCGGGGCTGGCTTCCATCAACTGCCTATCACCCTTCCATCCTCATGGGTGATCATCACAGTAGTGGAGCGCGGGCGGCTGTGGCCATCGCTGGCGGGGTAGCTGATGCCGGGGTGCTGGACGTTGATCCATAGCGTTCGGTAGTCCGGGGTCCAGGTGATGCCGGTGATTTCCGCGCCGCGTGGGCCGACCAGAAAACGCCGTACTTCGCGGGTCTGCGGGTCAGCGCAGAGTAATTGGTTGCAGCCAGTGTTGACGGTATGGGCGGCCTCTTCGTCGGAGTCGGTCTGAATCCACAGGCGTCCGCCGCCGTCGAAGGCCAGCCCGTCCGGGGAGGAAAAGATGTCGCCCTGGATAGTGCCGATCAGGTTATCCGGCAGCGGCTGGCCTTCGGCATCCGTAGCACCGGGCTGATCCCCGGCGAGCAGGAACAGGTCCCACTTGAAGGCGGTGGCCGCCGGGTCGGCGCCATCTTCGCGCCAGCGCAGAATCTGCCCGTGCTGGTTGTTCGGGCGCGGATTAGCGGCGTCCAGCGGCGAACGGTCGCCGCGCTCATGATTGTTGGTCAGAGTGACATACACCTCGCGGCTCTCGGGATGCACCGCGACCCATTCCGGGCGGTCCATCGGCGTGGCACCGAGAATATCGGCGGCGCCCCGGGCATTGAGCAACACTGCTTGCTGGTCGGCAAAGCCATTGGCTGCGGTCAGGCCCTGCACGCCCCAGATCAGCGGCAGCCAGTGGCCGCGACCGTCTTCGTCGAAACGCGCGGCGTACAGGATGCCGCTGTCCAGCAGGTCGCGGCTGGCGGCGCGGTTGGCCGGGTCATGGCGGCCGTCGGGAATGAACTTCCATACGTATTCACCCCGGGCATCATCCCCGGAATAAACTGCCATGCGTCCGTCGTCGCCCATGGATAGCACCGAACATTCGCGGCCCAGTCGACCCATGGCGGTGCGCTTTATCGGGGTGCTGTAGGGATCGAAGGGGTCGATTTCCACTACCCAGCCGAAGCGATGCGGTTCGTTGACGTGGCCCTGATGCGGTTGTTGCTCATCCGGGGTGGCATCAAAGCGGGCGTCGACCGACTCCCAGGCGTAGTAGGCGCTGCGCTGGCCCTGGCCGATGCCGTAGCGCTGGTGGGTCGGGCGGCTGGCATGGTCGGCAGCGTCGCGATTGACGAAGTAGTTGTGGAAGTTCTCTTCGCAGGTCAGATAGGTGCCCCAGGGCGTGACGCCCATTGAGCAGTTGTTCAGGGTGCCCAGCACTTCGGTGCCGCTTGGGTCGCTGGCGGTACGCATGCGCCGGTCGCCACGCAGCGGGCCGCTGACAACCATTGGTGTCATGGCACTGATGCGTCGGTGATAGCGCGAGCCTGACACCCGCTGCCACTGGCCTTCGGTATCCCTGCGGATTTCCAATACGCTGACACCGTGGGCCGCCTGTTCCTTACGTACCTGATCCAGCGGACGCTGACGGCGACCGTCTTGCAGCTCGGTGTAGCTGAACCCGTCGCTATGCAGCGTCGGGTTGATGTACTCGTGGTTGATCACCAGCAGACCGTGCGCGTTGGGCGCCTCCTCGAAGGGGAAGAAGTGCATGCCGTCATGGTTGTCGCCGGCCTGCAACAGTTGCGCCTGCCAGTCCTGGGAGGCGTCATCCCGCCAGGGTGGGGCGCTGTCCAGCACCGCATCGCCCCAGCTGAAGAAAGCCTCGGCGCGGTAGCCGTCGGCTACCAGAATGCGGTCGAAGTCCGCGCCGGTTTGCGCGGCCACCCCGGTAAAGCCCATCAGTGGGGCGACCAACGGTTGGGCGCCGGGGGTACTGCGTTGGCAACCCAGCAGACTGCCGCCGAACAACCCGAAGGCGGCCAGTGCCAGCCCGCCCTTGAGTACCTGACGCCGGCTGCGGCTGACGATGGTATCCAAATCGGTGGCCTGACTCGGGTTGAGCCGACGGTCGTCCACCGCTTGCAGGTCGTCGTGGTAGTGATGATGTTCCTGTCTCATGTTCTGCTCATCATTGAATGCGGTAGCGGAAGGTGTTGCGCACATCGTCCACGGCCACAGCCTGGCCATTGATAACGCGCGGCTGGTAGCGGAAGGACTTGGCGGCGGCCAGCGATGGGCGAGCGAACAGTGGATCGTCACAGGCACTGTCGATCACCTGGGGATTACTGACGCGTCCGTCACGGGTGACCGTGTAACTTACCGTGCAATCCCCTTCCAGCTGTTTATCCAGCGCCCGGCGCGGATAGGTCGGCGGCTTTTTGCTGATCGGCTGGTACTGGGCAATGGCCGCTGCTTCGGCGGCGCGACGTGCGGCCTCAGCATCGGCCAGCCTCTGAGCTTCAGCCTCGGCGGCCAGCCGTTGCTGCTCTTCACGGGCGTACTGCTCGGCCAGCTCGCGTTGCTGCTGGTCGTGCCGTTGTTGTTCCTGCTCCTGCTGGCGGCGCTGCTCGACGAGACGTTGTTGCTCCTGACGTTCGCGCTCCTGCTGCTCCTCCAAACGCTTGCGAGCAATTGCGGCCTGATCCACCTGCGGCTCCAGCGGTGCCGGCGGTTCGGCTTCTACCACCGGTTCGGGCAGCGGTTCAGGTTCAACAGTGGGCGGCTCCGGCGCCGGGCTGGGCAGGGTGACCAGCTGCATGACCATCACCGACGGCGGTGCGCTGGCCGGCGGCTCGGGTGACCAACTGCTGTACAGCATCCCGATGGCCCCGCCGTGCAGCAGCAGGGTGGCTGCGGCAGGCAGCAGCCAGCTGTCGGCGCGGCGGGCCCGGTGTAGTGTAGTGGTCGGGATCAAGGTGTTCATGTGTCAGGGGGCCTCGGTAATCAAACTCAACCGGGTTATGCCGCCCTGCTGCAATGCGGCCATGCCTTCGATCACCGCGCCGTAATCAGCGTGGCGGTCAGCCCGGATGAAGATCTGGGTATCGGGTCTGGCGGCGACCAGGGCACTGATGCGCTGGCGCATCTCCTCCAGCGAACTGCTGCTGTCGGTGTACTCCTCGGTATCAACTGTGTCGCCTTCGTTCCAGTGGTAGTGACCCTCATCATCTATCGATAAGGTGACAATATTGAGAGGGTCGTCATTGGCCAGGGCTTCGCTGGCGACCTTGGGCAGTTCGATCTGTACGCCCTGGGTGAGCATGGGCGCGGTGACCATGAAGATCACCAGCAGCACCAGCATCACGTCGATATAGGGCACCACGTTCATTTCCGCGTTGGGCCGGAGCTTTCTACGGGCTGGACGCATGGTTCAGTTCCCCGCCCGGTTGTGCAGGCGACGGTGCAGGATGATCGAGAACTCTTCGGCGAAGTCGTAATAGCGGCTGACCAACCCTTCACTGCGCGCGGCAAAGCGGTTGTAGGCGATCACCGCGGGAATGGCCGCAAACAGACCGATGGCGGTGGCGATCAGCGCTTCGGCAATGCCCGGCGCTACCGCTGCCAGGGTCGCCTGCTCGGACTGCGACAGGCCGATAAAGGAATTCATGATGCCCCACACGGTGCCGAACAGCCCGATATAGGGGCTGACCGAGCCGACTGTGGCGAGGAATGGCAGATGCTTTTCCAGGCGTTGTTGTTCCCGGGAGATGGCTACGTGCATGGCACGTTGCACGCCTTCCATTACCGCTTCCGGCTCGCTTTGCTGGCTCTGCAGATGGGCGAACTCGTAGTAGCCGGCGTAGAAGATGCCTTCCACGCCGGGGCTCTCGGGCTGCTGTTTCTGGTACAGCTGCTTGAGGTTGCTGTCTTTCGACCGGAAGCTCTGCTCGAAGCGTGACAGCGAATGCCTGGCCGAGGCCATCAGGCTGCTGCGCTGGACGATCAGAAACCAGGAGATCAGCGAGGCAAGCACCAGAATCAGCATCACCAGTTGTACCAGCAGGCTGGCTTCGGCAATCAGCGTCCAGGGCGACATGTTGTGGGTGGTTTCCATGGGTATCTGCTCCTTAATCCAGTTGCAGCGCGTCGGCGATACTCTGCCAAGGCACATATTTGTAGTTCTGATTGCCTTCCGGCATGCGCTTGCGACCGTCCTGCACCATCAGCATCCCGGCGCTCCAAGGGCCGCCGAGATTGGCAGAGGTGACTTCCAGACCATCGGTTTCGGATACGCCGTCGATACCCAGTTCGGCGTTCAGACCAATGCGGAAGCTGCCGCGCAGGGCGAAGGGTGGCTCGGCGTCAGTGACCACGTAGCTGTCGTTGCCCTGACTGGAGATCACCAGATAGGGATGTTCCGGGTGTTGATAGAGGGCCAGACCTTCGATATCCGCCTCGACCGGGCCGTCGACGTTGATTACACGGGTCATTTCGGTGGAGGCATCCTCACCGGCATCCAGTGCCCAGACCGCTTCGCCTTCTTCGCCAATGAACAGGTGCTGGCGCTGATCATCCACTACGCAGCCCTCGGGCTGGGTGGCGACGGAGAACTCACGTACCAGCTCGCCGCGTGCTTCACCGCTGCGGCCATCCAGCCGGTATTGCAGAAACCGGCCATCCTTGTCATTGGCGATGGCGTAGATGCGCCCATCCGCTGCCTGACCCATGCACAGGCCGTAGATCTCGTCCAGCGGTGTCGCAATTTGGCCTAAATCCCGCAGGCCGCCGGCGACCGGGTCGATGCCGAACAGCTGCAGGCTGTTGTGGTCGCGGTTACTGGCTACGGCCAGATCCAGCTGCTGCTCGCCCAGTTGGAAGCCGCTGCGCACATCTACGTTGTTCAAGCGGCCCGCGTGCAGATACTGCAACTGCTGACCCTGCAGATCGTAAACAGCCAGGCCATTGCGCTTGTCGGTGCCCAGCACGCGGGACTGAGCCGGGTCGGTTGGGTGCAGCCAGATCGCCGGATCATCGGCGGCGTCGCCGACGCTGGGTACCGATTCGGTCTGTGCCAGTGGCTGTACCATCGGCATCGACTCGTTGCTGTTCAGCGTTTTGTGGGGCCAATCGATACGGCTCTGGTACAGCCGGCCATCGTCACCATCCACGATCAGCAGTTCGGCCTGTCCGTCGACTGCGCGCGCAGTCAGCCGCTCCGGCTCCACTGTGCCATCCAGCACCAGCGGTGCAAGCGCTTCCCAGCCCTCCGCAGTTAGACGGTAGCTGTGCAACTGGCGCGCATCCGCATCCAGTGCCATCAGACCGCCGGGGATCACGGTCAGACCAGCGACCAGTTCCTGCAGACCACCGAAGGGGGCGAGCATGTCCACTGGCTGGCGGCCAAGTTCCGCTTCGGGGTGGGCACCGTAGGCCCAGATGCCAACGCTTTCCTCGTTGACGTACAGCAAGTGCTGCTGCTCATCCACCGCGCAATGCTCGGCTTCCGGCGGCAGGCCCAGGCTGCGCACATGGGCCGCTTGCTCCAGCAGCTGGCTGGCGCTGCCAACCAGCCACTGATCGCCTTTGCCTTCCTCACCGATGATGAACAGGTGCAGGTTGCTTGCGTCATCCCGGTACAAACACAGATTCTCGATGCGGTAATCGCTGCTCGGCAGCACCAGCTTGCGGCGCACGGTCAGGCTGTCGGCATCGGCTTGCAGCAGAGTCGGCTGTTGCAGCGCGGTTTCGGTGGTGGCGATCAGCAGTTGCTCGCCCAGCATCCGGGCATCCAGGGCGCTGAAGTTGCCAGAGTGTTGCGCCCGTTTCTGGCCGCGTGCATCCAGCAGCCAGAGGCCGTCAGCATTGGCAGCCAGGCGCTGGCCGTTGTTCAGCAGCAGCCAGGATTCGGCGCTCTGGGCATGGGCCGGTGACCAGGCTTGCAGGGCTGCGTTTTGCACGCTGCGCTCGCTATAAGCGCTTGGCTGGTCGGCGGCGCCGGAACAGGCGGTAAGCAGGCCGGACAGAGCCAGAGCGGCCAGGGGTGTCAGGCGAAATCGGTGATACATGAATATTCCTTCACAGCAAGTGTCAGTGGGGAACGCCGAGTGACGGGCCCGCAGGCCCGCCGTGCGGTCGGATCAGAAGTGCGTCAGAGTCAGGCCGATCTTGTAGCTCGGGCCGTACTCTTCGTATTGGGCGTTGTAGCGGCGGCTGCCGGTGTAGACGTAGTAGGACTCGTCGGTGAGGTTCTGCGCCTCGAAGAACACCTGCAGGTTGTCGCGCAGGAAGTAGCTGGCGCTGAAGTCGACGAACAGCTGGTCATCCACTTGGTAGTCATAGCGCGAGTCCAGCACATCGCCGACCTCGTCCAGGTAGTCGGATTTGTAGTTGGTCGACAAGCGCAGACTCAGGCTGTCGTTTTCCCAGCCGACCGTCAGGTTGCCGGTGACGTCGGACTGACCCGGCAGGCTGATACTGCGGCCACGCATGGCACCCAGATCCGGGTCGAACTGTTCGATGTCGGCGTCCGAGTGGGTGAAGGTGGTGTTGGCATTCAGCAGCAAGCCGTTCCATGGAGCTGGCAGCCAGCTGAACTTCTGGGAGTAGGCCAGCTCCAGTCCATAGACCTCGGCGCTTTCGCCGTTGACCGAAGTGATGGCTTCGCTGAAATCGACATAGTCACCGGTGCCGGCGACATCCGCGGTATAGACGAAGTTGTCGATGTCCTTGTAGAACAGAAAGGCCGACACGGCACCGGCGCGACCCATGTAGTGCTCGATGCCGAGGTCGAAGTTGGCGGACTCCAGCGGGTTGAGGTCAGGGTTGCCGAACTCGGCCTCGTCATCATCCATCATGAAGCCGGGGAATAGCTGACCGAAGGTTGGGCGCACCACGCTGTTGGTCCAGGCGGTGCGGATCTGGGTCTTGTCGTTGAGCTGGTAGATGGCATGGAGGCCCGGCAGCCAGTGATCGTATTTGTTGTTGGTGTTATTGGCGGTGAATTCGCCATTGTCCAGGCCGGTGCCGCGGGCCTTCAGCCTGGTGCTTTCATAGCGAATCCCAGCGATGATGCGCAGGTCATCGATATCCAGGGTACTCATCAGGTAGGCGGCGTTGATGTCTTCCTCGATGGTGAAGTCGTTGATGCGTGACTCCTCTTCGTTGTAGAAACTGTCCCTATCCAGGCCACTGATCAGATTCTCCACCGCGCTGTCGGAGATTTCCGGTCCGAAACGGCCCAGACCGTAATCGGTGGTGCCACGGGTGAAGCCGGACAGGTTCAACTGAGCGTCGCTGAAACCCAGATCACCGAAGTCTTCATAGGTCCAGATATCCAGGTCGTTGTCCTTTTCCCGACGGCTTACCTTGCCGCCGAAGGCCACCTGCGAGGGCATGCTGCTCAGGTAGAAGTCCCGGGTCAGGTCGAGCTTGATGTTCTTCTCGGTGTCGGTGGTTTTCTGCTTCTCCCATTCGAGTTCGGTCAGGCTGAAATTGTTGGGGTCATGCAAGTCCGCTCCGCTGCGCAGCCGTGGTTTGCGGGTGCCGTTGTAGCCGATATTGCTGAAATCATCATTGCCTTCGAAAGCCGCATTGCCGATACCACCGGGGCTATCCTCGCCGGCCTTGCTGTATCCGGCCTGCGCACTGATGCCCCACTCGCCCAGCTGGCGTTTGCCGCCGAACACGAAGCTCTTGACCTCCTGGGTTTCCTCGCGGGCCTTGAGCTCGCGGGAGACTTCGGCGTCGCCCAGCTCACCGGACAATTGCGGATCGGCGAACTCGGTGACCAGACCCTGGCGCACCTCGTCGTCCTTGTAGCGGCTATAGAGGGTACGCAGCCAGACTTCGCTGTGCTCATCCGGGCGGTAATCCAGGTTCAGACCGAAACCGGTGCGCTCGCGGGTGATGTCGTAGCGGCGCTGCTCAACTTCCTCCAGCTGGTTGCCGTCATCGAAGTCCCAGGCGCCGCCGGTTTCGACGTTATCCGAACCGAACTCCCGCTCCTGCCAACTCAGGGCAGCGGCGATACCGAAGTTGTCCACGCCATCGCCAATACTGAAGCGGTTGCTGAAGGCGGCGGATAGTTTGGGGCTGTTCTCGCTGGTATTCTCGTCATGGCTGCCTTCGGCGCTGAGGCTGTAGAACAGGCCGTCATGGTCGAAGGCTGACAGGCTTTCGACCTCGATGGTGCCGCCCAGGGAGTTGGCGTCCATATCCGGCGTCAACGTCTTGACCACCGACAGCGACTGCACCAGCTCGCTGGGCAACACATCCATGGCCACCGCCCGGCGATCATCCTCTGGTGCCGGCACCAGAGTACCGTTGATGGTCACGCTGTTCAGATCTGAACTCAGCCCGCGCACCCGCACAAAGCGGCCTTCACCCTGGTCGCGCTCAACCGACAGGCCGGGGATACGCTGCAGGGCCTCGGCGGCGTTGTCATCGGGCAACTGGCCGATGGCGTCGGCATGTACCACGCTTTTTATAGTATTGGCGCGGCGCTGATCGTCCAGCGCCTGCTCCAGCTGCGCGGCCTGGCCAATGACATCAACCACTTCGGGTTGCTGGGTCTGCGCATACAGCGGCGCGCTTACGGCGATGGCCAGCGCCAGCGCGCTGAGACGAAACCCGGTGCTCCGAGTCATGGCATGTTGCACGGACATGGTGATCTCCCTGGAAAAAGGCGGCCGCTGCCGGGCCGTTCTGGGGATGCACCTTAGGCAGGTCAGATTTCAGTTCTGTGACGGTCGTGCCCCGAACGGGCGCAAATGGATGTGATCATGAGCACTTCAGATGGTGTTTGAGCTGATTTGACTATTGCCGTTGGGCTATGGGCGGGTGCCGACGCGTTTAGCGGGGGTCCAGGTGACGAAACAGCTGCGCTAACGACTTATGCGCTGAGCTGATATGACCCCGGCGCATGCAACCGGATTGTCATCAATGGCTGGTTAGCTTGCCTGCATGAACGGAGAATCATCATGACATCCATGCTCGCCATGCACCGCTTCAAGCTCGCCGGCTTGCTGATCGCTGCCCATACCGGGCTGTTGCTGCACCTGCTGGCCGGCGAGATCAAGCCGCTGGCTGTCTGGGACTGGCTGGATATCGCCGGCGAGGGTGGTTCGGCGGTGCTACTGCTGACCTGGACCGGCCTGCTGCTCAAGAGCCGCCCGGCCGGCTATGTGACCAACCTGTTGTTCTTCGGGCTGGCCTGCCTATTCTTCAGTCTGTTCATGGACACTGTGGATGAGTTCATTGTGCTGCCTGATGCGGTGGCTTGGGACGGCTGGCTGGAGTCCGGGCCCATGCCGCTCGGCTTTGCCTTGCTGACCATGGGGATCTTCCACTGGCACAGGGAGCAGTTGGCGATTAATGAACAGATGCGCAACCGCGAGCGGGTGTTTCGTGAGCATCGCCAATTCGACAAGCTGACCCCGCTGGGTGATGCCAATTATCTGAAAACCCAGTTCCAGCTGGCGTTAACCGAGGCCGAAAAGGACCGACAGCCATTGTCGATGATCATGCTGGATCTGGACGGCTTTTCCAGAGTTAATCGGGAATATGGTCATGGTGAGGGCGATCGTCTGCTGCAGGTGCTGACTCAATTATTGCTGCTGAATCTGCGTCAGCATGATCTGTTGTGCCGTCTGGCGGGAGACAGGTTTGTGATTGTCCTGCCGCATACGGGTGAGCGGCAGGCGCAGGTGTTGGCCGGGGAAGTAGGCGAGGCGGTGCGCAGCCTGGCCTACAAGAGCAGCCGTCACGGCGAGCGTGTTGATTTGTCAGCCAGCGTGGTGGCGCTGATGGCCCGGGATGAGGATGCGGACACGTTGTTGCAGCGGCTCAATATCGCCATGGCGCGGGCCAAGCAGAGCCTGACGGTGAAGTATGGATAGGCCCAGCGTGCGCAGTGGCTGGCTGGAGTGCGATATCCGCTTCATTCCGGCGCACTACCAGCCTGCCAGTCTAATCGACCTGGCGCTGGGCCGCGGTGTCAATGCGCATCGTCTGCTGCAGGGCACCGGTCTGTTCCATGAGGATATTCTCACCGGGCATCAACGGGTCAGCCCGCAGCAGTTTCTGCTTCTGATCGCCAATGTTCAGCAGCAGATGCATGCTGACGACACCTCTTTCCTGCTTGGCCAGCAGTGGCTGCCTGGGCATTTCGGGGCCGCCAGCCATGCTCTGGGGCACGCGGTCAATCTGCTGGAGGCGCTGGAGCGTCTGGTGCGCTTGCAACCGTTGTTATGGCCGTTGCTGCGCCTGCGTCTGCGGGTCGATGAGCACCATATCTGGCTGGAGTGGGGCGACAGCTTCGGGGTGGGCGCGCAGGGCGTGTTTCTGATCGAGGCAGGTATGGCCGCCGTCATGGGCATGAGCCAGTGGTTATCCGGCCAACGCCTGCCCTGGTCGTTCCACCTGAGTCACGAACAGCCGCGTTATACCGAACAGTATTGGGTGCATCTCGGCGAGCGACTGCGCTTCGGCAGTCCGCTGAACCAGATGTGCCTGCCGCGTGATTTTCTGTATAAGCCCTGGCTCGGCGCCTCGGCTACTGCGGGTCAGGTGGCGGAGCAGGAAGGCTTGCTCATGTTGTCGGCGTTGCCCGCCTCGCAGAGTCTGCTGGACAGTCTGCATGACTATCTGGTGGCGCATGTTCGTCGCCCGTTGCGGCTGGAAGGCGTGGCCGAGGCCTTCGACATGAGCGCTGCAACTCTCAAGCGTAAATTGCACAAGCACGGTACCGGCTTCCAGCAGCAATTGGATCGGGCCCGCTCCAGTGTGGCCCTGGAGCTCTACCAGAGCCGCGGCTATTCCAGCGAAGACGTTGCCGATTACCTCAACTTCACTGACCGCGCCAACTTCCGCCGCTCCCTGCGGCGCTGGACCGGGTTATTGCCCAGCGAGCTGCAGAACTGGCTGATGTCCGGGAGGTAGCGCGCCTGCTTCGCAGCAAGCGCAAATCCGTTCATCAAGTCCGAGCGCGGCCGTCTGCGCTCGCCAGGCCGAATCCAGCCTGGCCCCTCAACTACCCAGCCGCTGACTCCAATAACGCGGACTCAACCACTGCGGCCAATCGCGTCCGGCTTCCATCTGTCGCAGGTAATGGCTGCCGCCCAGCTGGCGGGCCTGGCGGCGAATCCAGTTGCTGCGCTGCAGAGCATGGGCCGGTGGGTTGGCGGCGCTCCAGCGGAGCGGGCTTGGCAGGACCGCGGCCAACTGCGCGGCCTGCTGATCGGACAGGACGCCTGCCGCTACGCCGAAATGGTGTTCGGCAGCGGCGGAGACACCGAATACCCCATCGTCCCATTCGACGATATTCAGGTACACCTCAAGAATCCGTTGCTTGGGCCAGAGCGTCTCGATGGCCAGAGTGAACCAGACTTCCAGCCCCTTGCGCAGCCAGCTGCGGTCCGACCAGAGAAACAGGTTCTTGGCGACCTGTTGGCTCAGGGTGCTGGCGCCCCGCAGATTGCCGCCACGCTGGTTGTGTTCGAGCGCGGCCTGGATTGCCTTGAGGTCGAGGCCATGATGCTCGGCAAAGCGCTGATCTTCGGCGGCGATGACCGCCATTTTGATGTTGTCGGGTATCTGCCGGTAGGGCAGCCAACGCTTGTGAAAGTCCAGCTGGCGGTTGTCACTGCGCGCCTCGATCCAACGTTCAGCCATCAGCATCGAGCCGGGTACGGGCACCCAGCGGAACAGGATGACCGGTAGTAGGCTGAACAGTAGGAGAATCAGCAGCCATTTGGTGGTTTTGCGCAGAATCGTCTTCAATAGGATTGGCTCGTCTGCCGGCAAAAAGGGTGGTGTAGACTGTGCCGCAGTATAAACCCATCGAGACGGAGACTTCATTGATGGCCAAGGTCCTGTTGCTGCTGGCAGCGCTCAGCGGCTTCACCGGCGTGGCGCTGGGCGCCTTTGCCGCCCACGCTCTGCGTAGTCGGCTACCGGAGAAGATGCTGGGTGTATTTCAGACCGGAGTGCAATATCAGCTCTGGCACACGGCAGCGCTGATCGGTGTGGCACTGCTCCTGTTGCGCTGGCCTGAAAGTGCGCTGTTCAAGGCCTCGGGAGCGCTGTTCGTGGTCGGCATTCTGCTGTTTTCCGGCAGCCTGTATCTGATGACCCTCGGCGGTCTGCGCCTGGGCATGGTCACGCCGATCGGTGGCGTGTGTTTTCTGGCGGCCTGGGTGTGTTTCGGAATGGGTGTCTGGCGTTCGATGTGACTCGCTGCCGACACGCCCAACGATAGGCAGGCAAGCCCGTTTCACGCTATCATGACCGGCCTGATTCCTGACTTCATCGAGTTGTTCCATGCAGATCAAATTGAATGGCGAAGCCCATCCTCTCGATTCCTCCATCAGCCTGGCCGACCTGGTCGAGCAGCTGGAATTGACCGGCAAGCGACTGGCCGTCGAGCTGAATCTGGAGATCGTGCCGCGTAGTCAGTATGCCGACACACGTCTGAACGACGGTGATCGGGTCGAAATCGTCCACGCCATTGGCGGCGGCTAGAAACCTCTCTGGTTGCCGCGGAGAAACCTATGACAGATATGCAACAAGACGCGCTGGAAATTGCCGGTGTTCGTTACCGTTCCCGCCTTTTGGTCGGCACCGGAAAGTACAAGGACATGGACGAAACGCGGGATGCCATCGAAGCCTCGGGCGCGGAAATCGTCACCGTGGCCATCCGCCGCACCAATATTGGCCAGAATCCCGGAGAGCCTAATCTGCTCGATGTGGTTCCGCCGGATCGTTACACCATCCTGCCCAACACCGCCGGTTGCTTTACCGCAGAGGATGCGGTGCGCACGTGCCGCCTGGCCCGCGAGCTGCTGGATGGCCGCAACCTGGTCAAGCTGGAAGTGCTGGCTGATCAGAAGACCCTGTTCCCCAACGTGGTAGAAACCATTAAAGCCGCCGAAGTGCTGGTCAAGGATGGTTTTGATGTCATGGTTTACACCAGCGACGACCCGATCATCGCCCGCCAGCTGGCGGAGATCGGCTGCGTGGCGGTGATGCCGCTGGCCGGCCTGATCGGTTCCGGTCTGGGCATCTGCAACCCCTACAACCTGCGGATCATTCTCGAAGAAGCCACCGTACCGGTATTGGTCGATGCGGGTGTGGGTACCGCTTCGGACGCAACCATTGCCATGGAGCTGGGCTGTGCCGGAGTGTTGATGAATACGGCTATCGCCGGGGCGCAGAAGCCGGTATTGATGGCCGAGGCGATGAAGCATGCTGTGCTCGCTGGCCGTGGTGCTTACCTGGCGGGGCGCATGCCACGTCGATTGTACGCTGCTGCTTCCTCGCCTCTGGAAGGAACCTTTGTCGGAAATGAGTGAGATGAACGAGAGCCAGGACCCGGAGCAGACCCCGGACGCTGAAGGTCACCCGCGCCGTACCATCCGCAGTTTCGTGATGCGTGCCGGGCGCATGACCGAAGGCCAGCAACGCGGCGTGGAGAAGGGCTGGCCACAGTTTGGTCTGAGCCTGGCTGACGGCGCGCTGGATCTGGATGCGGTGTTTGGCCGTCAGGCGCCACGTACTCTGGAGATCGGCTTCGGCATGGGGCATTCCCTGCTGGAAATGGCCCAGGCTGCGCCGGAGCAGGATTTTATCGGTATCGAAGTGCACCGTCCCGGTGTCGGCGCGCTGCTCAATGGCGTACTCAATGCCGGCGTGCAGAATGTGCGGGTGTATGACTGCGATGCCATCGAAGTGCTGAATCAGGCGGTTCCTGACGGTAGCCTCGACCGCCTGCTGCTGTTCTTCCCTGACCCATGGCACAAGAAGAAGCACAACAAGCGGCGCATCGTGCAGCCGGCGTTTGCCGAATTGGTGCGGCGCAAGCTGAAGGTTGGTGGCGTGCTGCATATGGCCACTGACTGGGAACATTATGCCGAGCAGATGCTTGAGGTGATGAGCGTAGCGCCCGGTTATCGTAACCAGGCAGCCGATGGCACTTTCGTCTCCCGCCCGGAGGAGCGTCCGATTACCAAGTTCGAAAAGCGCGGTGAGCGGCTGGGGCATGGGGTCTGGGATCTGAAGTTCGAGCGCATCGACTAGCCTGTGCTGGTGCTGGCCGCAAGGCCAGCCAATATCAGCGGGCACGGAGTCAACCGGCAAACTCTAGGCGCGCCATCGGTCCTGCCTATGACCTCCCATAGCAATTACCAAGAGTAATGGTCCGATCGGGCCCTGCTACCTACACTGGCTTCCATCCAGACCAACAATCTGCAGCGGAGCCACCATGCAATTTGAAACCCTCGATTATCAGGTACAGGACGGTATTCTCACCCTGACCCTCAACCGCCCTGAGCGGATGAATGCCTTCAATGGCCCGATGCGTCGGGAGCTGATCGCTGCCTTCGATGCAGCTGACGCCGATGACGCCGTGCGGGTGATCATTGTCACCGGTGCCGGGCGCGCCTTCTGTGCCGGCGCCGATCTGGAGAAGGGCGGCGATACCTTCAACCGCCATACCCGGAGCGATCAGCCCGAGGGCGCCGATCTGCGCGACGGCGGCGGTACTGTCTCGCTGCGCATCTACGAATGCACCAAGCCGGTGATCGGCGCATTCAATGGCGCAGCGGTGGGTGTGGGCGTGACCATGACCTTGCCGATGGATATCCGCCTGGCCTCGACCACTGCCAAATTCGGTTTTGTGTTTGCCCGCCGTGGCATCACCATGGAGGCCTGCTCCAGCTGGTTCCTGCCGCGCCTTGTGGGCCCTATGCAGGCAATGGAGTGGGCTTACACCGGCCGTGTGTTCGGCGCGGAGGAAGCGCTCAAGGGTGGTTTGGTCCGCAGCATTCATGAGCCGGACGAGCTCATGCCGGCGGCCTACGAACTGGCCCGGGAAATTGCCGACAACACCGCGCCCATGTCGGCCCTGCTCAATCGCCAGATGATCTGGCGCATGCTGGGTGCCGATCATCCGATGGAAGCGCACAAGATCGATTCGCGGGCGATTGCCTTTATGGGTGAGTCCGAGGATGCCAAGGAGGGCGTACGCTCTTTCCTGGAAAAACGCGCTCCCGAGTTCAAGCTCAGTACCAGCGCGGATCGGCCGGAGTTCTATCCCTGGTGGGACGAGCGCCCCTTCGAGTAATCAGCGATCTACCAGCAATCGCTCCAGCGCCGCGCGTGGCCCCGGTGGAATCGGGCAGGCGCGGTTGCTGGCGCGCTCGACGAACACATGGACGAAACGCCCAGCGGCGCAGGCTTCGGTCTCCCCGGCCTTGAACAGTGCCAGTTCGTAATGCACGGAGCTGTTGCCCAGCTTCGCTACCCGCACCCCTATCTCGATCGGCTCGGGAAAGGCCACCGGTGCAAAGTAGTCACAGCCGGAACTGACCACAAAAGCCACTTGCTCGCCCAGGTGAATATCCAGCCTGCCCTCGTTGATCAACCAGCTGTTCACCGCGCTGTCGAAAAAGGCGTAGTAGGTGACGTTGTTGATATGCCCGTAGATATCGTTGTCGTGCCAACGAGTGGTGATGGGGTGCAGGTAGGGGTAATCGTTGCGATGATGGGTGGTGGTCATGAAGGGGCTCGGTCTCAATGAAGGGGTAGCAGCACCTTGGGGGTGCAGCGCGCCTGCGCTACGCCGGTGGACTGTCTGATGCGCTAGTGACGCCGATCTGTCCGCAGTCGTCGAGCGAGCGCTCGACAACCCGGTACCTGTATCAATACGCCTGCCGATAAATCGCCAGGGCATCGGCCTCGGTCACTTCCCGCAGATTGTTCACCAGCAGCCGTTGTTGCAACATGGCCTCGCTTGCCAGCAGCTCCAGGCTGCTCTCCGGCACGCCGGCATCGCGCAGGCGACTGGGCAGGTTGCAGCGGGGGCTGAGTTGCGAGAGCGCAGTGATCAGCTGATCGGTCAGGCTGGCATCATCCCCAGGATTGCAGTCCGGCACCAGCAGCGGTGTCAGCTCGGCATACAGCGACTCGGCAGCCGGCGCATTGAAGGAAACCACGCTGGGCAATACCAGCGCGTTGGATAGGCCATGGGGAATATGGAAATGCCCACCCAGGGGATAGGCCAAGGCATGTACCGCCGCCACTGGCGCGTTGGCAAAGGCCTGTCCGGCGAGCAGCGAGCCGAGCAGCATGGCCTGTCGTGATGCGCGGTTGCTGCCGTTGTGCACTGCCTCGTCCAGATTCCCGGCCAACAGGCGCAGTGCCTCACGGGCGAGCATATCGGACAGCGGATTCTTTTTCAGTTTGCTTGTGTAAGCCTCAATGGCATGCACCATGGCGTCGATGCCAGTGGCGGCGGTGACCGCCGATGGCAGTCCGAGCGTCAATTCGGCGTCCAGTACCGCCAGATCCGGCAACAGCAAAGGTGATACCACGCCGGTCTTGGTGGTTGCGCCGGTAGTGATGATGGCAATCTGCGTGACTTCCGAGCCGGTACCGGCAGTGGTCGGCACCTGAATCAGTGGCAGACGCTGGCCCTTGGCATTATCCACACCGTAGATGTCAGCCAGGCTTTGCTGGCTGTGCGGATGGGCCAGCAGCGCCACCAGTTTGGCCACGTCCATCGAACTGCCGCCACCGAAGCCAATGATCAACTGCGCATTCATCTCCCGTGCCTGTCGAATGGCGGCCAGCACTACCTCCTCCGGCGGATCGGCCACGACCTGATCAAATACCTCGACACTCATGCCGGTATCAGCGAACCCCGGCAGTACATCACCGAGCAGGCCCAGCTGGGTAATGCCGGGGTCAGTGATGATCAATACCCGCTGCGCATCTCGCTCCCGACACAGCTGCGCGAGGCGGCTGGCAGCACCGGTTTCACAGAGAATTCGAGCGGTGGTGGCGAAGCTGAAAGATGGCATGGACACCTCGTGGTCGCAGATGGCAGAAGGATGAGCATTCACTGTAGGGGGACGAGTGCCGAGCGGCAAGCGCAGGCGGGACAGATCGACTGCCGTGAATACCGGACCATGCACATAGACACTCCGCACCGCCTGCCGGGACGTTCCGCGTCCGCTCTTGCGGTCAGGCAGGCGGTTGGTTCAGAGGAACATTTCCAGCAGATCATTGAGGAACAGCCGGCCTTGCGCGGTAGGGCGTAACTGTTGCTGCCAGGGTTCCAGCAGGCCGCGTTCCACGGCGCTGTCCAGTACGGGGGCGATGTCGGCGATGGCCTGGCCGGTGCGCTCGGTGTACCAGGCGCTGGGGACGCCATCGACCAGACGCAGAGCGTTCATCAGGAAGTCGAAGGGCAGTTCGCTGGCGCTGAAGCTCTTGCGACCGGCGCAGAAAGGTTTGTCCGGGTTCAGATAATCGGTCGGCTGACGGGTCTTCCAGTAGCGTTCGATACGTCCGTCGGCGTGGCTCAGCTTGCCGTGGGCGCCGGCGCCGATGCCGAGGAAATCGCCGTATTGCCAGTAGTTGAGGTTGTGCCGGGCACGGCGATCATCCCGCGCATAGGCGGAGATCTCATATTGGGCATAGCTGGCGTCGGCCAGCCGCGCCTGTCCGGCTTCCTGGATATCCCACAACACCTCATCTTCGGGCAGTTTCGGTGGGCGTGAGTAGAACACCGTGTTCGGTTCCAGCGTCAGCTGATACCAGGACAGATGCTCCGGCCCGAGCGCAATTGCCTGCTCGATATCGGCCAGTGCCTGCTCCAGTGTCTGACTGGGCAGGCCGTGCATCAGGTCCAGATTGAGGTTGTCGAAGCCGGCGCGGCGCGCCATGTCCACTGCGGCCAGCGCCTCGCGACCATCATGGATACGGCCCAGTGCCTTGAGGTGATCCGGGTTGAAGCTCTGGATGCCGATGGACAGGCGGTTGATACCGGCGGCGCGGTAGTCCTTGAACTTGGCCTGCTCGAAGGTGCCGGGGTTGGCTTCCAGGGTGATTTCGATGTTGCTGGCAAAACGCAGTCGCCGCTGCATGGCTGTAAGTAGCCGGCCGAGGCCGGCGGCAGAAAACAGGCTCGGGGTGCCGCCGCCGAAGAAGATCGAGGTCAGTTCGCGGCCGTGCGCATGCGCCAGGTCCGCATCCAGATCGGCGATCAGCGCATCGATATAGGCGTCTTCGGGAAGGCCACCCTGGTGGGTATGCGAATTGAAGTCGCAATAGGGGCATTTGCGCACGCACCAGGGAATATGCACATAGGCCGCAAGAGGAGGCAGCGCCATATCGCCCGTTTCAATATTGCTCACACCAACCCCAGGCGGGCACGCAGCAATACCATGGCCCGTGCGCGGTGGCTGAGCTGGTTCTTCTGTTCGGCAGGCAGCTCGGCACTGGAGACGCCCAGCTCGGGCACCAGAAACAGCGGGTCATAGCCGAACCCGTGCTCACCTTGCGCCGCATGCAGAATGCGTCCTTCCCAGGCGCCTTCGCAGATGATCGGTACCGGGTCATCGGCATGACGTACCAGCGCCAGTGCGCAGATGAAGCGTGCGCCGCGCTGCTCGTCGGCCACGTGCTTCAAGGCGTCGAGCAACTTGGTATTGTTGGCGGCGTCGCCCTGGCCGTCAGCGTAGCGCGCCGAGTAGATGCCGGGTGCGCCACCGAGGGCATCGACCGCCAGCCCCGAGTCGTCGGCCAGCGCTGGCAGGCCGGACGCTTGCGAAGCGTGACGGGCCTTGATGATGGCGTTCTCGATAAAGCTCAGACCGGTCTCTTCGGCTTCTTCGCTGATGAAGCGGCTCTGCGGCAGCACCTCGATGTGCTCGCCGAGCATGGCCTGCAGCTCCTTGAGCTTGCCGGCATTATTGCTGGCCAGTACCAGCTGGCTGAACGGCAATGTGACTTTATTCATCGGGGTGAAACTCCTGCTGGAAACGCAGGGTATGCGTCGGCGCCCCTTCTTCTGCCTGGATTCTGACCTCGAACTGCAGCAGTCCGCGTTGGCCAGCAGTGTAGTTGGCAACGAAGTACACGGCGTCCTGTTCCTTCACGCGGATGAACTGCAGTGGCGTGGTCTGTTGCAACAGGTTCTTCACCGTGCCCTCGACGCGTGCGTCCACCGCCTGGGGGCCCTCGGCGCTGTTGCGCTGTACGGCAATGTTCACCACGCCTTGTCGGGGGCCGCGCTGCAAGCCGGTGGCTGCAGCTATGTCCGGTTGCAGAAAGGAGCTGTTAAAGGTGTTGTGATACACCAGCAGGTCGCCGAAGCGTTGCGGGCTTTGCGCCGGGCCTTGCTGGGCGGAGGCGACGGTGGTGGCGAGCATCAGCAGGCCGGCGATCAGAATGCGTTTCATGGTCAACTCCTTGTCAGCGCGTGACACGGTAAATGGCGACTTCGCCGAGCAGGTTGGGCCACCTGGCGCTCAACGTGCTGCTGCGATGGGTCTGGTCCACCACCAGACGATCAAGGATGCGTACCGAGCGCTCATGGCACAGCTTCTCGAAATCCTTGAAGGTACAGAAGTGAATGTTGGGTGTGTTGTACCAGGTATAGGGCATGAACTCGGAGACCGGCATGCGGCCTTTGGTGCCCAGATACAACCGGCAACGCCAGTGTCCGAAGTTCGGAAATGTGAGGATGGCTTCGCGGCCGATACGCAGCATGTCTTCCAGAATGCGGTCGGGATAATGCACCGCCTGCAGCGCCTGGGTCATGACCACGGTATCAAAACTCTGGTCCTCGAAGTTGTCCAGCTCCTGATCCAGATCCTTCTCGATCACGTTTACGCCTTTGCGGATGCAGCTGTTGATCTTGTCCGGATCGATCTCCATGCCGTAGCCGCGCACGTCTTTGTGGGATTGCAGGTATTGCAGCAGTTCGCCATCGCCGCAGCCCAGGTCGAGCAGGCGACTGCCGGGTTGAATCCACTTCTGGATGATCTGCAGATCAGCGCGCAGGCTCATGCGTCCACCTCGATACAATTCATGTAACTGGCCAGTGCTTCAACGTAGCGCGGAATCGGCAACAGAAAGGCATCGTGGCCCTGGGCGGCCTCGATTTCCAGATAGCTGACGTTCTTGCGCGCGGCCATCAGCGCATTGGCCAGCTCGCGTGAGCGGGCCGGCGGAAAGCGCCAGTCGGTGGTGAAGGACATCACCATGCAGCGCGCGGTAACCGGCGCCAGCGCCTTGGCCAGATCGTCGCCGTGGGCCTGGGCGGGGTCGTAATAGTCCAGCGCCTTGGTCATCAGCAGATAGGTGTTGGCATCAAATCGCTCGGAGAATTCCTGGCCCTGATAGCGCAGATAGCTCTCCACCTGGAACTCGACACTGCTGATATCGTAATTGAGACGCTCGGTACGCAATTCGCGGCCGAATTTCTTGCCCATGGCGTCATCCGACAGATAGGTGATATGCCCGACCATCCGCGCCAGTCCGAGGCCGCGCTTGGGGATGACCCCGAAGGCCGCATAGTCGCCGCCATGGAAGTCCGGATCGGTGATGATCGCCTGGCGTGCCACTTCATTGAAGGCAATATTCTGCGCCGACAGCTTGGAGGCGGTGGCGATGGCCACGCAATGCCGTACGCGGTCGGGATAATGAATGGCCCACTGCAGTGCTTGCATGCCGCCGAGGCTGCCGCCAACCACCGCTGCCCAGCAGTCGATATCCAGATGGTCGGCCAGCTGCGCCTGACTGTTGACCCAGTCCTCGACGACAATCATCGGAAAGTTGCCGCCCCAGGTCTTGCCGGTCTGCGGGTCGATGCTCAGCGGGCCGGTCGAGCCGTGGCAGCCGCCGAGGTTGTTCAGACTGACAACGAAGAAGCGGTTGGTATCGATGGGCTTGCCCGGCCCGATACAGGCGTCCCACCAGCCCGGCTTGCGTTCATCCTCGCTGTGATAACCAGCGGCGTGGTGATGACCGGACAGGGCGTGGCAGACCAGCACGGCATTGCTGCGGCTGGCGTTCAACTGGCCATAGGTTTCGTAGACCAGCTCATATTCAGGCAAGGTCCGACCGCAGGCCAGCTGCAGGGGCTCCGTGAAGGTCTGGCGTTGCGGCGAGACCAGGCCGACGGAATCAGCAGGGAATCTGGACATGGGGTTTAGTGTTCCTAATATGGATTCGGTGCGTACTGATGCGGCAGCTTTACGCTGCCTTCAGAGTGCCAGGGTAAGCCCCTTGGGCATCCCGGTAGCGATGGCCAGATTGGTCACCAGCAGCATATCCAGTAGATTCAGCGCGATGAAGGCGAATATCGGCGACAGGTCCAGACCACCCATGGACGGCAGGATGCGGCGGATCGGAGCCAGCACCGGCTCACACAGCTGATACACCAGCACGGCGGCGGGGTTCTGGCTGTGCGGAGCAACCCAGGACAGGATCACGCTGATGATCAGGGCGAAGAAGAACACCTTCAGGAACAGTGCGGTGATACCCACCAGCGACCAGACCAGCAGCTGCAGTATCGCCGGCAGGGCATAACCCATCAACTTGATGATGATGGCCATGAGCACCATCTGCACAATCAGTGCCAGCACCAGCGAAGCGAAATCGACACCGGCAAAGCCCGGAATCACCCGGCGCAGGGGACGCAACAGTGGCTGGGTAGCCCGTGCGATGAACTGCGAGATGGGGTTGTAGAAGTCAGCGCGTACCAACTGCAGGATAAAACGCAGCAGTACCAGCAGCAGATACAGGCTGCCCAGTGTCTGCACTATATAGATGGCTGCCATATTCAGTCCGGTCATGATGTCTCCTCAGGCGAGTTCTTTTGATAGTTCGGCGGAACGCGCGGCGGCAGCTTGCATCGCGCGGGCCACCATGCCGGGCAGGTCATCCCGGCTGAAACTGTTGATGGCTTGTTCGGTGGTGCCGTTGGGCGAGCAGACGCGGCGGCGCAATTCGGCGGTATCCACATCGCTGTGTACCGCCATGTCTGCAGCGCCCAGGGCGGTGAACAGGGTCAGGCGCTCGGCAATGTCGCGCGGCAGACCGAGTTGTTCGCCGGCATTGGTCATGGCTTCCATCAGATAGAAGAAGTACGCCGGACCGCTGCCGGACACCGCGGTGACCGCATCGATCTGTGCTTCCTGGTCCAGCCACAGGCTGATGCCCACCGCGTTCATGATCTTTTCGCTCAGCAGCTTCTGTTCGGCGGACACCGCGGCCGAGGCATACAGACCGCTGACGCCCTGGCCGCGTAGGGCAGGAGTATTGGGCATGCAGCGGACGATGGCGGTAGCGGCGCCCAACCACTCGGCAAGGCTGCTGCAGGCGATCCCGGCGGCAATGGAAATCACCAGCTGGCCGGGTTTGCGCTGAGCCGGCAGCTCGCGGCAGACCGCCTGCAGAACCTGTGGCTTGACCGCCAGTACCAGCACATCACATTCGCTGGCCAGCTGCGCGTTGTCGGTCGAGGTGCGGATGCCGAACTGGCGGTTGAGCCTGCCCAGCTGTTCGCTGTTGTGGTCGCTGGCGATAACCTGATTGGGCTTGAAGCTCTGTTGCAGCATGCCGCCAATCAGGCTGGTGGCCATGTTGCCGGCACCGATGAATCCGATAGTCGGGGCTGTCATGGGGTTATCCTTCGAGATGGGGAGTGGAGTAGTCACGCGCGCCGAACAGGGCGCTGCCGATACGGACGATGGTGGCGCCTTCCTGCACCGCTTCGGTGAGGTCATCGCTCATGCCCATGGACAGAGTATCCAGCGGCAGTTCCAGCGTCGCCATTGCTTCGCGCAATGCCTGCAGTGGCTGCCGGCGTGCGGCGCTGTCCGTGGCCGGTGCGGGAATCGCCATCAGTCCGCGCAGCCGCAGGTTGGGCAGGGCAGCGATATCCCTCGCCACTTGCGACAATGCATTGACCGCCACACCGGACTTGCTGTCCTCGCCACTGATATTGACCTGCAGGCAGATATTCAATGGCGGCAGTTGTGGCGGGCGCTGGGCGGACAGGCGCTGGGCGATCTTCAGCCGGTCAACGCTGTGCACCCAGTCGAAGTGCTCGGCGATGGCGCGGGTCTTGTTCGACTGTATGGGACCGATGAAGTGCCAGGTCAGCGGCAGATCCTGCAATTGCGCGATCTTGTCCAGCGCTTCCTGCAGATAATTTTCGCCGAAATGGGTGAGCCCGGCAGCCCAGGCATCACGGATGGCACTGGCCGGACGGGTTTTGCTCACGGCCATGAGGGTTATGTTTTGCGGATCGCGCTCAACAGTGTGCGCTGCACGCGAAATGCGTTCACGAACGTTTGCAATATTCTCTGCTATCGTGGACATTACGGACGTTATTTACCTTGCCAATGGAATTGACCTGCCGAACATTCTACATGCTTGCAGGTTGCAATGGGGAACCCTATGGATATAACCGAGCTGTTAGCCTTCAGCGCCAAGCAGGGCGCGTCGGACTTGCACCTGTCGGCCGGACTGCCGCCCATGATTCGAGTGGATGGCGATGTGCGCCGGATCAACGTACCGGCACTGGAACACAAGCAGGTTCACGCGCTGATCTACGACATCATGAACGATAGACAGCGTAAGGATTTCGAGGAATTCCTCGAGACCGATTTCTCCTTCGAGGTACCCGGCGTCGCCCGTTTCCGGGTCAACGCCTTCAACCAGAACCGCGGTGCCGGTGCGGTATTCCGAACCATTCCTTCCAAGGTGCTGACCATGGAAGACCTGGGCATGGGCGACGTATTCAAGCGGATCACCGATGTGCCCCGCGGGCTGGTACTGGTCACCGGGCCGACCGGCTCCGGCAAGTCCACCACGCTGGCGGCGATGCTCGATTACCTCAATTGCAACAAGTACCAGCACATCCTCACTATCGAGGACCCGATCGAATTCGTTCACGAGTCGAAGAAGTGCCTGGTCAACCAGCGTGAAGTGCACCGCGACACCCACGGCTTCTCCGAAGCCCTGCGCTCGGCACTGCGGGAAGATCCGGACATCATTCTGGTAGGTGAGCTGCGTGACCTGGAAACCATCCGCCTGGCGTTGACCGCTGCGGAGACCGGTCACCTGGTATTCGGCACCCTGCACACCACCTCTGCGGCCAAGACCATCGACCGGGTGGTTGATGTTTTTCCCGGCGAAGAGAAGGCCATGGTCCGCTCGATGCTGTCCGAGTCCCTGCAGGCGGTCATCTCCCAGACACTGTTGAAGAAGATCGGTGGTGGCCGGGTGGCGGCGCACGAAATCATGATAGGCACGCCGGCAATCCGCAACCTGATCCGTGAGGACAAGGTGGCGCAGATGTATTCGGCGATCCAGACCGGCGGCAATATTGGAATGCAGACGCTGGATATGTGTCTCAAGGGCTTGGTAACGCGCGGTCTGGTGACCCGAGAAGCCGCACGTGAGAAAGCCAAGATAGGCGAAAGCCTCTGACAGACAGAATGACGGGCGCGGGACTGCGCCCCGAGACGAGGGCACTATGGAGTTCGAAAAACTGCTGCGACTGATGGTCGAGAAGGGCGCTTCCGACCTGTTCATCACCGCCGGCGTTGCGCCGAGCATGAAGGTGCACGGCAAGATTCTGCCGGTGACCAAAACGCCGCTGTCCCCCGAACAGACCCGGGAAACCGTGCTGGGCGTGATGTCCGAGGCCCAGCGCCGCGAGTTCGCCGAGAAGAAGGAATGCAACTTCGCCATCAGCGCGCGAGGTATCGGTCGCTTCCGCGTCAGCGCCTTCTATCAGCGCAATCTGGTGGGCATGGTGCTGCGCCGCATCGAAGTGAACATCCCGACCATGGAAGAGCTGCGCCTGCCGGAGATTCTCAAGCAACTGGCGATGACCAAGCGTGGTCTGGTGATCTTCGTCGGCGCCACCGGCACCGGCAAGTCGACCTCGCTGGCATCGATGATCGGCTACCGCAACAAGAACTCCAGCGGCCACATCATTTCCATCGAAGATCCGATCGAGTTCATTCATCAGCACCAGAACTGCATCGTCACCCAGCGTGAAGTCGGTATCGATACCGATACCTTCGAAATTGCCTTGAAGAACACCCTGCGCCAGGCTCCGGACGTGATCCTTATCGGTGAGGTGCGAACCCGCGAGACCATGGACCACGCGGTGGCTTTTGCCGAAACCGGGCATCTGTGTCTGGCCACGCTGCACGCCAACAACGCCAACCAGGCGCTGGATCGTATCATCCATTTCTTCCCCACTGAAATGCATCAGCAGGTGTGGATGGACCTGTCACTCAACCTCAAGGCGATTGTCGCCCAGCAATTGATTCCGACCCCGGACGGCAAAGGCCGCCGCGCCGCCATCGAAGTGCTGTTGAATACGCCGCTTGCCGCCGACATGATCCGCAAGGGCGAGGTGCATGAGCTCAAGCCACTGATGGCGCGTTCCAATGAAGTGGGCATGCAGACCTTCGACCAGGCGCTGTACAAGTTGTACAGCCAGGGCGAAATCACCTATGAGGATGCACTGGCCCATGCCGATTCAGCCAACGATCTGCGCCTGCTGATCAAGCTGGGATCGGAGACCGATGGCAAGCATCTGATGGGGGCAGAGGACTCGTTATCCATCCAGAGTTATGAAGAGGATCAGTTCCGACGCTGAGTCAGGCGCTTCGCTCAGAAGGGTATGGCTTGAGCGGAAGCGGTGGTCACGCACTGATTGCGTCCGGCGCGCTTGGCCTGCAACAGCGCATTATCAGCATGATTGATGGTTTCGGAATAGCTGCTTGCGTCACCGTGAGCGGCGATACCGATGCTCGCCGTGATATGAATGGATTCGTCCTTGTGACGTATGGTAAGTCGCTCGATGGCCTGACGCAGGCGTTCGCCCAGCAGACCGGCAGCTGGTGCCTCGGTCTCAGGCAACAACAGCAGAAACTCCTCTCCACCCCAGCGCCCGCAGGTGTCCTCCTCGCGCACTTCGGCATCCAGCACCCTTGCTACTTCGATAATCACGTTATCGCCGGTTTCATGGCCGAAACGATCATTGACGCTCTTGAAATGATCGATATCAATCATTGCCAGGCTGAACGGGCGGCCGTAGCGCCGGTACCGTTCGCTGGCTTCGCGCAGACGATCGGTCAACAGGCGCCGGTTGGGCAGGCCGGTAAGGACATCATGACTGGCCGCTTCCTGCAGGGCGATATTCAGGTCGTGCATCATGTGTTGATAGCGATCGGAAATACGTACTATTTTTTCCAGCTGGCGCAATTGCTTGTCAACGCGGCTGACCAGGCTCATCTCGCGTTCCTTGGCCAGGCTTTGATATGCATCGGAAATCCGCGTGATGCGTTCCAGCCGGTAGACGAGGTCCTGATGGGTCTGCCACAGCTCTGCCAGCGGCTGATGCAGTACATTATCCTGCCCGGTCTCCTGCAAAAGCCCGACCAGGCGCTTTTCCAGATCGTCCCCGTCAGTGGTCACGATGCACTCCGCGCCGTGGCAAGAATATCGAAGGAAAAGCTGCAGTCCTCCTTGAACTCCTCGGCCAGCTCGGCGACTCGCTCATTGGAGGCATCGTAGAACCAGCGGACGCTGACCGGGTGCTGGCGGTCATGGGCCTCCTGCAGCAGGTCGAAGATTTCCATCATGGCCTTGATGCTGCTGGTGTTCAGATAAAGCAGATGCAACTCCAGCTGCAGGGGCCGGGGCAGCTGTTCGGCCAGGAAGCTCTCGATCCATTCGAAGATCTGGTTGAACAGCTCGTAGGCGTTTTCCGGATAGGAGTCGCCCCGCAGCACCAGCCGGCCTTGCGCATGTTCGGTGTGGATTTCCGGGGAGGACTGGGTTGCGGGGATGTGCAGATCAATCATGTTGTAGTCACTCGATTCAGATGACAGCGCGCAGGCTGAAGAAGGCGCGGTCCGCCTCAGCGGGGAGAAGTGAGGCTTGCAGTGGTGCCGACGACTTGCGTGCGATGTCGATCAGACCCAGGCCCGCGCCGGTGGACGATTCCTGTCCGCGCGGCCGGCGCAGCTGCTCCTTGTACAGACTCTTGAGTTCGCTTTTGCTCAGCCCGGTCAGTGCATTGATGTTGTTGACCAGCTTCTCACCATCGGCCTGCTCGACCAGGTTGCCTGCCGACACCACATAGCGACCTTCGGTATCGCGTGACACCACCACAGTGGCGCTGGCGTCCTGTTCGCTCCAGTCACGCTGGGTCATGTAATGGCGAATATTCTGGGTCATTTCGATATATGCCGCGAATACATCCATGGACGCCGATGGATGAGCATGGTCCGCCGCGAGGTAATTACGCAGAGCATTGCCGATTTCCTCCAGCAGGCTGCGGGAAATCGGGCCATTGAAACACAGCATGATCTGTTGCTGGCTGAACTGCTTGCGCATGGCATAAAGATCGAGCATGGGCTGGGTGGCTCCTGATGGCGGCGCTTCAGTCGAAGCGGAAAAGTAGCATGGTGATATCGTCGCGTTGCTGATGATCGCCCTGATACCGGGCCAGGGTGCTGCTGAAGATATGCTTCTGTTCGGCCAATGGCAACTGCGCATGTTCACGCAGCATGTCGGCGAAACGGCGGTTGCCGAAACCGAAGCCCTGATCGCCGCCGGCCTGATCGAGAAAGCCATCAGTGGACAGATAGAAGGTCTGGGTCGATCGCAGCGCCACCTGCATGTTGTGATATTCGCCGACCCGCTTGTCAGCCAGGGCGCGACGTCCGCCGGCTACGTACTCGATCTGTTCGCCATCACTGTAATAGAGACTTATCTTGGCTCCGGAGAAGTATAGCTGGCGCGCTCGCCTGTCGACGTACACCAGACCGGCATCCATGCTGGTGGCCAGCGAACGGAATTGCGGAGTATCGCTGAGCATGCCGCGCAGGATCTCGTCGGTGCGCTGCAGTATGGCTGCCGGGTCGATAGCCGGGCAATCACTGATTGCCTGGTCCAGCGCGGCGTGCGCCAGCATGGTCATCAGCGCGCCGGGCACACCATGCCCCGCGCAGTCGACCACCCCAAGCAGGTATTTCTGTTCGTCCAGCTCGCGAAAAATATAGAAGTCGCCGCCGACCACGTCACGCGGCCGCCAGAGTATCGCGTGGCCGTCACCGAGGTTTTCCAGCAATGGGCGATCCGGCAGGATGGAGCGCTGGATAAGGCTTGCATAGTCAATGGAATCACGGATCTTCTGGTGCGCGCTGGCCATCTCGCGGTTGGCCTGTTGCAGCTCGTGGGTGCGTTCCTGGACCCGGCTTTCCAGTTCTCGGGTATGACTGTGCACCTTGTCCACCATCACAGCGAAGGCATCGCTCAGTTCACCGATTTCGTCGTTACGGGTGCTGGGCAGACGTACCTCATAATGGCCTGCCGCCAGCGCCTGGGCGCTATGGCGCAGTTGGGTGAGCGGGCGCAGCACCAGCCGCTCGATCCCCGCAGCGAAGATCAGGGTCACCGCCAGCAACATCAGCACCAGCATCAGCATCAGCGGCCACAACCACTGACTGCCGAGGATGTTGGCGGTGCTCAGGTCGATGGCATTGGCAATGTACCAGTTCAGCTCCGGCACATAGGTCACGGCCAACAACTGTTCGCGGCCCTGCAGCGGCAGGGTCAGCAGATGCAGGCTACCGGGAGTGGCTGCGGCTTGTGCCAATAGCTCTTGCAGGTCGGCCGCTGCTGCAGCGGTACCGACCAGGGCAGGCAGCATGGTGGCTGGCTGCGCCTGATGGTTGGCTCCGGAATTGAGTGCGATCAGCGAACGGTCCTGATGCGCCTGGATCGCGCCATTGCGATCCAGGATCATCGGCGTGACGCCCGGCTGCTCGCTGGCAATGAATTCAGCGATGAAATTCGACAGATCCAGTCCCGAGCCGGCCAGTGCCAGAGGTTTGCCGTTGGCATCACGCACCAGAATATTCAGCCACAAACGCGTGGTGTTAAGTTGCCAGTTGTGATCGACATTCAGGTTGTAGTTGTCAGTGGTCGCCAAGGAGGAGCTGAACCAGGCGTTGGCCGGGTCATCGGTGTCAATCCGGTAGCGCGGTTGCGTGCTGAAGGTTTGCGCATCGCTGTTGAAGTAGTAATTGAGCGAGTTCAGAGGTGCTATGAAATAGGCATGGTCGCGGAAGTCCCGGCGGTAGCCTTCGGCCTCGAGGAAGAACAGCTCCCGCTTGTCCGGGTCTTGCTCATCAAGCAGCCACTGGCGAGTGATCTCCGAGCGCGCGAGACGCAGCGCCAGAGCCAGTTCACGGGAGATCGGTGCATAGATTTTCTCGCGATTGAGCTCGGTGACATTGCTGGCGAAAGCCTGAGCGAAATGCCCGTGCACTTTCTGCACGAGCTGCCAGCCGATCAGTCCGGCCGGCAGCAAGGCCAGCAGGCACGCCAGTAGAAGAGCCAGCAGGGACTTGCCGCGCAGACCGAATGCTGCCATGGGGGTTTATCCTCAGGCCTGGAATACCAGTTGACCATTGCACAGGGTGTGGGTTACCGCACCCGGTGCGCTCTGGCCGGTGAATGGGCAGTTGGCACCCTTGGACACCCAGTGCTGGCCAATCTCGCTGGTCACCGCCGGGTCGAACAGGGTGATGTCGGCGCTGGCGCCTTCGGCAATCCGGCCGGCCGGCAGGCCAAAGATATCGGCCGGGCCGCAGGTCAGCCGCGCCAGCAAGGCCGGTAGTTCGAGCAATCCGTCCGCGACCATGGTCAGTGCCAGTGGCAACATGATTTCCACACTGCTGATGCCCGGCGCCGAGGCGGCGAAGGGTACCCGCTTGGCTTCCGGCTCATGGGGCTGGTGGTGGGAGGCGATGGCCTGGATCACGCCGCCCTGCACCGCCTGGCGCAGCGCCCGTCGGTCGGTGCTGCTGCGCAGCGGCGGCATCACATGAACCAGGCTCGAATAGCCGTCCAGGTCCTCGTCACATAACAACAGCTGATACATGGCCACATCCGCAGTGACCGGCAAACCTCGCGCCTGGGCATCGGCCAGCATGTCGATCGCGCGGGCGCTGCTCAGACCAGTGAAATGGGCGCGCACACCGGTCTGCTCGATCAGCAGCAGGTCCCGCGCCAGGGCTACGGTTTCGGCACTTTCGGGAATCCCGATCAGGCCCAGTCGCGCCGCGGTCGGTCCCTCATGGGCGACGCCACCTTCGGCCAGGGCCGGGTCCAGCGGGGTGAAGATCACCGGCAGGTCGAAACCGGCTGCGTATTCCAGCGCGCGGCGCAGAATGCGGTTGCTTTTCATCGGGGCCAGACCTTGGGTAAAGGCCACGCAGCCGGCGTCACGCAGCGCCACCAATTCGCTCAGGTGTTCGCCATCCAGCCCCCGGGTCAGGGCGCCGATGGGGAACACGCGGGCCTGTCCGGCGCGCTCGGTCCTGTCCAGAATGAGTTCTGCCACGGCCGGGGTATCCAGTACCGGGCGGCTGTTCGGCGGACAGCACAGGCTGGTGACACCGCCAACGGCAGCCGCGCGGGTTTCGCTGGCAATGCTGCCCTTGCGGCCGAAGCCCGGCTCGCGCAGACTGACGTTCAGGTCGACCAGGCCGGGACAGGCGATCAGACCGCGTGCATCGATGGTCTGGGTGGCGATAAAACCTTCGGGGGCCTGACCCAGCGCCCGGATCTGACCCGCATCGATATGCAGATCGGTGATTTCATCGAACTGGCTGGCCGGGTCGATGACCCGGGCGCCCTGAATGGTGATACGCATGTTCATTGCCCTCCCTGACTGGACTGGCGCTGGGTGGTCTGTCCGGCCATGGCCATGGACATGACCGCCATGCGCACGGCGATACCGTAGGTCACCTGATTGAGGATTACCGACTGCGGGCCGTCGGCCACCGCCGATTCGATTTCCACACCGCGGTTGATCGGGCCGGGGTGCATGACCAGTGCGTTGGGCTTGGCCAACGCCAGGCTGTCGCGGGTCAGGCCATATTGGCGGTAGAACTCGCCCTCGCTGGGCAGCAGGCCACTCTGCATGCGCTCCTTCTGCAGCCGCAGCATGATCACCACATCGACATCACGCAGGCCAACGCGCAGATCATTGAATACCCGCACGCCATACTGCTCTATCCCCACCGGAAGCAGGGTGCGCGGGGCAATGATGCGGATATCCGGGCAGCCGAGAATGCGCAGTGCTTCCATGTTCGAGCGTGCCACCCGTGAATGCAGAATATCGCCGACGATCGCTACTGAAAGCTGCTCGAATCCACCCTTATGTCGGCGGATGGTCAGCATGTCGAGCATTGCCTGGGTCGGATGGGCGTGGTTGCCGTCGCCGGCATTGATGATGGCCACATCCGGGCAGACATTGCGTGCGATGAAATGGGCCGCGCCGGAGTCACCGTGACGTACCACGAACATGTCAGCGGCCATGGCCTCGAGGTTGCGCAGGGTGTCGTACAGGGTTTCACCCTTGCTGGTCGAGGAAGTCTGCACATCGAGGTTGAGTACATCGGCGGACAGCCGCTTGGCGGCCAGCTCGAAGGTGCTGCGGGTACGCGTGGAATTCTCGAAGAACACGTTGCACACGGTCTTGCCGCGCAGCAAAGGCACCTTCTTGATGGCACGCTCGCCGACTTCGAGGAAGGAGTCGGCAGTATCCAGAATTTCGGTCAGCAGTTCCCGGGATAAACCGTCGATCCCGAGAAAGTGGCGTAGCTGGCCCTGTTCATTGAGTTGCAGTTGGCTGGATTTCTGGCTCATTGGGCTCTCATGGCTTGGCGACGGTGGTCAGGGTCAGGTGCAGTGGCTCGGGGCCGGCCAGTTTTACCCGCTGGCCCGGCGGCAGAGTCAGGCTGGCACCGAGAATGTCGGCGCGGATCGGCAACTCACGGGCCTCGATATCCACCAGCGTGACCAGGGTCACCGAGGCGGGTCGGCCGTAGTCGAACAGCTCGTTGAGGGCGGCGCGAATGGTGCGGCCGGTCATCAGCACGTCATCTACCAGAATCAAATGGCGATCGTCGACGCTGAACGGCAGCTCCGACGGGCGCACGCCCTGTTGCAGGCCGATCTGGGCGAAGTCGTCACGATAGAAGGCGATATCCAGCGTACCCAGGGGCGCCTCCGGCAACCATTGATCACGCAGTTGTTCAGCGACCCAGACGCCGCCGGTATGGATACCGACAATGGCCGGGTCAGTCCGTTGGGTGCGGTCCAGCCAGGCAACCAGTTCCTGACCCATGCGTTGCAGCAATGGGCCGATTTCAGGCAGTTCGCTCATTCATGCTCCTTTTGGCTGGCCAGCCAGGTTTCCAATAATAGCGCAGCGGCCAGGCTGTCGACCGGGTTGTCGCGGTAGCTGGAGGGTGTGCCGCGACCAGTCTCACGCAGGGTTTGTTTGGCTTCGAAGGTGGACAGGCGTTCGTCCACACAGTGCACCGGTATCTGAAAACGTCCGTGCAGACGACGGGAGAACTTCTCAGCTCTGGCGCTCATCTCGCTGGGCGTGCCATCCATGTTCAGTGGAAGACCCACCACCAGCGCGTCGGGTTGCCACTCGCGCAGCAGCGCGGCGATCTGCTCCCAGTCGGGAATGCCATCGCGGGCGCGCAGCTCCTTAAGCGGCCGGGCATTGCCGGTGAGTGTCTGGCCGACCGCGACACCGATCTGTCGGGTGCCGTAATCGAAGCCGAGCACGCGTTGCGCAGATGCTGGCATCAGGCGTGACCCGCCTGGCTGCTGAGCAGATTCAGATCAACGCCGAGATGGCGCGCGGCTGCGTCCAGGCGCTGCTCGGCCGCCAGCTCGAAGAGGATCTGATAGTCGGCGGGACAGTTGAGCCAGACGTTGTCAGCCAGCTCCTGATCCAGCTGGCCGGCGTCCCAGCTGGCATAGCCCAGTGCGACGAAGACTTCGGTGGGCCCGCTGCCGCTGGACATGTCCACCAGAATATCCCGCGAGGTAGTTAGCTGCAGCGGGCCTAGATCCAGGCTCGACTCCCATTGCTGGGGGCCGCGGTGCAACACGAAACCGCGCTCGGCCTGTACCGGTCCGCCGCTGAAAACCACGCGGCTGCCAATCTCAAAGGGTACGCTCACGTCCGGTGCGGTCTGTTCCAGCACGTCGCCGAGATTCAGGCCGCTGGGTTGATTGATTACCAGTCCCATGGCGCCGTCCTCGTTATGCTCGCACAGGTAGATCACACTGTGGGCGAAACGCGGATCTTCCATGTGCGGCATGGCGATCAGGAAATGATGTTTCAGATAGGTCGGTAATGTCTGGGTCATGCCGCATAGTATTGGGCGCCCGGACGTCGAGGGCAAGAGCACCCAGGAAAAACCAGCCTGCACTACCTCAGAAGCTGGATATCCGATCGCCGGGTTCGAAGCGCCAGGTGCGGATGATCTCCAGCACGTCGATATCCATCAGCTCGCCGGTAAATGGAGCATAAGGTGCGGCCAGGCGGACGATACGCAAGGCGGCGTTATCGAGCACCTGGTGCCCGGATGATTCGAGTATCTGCACATCCCGCAGGGAGCCGTCACGATTGATTGCCACCAGCAGCCGCAGGCCGCCGTAGATGCCCTGGCTGCGAGCTTCGGCGGGATAGTTCTGGTTGCCGACGCGTTCTACCTTGCGGCGCCAGGCGTCCTTGTAGTAGGCGCCCTTGTCACGCATCGTGGAGGCGGCATTGATCCGATGCACGCGCGGACGCTTGGCGTACTGTTGCCGCTCTTCGGCAAGCTGGGCTTCCAGGCTGGCGATATCCTGGGACAGAGTGGACATGTCAAAGCGCTGGCGGGTCCTGGGTGCGTCCAGCGGGTCCGGCTGCGGCGGTGTGCGAACTGCGCGGTCAGGCGCGGGTGCGGTGGTGGTGACGATCTTTTCCGGCGCTTTGGGAGCCGGTGGCGGGGCAACCGGTTCCGCCGGGGACACCGGCTTTATCTCGCTGTCCTGAAACACGGCTTCTTCCGGCGTGCTGGGCGCAGCCTTGTCATCCAGACTGCCGCTGCCTTCCTGATCGAATTGCGCCAGGTAGTCGGCGTTCTCCGGCTTGGTCTCGGACGGCTGGCTGGCCAGCGTGATTTCCAGAGTTCGGGACAGTTCGCTGGGGCTGGGCAGATCGAAGGTGATACCGAGAATGACCAGGGCGTGCAGAATAGCCGCCAGGAACAGGGTGAATCCGAGGCGGTCCCTGGGCTCGATGCTCGGGGCGGCCGGCTGGGCAGCCGGTTGAGCGGGTGAAGGCGGCGTCGCTGCTGCTGTATTCATGCTATCCATAGGCTTTGGGGCGTACTGCAGCGCAGTCTGCCCCTGTCGAGCAAAAAAGTCTACGCACCGGCTCGCGCTTTGAGTTGTTGGGCAATGACATCCATCAGCTTGTTGCCGATATCGGTGTCATAGGCCGCATCGATCTCACGAATGCAGGTCGGGCTGGTGACGTTGATTTCTGTGAGGTAATCGCCGATCACATCCAGGCCGACGAACAGCAGGCCGCGACGACGTAATTCAGGGCCAATCTCGGCGGCAATCCAGCGGTCGCGTTCGGTCAGCGGACGCGCTTCGCCACGACCGCCAGCGGCCAGGTTGCCACGGGTTTCGCCGGCCTGCGGAATACGCGCCAGACAATAGGGCACAGGTTCGCCGTTCAGCATCAGGATGCGCTTGTCACCCTCCTTGATCTCGGGCAGGTAACGCTGGGCCATGATCTGTTGCTGACCATGTTCGGTCAGTGTCTCGATAATGACACTGATGTTGGGATCGTCCTGGCGAACGCGGAAGATCATCGAGCCGCCCATGCCGTCCAGCGGTTTGAGAATCACATCACGATGTTCGTTGATGAACGCACGCAATACATCGACGCGGCGTGACACTGTATTCGGCGGGCAGCACTGCGGGAACTGGGTGGCGAAGAGTTTTTCGTTGCAGTCACGCAGGCTGGCCGGACGGTTCACCACCAGCACGCCGGCACGCTCGGCGGCTTCGAGAATATGCGTGGCGTAGAGGAACTCATTGTCGAATGGCGGATCCTTGCGCATCAGCACCACGTCGAGTTGATCGAGCGGACCCTGTCGCATGTCGCCGAGCTGATACCAGCGCTGCGGGTCTGCGAACACCTCAAGCGGACGGCTGCAGGCCATGGCCTTGCCATCTTGCAGATACAGATCCTGTGGTTCCATGTAATGCAGTTCCCAGTCGCGCTGCTGTGCGGCCAGAAGCATGGCCAGGGAGCTGTCCTTCTTGTAGTGGATCGCGCTGATCGGATCCATGACGATGCCAATACGAATGCTCATGGTTAGGGTCGCTGTGGTGATTGAGAAGTAGCGCCAGTCTACCAAATTTGCTCAGGCCGGGATGCAAGATCGGGTCTGCTGCTGCGGCCATGCTGATTCCGGATTGGCTCAACAGGCCTTACTTGCAGTATGTCTCAGGTTTGAGAAGGGTTTATGGATTGCCTGACAAATCTATGTTAAAAGTAGCCGGAAATGGAATTGGCCGGTCTCAGCCGGGAACCAGACCACCTTGCAATTGACGTCGTTTATAACAAGGGCTGTGTTTATGGAAGAAAATTTCGAGAGCCTGAAAGTCATGGTGATTGATGACAGCAAGACTATTCGACGCACCGCGGAAACGCTGCTGAAGAAGGTCGGCTGCAACGTCATTACTGCCGTCGACGGCTTTGATGCCCTGGCTAAGATCGCTGACAACCACCCCGATATCATCTTTGTCGACATCATGATGCCCCGCCTTGATGGGTATCAGACCTGCGCGCTGATCAAGAACAACACTGCGTTCCGTGCCACGCCGGTAATCATGCTGTCTAGCAAGGACGGTCTGTTTGACAAGGCCAAGGGCCGTATCGTGGGCTCTGATCAGTACCTGACCAAGCCATTCAGCAAGGAAGAGCTGCTGGGCGCTATCCAGGCCCACGTTCCGCAGTCGGAAAAAAAGATGACCGGCGCAACGGGCACCTGACAGCTCGCCGACTCAATTTGAATATCCAGGGGGATAAATGGCTCGTATTCTAGTAGTTGATGATTCGCCGACCGAGTTGTACAAGCTCACCGGCATGTTGGAAAAACACGGTTTTGAAGTGCTCAAGGCGGAAAATGGCGCCGATGGTGTGGCCCTGGCGCGTCAGGAAAAACCTGATGCCGTATTGATGGATATCGTCATGCCGGGACTCAACGGCTTTCAGGCCACCCGCCAATTGACCAAGGATCCGGAAACCACGAATATTCCGGTGATCATAGTGACCACCAAAGATCAGGAAACCGACAAGGTCTGGGGCAAGCGCCAGGGGGCCAAGGATTACCTCACCAAGCCGGTCGAGGAAGCCATCCTGATTCGCACGGTGAAAGCGGTGCTCGAGACCTGACAGCATCCGCTTCACCGGTACATGACAACAGGGACGGTATGTCAGACACAACACATCCTTTCGATCTTCTCCAGCAGTTGGCGACCCGCTGTCGCCAGCGCGCTGCCGGGCTGCCGGCACAGCAGGCCGTGGCCGAGACATGGAGCGGTATCGGCTTCCGCCTGGCTGGCCAACCGATGGTGGCAGCCATGGGCGAAATCAGTGAAATTCTGCATGAGCCACGTTATACCGCGCTGCCCCGGGTCAAATCCTGGGTCAGAGGGGTTGCCAACGTGCGCGGCAGACTGCTGCCGATCATCGATCTGAGCCACTTCCTTGACGCACCTGCTACCACGCCGCGCAAACAGCGCCGGGTTCTGGTGCTCGACCGTGACGAGGTGTTTGTCGGCCTGTTGGTCGACGAGCTGTTCGGCATGCAGCATTTCCCAGTTGACAGCTTTACCACCTCGGTGCCTGACCTCGCGAAGGAACTCAGGCCATTTGTGGTGGGTGCTTATACCGGGGAGAGAATATCCATGATATTCAATTTCCGGGCATTGGCACGCGACCAGGCGTTTCTTGATGTAGCGATCTGATCGAGGCGGGGCGGGCCGGTGTTGCCGGTACGCAATTCAGGACTATAAGAAGCATGCGGTAGGCCAGGTAGGGGCCAGAAAATGAAAAAGCTTGATACCAACATACTGTCAACCTTGCGCAGCAATCGTACGATCAGTGGCCTGTTCGCGGTACTGATTCTGTCGTTGATTCTGCTGTTCATCAACTTCGTATATCTGAACGTTCAGAGTTCTTACGATACGGAATACATCGGTCACTCCGGCGAACTGCGAGTGCTGTCCCAGCAGATTTCCAAATCGGCGACGGAAGCTGCTACCGGTACCCCGGAAGCTTTCGGTCTGCTGCTTGCAGCCCGTAACGATTTCGAGCAACGTTGGGGCTACCTGGCCAATGGACGCGAGGAAACCGGCCTGCCGGCCACCCCGGATACGTTGCAGGAGCCACTGTCGCGAGTGCAAGCTGACTGGGACAAGCTGCGCGGTAATGCCGATGCCATTCTGAACAGCCAGAACACGGTACTGTCTCTGCATGAGGTAGCCGCGACGCTGTCCGATACCGTGCCGCAACTGCAGATCGAATACGAAGACGTGGTAGACGTGCTGATCGACAGTGGCGCTACGGCCGACCAGGTATCGGTCGCCCAGCGGCAGTCGCTGCTGGCCGAGCGGATTCTCGGGTCGGTGAACCGGGTATTGACCGGTGACGCCGATGCGGTATTGGCAGCGGACAGCTTCGGTCGTGACGCCGGCCTGTTCGGACGCGTGCTGCAGGGCATGCTGCAAGGCAATGATGTGATGAACATCAGTCAGGTAACCGATCCCGACGCGGTGAGCCGACTCAACGAAATCGCCGACCTGTTCAGCTTCGTGTCGGATTCGGTGGACCAGATCCTGCTGACCTCTCCGGAGCTGTATCAGGTGCGTCTGGCGGCGAACGACATCTTCACCGATTCCCAGGTGTTGCTGGACAACGTGTCGGATCTGTCCCAGGGGTTCGAGCAGCGCAGTGAGGCCCGCTGGGTGAATACCCTGCTGGGTTATATCCTGGGCATCGTCGCCCTGGGCAGCATTCTGCTGATCGGCTTGCAGATGACCCGCGAAACCCGCCAGCGTCTGGCCGAGACGGCTGCGACCAACGAACGTAACCAGGCCGCGATTCTGCGTCTGCTTGATGAAATCGCCGACCTCGCCGACGGTGACCTGACTGCCGAAGCGACGGTGACCGAGGACTTCACCGGGGCCATCGCCGATTCGATCAACTTCTCCATCGACCAGCTGCGCGCACTGGTGGAAACGATCAACCACACGGCCCTGCAGGTTTCTTCTGCCGCGCAGGAAACCCAGGGTACGGCGATGCATCTGGCCGAAGCCTCCGAACACCAGGCGCAGGAAATTGCCGGTGCCTCGGCGGCGGTCAACGAAATGGCGGTGTCCATCGACCAGGTATCGGCCAACGCCGCCGAATCGGCAGCGGTAGCCGAACGCTCGGTAGCCATCGCCAACAAGGGTAACGAAGTGGTGCAGAGCACCATTTCCGGCATGGACGTCATTCGCGAGCAGATCCAGGACACCTCCAAGCGCATCAAGCGTCTGGGTGAATCGTCCCAAGAGATCGGTGATATCGTGAGCCTGATCAACGACATTGCCGACCAGACCAACATCCTCGCGCTGAACGCTGCGATCCAGGCCTCCATGGCCGGTGATGCAGGCCGGGGCTTTGCGGTGGTAGCCGACGAAGTACAGCGTCTGGCGGAACGTTCCTCGGGTGCCACCAAGCAGATCGAAGCGCTGGTGAAAACCATTCAGACCGACACCAACGAAGCGGTTATCTCCATGGAGCAGACCACCTCCGAAGTGGTCAGCGGTGCGCGCCTGACCCAGGACGCGGGTGTTGCCCTGGAAGAGATCGAGAAGGTATCCACCAGCCTGGCAGCGTTGATCCAGAACATCTCCAACGCGGCGCGGCAGCAGGCCTCCTCGGCGGGTCATATCTCCAATACGATGAACGTCATCCAGGAAATTACCTCGCAGACCTCGGCAGGTACTACCACTACCGCACGCAGTATTGGCGAGCTGGCCAAACTGGCCGACAGCATGCGTCAGTCGGTGGAAGGCTTCACCTTGCCTGAGCAGGGCTGAGCGCAGCGGCGGCTGGAATGCCGCCGCGATAACAGCACAGCGGGAGTCGCACAGTGCACAGAACGCCACACTGGTCATTGGAGCAGTTGCCAGACATGGACGGAGCGCAGTTCCGTCAGTGGCAGGCGCTGCTGGAAACGCGTACGGGCGTGTGCGTCAGCGAACAGCGCCAGGTCTATCTGCAGACCAGTCTCGGCGCGCGCATGCGTGAGCTGGGTATGCGCGACTACCAGCTCTACTACGAATATGTTACCGAGGGCATCAGCGGCGCGTTGGAATGGTCAGCACTGGTCGAATGGCTGACGGTGCGCGAGACCAGCTTCATGCGACATCGCGCCTCCTTCGATTGTGTGGCGCAGTTTCTGGCACAACGTCAGTCAGCGGTCAGCGACCGACCGCTGCAATTCTGGAGTGTCGGTTGTGCCAGCGGGGAAGAAGCCTACTCCCTGGCCATCGTCATGGAACAGTCACTGGTGGCGAGTGGCCAGAAGCGGCGTGATTACGGCATCTGGGCGACGGATATCAGCCAGCATGCCCTCGATCAGGCCCGCAACGGCTGCTATCCAGACCGCCGACTGGGCGGTCTGGGCGAACGCGAGCGGGAACAGTGGCTGGAGCGCCTGCACAATGGACAATATCGGGTAGTGCCTGCGCTGCGCGACCGAGTGTGCTTCACTCGACTGAATATCCTGGAACTGGCCCAGGCTCCGATCCGGGACCTGGATATCATTTTTTGCCAGAATTTGCTCATCTACTTCCGACGCTGGCGCCGTCGTGACCTGCTCAACCAATTGGCAATGCGGTTGGCGCCGGGCGGCATACTGGTAATCGGACCGGGTGAAATAATGGACTGGAACAATTCCCTCCTGGAGCGGGTACCTGATGATCGGGTACAGGCTTACCGGCGTCGGGACAGCATGGAATGTCTGGAGTGACTATGGGTGATCGGCATGATTATGTCGCCCTCGACTGGGTCAAAGGCGAAATTTCCGAGACGCTGAATCAAGCGCGTCACGCCCTGGAAACCTTTGTGGAAAACCCCGAGGATACGACGCGCCTGCGTTTTTGCCTGACCTATATTCATCAGGTTCATGGCACATTGCAGATGGTGGAGTTCTACGGCGCGGCGCTGCTGGCCGAAGAAATGGAAAAGCTCGCCCAGGCCTTGATGCATGGCACCTGCCGCCGTGAAAACGAGGCGCTGGAAGTGCTGATGCAGGCGATCCTGCAGATGCCCGCCTACCTGGACCGGGTACAGAGTGGCCGACGTGATCTGCCGCTGCTGCTGTTGCCGCTGCTCAACGACATGCGCACCGCCCGCGGTGAAAAATTGCTGTCGGAAAACGCCTTGTTCAGTCCCGAGCTGAATACCGATAAGGATGCCGGCGATGCTCAGCAGGTTGACTTCGGCAGCGAGCAGGTCGCGCGGCAGCTGCGCAAGTTGCGTCAGGCCATGCAGATTGCCCACGCGGCCATCATTCGCGAACAGAACGTACCGGCCAGCAGTCATCAGCTGGGCCGCGTTTTCATGCGCCTGGAAGGCCTGTTTCAAGGCACCCGTTTTGCCGAGCTGTGGAGCATTTTCGCCGGAGTCGCTGAAGGTCTGGAATTAGGCTCCATCGACAACGGCGCGGCCATCCGCCAGCTGTTGCGTCAGGCCGACCGCGAACTGCGCCAATTGCAGGATGAAACCGCTGCGATTGCCGATAGCGCACCTGCGCCGGAGCTGCTACGCAATCTGTTGTTCTATGTAGCCAAGAGCAGCGGCAGCAGTCCACGCCTGGATGCACTGAAAAAGCATTATCGGTTGAACCCCCTGTGGAGCGATACCGAGCGACAGGCGCAGGCCAGTGACAGTCGAATGGTCGGCCCGGACCGTGGCACCATGCAATCGGTTGTCCAGGCGCTGGACGAGGAGCTGCTGCAGGTCAAGGAGCGCCTGGACCTGTTTGTCCGCAGTAGCGAGCGTCGTCCGGACGCGCTGGAGAGTCTGCTACCAGCGATGAAGCGCATTGCCGATACACTGGCGGTGTTGGGGCTCGGTCAGCCGCGCCGGGTATTGCAGGAACAGATCAAGCGGGTCGAGACGCTGGCGTCTGCTGACAGCACCCCAAGTGATGCGCAATTGATGGAAATTGCCGGTGGCGTGCTCTATGTCGAAGCCAGCATGCGCGGTATCTTCGCCATGGATATGGATCGCTCGGCCGACGCGCCCGGCGAAGACGATGACCAGCCACGGCAGCTGGCTGGTGCCCAGGATCTGCTGCAGATTCAGCAGCAAGTGGTGCTGGAAGCGCGTAATGCGCTGGAGCAGACGCGCGAAGCCGTAAATGCTTTCATCGCCGGGCAGTGGGACCATACCCAATTGCAGCCAGTTGATGAATTGCTCAACAGTGTGCGCGGTGGACTGGCCATGCTGCCATTGGCGCGTGCCGCCGACGCCGTTGCTGCCTGCCGGCTGTATCTGAGCCAGCAACTGATTCGTGACCGCAAGGTCCCCGACTGGGAAGCGCTGGATGCTCTGGCCGATGTGATCACCAGTATTGATTACTACCTGGAGCGGGTGGTTGAAGATAATGCGGATCGTGGAGACAGTATTCTTGCGGTGGCCGAGGAGCGTCTGGCATTGCTCGGCTATGCGCCGGGTGCTATCGGCGTGCTTGATGCCACGCCGGCAGTAGCTGCGGCAGCGGTTCCAGCGAACGCTGTCAGCGTAGCGGTGGATGAGCCGGATGAGGACGAGCTCGATCCCGAGCTGCTGGAGATCTTCGTCGAGGAAGTCGGTGAGGTACTGGAAACGCTCGACGACCATACGCCCAGATGGCAGGCGGATGCCCAGGATACGGCAGCCCGCGCCGAGGTGCGCCGCGGTTTTCATACTCTCAAGGGCAGCGGGCGCATGGTGCGTGCCGGAGTGCTGGCCGAGCTGGCCTGGGCGGTTGAAAACATGCTCAACCGGGTAATCGACGGTAATGTACCTCTGAGCCAGCCGATATTTGCCACCGTCAATGCGGTTCGCGCCTTGATACCCGCCTTGCTGGAGGATTTTGCCGCCGGTCGGCAGCAGCAGCTGCCTGAAGTGGAGCGGCTGGCAGATCAGGCAGATGCCCTGTCCCGTGGCGCAAGCCTGCCCGCGTTCGATGAGGCCGAAGAGCCGATATCGGCGGCTGTGGACCCTGTGGATACCGTATTGCCCGAGGCGCAGACCGAGATCGTGCCGCTGCCGGAAGCTGACGAATTGCCCATGGCATTCGAGCCGTCGTTCGAAACCGAACAGCCATATCTCCCGGATGACCTGAGCGAAGCCGTCGTTGCCAGTGAACCGGAGCAGTCGGAGCCGCTGGAAGAAGAGCCGCCAGCTGTTGTGCTTGCCGTCACAGAAGAGGCTGACGAGGCGCAAACAGTGGTTGCCGAGACGGTCCAGGCGGAGCTTGACCCGCTGCTGCTGAAGATATTCCGCACCGAAACCCAGACGCATATCGAGCAGATCAACGGCTATATCGGTATATGTGATCAGAACGGCCTGCCGTACCCGCTGAGCGATACCTTGCAGCGCGCCTTGCATACCCTCAAAGGCAGCGCACACATGGCCGGCATCCAGCCGATCGCGGTACTGGCGACGCCGCTGGAAAAACTGGCCAAGGACTTCAAGGGCAACCTGATCCCGGCCGATCAGGCTGTGGTCGAGCTGCTGCGCGATGCGGTGAGCCTGCTCGAGACGTGGCTTGCACGGGTCGATGCAGCGTCCGACCAGACCATTCCCGGCACCGAGACCTTCTTGCAGCGCCTGGATGTGGTCTATCAGGACGCTATGCAGAAACACGACAACAGTCGTTCCGATCTGGACGGTTCGTCTGATGCCGTACTGCTGTCGATCTTCCTTACCGAGGGTGTTGACCTGCTGCTGGATGCGGCGGACGAGCTGGCGCTGTGGTCCCCGGCCGCGGCTATTGATCATACCGGTCTGGCGCGGGCCCTGCGGGGACTGTCTGAGGTGGCGGCAGAAGTCGAGCTGATGCCCATCGAGGAGCTCTGCCAGGGTCTTGAAGATGCGCATGCAGCCCTGGCCAGCCAACGCCTGCTGTTGAGCCCCGAGGTTGCCGACTGCCTGGCCCAGAGTCATGAACGCTTGATCGGCATGATGGATCAGGTCGCGGCGCACCAGCATGTACATCCTGCCAGAGATGAGTTGAACGCATTGCAGGCGCTATTTCAGGCAAGCAACGAGAATGCGCCGGTGGCGACAGTTGCAAGCACCGGTACAGAGGTGTCAGCCAATACCTGGAACCTGAGTGATGTGGGTACCGATGCCGAGCTGGTGGATATCTTCCTCGAAGAAGCCCAGGAAATTCTCGATACGTCCTCCAGCAGTCTGCAGCATTGGCTGACCGATACCAGTGATGAGGCGCCGCTGCATGCCCTGCTGCGTGACCTGCATACGCTCAAGGGCGGCGCGCGCATGGCGGAAATTCGCCCGGTGGGTGATCTGACCCACGAGCTGGAATTCCTTTATGACGGGCTGGTGGCACAGCGCTTTGCGCCGGTGGAAGGATTGCCCGAGCTGCTGCTGGCCTGTCAGGACGGCCTGACCGAGATGGTCGAAGGTATTGTCGCGGATAGGTCGATCAGTGATGGTATGCAACTGATTCGGGTGATTCGCGATTTCCGCGCGCAGCCGGATCGGCCGCCGCAATGGCCCACCGAGGCAGTTGCCGATCCACTCGCAGCAGAAACGGCCGAAGCGCCGATGCCAGAGCCGCCGATTGCTCTGGCAGCCGATTCGGGCATGCTCGGCATGTTCATCGAAGAAGCTCGGGAGTTGCTACAGCCCTGTGCCGATCTGCTGACCCGCCGGGAAACCGAGCCAGCGGCTGCGGATGAGTTGCTGCATCGTATCCAGACGCTCAAGGGCAGCGCTCGCCTGGCCAGCCACAAAGCCGTGGCCGAACAGGCGCGTTTGCTGGAAACAACCTTGCAACAATCGGAACCCGGTCAGGATGACAGCCTGAGTGCGATGTTGGCCGAGCTGCAGAGTAGCGTCGAGCAGCTGGCTGGTGGGCAGCTATTCCCCAGCAGTGACTGGACGCTACCGGCCGTAGCACCCGCGGCTCCCTTGCCGATACCGGCAGCGCCGGAGCGGACGTTGGCAGAGATTCGCACCATTCTGCAGCAGGCTATGGATGGGGCTGGCCCATCGCGTACCGCGGGCAGTCGCGGGGGCATGCAGGAGACCATCAAGGTGCCTGCGGGGCTGCTTGAAGAGCTGGTCAACCTGGCCGGTGAGACCTCCATTTTCCGTGGCCGGGTTGAACAGCAGGTCAGTGATATCAGCCAGACGCTGACCGATATGGAAAGCACCATCGAACGAGTGCGTGACCAGTTGCGGCGTCTGGATATGGAAACCCAGGCGCAGATCCTGTCGCGCCACCAGGAAGAAATAGAGCAGGGCTACGAGGACTTCGACCCGCTGGAAATGGACCGTTATTCCCAGCTGCAGCAATTGTCGCGCTCCTTGTTCGAGTCCGCCTCGGACATGCTCGATCTGAAGGAAACCCTGGCCACCCGAAGCCGTGATGCGGAAACCCTGCTGCTGCAGCAGGCGCGCGTTAATACCGAGCTGCAGGAAGGCCTCATGCGTACGCGCATGGTGCCCTTCGAACGCTTGCTGCCACGCCTGCGCCGAGTGGTGCGGCAGGTGTCCACGGAGCTGGGCAAGCAGGTCAGTCTGGTGGTGGGCAATGCCGAAGGCGAGATGGACCGCAGCGTGCTGGAGCGCATGATGGGGCCGCTGGAGCACATGTTGCGCAACGCGGTCGACCATGGCATCGAGTTGCCAGCGTTGCGGACTGCCCAAGGCAAGCCGGAAGAGGGCAGAGTCAGTCTGGATGTGCACCGCGAAGGCAGCGAGATCGTCATCCGCTTGCATGACGACGGCGGTGGTGTCGACTTGCAGGCGGTGCGCAGCAAAGCGATTGAGCGCGGACTGATGGACGCCGACGCAGGGCTGACCGACCAGGAGGTGTTGCAGTTCATTCTCGAGGCGGGCTTCAGTACCGCCGAGCAGGTGACGCAGATCTCCGGTCGGGGCGTCGGCATGGATGTGGTCAACGCCGAGATCAAGCAACTGGGTGGCAGCATGACGCTGTCTACCGAGCCGGGTCTCGGCACCAGCTTCCTCATTCGCCTGCCCTTTACCGTATCGGTGAACCGGGCGCTGATGGTGTATTCCGGCAAAGACCTCTACGCCATACCGCTGAATACCATCGAAGGCATCGTGCGGGTCTCGGGCTATGAGCTGGAAGCCTATTACTCCCCGGATGCACCGGCCTTCGAATATGCCGGCAAGAACTATGACCTGCGCTATCTCGGCGACCTGCTGGTCACGGGTCAGCAGCCCAAACTCGCTGGCCACAGCCTGCCGCTGCCGGTGATCCTGGTGCGCGGTACCGAACACAGTGTCGCGGTGCAGGTCGATGCCTTGGCCGGCTCGCGGGAAATCGTGGTGAAGAGTCTCGGCAAGCAGTTTGCTGTGGTGCCCGGTATTTCCGGAGCGACCATTCTCGGGGATGGCCGCGTGGTGGTGATTCTGGATCTGCTGGCGGTCATTCGCGCGCAGCAGGCGTTGTATTCGCAGCAGCAGCTGGCCGCCGAACGGGCGATCTCGGCAATGCCGCAGGCCCGGCGTTCGACGCTGGTCATGGTGGTGGACGATTCCATCACCGTGCGCAAGGTAACGACCCGATTGCTCGAACGTCACGGTATGGAAGTGGTGACCGCGAAGGATGGCGTCGACGCGATTGCCCGACTGCAGGATGTGCAGCCGGACATCATGCTGCTGGATATCGAAATGCCGCGCATGGATGGTTTCGAAGTGGCTACCCGGGTGCGCCACGACGAGCGGCTGAAGGATCTGCCGATCGTCATGATCACCTCACGTACCGGGGAGAAACACCGCGAGCGGGCACGCAGCCTGGGGGTGAATGAATACCTCGGCAAGCCCTATCAGGAACCTCAGTTGCTGGAGGTTATCGGTAATCTGGTCAATCTGCGTGACTGAAGCGCCGGCGGTCGCCTTGTTGGTAAGTTCCGAGCGCGATCGCCAGGTGTTGACGCAGGCAGTGCGGAGTTTCGGCTATCGGGTGGTATTTGAGACCGCCCCCATGGGCGTGAAAGTCGATGAGTTGGCCGGTGTTGCAGCCGATCTGTGGTTGCTGGATATGGCGGACGAGTCCGCTCTGATCGACTGGTTGCTGGAATACAGTCCCGTTCCGGTGTTGATGGGGTCGGGTGAGATACCGCCCATCCAGCATGAGGATCATGTGCGGTGGCAGCGGCGCTTGCTCGGCAAGCTCAGTGCGCTGCTCGGGGAGCCATTGCAGCTGCCGCCGGTGCTGACCCTATCGATTACGCCCCCGGCGCCCGCAGCACGACGTTGCGTGTGGTTATTGGGTGCTTCCCTCGGCGGACCTGCGGCAGTCAAGCGGTTCCTCGATGCGCTGTCGGCGGATGCGCCGGTGGCCTTCGTTTATGCACAACATATCGATGCGGGTTTCGAACAGCAGCTGCCCCATATACTCGGGCGGCAGAACGCCTGGCGGATTCGCAACAGCGTCGAGGGCAGTCGATTGCAGTATGGCGAGGTGATGGTGGCGCCGATTGGCCGAGCCTTGAGTTTTGGTCCGGAAGGACAGGTCCAGCTGCATGATAGCCCTTGGCCCGGAGCTTATCAGCCGGCAATTGAAGGTCTGCTGGATGAGGTGTCCCATGCCTTCGCGCCGAGCTGCGGTGCAATCATTTTCAGTGGCATGGGTGAAGATGGGGTCGCGGCCTGTGGTCGCATGCGCCGACAGGGCAGGGAGGTCTGGACACAGAGCGCCGCCAGCGCCGCCTGCGCGACCATGCCCCAGGCGGTGCAGGTGGCCGGTCACAGCAGCCGCGAGGGTTCGCCTGAAGAACTGGCCGCGGCTCTGAGCCAATGGCTTGAACAGGAACGTCCGCCGAGCGCCTGATGCGCGGCGCACATCAACAGGAGTCACGCAATGTCAGATGCACTGGAAAGCCTCAATGGCCTGGTTGTCCCGCTGGCCGAACAGCCATTGCTGCTGCCCAACGTGGCAGTGGCGGAGCTGGTCGGCTATCGCCTGCACCAGCCGGCAGCTCAGGGGCCGGCATGGTTTCTCGGCTGGACGCTCTGGCGTGACCAGCGGGTGCCCTTGATCGACCCGGAGGTGTTGTTGGGCCAGTCCTCAGCGGACCAGCCACAAGCGCCACGCAGTCTGATCATCAATGCTGTGGGTGGCAGTTCGAGCCTGAGCTTCATCGCCATGCGCATCCGCGGTATTCCCCGCTCGAAGAAGGTGCTGCGCGGGGAAATCGAAGCTGCCGGCAGTGCCAGCGAGTTCGTCAGTCAGCCGGTGAGCCTGGCGGATGAAGCAGACATCTTGCTGATTCCGGATCTGGCGGCCATCGAGCAGGCGCTGGAGCAGGCGGGCGTGCTGCGCGGCTGAGCGATAGCTCCCCGCTCAGGACACCTGCACCGGAAACAACAGTCGCGCCTCGGTGCCGCCGCCGGCGCGGTTGAGCAACTGCACGCTGATGCCGTGGCTGTCGGCGATGCGTTTGACAATCGCCAGACCCAGCCCGGTGCCCTTGGTAGAGCGGGCGCGGTCGCCGCGGATGAAGGGGGTGAACAGATCTTCCCCCTCGCTCTGGTCGATTCCCGGACCACGGTCCAGCACGCTGACCACCACACAGGGTTGAATGGCGCTGGGTTCCAGGTGGCTGCTGATCTCCACGCCGGTGCCGCCATGATTGAGGGCATTTTCCAGCAGGTTGGTCAGCAGGCGCTTGATCGACAGGCGGCGCAAGAGCAACTCCGGAACGGGCTCCAGACACTGGCGCACCAGCTGTTCACTGGCATTCACCGGGGTCACCACTTCGCGAATCAGTTCATTCAGATCACAGGGCTCACAGGGCTCGGCGCTGCCGTCACGGATATAGGCCATGAACTGGTCGAGAATCGCGTCCATGTCTTCGATATCGCGAATCATGCCTTCGGTGAGCTCGGGCTCGACATCCGACATCAACTCGGTGGACAACCGCATGCGCGTCAATGGCGTGCGTAGATCGTGGGACACCCCGGCGAGCAGCAACGCGCGGTCGCTGTTGGCCTGCTCCACATCCTGCGCCATCTGGTTGAAGGCGCGATAGACCTCGGCTATTTCCGCCGGACCGCTGGTATCCAGCAGCCGCACGCTGTGGCCTTGACCTATATGTTGCGCGGCTCGCTCCAGTGTTTTCAGAGGGCGGTTGAGCTGGCGCACGAAAACCCAGGCTGCGCCAGTGGAGAGCATGCCGATCAGGCTCAGCCAACTGACCACCAGCCAGATGCGCTGCCCGCGCAGTGGGTGGGCATAGAGCGGTACCTTCAACCATTGATCGCCATAACCGGGTTGGTGGACCCAGATGGCCGGCTGTTCCTGGGTCTGCACGCGGATCTGGGTGCGGTCACCGAGCTCGTCACGCAGTTGGTTGGTAAACACCCCGGAGTAGGGCCAGTGAATTTCGCCGGCAGGCACCAGGCTCTCATGCACCAGCTCCAATCCGGTGATGGACTCCAGGTCCGCTCGGGCCTCAGGGCCGCTGGCCCAATAGGCATGTACCAGCATGGCGCTGCCGTGGCTGTACTGGCGATCGACCAGCAGGTCCTCGTTGCTCATCAGATAGACCAGCGTGAGGATCTTCGAGAACAGCGTGACCAGCAGTACCAGCAACAGGGTGCGGGCAAAGAAGCTGCGCGGCAGCAGCGGGTGCCAGCCGGGGCCGCCTTTCACTGTTGCTGGCCATCCGGAACGAAGACATAGCCGACACCCCAGACAGTCTGGATATAACGCGGCTTGGATGGATCGGGTTCGAGCAGGCGGCGCAAACGCGAGATCTGCACGTCGATGGAGCGTTCCAGCGCGTCCCACTCACGGCCGCGGGCCAGTTGCATGAGCTTGTCCCGGGTCAGCGGTACGCGTGGATGATGCACCAGTGCCTTGAGTACGGAAAACTCGCCCGAGGTCAGCATGTGCACTTCGTCGCCGCGCTTGAGTTCGCGGGTAGCCAGGCTGAGCACAAAATCACCAAAGGTGACTTCATTGTCATTGGCCGAGGGCGCGCCGGGAATCTGCGGTGCCTGACGGCGCAGCACGGCCTTGATCCGGGCCACCAGTTCGCGGGGGTTGAACGGCTTGGGCAGATAATCGTCAGCGCCCATTTCCAGGCCCTGTATGCGGCTGGTTTCGTCGCCCTTGGCGGTCAGCATGATGATCGGCGTGGTGGTGCCCTGCTCACGCAGGCGTGCGCAGGCCTTGAGGCCGTCTTCACCAGGCAGCATCAGATCCAGCACGATCAGGGAAAACAGCTCCCGATCCAGTAGCCGGTCCATCTGCGCGGTGTCTTCCACGGCGCGGGCGCGATAGCCCTGCTCACTGAGAAAGCGTTCAAGCAGGCGACGCAGACGCGCGTCGTCATCCACGATCAGAATTTTCTCGCCTTCATTGCTCATACGGGCACCATCATCTTTGAAGAAATATATTGTCGCTGATGCCAGTGGTACAGGGGGCTGGCCATTGTTACAAGAGGTTTCTCCGGTTGCCTGGCCTGATCGAGGGGGCAGCCTGTGGGGCAAGGCTGCATACCGCAGCGGCGACTCGGTTATACTGCTGCGCCTGAGATAACTGATGTGGATACCCAGCCATGGATAGTATTGCCTCGCGTATCGCCACCGAACTGGCAGTGCGCCCGGAACAGGTCGTCGCCACCGTCACCCTGCTCGACGAAGGCGCCAGCGTGCCCTTCATCTCCCGCTACCGGAAAGAAGTGACCGGCAGCCTGGATGATACCCAGCTGCGCTATCTGGAGGAACGTCTGCGCTATCTGCGCGAGCTGGAAGACCGGCGCCAGAGCATTCTTTCGAGTATCAGCGAGCAAGGCAAGCTGACCGCCGAGCTGGAGCGTGACATTCGTCAGGCCGAGACCAAGATCGGTCTCGAAGATCTGTATCTGCCGTACAAGCCCAAGCGCCGCACCAAGGGTCAGATCGCCCTGGAAGCCGGCCTCGGCCCACTGGGCGAGCAACTCTATGCCGATCCGGGTATCGATCCCGAGCAGTTGGCCGCCGATTTTATCGATGCCGACAAGGGTGTGGCGGATAGCAAGGCGGCGCTGGATGGGGCCAAATACATTCTCATGGAGCGCTTCAGTGAGGATGCCCGGCTGCTCGAACGCCTGCGCCAGGCATTGCGTCAGGACGGCCGCGTGGTCTCGCGACTGGTAGCGGGCAAGGAGCAGGAGGGCGCCAAGTTCCGTGACTACTTCGAATACGACGAGCCGCTGCGCAACGTACCTTCGCACCGGGCGCTGGCAATCCTGCGCGGGCGCAACGAGGGGGTGCTGAATATTGCCCTGGAACTCGGTGAGCCGGACGCCCCGGCCAGCGCCAGCCATCCCTGCGAAGGCATGATCGCCGAGGCGACGCAGATCCGTGATCAGGGCCGGCCGGCGGATAAATGGCTGGGCGAGGTGGTGCGCTGGACCTGGCGGGTCAAGCTGTCCGGGCACCTGGAAACCGAACTGCTCGGCGAGCTGCGGGAAGCGGCGGAAGACGAAGCCATTCGCGTATTCGCCAGTAATCTAAAGGATCTGCTGCTGTCTGCGCCGGCTGGGCCGCGTGTCACCCTGGCCATGGACCCGGGTCTGCGCACCGGGGTTAAGCTGGCAGTGATCGACGCCACCGGCAAACTGGTGGATACCGCCACCATCTTTCCCCATGCCCCGCGCAATCAATGGGATCAGTCGCTGGCGGTGCTGGCTGCGCTGAGTCGCAAGCATCAGGTCAATTTGATCGCCATTGGCAACGGCACCGCCTCGCGGGAAAGCGACAAGCTCGCCGGCGATCTGCTCAAGCTCTGCCCCGAACTGAAAATGCAGAAGATCACCGTCTCCGAAGCCGGTGCTTCGGTGTACTCGGCGTCGGAATTGGCAGCCAAAGAGTTTCCGGACCTGGATGTGACCTACCGCGGGGCGGTGTCCATCGGGCGCCGTCTGCAGGACCCGCTGGCCGAGCTGGTGAAGATCGAGCCCAAGGCCATTGGCGTCGGTCAGTATCAGCATGACGTATCCCAGCTGAAGCTGGCGCGCAGTCTGGATGCGGTGGTGGAAGACTGTGTAAACGCCGTGGGCGTGGACCTGAACACGGCCTCGGCGCCGCTGTTGACGCGGGTCTCGGGGCTGAATCCGACTATTGCGCGCAATATTGTCGATTACCGTGATCAGCATGGCGCCTTCGGCAGCCGTCGTGAGCTGCTCAAGGTCAGCCGGCTGGGGGATAAGACCTTCGAGCAGGCGGCAGGCTTTCTGCGCGTGATGAACGGCAGCAACCCGCTGGATGCGTCGGCGGTGCACCCGGAAGCCTATCCGCTGGTCAAGCGCATCGCCGAGCAGACCGGGCGCGACATTCGCAGCCTGATCGGCGATTCGAGCTTCCTGCGCACGGTCGAGCCGGCGCGCTACACGGACGAACACTTCGGTATTCCGACCATCACCGACATCATCGCCGAACTGGATAAGCCCGGTCGCGATCCGCGTCCCGAGTTCAAGGCCGCTGCGTTTCAGGAAGGCGTGGAGAAGATCAGCGACCTGGAGCCCGGCATGGTGCTGGAAGGCGTGGTCAGCAACGTGGCCAATTTCGGCGCCTTCGTCGATATCGGCGTGCATCAGGACGGTCTGGTACATATTTCCATGCTCGCCGACAGCTTCGTCAAGGACCCGCGTGACGTGGTCAAGGCCGGCGATATCGTCAAGGTCAAGGTGTTGGAAGTGGATATACCACGTCAGCGCATCAGCCTGACCATGCGCATGGCCGACCAGCCCGGCGCGGTGACCGGAGGGCGTAGCAGTGCGCCGGCCACCGAGCGCAACCGCTCACGCCAGCCACGCGCGGATAAAAACCATGCTGGCACCAAGCCGGAGACCGGTGGTACGTTTGCCAACCTGTTTGCCAATGCCAAGAATCTGAAGAAGCGATAATCATGAGCCACCTGAAACTGAACGATATCCACGACAATCGCATGAGCGCCTTTACCCAGACGCTGGGCCTGGAGCTGATCAGTCTGGATCAGGACGGCTGCAGCATGCGCCTGGAGATCGGTCCGCAACATTTCAATGCCGGTGGGCGCGTGCATGGTGGGGTGACTTTCTCGCTACTGGACTCGGCCATGGGTGCGGCTGTGTATGCGCGGCTGGACGCCCATGAGGCAACCGCTACCATTGAATGCAAGATCAACTACACGCGCGCCATCACCGGCGGCGTGCTGGAATGCCGGGCGAAGGTAATGCATGCCGGTACCCGCACCATGGTGGTCGATGGCGAGGTCTGGCAGGACGGTGCATTGGCGGCCAAATGTCTGGGCACCTTTGCGCGCATCTGAATCTGCCGATTGCCGACGCGGCGCCGGTTGACCGGGGCCAGCTGTTTTCACTGTTTGAGGAGTGACACCCTTGTCACCATTGCTGAACCAACGTCTCGACCTGCTGGCGCAACCGTCCTTGCGCGACAGCCTCAATGCCTGCATGCATGGGATCGAGAAGGAGAGCCTGCGCATCGACGCGGGTGGCGTCCTGTCACAACAGCCGCATCCCGCCGGACTGGGTTCGGCGCTGACTCATCCGACCATCACCACGGATTACTCCGAAGCGCTGATCGAGCTGATCACGCCGGTGTGTCGGGATATTGACGAGCTGTTCCAGCGACTCGACAGCACCCACCGCTTCACCTATGGCGAGCTGGGCGAGGAACGGCTGTGGACCGAGTCCATGCCCTGTGCCTTGCCCGCACGCGATCAGGATATCCCGATTGCCTGGTACGGCAACTCCAACGTCGGCATGCTCAAGCATGTCTACCGGCGCGGTCTGGCGGTGCGTTATGGCAAACCGATGCAGTGCATCGCCGGCATCCACTACAATTTCTCGCTGGCACCGCAGCTGTGGGAAGCGCTGCGCCAGCAAGACGGGGACGCGCGTAGCCCACAAGACTATCAGTCCGAGCGCTATGTGGCGCTGACCCGCAACTTCCACCGTTACGCCTGGCTGCTGATGTACCTGTTCGGCGCTTCGCCGGCGCTGTGTGCGAGCTTCCTGCAGGGGCGCGATCATCAGCTGGAACCGCTGGGCGACAAGAGTCTGTATCTGCCCTACGCCACCAGCCTGCGGATGAGTGACCTGGGCTACAACAACGATGCCCAGGCGGGTCTGAGCGTCTGCTACAACAGTCTGGAAAGCTATATTGCCAGCATGCAGAAGGCCATCAGTCTGCCCTATGCGCCCTATGCAGCGCTGGGCACCCATGATGCGGACGGCCAATGGCAGCAGCTGAACACCAATCTGCTGCAGCTCGAAAATGAATTCTACAGCTCGATTCGCCCCAAGCGGGTGACCCGCAGCGGTGAGAAACCGACGCATGCATTAGCAGCACGCGGAGTGGAATATGTCGAAGTGCGCTGCATGGATATCGACCCTTTCGCGCCGCTGGGTATCGAACCGAGCACGGCGCATTTCCTCGACAGTTTCCTGCTGTTCTGTGTACTGGCCGAGAGCCCGGCGATGTCCGAAGAGGAATGTCGGTTGAGCAATGAGAACTTTGCGCTCACCGTCAAGCGTGGCCGTGAACCGGGTCTGCAGCTGACGCGCAAGGGGCAGCCATGCAGTCTGATCGAGTGGGGCGAGCATCTGCTGGACAATATAGCGGCCTGTGCCAGCCTGTTGGACAGCGCCCAGCAGACCAGCGCCTACAGCGACAGTCTGCAGCTACAACGCGCCAAGCTGCAGGACGCCACATTGACGCCGTCGGCGCGGGTGCTGCAAGCGATTGGCGAACATGACAACAGCTTCTTCCGCTTTGCCCTGGCGCAGTCCGAAGCGCATCGTGAACACTTCCTGTCGCGCCCGCTGGATAACCGCGAGCAGCAGGATGCAGCTGCCGTCGCCCGGCAGTCAGTAGCCGATCAGGCCGAGCTGGAAGCGGCGGACAGCATCGACTTTGATACCTACGTGGCGCGTTATCTGAGCCAGTAACGGTGATGAGTCGGGTTGATCGAATTTTCCGCGGCTGGCAGTTGTCTTATGCCAGCTGATCAACCACCAGTATGGTGATTGACCCGACTGCCGCTGGCGCGGCTAGACTGTGGAAAATTCAATCAAGGAGCCATCATGAAAGCCGTACTGTGCAAAGCCTATGGACCTGCCAGCACACTGTCGCTGGAAGAAGCCGCCGATCCGGTCGCCAAGGACAACCAGGTTGTCATCGATGTCCACGCCGCCGGCGTCAATTTCCCCGATACCCTGATCATCGAGGGCAAGTACCAGGTCAAGCCGCCGTTCCCCTTTTCGCCGGGCGGTGAGGCTGCCGGTGTGGTCTCCAGCGTGGGCAGCCAGGTTACCCATCTGAAGCCGGGCGACCGGGTCATGGGGCTGACCGGCTACGGCAGTTTTGCCGAAAAAGTAGCCGCCGCCGGCACCCACGTGCTGCCGATGCCCGATGACATGGACTTTGTCACCGCGGCCGGCTTCAGCATGACCTACGGTACCTCCATGCATGCCCTGACCCAGCGCGGCAACCTGCAGCCGGGTGAAACCCTGCTGGTGCTCGGCGCCTCCGGTGGTGTCGGCCTGGCGGCGGTGGAAATCGGCAAGGCCATGGGTGCCCGCGTCATCGCCGCTGCCTCCAGCGACGAAAAGCTGGAAGTCGCCCGCCAGGCGGGTGCCGACGAGCTGATCAATTACAGCGAAGGTGAGCTCAAGGAGCAGGTCAAGGCGCTGACCGGTGGCCAAGGCGCTGACGTGATCTACGATCCGGTGGGCGGCGATCTGTTCGACCAGTCCATGCGCTGCATCAACTGGCGCGGGCGTTTGCTGGTGGTGGGCTTTGCCAGCGGCCGGATTCCCGAGCTGCCGGTCAACCTGGCCCTGCTCAAGGGCGCCGCGGTGGTCGGTGTGTTCTGGGGCGCTTTCGCCACCCGCGAACCCCAGGCCAACCTGGAGAACTTCCAGCAGCTGTTCCGCTGGTACAGCGAGGGCAAGCTCAAGCCGTTGGTATCCCAGACCTTCGAGATGGACCAGTACGAAGCAGCGCTGACCACCCTGACTACCCGTCAGGCGGTGGGCAAGATCGTGATCAAGACGCGCTGAACAGCGATTGTTCCTTTCACCGTCATCCTCGGCGAAGGCCGAGGATCCATTGTTCAGTCCGGCGCTGCGGGTCGGTGGATTCTCGGCCTTCGCCGAGAATGACGGGGTGTGGGAGCGGCGCCTCGCCGCGATAGCGCTGCAGGCCAGCTTAAAGGCTGCCGGCAAACCCCTGCTGCCGCCAGGCCTCATAGACCAGCACCGCAGCGCTGTTGGAGAGATTCAAGCTGCGGTTGTCGGGATGCATGGGGATACGCAGCACCTGCTCGGGCGGCAGGGCGTCGCGGATGTCGGCGGGCAACCCGCGGCTTTCCGGACCGAACAGAAACAGGTCCCCCGGCTGATAGCTGACCTCGCTGTAGCACTGCCGACCCTTGGTGCTCAGGGCGAACACCCGATTGGGTTGGACCTTCGCCAGACAACTGGCCAGATCCGCATGGGTCTGCACCGGTGCGTACTCGTGATAATCCAGTCCCGCTCGGCGCAGGCGCTTGTCATCCAGCTCGAAGCCCAGCGGTTCGATCAGATGCAGCTGACAGCCGGTGTTGGCGCACAGGCGGATGATGTTGCCGGTATTGGGCGGGATTTCCGGTTCTAGCAGGGCGATGTGAAACATGGCAGAAGGGTCCGCAAAAAAACGCAGCTGAGTGTAACTGAATTGCCGAGCGTGGACGTAGAAGGATAGGGCGGTAGCGGCATAAAAAAGGCAGCCCCGGTGTGGGCTGCCTTTTTTGTGATCTGCCGATATTTATCAAATAATCAGAACGCGTGGCTGTAGAACAGCGCGTAGCTTTCAATGCCTTCGTTCGGCTGTTTTATCCCGGCGTTGGAGTAGTGGATAGCGCGTACGCCGAGGCGGCTGCCGCCCGGCAGTACCACACCGGCGCCGAGACGGTCTTCGAAGTGGAAGGCCGAGCCCATGTCACGCTCGCCCACATCGGTCGAGGAGAACAGGGATACACCGATACCAAACTCGACAAATGGACGCACGCGGTTGCCATTGAACTGGTAAACCAGCACCGGGCTGAACGACAGGGAGTGCGCGCCCGAGGCGTCGCTGCCCTCCCAATAGGTGTAAGCGGTGTCCCAGTACCCGGTAAGGTAGCCCCGGTCGCTTTGCCACCAGTGCTTGTCCCAGTCGTGGGACAGGCTGGCGCGCCAGGTCATTTCACCCTGGCTGGTAGCGCCGACGGAGGCGGAAATGTGATTGTCGCTGTCATCGGCGTGTATCGGAGCCACGACCAGGGCAGTACTCGCCAGTGCTGCCAGGGTCAGGGCGGTCAGTTTATAGTGCTTGCTCATCAGGTCTCCTTGTTGGTTGTCTGTGGTGCCGGGGCCTCCGCGGATTGCCAGCCGCCACCCAGGGCGCGATACAGGGCCACTTCGCTGGTCAGCTGTTGCAGGCGGTAGGCAAGCTGCTGTTGCTGCGAGGCGAACAGCTCCCGCTGGGCATCGAGCACTACCAGATAGTTGTCGACGCCCTCGTCATAACGTTGCTGGGCCAGCTCGTAATACTCGCTGGTGGTCACCACCAGGTCGTTCTGCGCCTGCAGCTGTTCATCAAAGGTGCCCCGTGCGGCCAGTCCATCACTCACTTCACGGAAGGCGGTCTGAATGCTCTGTTCATACTGGGCAACGTTGATATCCCGCTGGATCTCGCTGTACTCCAGGTTGGCTCTGAGCCGGCCCGCAGTGAAGATTGGAATATTGATCTGCGGAATAAAGCTCCAGGCGCCGGAGCCGCCGTCGAACAGGCCATCCAGGTCAGCGCTGGCGGTACCGGCGGAGGCGGTCAGGCTGATGCTGGGAAAGAACGCAGCGCGGGCTGCGCCGATATCGGCGTTGGCGGCGCGCAGCTGATGCTCAGCAGCGCGGATGTCCGGCCGTTGCTGCAATACATCCGCCGGCAGGCCAGCGGGCAGGTCGGCCAGCAAGGGTGCATCCAGCTCGGTGCCCAGCAGCAACTCCGACGGGATGCTGGTGCCCATCAGCAACTGCAGGGCATTGTGGTCTTCGGCCAGTTGGCGCGTATACAGCGCCAGTTGTACCCGGGCCTGTTCCACCAGACTGCGGGCCTGACGTACATCCAGTGCCGAGGCAATGCCACCGGCATGGCTGGCTTCGACCATCTCCAGGCTCTCGCGGTAGCTGTCCAGCGTGGCTTGGGTCAGCTCCAGCAGGGCGTGGTCGGTATTCCACGCCAGCCAGGCACTGGCCACGTCGCTGACCAGCGCAATCTGCACGCTGCGCTGTGCCTCTTCGGTAGCCAGATAACGTTCCAGCGCAGCACCTTGAAGGCTGCGTATCCGCCCGAACAAGTCCAGTTCCCAGGCACTGGTGCCGAGGCCGACGCTGTACTGGCTGTTGATGCCGGACTCGCCAGAGGGCGACAGGTCACTGGGTAGCCGTTGCCGGTTGCCGCTGCCATCCACGCCGATGCTGGGCAGCAGTTCGGAGCGCTGGATGCGATACAGTGCCCGGTAGGACTCGACATTCAGCGCGGCCTGGCGCAGGTCGCGGTTGTTTTCCAGCGCCAGATCAAGCAGTTGCTGCAACTGCGGGTTCTGAAAGAACGTGCGCCGATCCAGCGGCATCGCGCCAGCAGCGGTGGGCTCCGCTCCGGCATAGGCTGCGCCTTGCGGCCAGCCATCGGCTACCGGCGAGGCCGGTTGCTGGTACTCAGGGATCAGGCTGCAGCCGGACAAACCGAGGGCGACAGCCAGGGTCAGATAGCGGATTTTCATAGCGTGTCTCCTGCGGTGCTGGCATCTTCCACAGCAGCTTTGCCTTTCTTGCCTTCAAACAACTTGACCACCAGCACGAAGAACAGCGGCACGAAGAACACCACCAGTACTGTGGCGGTGATCATCCCGCCGACCACGCCAGTCGCGATCGAGTGCTGACTGCCCTGGCCGGCACCGCTGGCCAGCGCCATGGGCATTACCCCGCAGGTGAAGGCCAGCGACGTCATCAGGATCGGACGCAGTCGCAGCCGAGAGGCTTCGATGGCGGCCTGCACCAGACTGCGGCCCTGGTTTTCATACAGGTCCTTGGCAAACTCGACGATCAGGATGGCGTTCTTCGCAGTCAGGCCGACGGTAGTCATCAGGCCGATCTGGAAGTACACATCGGCGGTCAGGTCACGCATCAATGTGGCCGATACCGCACCAATGATGCCCAGCGGTACCACCAGAATCACCGCGACCGGGACCAACCAGCTCTCATACAGCGCGGCCAGGCACAGAAATACGATCAGCACGGTCAGCGCGTAGAGCATCGGTGCCTGGCCGCCGGTCTGGATTTCCTCATAGGACAGGCCGGTATAGGCAAGGCCAATACTCGGTGGCAGTTCCTGCATGATCCGCTCGATGGCCAGCATGGCATCGCCGGTACTGTAGCCGGGCGCCGGCTGGCCGAGGATTTCCACCGAGGAAATGCCGTTGTAGCGCTCCATCTTCGGCGAGCCGTAGGTCCACTGGCCGGTAGCGAAGGAGGCAAACGGGATCATCTCGCCCTGCTGGTTGCGCACGTACCATTTGTCGAAGTCCTCGGGGGCCAGGCGCGAGTCCATATTGCCTTGCAGATAGACCCGTTTTACCCGGCCCTGGTCGTTGAAGTCGTTGACGTACATCGACCCCCAGGCGGCGGACATGGTTTCGTTGATCGCGGCGATGCTCAGCGAGTGGGCGCGGGCCTTCTCGCGGTCGATATTGACGCGGAACTGCGGTTCGTCATCCTTGCCGTTGGGGCGTACGGCCATCAGCACCGGGTCCTGGTTGGCCAGCGTCAGGAATTGATCCCGGGCGGCCATCAGTTGGTTGTGCCCCAACCCGCTATTATCCTGCAGATAGAAGTTGAAGCCCATGGCGTTACCCATTTCCAGAATTGCCGGTGGCGGGAAGACCAGTACCTGGCCATCCTTGATCTGGGCAAAACGTTGCTGGGCGCGCTGGGCAAGGCTGAATACGTCCTGGCCGGAATCGCTGCGTTCCGCCCAATCCTTGAGCTGGACGAAGGCCATACCCGAATTCTGGCCCCGGCCGGCGAAGTTGAAGCCGTTGACGGTCATCACAGAATCGACAATGACCTGTTCATCCTCCAGCATGTAATTGCGTACCTCGGTCAGCACCGCTTCGGTGCGCTCGGCCGAGCTGTTGGCGGGCATGCGCACTTCCACCATCAGCAGGCTCTGGTCCTCGTCAGGCAGGAAGGCACCGGGTATCTGGGTGTATAGCCAGCCGGTGCCACCGACGGTCAGCAGAAACACCAGCAGATAGCGGCCGCGCCTATGCAACATGCCGCCAACACCCCGTTCGAAGCGTTGGGTGCCCCGATCGAAGAGACGGTTGAACCAGCCGAAGAAGCCTTTCTTCTCCTGATGCGCACCGGGTTCGGGGGCTTTGAGGAAGGTGGCGCACAACGCAGGGGTGAAGATCAGCGCGGTCAGCACCGAGAGGCTCATGGCGATCACGATGGTGGCTGCAAACTGGCGGTAGATAATGCCGGCGGAACCGCCAAAAAAGGCCATCGGAATGAACACCGCGGACAGCACCATGCCGATACCGACCAGCGCACCCTTGATCTGGTGCATGGATTTGCGCGTGGCCTCCAGTGGCGACAGCCCTTCGTCATGCATCAGACGTTCGACGTTCTCCACCACCACGATGGCATCATCCACCAGCAGACCGATGGCCAGCACCATGGCGTACATGGTCAGCACGTTGATATTCAGGCCGAACAGCGGCAACAGGGCGAAGGTGCCGAGCAAGACCACCGGCACGGCCAGGGTCGGAATCAGCGTGGCGCGGAAGCTCTGCAGGAACAGGTACATCACCAGGAATACCAGCACAATGGCCTCGATGATGGTATGTACCACCGAGCTGATCGACGCTTCGACCACCGGCGTGGTGTCGTAGGGATAGACTATCTTCACTCCATTGGGCAGAAAGGCTTCCTGCTGATCCAGCACCGCGCGGACGCTCTTGACGGTCTCCAGCAAGTTGCCGCCAGGCGCCAGGCGTACGGCAATACCGGCAGCGGGGGAACCGTTGAAGTTGCCCGAGATGGCGTAACTGTCGGCGCCCAGACCGACCTCGGCAACATCCTTGACGCGGACCTGAGAGCCGTCCTGGTTGACCTTGATGAGAATTTCGCGGAACTCGTCAGCCGTGCTCAGGCGGGTGCTGCCGATCACCGTCGCATTGAGCTGTACGTTGGAATGCGCGGGCAGGCCGCCGAGCTGGCCAGAAGAAACCTGCACGTTCTGTTCGCGGATGGCCTGGGCCACATCGCCAGGCGTCAATTGATAGCTGTTGAGCTTGGTCGGATCCAGCCAGATGCGCATGGCATTCTGTGAGCCGAGCAACATGAAGTCGCCGACGCCCTCGATACGTGAGATCGGGTCCTGCAGGTTGGAGGCGATATAGTTGCCCAGGTCGAAGTTATCCATGCGCCCGCTTTCATCGACCAGAGCGATGATCTGCATGAAATTGACCTGATACTTGACCACCCGGATGCCCTGGCGCTGAACCTCCTCGGGCAGTTTTGGAGTGGCGAGCTGCAGCTTGTTCTGCACCTGCACCTGGGCAATGTCAGGATCGGTGCCCTGCTCGAAGGTCACGATGATCTGCGCGCTGCCATCGGAGTTACTGTTTGAGGACATATAGCGGAACCCATCCAGACCACTGAGCTGTTGCTCGATGACCTGTACCACTGTGTCCTGCACGGTTTCCGCCGAGGCGCCGGGGTAGGCGACGCTGATACTCACTGCCGGGGCGGCGATATTGGGGTACTGGCTGATCGGCAAGGTTTTCAACGACAGGGCACCGGCGATCATCACTACGATGGCCAGGACCCAGGCGAAGATCGGCCGGTCAATGAAAAAATGCGGCATGGGGCTCTCCTCAGTTGGCTGCGGCGGTGACCGGCAGGCCAAACTCGGCAACCAGATTGATATTGCCGGCCGCAACCGGAGCGACTTCGATGCCATTGCGCACCAACTGCAGACCCTCGGTGATTACACGCTCGCCATCATTGATACCGCTGCCGATCAACCAGGCATTGCCGACGGTGCGCAGGGTTTCCAGCTCGCGCTGCTCAACCGTGTTGTCGGCTTTGACTACCCAGGCGTTGGCCACCCCGCGGGTATCGCGGAATACCGCCTGTTGCGGCACCAGGATGGCATTTTCCTGCACCCCCTCCTGCAATTGCGCGCGTACGAACATGCCGGGTAACAGCTTGCGGTCAGGGTTGGGGAACTCGGCGCGCAGGGTCACGGCGCCAGTGCTTGGGTCGACCGTCACCTCAGAGAATTTCAGCGTACCGGGTAGGGGATAGGCACTGCCGTCATCCAGCTGCAACCTGACCCTTGCCTGATTTTCTCCGCTGGACTGCAGGCGGCCGGATTCCAAAGCACTTTGCAGTCGTAACAGGCTGGTGATGGGCTGACTGACGTCGACATGGATGGGGTCCAGCTGAGTCACGGTGGCCAGTTCCTGTGGCTGGCCGTTGGTGACCAGCGCACCCTCGGTGACCGCCGAGCGGCCGACCTGGCCGGAGATCGGTGACAACACCTTGGTGTACTGCACATCGATGCGTGCCACTTCCACCGCCGTACGGGCCTGTTGCCAGCCGGCCATGGCGTCATCATATTGCTGCTGACTGACGGCGTTGGTGCTGAGCAGACGCTCATAACGCTTGGCCAGATTTTCCGCAGTCTTCAGGTTGGCTTCGGCCCGTGCCAGCTGAGCTTCATAGGTGCGTGGGTCAATCTGATACAGCTGTTGACCCTGTTTGACCTCAGAGCCTTCGGTGAACAATCGCTCCTGCAGAATGCCGGTGACCTGCGGGCGGACTTCGGCGACGCGGTAGGCGCTGGTACGTCCGGGCAGGTCGGTAGTCAGTGTCAGTGCCTTGGCCTCAACGGTATATACCCCGACTTCCGGGGTGCGTGGGGCCTGTGATTGCTCATCGGTCGGCTGGCCGCAGCCAGCCAGAAACAGCGTTAGCGCTGCCAAAGGGGCTACCTTTGCAACGAGCAAAAATCGTGAGTACTTCACCGGCATTTCTCCATTCGGTATAAACGGTATGTATCGTAATGCGGTATAGTGTATCGACAAACGGTTTTTTGTGTAAGGGTTTTTGCAAGGCGATACGTCTGCGATCGGGTTTTGACGTGGTAAAAGCATGCAAGCTCAGGTATATCAGGGGGCAGCAGAGCAGTGTGTGCCGACCCCGGCATTGTGATTCGGTACGAGCGCCGTATTTATGGAGAAAAGAATGAGTCAACCACATGAACCGGATCACCCCAGGCAGGCAGGCATCCAGGTGATTGCCCGGGCCGCGCAGATCATGCGTGCCTTGGGTAACGCCCCGCAGGGTCTGAGCCTCGCGGCCATCGCCCAGGAAGTGGATCTGCCGCGATCCACGGTGCAGCGCATCATCAATGCCCTGGCCGACGAAATGCTGGTGGAACACACCGGTCCGGGTGGCGTGCGGCTTGGGCCGGCGCTGGGCCAACTTATCAATCAGACCCAGATCGACATCATTTCTCTGACCCGGCCCTATCTCCATGAATTGTCCGACCAGTTGCAGGAGTCGGTGTGCCTATGTTCGCTGTCGGGCGACAAGATCTACATCATTGATCGTATCGTTGCCGAGCGTGAGCTGCGGGTGGTATTCCCCATCGGTGTCTACGCGCCAGCGTATGCGACGTCCGCTGGCAAGGTGCTGCTCAGCGAAATGCCTGAAGCCAGCCTGCGTAGTCTGCTGCCTACGTCGCTGCCCGCGCTCACCGAGAAGACACTCAACCTGTCTCAGCTACTCAAGCAGATGGAACATGTTCGTCAGCAGAAAATCAGCAGTGATATGGACGAGTGTATCGATGGGGTGGGTTCATGTGCTGTGGCTCTGGAAACCTACCTGGGGTTGTTCTCCCTGGCTGTAGTGGGGCCAACGGCGCGGATGCTGTCCGGGGTTGGTCCGGTCAGCGAGACGTTGCTGCGCTGCAAGCAGGATATAGAGCGGGCTATCGGCCACGTTCTGGGAAAAAATTGAGAATCAGTGACCATGGCTCGAAGAAACAGTGAGGACGCTGCGCACACGCGGCAGAGCATTATCAGTGCTGCGGCCAAGGTGTTCTGCCGTGAAGGTATTGCCGGCGCCACGCTGGAAGAGGTAGCGCAGGAAGCCGGGATCACCCGAGGTGCTATCTATTGGCACTTCAAGGGCAAGCAGGGCCTGCTGCAAGCCTTGCTGAATGAGCAACCGCTGCCATTTGAGCGAGCTATTCCTTCGGGAATCGCCTTCGTGCCTGGCTGGGAGCTGCTATGTCAGGCACTGGAAGAAACCATGAACGATGATATATCGCGTCGGTTGTCCAGGATCATGCTGCATAAAAGCGAGCGGGTGGCCGGTTACGACCCGGTGGCGTCGCGTTTGCAAGAGATCCGCAGCAGCTTCATTGGGCAGCTGCGCGTACTGCTGGACAATGGCATGGCCGACGGTGAGCTGTCCGAACATCTCGATGTCGAGCTGGTCTGTGACGTATTCCAGAGCTGTATCTCCGGACTGCTGTTCGAATGCCTGCAAGAGGCTGGACCGAGCCAGAAAAAAATAGCCGCCATGCTCGACACATTGCGACATTTGCTACTCAATCCGCCGGTGCATTGGCTGCGTTTGGAAACGATTGGACTCCGTTGATTTCAAGTGGACACAGAAGTTCTGGCCCGGTGCTTGCCTGGTAGTGGCGGTTCGTTTCGGACAATCTTTCACAATCGGAGTCAGGCATGAAGATTCAAGCAGCCGTAACCCATGCCCAGGGCCAGGATTTCACGATTGAAGAGATGACGCTTTCTGCGCCCCGGTCCAACGAGGTGCGGGTCAAGGTCGTTGCGAAGTTTGGTGCTGGAGTCATGATGAAATAAAAAAAGGCGACCCCGGCCTGCCTGAACCGGAGCCACCCCAAGTACACCCATTTCAGATTAAGCAGTTAGTGTGCCAGTTTGGTTGCAGCAGCATGATCATTCGGTTTCATCATCGTCTGCGCCATCGACATCCAGGCCCAGATCCTTGATCTTGCGGGTCAGGGTGTTGCGTCCCCAGCCCAGCAATTGCGCAGCATCCCGGCGTCTGCCAGCAGTATGTTTGAGAGCGACCTCGATCATGATGCGCTCGAACGCGGGCACCGCCTGATCGAGCAATTGGGTGGTACCACGGGCCAGCTCCTGATCGGCCCAGGAGCGCAAGCTCTGCTCCCAGTTGGCATCGACTGCTCCATCCCGCTGTTGGGTAAGCAATTCCGGGGGCAGATCCTCGACCAGGACTTCGCGACTGGAGGCCATGACGGTGATCCAGCGGCAGGTATTTTCCAGCTGGCGCACGTTACCCGGCCATGGCAGGCTGCGCAGATAGTCCTGGGTCTGTGGCGTGAGCACCTTGGGCTCTACGGCCAGCTCCTGAGCCGCTCTGGACAGGAAGTGCTGGGCCAGCGCCGGAATATCCTCCCGCCGTTCGGACAGCCGTGGAATGTGAATGCGGATCACATTCAGGCGGTGGAACAGGTCTTCGCGGAATTTACCGGCCTGGACCAGATCTTCCAGGTTCTGATGGGTGGCGGCAATGATACGCACGTCCACCTTGATCGGCGTGTGCCCACCAACCCGGTAGAACTCGCTGTCCGCCAGCACCCGCAGCAGTCGGGTCTGGGTTTCGGCGGGCATGTCGCCGATCTCGTCGAGGAACAGGGTGCCGCCATCGGCCTGTTCGAAGCGCCCGCGGCGCTGCACGGCGGCGCCGGTGAAGGCGCCTTTCTCGTGCCCGAAGAGTTCAGACTCCATCAGATCATGGGGGATAGCCGCCATGTTCAGGGCGATGAAGGGGTTGCGTGCCCGTGGACTGTGACGGTGCAGGGCATGGGCGACCAGTTCCTTGCCGGTGCCGGATTCGCCGTTGATCAGTACCGTGATGTTGGAGTGCGACAGCCGGCCGATGGCGCGGAATACCTCCTGCATGGCGGGCGCTTCGCCGATGATTTCCGGCGTGTGGCTGATGCTGTCGCCTGTTTCCAGGTCATCCTGCTCGCGGCTGTGGGCCAGCGCCCGGCGCACCAGCGATACCGCTTCGTCGACATCGAAGGGTTTGGGCAGATACTCGAAGGCACCGCCCTGATAGGAGGCCACGGCGCTGTCCAGATCGGAATGGGCGGTCATGATGATGACTGGCAGTTTCGGATGCCGCTCGCGAATGCTCGACAGCAACTCCAGCCCGCTGGTACCGGGCATGCGGATGTCGCTGATGAGAACGTCCGGGCGCTGCTGACGGTTCAGCCTTGCCAAGGCGCTGTCGGCACTCTCGAAGCATACCGGCTGCACGCCATCCTGCTGCAGGGCCTTTTCCAGTACCCAGCGGATGGAGCGGTCATCATCAACGATCCAGACGTTATCGGTGCGGTTCATTCATCTTCTCCCGGAGTGGTTTCCAGCGGCAGAAACAGGGTAAATACAGTGCGGCCCGGCACGCTTTCGCATTCAATCAGGCCGTGGTGTCGAGTAATGATGTTCTGGGTGATCGACAGGCCGAGGCCGGTACCCTCAGCGCGGCCGCTGACCATCGGATAGAAGATGCTGTCGATGATGCCTGGCGCGATACCGGGGCCGTTGTCGGTGATTTCCAACCGGCAGATCAGCCGATGGCGCTTCGGGCCGATAGTGAACTGGCGCAGCGTGCGGGTACGCAGGGTGATCTGGCCATTCGGTGTGCCCGGGGCCGCCAGCAGCGCCTGCATGGCGTTACGCACTATGTTGAGCACCGCTTGAATCAGTTGTTCGCGGTCGACCATGAGATCCGGAATGCTCGGATCGTAATCGCGCAGGATCTGCAGATCGCCCTGGGTCTCGGCCTCCACCAGGCTGCAGACATGTTCGGTGATTTCGTGGATATTGATGCAGCTGAGCTGCGGCGGCTGGTACGGACCGAGCATGCGATCAACCAGATTGCGCAGACGATCGGCTTCCTGAATGATCACGTCGGTGTAGTCCTGCAGTTCATCATCGGGCAGCTCACGCGCCAGCAACTGAGCCGCACCGCGAATGCCTCCCAGGGGATTCTTGATCTCATGGGCCAGCCCGCGTACCAGTACCCGGGTCACTTCCTGCTTGGCCAGTTGCGCCTCTTCCTTGGTAATACGCAGCAGGCGATCCCGGGGCAACAGCTCGAGCAATACCCAGCTGGACTCCAGCGCGCTGACCGGTGTGACCGAGTAATCGGCCACCAGGGTCTGACCATTGGGCAGGTTCAGCTGTGCTTCGCGCTTGGTGAATGGATGCCCGTTGGCCACTGTATCGTGCAGAGATTGCAATGACTCCGCCGAATCGCTGAACAGGGTGTCGAGGCGCTGGCCGGTGACCCGTTGGCCGCTGACTTCCAGCAGTATCTCGGCAGCGGGGTTCATGTAATTGACCCGCAACCCATCATCCAGCAGCAATACTGCGGTAGTGAGGTTGTCCAGTATCTGGCGCAGGAAATGGTCAGGTAGCATAGGTTAATATCCACGACGCTGGGGCGGCTGTCCGCAAGGGTTGCCATAAGCGAACTGCAAGAAGTGAACCAGATCGGCGAGTGCTATCCAGATCGCTCGTGGTTTGGGCCGAGGTTGACCATCGGCCCGCAGGCCGCCGGCGATACATCGCTCAGGACCCGACTGGGCAAGCGCACGGCCGGTCCGTCACTATGGCACGATAGGTGTGCATGCGCACCAGAATGGTGCGCGCGAGAAGCTCAGCCGCCGGTTCCCGGTCTGGGCACGTTTGGCGCACGGGGTGCGGCGGGCGCTCTGGGCGCCTGGTTGGCACCGCCGCGACCGGGTTGGTTGAGTGAGGTGCGTTGCAGGTGCACAGTGATCGGTGAGCTGCGTTGCAGTTCCTCGCCGCGCGCATTGACCACGGCAACGGCGATCTGATGGCTGCCGCGGTCGATATTGCGCACCGTCAGCTGTTGTACCGCTGCACCGTTACCTGGCACGCCGGCACCGCTCAAGGTGCCGTCAATGGAAACGCGCAACAGATGGCTGCCGCTGAGCGGAGGGTCGGTTTGCACCGCCAGCGTCAGATCACCTTCGTTGCTGCGGATATTGCTGTCGTGCGCAGGGCTGCTGATGTTCAGTTCACGGTAGAAGTTGGCGTTGAGGGAGGTGTCGGTCTGCGGGCCGTTGCTGCGCGCCGGCGTGGCGACAGGTGGCGACTCGATGACATTGGTCGGTCCCAGCTCGACAGCATTGGCTCCGGGGCGGGGCTGGTCGGAATAGATGCGATTTCCTTGCGCATCGGTCCAGGAATAGATCTGCGCCGATGCAGGGCTGGTCAGCAGTAGCAGGGCACACAGGGTGCCGGGCAGCGGTAGCCGGATCATGGATATGTCACTCCTTCGATGATTGCCTAAGCCTTGCACTCAATCCTTGTCGTGACAAGTACTCAATGCTCCATTGTGACGCCGTTCAGGCATCAGGTAGAGCCGACCGTCGCGGGCTTACAAAAAAGGCGCCCCTGTCGGGCGCCTTCCGGTTCACTGCAGCAACGAATCAGACGCTGTAATACAGATCATATTCCAGCGGATGAACGAAGGTGCGTACCTTGAGTTCCTCGGCTGCCTTCAGCTCCAGGAAGGTGTCGATGAACTCGTCGGTGAACACGCTGCCCTTGGTCAGGAACTCGCGATCAGCATCCAGTGCTTCCAGCGCTTCCTTGAGGCTGCCGCACACCTGCGGGATCTGGCTGGCTTCTTCCGGAGGCAGGTCGTACAGGTTCTTGTCCGCTGCGTCGCCGGGGTGGATCTTGTTCTGGATGCCGTCCAGGCCGGCCATCAGCAGCGCCGCAAAAGCCAGGTAGGGGTTGGCAGCCGGATCCGGGAAACGCGCTTCGATGCGTCGTGCCTTGGGGCTGGATACATGCGGAATGCGGATCGAGGCAGAGCGGTTGCGAGCCGAATAGGCGAGCATCACCGGTGCTTCGAAACCGGGCACCAGGCGCTTGTAGGAGTTGGTCGACGGGTTGGTGAAGGCATTCAGTGCCTTGCCGTGCTTGATGATGCCGCCGATGAAATACAGCGCAGTGTCGGACAGGCCGGCATAGCCTTCACCAGAGAAGGTGTTCTTGCCGTCCTTGCTGATCGAGATGTGTACATGCATGCCGGAACCGTTGTCGCCATACAGCGGCTTGGGCATGAAGGTAGCGGTCTTGCCATAAGCATCGGCGACGTTGTGCACTACATATTTCAGGTTCTGCACTTCGTCGGCTTTGCTGACCAGTGTGTTGAATTGCACACCGATCTCGTTCTGGCCGGCAGTGGCCACTTCATGGTGGTGTACTTCCACGACCTGACCCATTTCCTCCAGTGCGTTACACATGGCGGTGCGGATTTCATGGTCGTGATCGACCGGCGCCACCGGAAAGTAGCCGCCCTTGACGCCGGGACGGTGGCCCTTGTTGCCGGTCTCGAAGGAGGAATCGGTATTCCAGGAGGCCTGCTCGGAGTAGATCTTGAACATCGAGCCGGAGATATCGGACTTGAACTTCACTTCATCAAAAATGAAGAACTCAGGCTCCGGGCCGAAAAAAGCGGTGTCGCCGATGCCGGTGGACTTCAGGTATTCCTCAGCCAGGCGGGCGATACTGCGTGGGTCGCGATCATAGCGCTGCATGGTGGCCGGTTCGATGATGTCGCAGACGATGATCAGCGTCGGCTCTTCGGTGAAAGGGTCGAGCACCGCAGTGTTGTCATCAGGCATAAGAATCATGTCGGACGCTTCAATGCCTTTCCAGCCGGCAATCGAGGAGCCATCGAACATCTTGCCTTCTTCGAAGAAGTCCTCGTTGGCATCGCGGGCCGGCATGGTCACATGCTGTTGCTTGCCCTTGGTATCGGTGAAGCGCAGGTCAACCCACTTCACGTCAAATTCGTTGATCAGTTGAATCGCTTTCGACATGTTCTTCTCCAGAAGGAATCATTTTCCAGGTAACAGCCTGGCGCCTGTCTATTAAATTCATGCGGCGTTCGATACGCTCCGCGGGTGTTACAAGCTGTGCGCAACCGAAGCAGCAAAAGCTGTGCCACTATCGCCAAGCCGCTGAACACCCTGCTGCAGCGCGGTTGGCCGATCACCATAGGGAGTGGGCAGCATTATCGCGCACTTAATGGGTGCGTGGAACAGCTGTCGCGCACCATATTGATGCGCTGAGCGGTTTTGCATGGCGCAAGCAGACTACCGCCAGCGCAGGTATACTGCGTCGCTTTTGCACCGCTGACCCATATTGACCTGCCAATTATGAAACTGATCATCAAGTTCTTCCCCGAAATCACTATCAAGTCTCGTCAGGTGCGCAAGCGCTTTGTTCAGCAACTGAAAAAGAATCTGCGGGTATTACTGCCACAGATCGATCCCGGGGTCCGTATCACTGGCGACTGGGACAGCCTTGAACTCAGTGTGACGGACGATCCTGCGCTGCAGACACGGATTATCGAGCGTTTGCGTAACACGCCCGGTATTGCCCACTTCAATGAGGTGCACGAATACCCGCTCGGGCCGCTGGATGAACTGGCGCAGCTCTGCGTGGAGTGCTTCGGTGCGGAGCTGGATGGCAAGACCTTTGCCGTGCGCTGCAAGCGGGTGGGTCATCACCCGTTCAGCTCGACCGACGTCAATCGCCTTATCGGTAGCCGCTTGATGGAGCAGACCGGTGCGCTCGGAGTCTCCCTGCGCGAGCCCGAGGTACAGGTGCAGCTGGAGATTCGCAATCAGCGGGTGTTCCTGATTCAGGCGCGGCACGAGGGCATGGGTGGTTTCCCGCTGGGTACCATGGAGCCGGTCTTGAGCCTGATGTCCGGTGGTTTCGATTCCACCGTGGCCAGCTATCAGATGTTGCAGCGCGGGCTGCTGCCGCATTTCGTGTTCTTCAACCTCGGCGGTCGTGCCCACGAGCTGGGCGTGCGTCAGGTCGCGCACCATCTGTGGGAGCGCTACGCTGCCAGCCATCGCCTGCGCTTCATCAGTGTGCCCTTCGAGGGCGTGGTGGCGGACATTCTGGAGAACGTGGAAAACAGCCAGATGGGCGTGGTGCTCAAGCGCATGATGCTGCGCGCGGCCAATCGCGTCGCCTTTCGCCGCGGCTACCAGGCGCTGGTAACCGGCGAGGCCATCGCCCAGGTGTCCAGCCAGACCCTGCCGAACCTGGCGGTTATCGATCAGGCCAGCGAGCTGTTGGTGCTGCGCCCGCTGATCACCACCAGCAAGACCGAGATCATCAGAACCGCCCGGCGCATCGGTACCGAGGCGTTCTCCGCCAGCATGCCCGAGTATTGCGGGGTGATTTCGGTCAGCCCGGATATCCACACCAATCCGGCCAAGGTCGCTGCTGCCGAAGCCGGCTTCAATTTCGCCCTGCTGGACGAGGCCGTGCTGCAGGCCACCCATACCGATTGCTGCGATCTGGAGCTGGATATGGAAGGCTCCGAAGTAGAAGTGGTACAGCAGGCGCTGGCCGGGCAGGTGGTGCTGGATATCCGCCCGCCGGACGAGCAGGAAGCCCGCCCGCTGACGCTCGACGGCATCGAGGTGCAGGTCGTGCCTTTCTACCGGTTGAACAGTCGTTTCGCCGAGCTGGACCCGGGTCGGGCCTATCTTCTGTACTGCGAAAAAGGTGTAATGAGCCAACTGCATGCCCAGTATCTGCTGGACCGCGGGCATGACAACGTAAGAGTTCTGCGTCTATCGACCCCATGAATCTACCGGCGGTCGCGCAATTTCGTTCAAAAAACATACACTGTCATGTCAGTGTCTGTATAATGCCGAACTCATTTTTTCAGTCAGCCGGCTGTTTGCCGCGCAATTCAGGACCTCCACAGTGATCGAGAATCTCCGAAACATAGCCATTATCGCCCACGTCGACCACGGCAAGACCACGTTGGTGGATAAGCTGCTGCGTCTGTCCGGCACGCTGGACCGCAAGGAGCTCGAGAACGAGCGCGTAATGGACAGTAACGACCAGGAAAAGGAACGTGGTATCACCATCCTGGCCAAGAACACCGCGCTGAAGTGGAAAGACTACGACATCAACATCGTTGACACCCCCGGCCACGCCGACTTCGGTGGTGAAGTCGAGCGCGTGATGAGCATGGTCGACTGCGTACTGTTGGTGGTCGACTCCATCGACGGCCCCATGCCGCAGACCCGCTTCGTGACCCAGAAAGCCTTCCAGGCCGGCCTGAACCCGATCGTGGTAGTGAACAAGATCGACCGCCCGGGCGCGCGCCCTGATTGGGTTGTTGACCAGATCTTCGACCTGTTCGATAACCTGGGTGCCACCGAAGAGCAGCTGGACTTCCCGATCGTTTACGCCAGCGCCCTGAATGGCCTGTCCGGTCTCGACCACGAGGATCTGGCAGATAACATGGATGCGCTGTTCCAGGCCATCGTCGACCACGTGCCATCGCCCAGCGTTGACCTGGACGGCCCGTTCCAGATGCAGATTTCCCAGCTGGACTACAACAGCTTCCTCGGTGTGATCGGCGTTGGCCGTATTGCCCGCGGCAAGGTCAAGACCAACACCCCGGTGATCGCCATCGGCGCCGACGGCAAGAAGCGTCAGGGTCGTATCCTCAAGATCATGGGCCATTCCGGTCTGCAGCGTGTGGAAGTGGAACAAGCCCAGGCCGGCGACATCGTCTGTGTCAGCGGCATGGATGAGCTGTACATCTCCGATACCCTGTGCGACATGAACAACGTCGAAGCGCTGCCGGCGCTGACCGTGGACGAGCCCACCGTATCCATGACCTTCCAGGTCAACGACTCGCCGTTCTGCGGCAAGGAAGGCAAGTTCGTCACCAGCCGCAACATCAAGGAGCGTCTGGAGAAGGAGCTGCTGCACAACGTAGCCCTGCGCGTCGAAGAAGGTGATTCGGCTGACAAGTTCAAGGTCTCCGGTCGTGGCGAGCTGCACCTGTCGGTACTGATCGAAACCATGCGCCGTGAAGGCTTCGAGCTGGCCGTTGGCCGTCCCGAAGTAGTCATCAAGGTAGTCGACGGCGAGAAGCAGGAGCCCTACGAGAACGTCATCATCGACATCGAAGAGCAGCACCAGGGTGCGCTGATGGAACAGATGGGTCTGCGCAAAGGCGATCTGACCAATATGGCGCCCGATGGCAAGGGCCGTGTCCGTCTGGAATACACCATTCCAGCCCGTGGTCTGATCGGTTTCCGCAACAGCTTCCTGACCATGACCTCCGGTACCGGCATCCTGACCTCGACCTTCAGCCACTACGGCTCGATCAAGGGTGGCGACGTTGGCCATCGTCAGAACGGCGTACTGGTCTCCATGGCTACCGGCAAGGCACTGACCTACTCGCTGGAAACCCTGCAGAGCCGCGGCAAGCTGTTCCTCGAGCCTGGCCAGGAAGTGTACGAAGGTCAGCTGGCCGGCATCCACAGCCGTGATACTGACATGGTGATCAACCCCACCAAGGGCAAAAAGCTCGACAACATGCGCGCCTCCGGCAAGGATGAAGTCATCGCCCTGGTACCGCCGATCAAGTTCAGCCTTGAGCAGGCACTGGAATTCATCGATGACGACGAGCTGGTCGAAGTAACGCCCAAGTCGATCCGTCTGCGCAAGAAGTTCCTGAACGAGACTGACCGCAAGCGCGCCAGCAAGAGCTGATTCTGAGCTGAAGCGTAAAAAACACCCCCGCAGGCAATGCTTGCGGGGGTGTTTTCATTTCCGGGAGTGGAATGGTCTCAGGATTCGCCCATTCCCGGAACGGGCTCGGAGGCAGCACCTGCTCGCACCCTCTCTTCGATCCGGCGACCTACGTCGGGGTCGACGCTCTTCCAATAGTCGAAGGCGCGCTCAAGTACCGGACTGCGCACCCCGCCGAGCAGGCTGCCAGCTACCTGTTCGACCAGCCCGTCGCGTTCCTGGTCATTGAATACCTCGCGCACCAGCGTGCCTGGCTGGCCGAAGTCATCGTCTTCGGCGTGCAGTTCGTAGGCGCTGCGTACCATATCGCCATCGGCTTCCCAACCATCTTCCATCTTGCCGGTGTCATCGGCCCAGCTGCGGTCGCCGCTGTTGGGTGCGTACACCGGGGCATTGCCGCTGTGTTCGTACGTCATCTGGCCGTCGAACATATAGGTGTTGACCTGCACCTTCGGGCGGTTGACCGGCAGCTGATGGAAATTGGTACCGATACGGTTGCGCTGGGCGTCGTTGTAGGCAAAGGCGCGACCCAGCAGCATCTTGTCCGGCGACAGGCCAATACCGGGTACGGTGTTGCCGGGCGAGAAGGCGGCCTGTTCAATTTCGGCGAAGAAGTTCTGCGGGTTGCGGTTGAGGGTCATCCGGCCGACCTTGATCAGCGGGTAATCCTTGTGTGACCAGATCTTGGTCAGGTCGAAGGGATTGAACCGATAGGTCCTGGCGTCGGCGTAGGGCATCACCTGTACCGACATCACCCAGCTCGGGTGCTCGCCTTTAGCGATAGCCTCGAACAGATCACGGCGATGATAATCCGCATCGATACCGGCCATCTCGGCGGCCTCGGGGTTGCTGAAGAACGCCATGCCCTGCTCGGTATGGAAGTGATACTTGACCCAGAAGCGTTCGCCGGCCGTGTTGATCCACATGTAGGTATGTGAGCCATAGCCGTTCATATGTCGCCAGGTGCGGGGCAGGCCGCGCGGGCCCATCAGGTAGGTCACCTGGTGTGCGGATTCGGGATTGTTGGTCCAGAAGTCCCACTGCATGTGGTTGTCGCGCAGACCGGAATCGGGCAGGCGTTTCTGGCTGCGAATGAAGTGGGGAAATTTCATCGGGTCACGCACGAAGAAGATCGGTGTGTTGTTACCCACCAGATCGTAGTTGCCTTCGTCTGTGTAGAACTTCAGCGAAAAGCCGCGCACGTCCCGCCAGGTATCGGGGCTGCCCATTTCTCCGGCGACGGTGGAGAAGCGCGCCAGCATCTCGGTCTGGGCGCCATTCTGGAACATGGCGGCCTTGGTATAGGCGGAGACATCTTCGGTGGTTTCGAACACACCAAAGGCGCCGGCCCCCTTGGCGTGTGGCTGGCGCTCAGGCACTTTCTCACGGTTGAAATGGGCCATCTGCTCGAGAAAATGCACATCGTGAAGCATGATCGGGCCATTGGCGCCGATGGTCAGGGAATTGCGATCGCTGGGCGCCGGTGCGCCGGTACTCATGGTTGAGCCGGTCGCTGGCTTGTCTGTGTCACTCATGGAGCATCCTCTTGGTCAGGCGTATGGGGAAACCTTTAGCGTCTGGCTTCTCGTCATTACTGTAGACCATATTGCCTGCTTGGGGAGCGGCACAGGTCAAAGCGCATCGCGCCCATGCGGCCGATCCAGATCCAGCAGCGGGCCAGCCGGTACTATGCCGGTCGGGTTGATGGTGGCGTGGCTGCGGTAATAGTGGTCCTTGATGTGCTGCATGTTCACAGTCGCTGCCACACCGGGCCACTGGTACAGCTCGCGCACATAGGCCGACAGATTGGGGTAGTCCACAATGCGCTTGAGGTTGCATTTGAAATGGCCGTGGTACACCGGATCGAAGCGAATCAATGTGGTGAACAGGCGCCAGTCGGCTTCGGTCAGGGTGCTGCCCAGCAGGTAGCGCTGATCGGCCAGCCGCTGCTCCAACTCATCGAGCATACCGAACAGCGGCCAGAACGCCTGCTCGTAAGCTTCGGTGGTGGTGGCGAAGCCGGCTTTATAGACGCCGTTGTTGATGCAGTCATAGACACGCGCGTTGAGCTCATCGATCTGTGTGCGCAGCGCTTGTGGATAATAATCGCCCGGCTTGGCGCCGATACCGTCGAAGGCGCTGTTGAGCATGCGGATGATTTCAGCCGACTCGTTGTTGACGATCCGCTGCTGCCGCTTGTCCCATAACACCGGCACCGTGACTCGGCCGCTGTAATCGGGGTCATTGGCGGTATAGACCTGGTGCAGGTAATCAGCGCCATTCAACGGATCGGCAATGACGCCCGCGTCCGGCGCAAAGGTCCAGCCCTGTTCGCGCATCAGCGGGTTGACCACGGAAATGCTGATCATGTCTTCCAGACCCTTGAGCGAACGGAAGATCAGCGTGCGATGGGCCCAGGGGCAGGCCAGGGATACGTACAGATGGTAGCGGCCCGTCTCGGCCTGGAAGCCGCCGTCGCCAGTGGGGCCGGCGTTGCCATCGGCTGTGATCCAGTTGCGGTATTGCGCTTCAGTGCGGACGAAACGGCCCTGGGTGGAATCCGTGTCATACCATTTGTCGACCCATTGTCCATCGATAAGCAGACCCATGTTCTGTTCTCCTGTGAAGGGAATGAAAAGCTGCCCTTGTTGTAGACAAGCTTGATGGGTCCATGGTCTATCGATTCTGGGCTGATGTTAAGCGCAAAAACAGCCGCCAGCATATCTATTAATTAGATGTGTTGGCGGGTGCTGGGCAGGGCTTAAGTGGAGTGCGGATGCCGGAGCTGCGCTGGGATCAGTCGTTCCAGCGGCCCGGCTCATAGGAAAATACCGGCAGCGACAGCGACCAGCGGATGGCAGAAAGACGCAGGGCCAGGCCGAAGCTGAACGAGGCCAGCAGGGTGACGTCATGATTGACGCCCAGCTCCAGCAAACTCAGATACAGCAATGCCACCAGCAGCGAAACGCTGGCATACAGCTCCTTGCGCAATACCATTGGGGTGCGATTGCACAGCAGGTCGCGCAGGATGCCGCCGAAGATACCGGTGGTGATACCGGCCATGATGACCACCGGTGTTTCATAGTCCAGCCGCAACGCCACGTTGCAGCCGATCACGGTAAAGGCGATCAGCCCCATGGCGTCGAGGATCAGGAACAGTGAATGCAGACGATGCATGAATCGCGCAATCAGCATGGTCAGCAGGCCGGCGGAGATGGTCAGGTAGATATACATCGGGTGCTGGGTCCAGGTGACCGGATAGTTGCCCAGCAGCATGTCGCGGACCGTTCCGCCGCCCAGTGCAGTGATAAAGGCAATGAAGGCAACACCGAACATGTCCATGTTGCGCCGGCCTGCGGCAAGGGCGCCGGACATGGCTTCGGCGGTAATGGCTATCAGATAGACGTAAAGAAGCACACAGGTATCCTCTGAACTGTGGCGCCTCTCCCCCTGTCCTTTTACCTGAGAGTTTACGCAGTCATCGACTGCTTGCCCCTTCGGTGGGTTGCCTGGCAACCGCTCTCCAGCTGGCGTTACGGTTGCGCCGAGCGCCATAGGTGGCGACTTGGGCTTCCGGATCTGATTCGCAGTAATGGGTACCTGAGCGATTATGGGAGTTTGCGCCTTCGGCGGAGGCTCAAGGCCTCTCTCTCCTGCGAGCGGGCGATTATACAGAAAGCGCCCGGTATTGGTATCTTCGCCGGACCGCTTGTCGCGGACCGGCGATGCCCCGGCAAATTGGTTACACTGAGCCTGCTAACACATCATCGCACTGCCGATGGGGTGACCTGACCAAGCGGAGTGGCCCATGCACCAACAGATACTCGAGTTCTGGTTTGAGCAGCTCAAGCCGGCAATGTGGTGGAGGAAGGATGAACAGCTGGACCAGCAGATTCGCCAGCGCTTCGGTGCGCTGCACCGGCAGGCGGCCAACGCTGAGCTGTGGCAGTGGCGCACCACGGCGCAGGGCCGGCTGGCGGAGATCATTCTGCTGGATCAGTTTTCGCGCAACATGCACCGTGGTCTGCCCGAGTCTTTTGCCCATGACGGCATGGCGCTGGTGCTGGCTCAGGAAGCCATTGCTGCCGGCGCCGATCTGGCGCTCCCGGTGGTGCAGCGCAGCTTCATGTACATGCCCTTCATGCACAGTGAATCACTGGCGATCCATGAACGAGCGGTTGTCCTGTTCAGCACGCCCGGCATGGAGGACAACCTGGATTTCGAACTGCAGCATCGGGATATCCTGCAGCGCTTCGGCCGCTATCCGCATCGCAACAAGATACTGGGGCGAACGTCCACCGAGCAGGAGCGGGTCTTTCTGACCCAGCCGGGCTCATCATTCTGAGCGCATGAGTAGCTTATATAAATATGTCGTCGAGGAGTTTGTCCATGCACTTCAATACCTTTAGTCCGGTGCTGCTGGCCGCAACGCTGATGGCGCTGGCCGGTTGCAGCAATCGCCAGGTGGATGCGCCAGCCGCTACCTCTGGAGCGAACCAGCCGTTTACCGCCGCGCTGAATTGCGGGCGCCTGCCGATCACGGCCACGCAGCAGGGTGATGGCCTGCTGCTGAGTGCCGGTGATGATCAATGGGTACTGCGCCAGGCAATCAGCGCCTCCGGCGCGCGTTATGTCGCCGAGGGCGAGCCGGAAACCAGCCTGTGGTTCAAGGGGGAGCGGGCCTGGCTCGTGCTGCAGGGACAGGAGTATCCGCTGTGTACACCAACGGGGGCGATCATCGAGCCCTACCGTGCCAGCGGTAATGAACCGTTCTGGTCGGTGACGCTGGATGGAGGACTGTTGAGACTGAAACGATTGAATGAAGGCGAGCTGGCTGCGCAGCCCTATGTGGTGGATGACGCGCCCGGCCAGGTGAAGACCAGCGGCAACCCCGAGATCAGCATGCAGGCAACCGATCAGCTATGCCGGGACAGCATGAGCGGCATGCCTTATCCGCAGCGGGTGAGTGTCCAGGTGAACGGTACCACTTTGAGTGGTTGCGGTGGAGACCCGGCGCGGCTGCTGCAGGGCGGCGAGTGGGTGGTAGAGGATATCAATGGGGGCGGCATCACCGACCGTTCGCGGGTCACCCTGAATTTCGGGCGCAATGGCCAGGTGAATGGCCGTGCCTCCTGTAACAACTTCATGGGAGAATACCGACTGACCGGGGAAGGGCTGTCCATCAGCGACCCGGCTACCACCCGCATGGCCTGCGCGCCGGCGCTGATGGAGCAGGAGCAGCGGGTGCTGCGCAACCTGAGAAATCTACAGGGCTTCGACTTCGATGATACCGGCGCCTTGTTGTTGCGCTCGGCTGATGGCTCGCTCAAGGCCCGTCTGGAACACTGATAACAATCAAGGAGATCTACATGCTGGTGTTGATACTGGGTTTGCTGCTGTTTCTGGGGATACATTCCGTTCGACTGTTCGCCGCCGACTGGCGCGTGGCCCAGATCGACCACCGTGGTCTGCTGGCCTGGAAAGGACTCTATTCGATTCTGGCACTGGTCGGCCTGCTGTTGATCATCTGGGGCTACGGCCAGGCGCGGCTGACGCCGACCTGGCTATGGGTATCGCCGGTATGGACCCGCCATCTGGCGGCATTGCTGACCATTCCGGCATTCATCCTGCTGGCGGCTACCTATGTTCCTGGCACACGAATCAAGGCGCGGGTCGGTCATCCCATGCTGCTCGGCGTGAAATTCTGGGCTATCGCTCACCTGATCGCCAATGGCACGCTCGCCGATCTGCTGCTGTTCGGTGGTTTCCTTGCCTGGGCGGTGGCGCTCTACGTGGTATCGCGTCGGCGTGATCGCCTGGCCGGTATACGCTACCCGGCGGTCGGCTTCAGTCGGGATATGATTGCCATTGTGGTCGGGCTGGTGGCCTGGGTGGTCTTTGCCCTGTGGCTGCATGGCCTGCTGATCGGTGTCCGTCCCTTCGGTGGCTGATCCACGCGCCGCTCAATCGGTGGCAGCGCTGCTGCCATCTTCTCATGTCGGCAGCGTTGAGACTGCCAACCGGGAGTATCCATCATGCAACTGCTGTATCCGGAGATAAAGCCTTTTGCCCGCCACGACCTGGCTGTCGAAGCGCCCCATGTGCTTTATGTTGATGAGAGCGGTCAGCAGGACGGTCTGCCGGTGGTGTTCATTCACGGTGGGCCTGGGGGTGGCTGCGATAGCCTCAGCCGGCGTTTCTTCGATCCCTCGATTTACCGCATCATCACCTTCGACCAGCGCGGTGCAGGTCGCTCCACACCCCACGCCAGCCTGGAAAACAATACTACCGCCGCGCTGATCGAGGATCTGGAAGCGCTGCGCGAGCACCTGCAGATCGACAAGTGGGTATTGTTCGGCGGCTCCTGGGGTTCGACCCTGGCGCTGGCCTATGCCCAGGCGCACCCGCAGCGGGTCAGTGGCATGATTCTGCGCGGCATCTTCCTGTGCCGTGACGAGGATATCCGGTGGTTCTACCAAGAGGGCGCCAGCCGGGTGTTTCCGGACTACTGGGAAGATTACCTGGCGCTGATTCCAGAGGATGAGCGCGGCGATATGGTGGCGGCCTATTACCGTCGGCTCACCGGTGATAATGAAATCTGTCAGATGCACGCTGCCCGCGCCTGGTCCGGCTGGGAAGGCTGCTGCGCGACGCTGCGCCCCAGCGCTCAGGTGGTGGAACGCTTTACCGAGACGCGTCGGGCGCTGGCCATGGCGCGGATCGAATGCCATTACTTCATTAACAAGGCCTTTCTCGAGCCGAACCAGTTGCTCCGTGATATGCCGAAGATCGAGCATATCCCCGGTATTATCGTGCATGGCCGGTATGACATGGTTTGCCCGCTGGACAATGCTCATGCGCTGCACCAGCGTTGGCCGGGCAGTGAATTGCAGATCATCCGTGATGCCGGGCATGCTGCTTCCGAAGTGGGTATTGCCGATGCGCTGGTGCGGGCAACCCAGAGTATGGCCCGGCAACTGCTGCAGCTGGCGCCGGAGGCGGAATAGCATGAAGGGATTGTTGCAGCGGGTCAGCCAGGCCCGTGTTGAAGTGGGCGGGGAAGCGGTCGGCGCGATCGATCAGGGCCTGTTGGTACTGGTCGGCATCGAGCCGCAGGATGACCAGGCGAGCGCCGACAAACTCTTACACAAGCTGCTCAACTATCGGGTGTTCAGTGATGCCGAAGGGCGCATGAACTGCTCGGTGCAGGATGTGCAGGGCGGGTTGCTGCTGGTATCGCAGTTCACATTGGCAGCGGATACCCGCAAGGGCCTGCGTCCGGGGTTCTCCACGGCGGCACCGCCGGAGCGGGCGGCCGAGCTATTCGATTATCTGTTGGCGCAGGCCCGGCAGCGCTGGCCGCAGGTAGCAACCGGGCGCTTTGGGGCGGATATGCAGGTGCATCTGGTAAATGATGGTCCGGTTACGCTGCTGCTGGAAACCTGACTCAGGTAGGATAGACGCGCACCCACAGCATGATCAGCAACATCGCTGCCACGCCCCAGGCCAGCATTGCCAGTAGCAAGGTGGCTGGCAACGGCAAGCGCCCTGCGCTCCAGACGACGACCAGCAGATAGATCGCATAGGGAATCAGCGACCAGAGCCCGAAAACAGCTGTGGTGCGCAGGTCTGCCGCCGGGCGTTCGGTGCCGATGATGTAATGGGCAATGACGGCGAACGTAGGAAACAGCGGCACCAGTCCGGCAATATAGAAGCTCTTGGAGCGTGCCAACAAGGCAATCAGCAAAACCGCCAATGCGCCGAGAAGTGCCTTGAGTGTAAGAGAAATCATGGGTTCATACCGGGCCGACTGCGCTGCTCAAACTATGCCCGGCAGGGCACCAAGTCAAGCTCAATCGCCAGCCGCCAGCGCCTCTTCGACAAACTCCAGACGATCCTGCCCGAAGAACATTTCCTCACCGACGAACATAGTTGGCGCACCGAAAACGCCGCGTTCGATGGCTGCTTCGGTGATTGAGCGCAGACGATCCTTGACCGCAGGATCGTTGATTTTCTGCATCACGTCATTGATATCGAAGCCGTGACCGCCCAGCACCTTGCCCACCACCTCGGGATTGCCCATGTCCTGCTGGTCAACCCACATGGCCTGAAATACCGCATCGACATAGGGCACGAACTGCTCAGTGCCCAGATAGGCGGCCGCGCCGCGCATCAGTTGCATGGTGTTGATCGGAAAATACGGATTGTGCTGAAACGCCACGCCATAACGGCGGGCGTAGCGCTGGAAATCCTGCCGGGTATAGCGCCCCTTGGCCGGTACGGTCGCCGGGGAGCTGTTGCCGGTGGCCTTGAACACACCACCGAGCAGCATCGGCTGGTAGGCCAGCTTGGCGCCATGGCGCTGCGCTATATCGGCAATCTGGGTCCAGGCCAGATAGCTGGCCGGGCTGCCCACATCAAAATAGAAATCGACTTTCTTGTTCATTGTCAGTTGTCCTGAGTTGCTCTGGGAAGGGTAAAGCCGGTTCAGAAAGTTTCCATCCACGGCCGCAGATCCAGTTCATGGGTCCAGGCGTCACGCGGTTGGCAATGCAACTGCCAGTATTGTTCGGCAATGTGCTCGGGATTGAGAATTCCGTCCTGATCCTTCAATGCATAGCGTTCGGGGAAATTGTCGCGGATGAAGGCGGTATCGATGGCGCCGTCGATGATCGGGTGCGCCACATGGATGCCCTGCGGCCCCAGCTCGCGGGCCATGCTCTGGGCTAGGGCGCGCAGGGCGAACTTGGCACCGGCAAAGGCGCTGAACCCGTCGCCGCCACGCAGTGATGCGGTGGCCCCGGTAAATATGATGGTACCGCGGCCGCGCGGCAGCATGGCCCTGGCCGCTTCGCGTCCGGTGAGAAAGCCGGATAGAGCGGCCATTTCCCAGACCTTGCGGTAAACCCGCTCGGTAGTTTCGGTGATGGAGAAACGCACGTTGGCGCCGATATTGAATACCACCACCTCGATGGGTCCTATATCCCGTTCGATATCGCTGAACAGGGCGACCATCTGTTCTTCACTGCGGGCATCGCAGCCAAACGGATGGGCCTTGCCGCCAGCGCCTTCGATGCTGCTGACCAAGGGTTGCAGCTTGTCGGCCTGGCGGCGGGTGATGCACAGAGTGAAGCCCTCACGGGCAAAACGTTGAGCGATGGCGCCGCCGGTGGCATCGCCGGCGCCGATGACAACAGCTACGGGTGGTCTGAACATGGTAACTCCTTTGTTGGTTCTTTTTTAGAACTCAAGGGATAGTCAGTTTCTTTTTGGAACTTGTCAAGTTATCCTGTGGGCTAATACCCCGATTAAGGAGTCCATATGCGCTGGGAAGAGTTGGATCAGCAGCCCTGTTCATTGTCCCGCACCCTGGCCGTGGTCGGTGATCGCTGGACCCTGTTGGTGCTACGCGACTGCTTTCTCGGCGTGCGGCGCTTTGATCAGTTCGAGAAGCGCCTCGGTGTTACCCGTCACCTGCTGGCTGATCGTCTGAAAAAGCTGGTCGAGCATGGCGTGCTGGTCAAGGTGCCCTATCAACAACGGCCGCTGCGCGAAGAGTACCGATTGACCGAGCGTGGGCTCGATCTGCATCCGGCGATCATGGCGCTGGTCAGTTGGGGGGACCGGCACATGGCCGATGAGCGTGGCGCGCCGATCCGGCATATTCACAAGGGCTGTGGCAAGGTCATGCGGCCGGTGATGGTCTGCTCCGAGTGCGCTGAACCGGTTGGCGCTCGGGATGTGCGTGTGGAAGTGGGGGAGGGTTGGCAGGACGCGGCCGGAGTACTGTTTACGCCAGCGGCTCGCTGATCAGAACAACCGCGAAATCAGCGCGGTCACGGCAGTCTCCACGCGCAATATGCGTTCGCCCAACTGGACCGGCTGAAAGCCTGCGGCGCTGAGCTTGTCTACCTCATACGGAATCCAACCTCCCTCCGGGCCGATGGCCAGTGTTACCCGACCGGTCAGCGCGCGTGGGCAGCAGGGGAAGTCACCGGGATGCGCTACCAGGGCAGTAGTGCCGGTAATCAAGGCGGGCAGATGATCCTCGACAAAGGGCTTGAAGCGCTTTTCGATGCGTACCCTCGGCAATACCGTGTCGCGGGCCTGTTCCAGCCCCAGCAGCAGGTTCTCGCGGATCACTGCAGGTTGCAGAAAGGGCGTCTGCCAGAAGCTCTTTTCCACTCGATAGCTGTTCAGCAGTACGATCTCGGCAACACCCAGGGTGGCGCAGTGCTGCAGGATGCGGCGGAACATCTTCGGCCGCGGCATGGCCAGCAGCAGGGTCAGGGGCAACTTGGCCGGGGGCGGCTGGGTGAGCGTGACCTGCAGCTCGGCCTGTTGCGCATCCAGTGCGACCACCTCGCCCTCGCCCATGAGTCCGCCTATCTCACCGACCCGCAGGTAATCTCCGACAGCCACTTGCTGAATCTCCAGCATATGCTGCAGACGGCGACCGCTCAGGCGTACCCGCTGCGGAGCCGTGAAATCCTGCTCCTCAAGCAGCAACAGATTCATGCGCTGGGGCTGTCGTCTTTAGTGTCGGGCTCGCGGGTAACCGGCTTGAGCATGCTGCCGAACAGGATGCCGACTTCATACAGTAGCCACATGGGCAGTGCCAGCAACGTCTGGGAGATGACATCCGGAGGCGTCAGCACCATACCGATGAGGAAGCAACCAACGACCACATAGGGGCGAATCTGCCGGAGCTTGGCTACGTTTACAGCACCTGCCAGCACCAGCAACACGGTTGCTACCGGAATCTCGAAGGCCAGACCGAACGCGAGAAACAGTGTCATCACGAAGTCGAGGTAGCTGTTGATATCGGTCATCACCGCGACCCCTTCCGGGGCGGTACTGGTGAAGAAGCCGAACACCAGCGGGAACACCACGTAATAGGCGAAGGCCATGCCGGCATAGAACAGCACGATGCTCGACGCCAGCAGCGGCACGGCAATGCGTTTCTCGTGCTTGTACAGGCCGGGTGCGATGAAGCTCCAGATCTGATGCAGCACGAAGGGCATGGCCAGAAACAGGGCGCTGATCAACGCCAGCTTGAATGGTGTCAGGAAGGGCGAGGCCACATCCGTCGCGATCATGCTGGTGCCTTCGGGCAGGAAGACCCGCAGCGGCTCGGAGATGAAAGTGTAGAGATCGTTGGCGAAGTAGAACAGCCCGGCAAAGATCAGCATCCAGATCACTACAATGCGTAGCAACCGGGAGCGCAATTCAGTCAGATGAGCGACCAACGGCATATCGCCGCCGGTGGTCTGTTCGGGTAATGTGTCTTTCATTTGGGCGCGGCCGGATCATCGTCAGAAGGGGAGTCGGCAGTAACGGGGACTGTAGACGCAGGTTCGGCGGGCGCAGGGGTGGCATCCGCTGATGCAGCTGGCTTCTCATCTGCCGGCGCAGTGGCGCTGCGTTTGACGTTCGAGGTCCCGGGTTTCTTTGCCAGGTCGGCCATGATCTTGTCGTTGTGCAATGTCTGACGGATTTCGTCGGCGCCCAGTTCGCGCTCCACCTGACTGCGCACGTCAGCCAGGCTGCGCTTGATCCGCCCCAGATACAGGCCAGCCATGCGCACCGCGCCGGGCAGGCGTTCGGGACCGAGCACCAACAGGGCAACGATGGCAACTATCACCATCTCCAGAAAACCGATATCGAACATGGACCGTCAGTCCTTGTGGGGGGTGGATTCCGTTTTCTTCTCGGCCTGGACATCCAGCGTCTCGCCGGGCTTGTCCTCCACCGCTGGCTTGTCATCATCATTCATCGACTTGCGAAAGCCCTTGATGGCTTCGCCTACATCCGAACCAATGCCTTTCAGGCGCTTGGTGCCGAACAGCAGAATGACGATCAGCAGGATGATCGCCAGTTGCCAGATACTGATTCCGCCAAAACCCATCTCAACCTCCAGGGCATAGCCCTACTCGTGTGTCCGCGCTGCTTTCTCGGCCAGGCCGGATAAGTCAAAACGCCGTTCCAGTTCTTTCAATACATCATCCGGGCCGAGGCCCAGATGGCTGAGCATGACCAGACTATGAAACCACAGATCGGCGGTTTCATAAATCAGCTCGCTCTTGTCCTCGCTGTGCTGGCAATCCTTGGCCGCCAGCAGGGTTTCGGTACATTCCTCACCGACCTTTTCCAGGATCTTGTTCAATCCCTTGGCATGCAGGCTGGCAACATAGGAGCTGTCGGCCGCCGCTTGCTTGCGTTGCTCCAGCACCTCGGCCAGACGCGCCAGGGTGTCATTCATGCTTGTGCTCATAGATATGTTCCGGGTTCTTGATGACAGGATCACTATCGTGCCACTGGCCGTCCCGGAAAACTTTGTAGAAGCAGCTTTCCCGGCCCGTGTGGCAGGCGATGCCGCCGCGTTGCTCGACCTGCATGACGATCACGTCGTTGTCGCAGTCCAGCCGCAGCTCGTGCAGTACCTGTATGTGACCCGACTCCTCGCCCTTGCGCCACAGCCTGCGCCGCGAACGCGACCAGTATACGGCGCGTCCTTCCTGCGCGGTAAGCGTCAGAGAGTCGCGGTTCATCCAGGCGACCATGAGTACGCGGCCGCTGGCGGCGTCCTGGGCGATGGCGGGGATCAGGCCGTCGGCATCCCATTTGATGCAGTCCAGCCAGTCGGTATCGGTTCGGGTATCGGTCATTTCGGTCGGTACGTCCGTCGGTTCGGATTTTCGCCGTCGCGCCGCAGCACCAGCCAGCCGCCAGCGGCCAGCAGCAGCCAGTACATGGGCTGGGCGTCGGCCCACAGATGCATGTCGGTGCCCAACCCGTTGGCGCCCAGTGCCAGCAGTACCGCGCCGATCAGGCGCAGGGCGACGGCATCGGTGCGGCGGGTGGGGGCATGGTGATCGCGTTGGGCGATATTGTCCAGCGCACGGTGGGTGGTTTCCAGCAGCGGCGGGATGCGCTCCAGATGCTGGCGCAGGTTCTGCAACTGGTGCCGCGGGCCGGCGCGCTCGCGCATCCAGCGTTCAAGATAGGGTTTGCCGGTACTCCACAGATCCAGCTCGGGATACAGCTGGCGTCCCAGGCCCTCGATGTTGAGCAGGGTCTTCTGCAAAAGCACCAGTTGAGGCTGCACCTCCATGTTGAAGCGGCGAGCGGTCTGGAACAGGCGCAACAGCAGCTGGCCGAAGGAAATATCCTTCAGCGGCCGCTCGAAGATCGGCTCGCAGACACTGCGAATGGCGGCCTCGAATTCATTGACCTTGGTCTCCGGCGGTACCCAGCCGGAGTCGATGTGCAGTTGCGCGACACGGCGGTAATCGCGTTTGAAGAAGGCCATCAGGTTGCGCGCCAGGTAGGTCTGGTCCTCTGGCGTCAGGCTACCGACAATGCCGAAATCAATGGCAATGTATTGCGGCTCCTGCGGATGGCTGCGCGAGACGAAGATATTGCCTGGGTGCATGTCGGCGTGGAAGAAACAGTCGCGAAACACCTGGGTGAAGAACACCTCCACGCCGCGTTCGGCGAGCTTTTTCATGTCGATCCCAGCGGCACGCAGGGCATCGATATCGGTCACCGGGATGCCGCTGATGCGCTCCATGACCAGGACCTTGTGACGGCACCAGTCCCAATGAATGAGCGGCACATAGAGCACCGGCGAACCGAGGAAATTGCGCCGCAACAGGGAGGCGTTGGCGGCCTCGCGGTACAGGTCGAGTTCGTCGAAGATGGTCTGTTCATAGTCACGCACCACTTCCACGGGGCGCAGACGGCGACCCTCGCGGGATACCCGTTCCAGCGTCCGGGCTGCGAGATACAGCCACTGGATATCCTGATGGATGGTTTCCTCGATGCCGGGCCGCACCACCTTGACTACCACGTCGCTGCCATCATGCAGCAGCGCGGTATGTACCTGGGCGACCGAAGCAGAGGCCAGCGGGGTATCGGAGAACTCGGCAAACACCGCTTCGATCGGCAGCCCTAGCTGTTCCTCGATACGCTTGCGAGCCAGTTCCGGCGGGAAGGGCGGAACCTTGTCCTGCAGAAAGGCCAGCTCGATGGCAATGTCGTCAGGGAGCAGGTCACGACGGGTGGACAGAATCTGGCCGAATTTGATGAACACCGGTCCCAGGCTTTCCAGCGCCAGACGCAGGCGTGCGCCGCGGGTCAGGTCACGCGGCGCAGGGTACAGCTTCCAGGGGCCGATCAGCAGCAGGCGACCGTACCAGGGTAGCGGCAACGTCTGAACCAATTGATCCAGGCGGTAGCGGGTAAACACCAGCAAGATGCGAAACAGGCGCAGAAAGGCGGTCAGGTTCATGCGTCGTCAGGTCCAGTGTCAGGTTGCTCAAGACGGTGAACGCGGGCGTCCAGTCGGTCAAGCTGCAGGCGCAGGTCATGAATGAGCGCGGCTGAGGCATCGGCTTCAGCGTGGCCGACCAACTGGCGGCCCTCCTCTGTGAGATAGTCACGGATGCTCCGCTGCAGGTTCTGCTGTGTAGTGCCAAACCAGTCGCGACTGCCCCGCGCGCTGTTGCCGATGGCATGCGCGGCTACCGGGCCGATCCAGCGCGCCAAGGCCGCTTCGCCGTCGACCTGCAGGTCGCCGAAGATATTCTGCAGTTGCACCAGCACCTGAGTATCGCCGGTCAATTCCAGCTCCGGTGACAGCAGCAGTTGCTGACGATTGCTGCTGAGCCCCAGGCGTGCCAGCAGGCTGGCCGGCGCACTCAGGGTGCAGTCCGCCTCGCCGTCATAGTCCTGCATCAGGCGAATACCGGCTTGGCCCGGCAGTACATATATCTGCACCGCGGGTTGGCGCGCGCATATCAGAATGACGCAACCTGCCAACGCTGCCAGCCGTTTGGCCGTCAGCGGATCCTGTTTGATGGCCAGCGCCAGGCTGTGCTCGACGCCGGCCAGCAGGGTGCGACTCAACATCAGGGCTTGATGCCCCGATGCAGAGCAACAATGCCGCCGGTCATGTTGTGGTAGGTCACTCGGGCGAAGCCGGTTTCTTCCATCATGCCCTTGAGTGTTTCCTGATCCGGGTGCATGCGGATCGACTCGGCCAGGTAACGGTAGCTTTCCTGGTCGCCGGTGATCAGGCGACCGATCAGCGGCAGCATGGTGAAGGAGTATTGATCATAGGCCTTGGACAGCAACTCGTTGCCTGGTTTGGAGAACTCCAACACCAGCAGGCGGCCGCCGGGCTTGAGCACCCGCAGCATGGAAGCGATGGCGTCTTCCTTGTGAGTGACGTTGCGCAGACCGAAGGCAATGGTGATGCAATCGAAATGATTGTCCGGGAACGGCAGTTTTTCTGCGTCGGCCTGCACGAAGCGCACATTGCCGGCCACGCCCTTGTCCAGCAGGCGGTCGCGGCCTACGCGGAGCATGGAGGCGTTGATATCGGCCAGCACCACTTCACCGGTCGGCCCTACCAGGCTGGAAAATTTGCGGGTCAGGTCGCCAGTGCCGCCGGCAATATCCAGCACCCGATTGCCGGGGCGTACGCCGGACAATTCGATGGTGAAGCGCTTCCAGATGCGATGAATGCCGCCTGACATGAGATCGTTCATTAGGTCGTATTTGGAGGCGACCGAATGGAAAACCTCCGCCACCTTGCCGGCCTTTTCCGATTCGGAAACGGTCTGGTAGCCGAAGTGGGTAGTGCGATCCGAGTTGGACTTGTCTGTCATGAGAGCATCTGCCTTGGCAAATTGATGGGCCATTCTACCTGTATTCGAGAGCCCCGAGGGGCTTTTAAGCATGACAACCTGTCGCATGTAGACTCACGATGCGGCATGCTATGCGTCTTTTTTCAACCATACTGGAAGGGACCGAGATGGCAACCGTAGAAATCACCCGCGAGCATTCATTGGGCAAGGACGCAGCGAAAGAGCGTGCCCAACTGATGGCAGACAAGCTGGCCGCCAAACTGGATGCCAAATGTACCTGGCAGGACGATGAGCTGAGCTTCCAGCGCAGCGGCGTCGACGGCAAGATACGGGTCGGCGATGACAATGTGCACGTGGCGGTCAAGCTCGGCATGATGCTCACCCCGATGGCGGGCATGGTAAAGGGTGAAATCGAAAAGGCCCTGAATAAATATCTGGTCTGAGCCACGCCCCGGCAGCGCCAATCAACTCTGCTAAGCTGGATATTCTCATCGATAGCGGCTCACGAGGGTTTATTCATGGCGGATAAGAAGAAGCGTGAAGACAAGGATTCCCATTGGGTTGACGGCCTGGAAGGTTACTCCCGACAGATCTGGCTGGCGGGCCTTGGCGCTTACACCCGCATGGGTAAAGAGGGCGCCAAGCTGTTCGAGTCGCTGATTCGCGATGGGGAGCAGGCAGAGCAGACAGCCACAGCCGAAGCCGAGAAGGCCAGCGGCAAAGGCTCGCGCAGCAAGAAGGACCCGTTGGAAGGTGCTCGCTCCAAGGTCGACAAGGCGCGGAGCAAGTTGACCGACAGGTTCGGTGGCCTCGAGGAAATGTTCGACAAGCGCGTGGCCAGTACCGTTGAGCGGTTGGGGCTGGCGCGTCAGGAAGAATTGCAGGTGCTGGAAAGCCGACTTGCCGAGCTGACCCGCACGGTGGGGGACTGTCAGATTTTTTGTGTTCGGGCCGTTAATGGCCTGCCATCAGGTAGGCCCTCACTTACCAGGTCGGCCTGGTGAAGCGATCTTCGTATAGGATCGCGAACTGATTCATAGCGGCTTTCCAGTCATGTGCCGCGTTACCCCAGTTGGCAGTGATATTACGTAGCGCCAACCAGATCAACTTCGTCGCGGCCTCATCCGTTGGGAAGTGGCCCCGGGTTTTAATGATCTTACGCAACTGAGCGTTGATGCTTTCAATCGCATTGGTCGTATAGATCACCTTTCGTATGGCGGGCGGGAACACAAAGAACGGAATGACCCTATCCCACGCACGCCGCCAGGCTGCTGTGACCGTCGGGTACTGCTTACCCCATGGCCCAGCTTCAAACGCGTCCAAAGCCTGCGCTGCGACCTCGGCGTTGAGCGCCTGATAGATGGGCTTGAGAGCTTTGGCCAGCTCTCTGCGCTTGTCCCAGCCTGCATAATCAAGGCTGTTGCGGATCAGATGTACAATGCAGGTCTGCAAGGTGGTATCCGGGAACACCGCACTCAGGGCTTCAGGTATGCCCTTCAGGCCGTCAGTCACGGCGATCAATATATCTTCTACGCCTCGGGTCTTCAGATCGTTGAACACCTTCATCCAGAATTTGGCGCCCTCCGTCGTTTCGATCCAGATGCCCAGAATATCCCGTGTACCGTCCGGTAACACCCCAAGCGCTAGGTAAACGGCCTTATTGCGAACCAGGCCCTCGTCCCGAATTTTGACCCTCAAGGCATCGAAAAAGATGACCGGGTACATTGGCTCCAAGGGGCGTTGCTGCCAAGCGCTAATCTCTTCCAATACGGCATCGGTAACCGAACTGATGAAGTCATGAGAAACATCGGTTCCGTACTGCTCGGCCAGGAAGGCTCGGATTTCACGAACCGTCATGCCTCGGGCATACATGGCAATGATCTTGTCGTCAAAGCCGGTAAAGCGGCGCTCATGCTTGGGAATCAGGATCGGGGCAAAGCTGCCGTCGCGGTCTCGGGGGATGTCCAGACGCAGCGGGCCATCATCGGTGAGCACTGTCTTGCCGCTCCGGCCGTTACGCTGGTTGCTCGCCCCCTCTGGGCGCTCAGCACCTTCAGGGTAGCCAAGGTGATGCCCTAGCTCGGCACCAAGGGCCCGCTCGATCAACGCCTTCTTGAACGCCATCGAGGCATCCTGAATGGCTTCAGCGCTCATCGGGCCATTGACGAACTGATCAATCAGCTCTTTGGGAATTGCTGGTAGGTCTCGCGGGGTTTCACGCCCCGGCTTCTTCTTGGTCGGCATACATGCATCCTCTGCTGCAACATGTTATGCCCAAACACAAAATTTATGACACCCCCCACGGTGGAGCAGCTTCACGCCAAACCGGCACGCCCTCGCAAGCCGGCGGCTGCAGCTGCGGCCACAGCCAGTTCCACGGTAATCGCCGATTCGGTAGCCCAGGCAGCCAGTGAGGCCGCGGCTGCTCCTGCAGCCAAGGTCGCACCCAAGCGGCGAGCAACCAGCAAGTCGACTGCTTCCAAGCCTGCAACGCCCAAGGCTGCGGGACCTGAGGATGGAGCGGCCAAACCGGTCAAAACAACCTCCCGCCGCCGTACCACAGCGCCCAAGGCTGCTACTCGCGGCAAATCCGCACCCGCACCGGCCAGCAGCACCGAGCCGGGCAAGCCGTCAGAGCAATAGAGCTGAGATATGAAGCCAGCCGAGTCCGACTGGCTTCATGGCCTCAGAGCATCACTTTCACTACCGAGGTATCCGGGTCACGACTGGCTCCGGCCGCGTGCAACTGGTCGAGATAATCCTGCCACAGCTTATCCTGCTGCTCTCCCAGCTCCAGCAGATAGCCCCAGCTGAACAGCCCGCTGTCGTGCCCATCATCAAAAACCAGCTTCAGCGCATAGTTGCCGGCCATCTCCACGGCAGTCAGCGCCACATTCTGCTTGCCGGTCTGCAACACGGGCCGGCCATGACCCCGGACCTCCGCTGACGGAGAGTGTACCCGCAGAAACTCTGCCGGCAGACTGAAATGTCGGCCGTCGGCATAGTGCAGATCCAGCGTGCGCGACGCCTTGTGCAGTTTGATCTTGCTGGGTATCGGAGTAGTCATGGCTGGCTCGCGGTCAGATCAGTCAGAGAATATAGCGGGACAGGTCTTCATTGACTGCCAGCTCACCGAGGTGCTCGTCCACATAAGCGGCATCGATCACCAGTTTCTCACCGTTCTGCTTGGAGGCCAGATCGCCGGCACTGAAAGAGACTTCCTCCAGCAAGCGTTCGAGCACGGTATGCAGGCGGCGGGCGCCAATGTTCTCGGTCTTCTCGTTGACCTGCCAGGCGATCTCCGCCAGACGGGCTACGGCACTGTCGGCGAATTCCATTTCCAGGCCTTCGGTCTGCAGAAGTGCGCGGTACTGTTCGGTGAGCGAGGCATCCGGTTCGGTCAGGATGCGCTCGAAGTCAGCCGGCGACAGCGACTTGAGCTCGACGCGGATCGGCAGACGGCCTTGCAGTTCGGGAATCAGGTCCGACGGCTTGGTCAGATGGAAGGCGCCCGAGGCAATGAACAGGATATGGTCGGTCCGCACCATGCCGAACTTGGTGTTCACCGTGCAGCCTTCGATCAACGGGAGCAAGTCACGCTGTACGCCTTCGCGGGAGACATCGGCACCGCCGCCGCTGTTGGCACGCTTGCTGACTTTGTCGATCTCATCAAGGAAGACAATGCCGTTCTGTTCGACCGCATCAATGGCGCGGCTCTTGAGATCGTCCTCATTGACCAGGCGTGCGGCTTCCTCGTCGCGAATCAGCTTGAAGGCTTCGCTGACCTTGAGTTTGCGCGATTTGCGCTTGTTCTTGCCGAAACTGGAGAACATGTTCTGCAGCTGGCTGGTCATTTCTTCCATGCCGGGCGGCGCCATGATTTCCACACCTACCGGTGTTTCGGCCACTTCGATGTCGATTTCCTTGTCATCCAGCTGACCTTCGCGCAGGCGTTTTCGAAACAGCTGGCGAGTGCTGTTGTCTTCCCGCACGGGCTGGTCAGTGGTGCCGTCGCGCGGCGGGGTCAGCAGAGCATCGAGAATGCGGTCTTCGGCGGCGTCCTCGGCGCGGTGGCCGACCTTGGTGATTTCCTGCTCGCGCAGCATCTTCAGCGCGGCATCCACCAGATCGCGGATGATCGACTCTACATCCCGGCCGACATAACCGACCTCGGTGAATTTGGTGGCTTCGACCTTGATGAAGGGAGCCTGGGCCAGGCGCGCCAGGCGGCGGGCGATTTCAGTCTTGCCGACGCCGGTCGGGCCGATCATCAGAATGTTCTTCGGGGTTACTTCATGGCGCAGCGCGTCGGGCAGCTGCTGGCGGCGCCAGCGGTTGCGCAGGGCGATGGCGACGGCGCGCTTGGCATCCTGCTGACCAATGATGTGACGGTCCAGCTCGTGGACGATTTCGCGGGGTGTCATGGACATGTGGCAGATTCCCGGGCGCCTCAGGTATTGGCGTCCAGCTCCTCGATAGTGTGATTCTCGTTGGTGTAGATGCATATCTCGCCGGCAATCGTCAGGCTGGATTCGACAATCTCCCGGGCCGACAGCTCGGTGTGGCGTAGCAGGGCGCGGGCGGCCGACTGAGCGTAGGGACCGCCGGAGCCGATGGCAATAATGCCTTCTTCGGGCTCCAGCACGTCGCCGTTGCCGGTAATGATCAGCGAGGCATCCTTGTTGGCCACGGCCAGCAAGGCTTCGAGACGGCGCAGGGTACGGTCGGTACGCCATTCCTTGGCCATTTCCACGGCGGCGCGAACCAGCTGGCCCTGATGTTTTTCCAGGTGGGCTTCGAAGTGCTCAAACAGGGTGAAGGCATCCGCCGTGCCGCCGGCAAACCCGGCAATCACCTGGTCGTTGTACAGGCGACGAACCTTGCGGGCGTTGCCCTTCATCACGGTGTTGCCCAGCGATACCTGGCCATCACCACCGATTACCACTTTGCCGTGGCGGCGTACTGAAACGATTGTAGTCACGCGCAGCTCCTGTTGGCTGTTCAGATAGCACGCAGCACGCTGCACGCGCTGCCTTTGCCATTATCTTGGGGCTGGAGAAGGGGAATTCAAGATATCGGCAGCCAATGCTGCCGATGGTTGGAGCATCAGGGTGTGGTGGTGCGTTGCTGGCGGAGCAGATTGTTGAAGCCGTTGCCGGACAAGGTCTGTTCGGCCTGGGTCCTTTTGCTCTGGTCGGCAAAAGGTCCGACCTGTACTCGGTGCCAGGTTTCGCCGTTGGCCAGCTTGGCATCTTCCAACCGGGCATCCAGGCCCATCAGGATGATCTGTGCACGCACCCGGTCCGCTTCGCTGCGCTGACGAAATGAGCCGGCCTGCAGGTAATAGCGAGTGCTGGACTCGGGCTTGGCTGCGGGCGGCGGCTTGGGCGCAGGCGGTGGGGGTGGCTCCGGGCGCGGTTTGGGTACCACTACTTCCGATTCGGGCAGCAGGGTATAGAAGTCATAGCTGGGGCCGGCGGGTTTCGCCGGTGCCGGTGGGGTAGTTGGTTGGGGCGGCGCGGTACTGCGCTTCACCGTGTCGCGGCCGGGTTCCAGCTGGAACAGAAAGGCGATGAACAGCCCCAGCACCAACCCGCACACGGCAATCAGCCAGGCGGGTACGCGCCGACCGGGTTTGGACCGGGCGCGGCTGGCGCCGCGACGGGGTGTTTTGCGTGCTTTGGCCATGCGACTTACATGCGCTCCAGAGTGGTGATGCCGAGCAGGTTAAGGCCTTGTTGCAGGGTGCGTCCAGTCAGCGCAGCCAGACGCAGACGGCTGTCTCGTTGCGCGGGCTCGGCAGCGGCCAGGATCGGGCAGTTTTCATAGAAGCTGGAGAAGCGGCCGGCCAGTTCGTACAGATAGTGACACAGCGAGTGTGGTGTGCCTTCGCGCGCCACGTATTCCAGCAAGCCGCCGAATTGCGCGAGATGAGCTGCCAGATCAACTTCGGCGGCCTCCTGCAGTACCAGCGGTGCCAGATCGTCCAGCTGCGACATGTTGCGATCGATCTTGCGGAACACGCTGGCCACACGGGTGTAGGCGTACATCAGGTAGGGCGCGGTATTACCTTCAAAGCTGAGCATCTGTTCGAAGTTGAAGTTGTAATCGCTGCTGCGGTGCTTGGACAGGTCCGCATACTTGACCGCGCCGATACCGACCGCGCGGGCAATCTGCTGCAGCTCTCCGGTATCGAGCTCGGGGTTCTTCTGCGCTACCAGTTGGTAGGCGCGCTGCTCGGCTTCGTTCAACAGGTCGATCAGTTTGACCGTGCCGCCGTCGCGGGTCTTGAAGGGTTTGCCATCGGCGCCGTTCATGGTGCCGAAGCCCATATGTTCCAGTTGCATGTCCTGCGCTACGAAACCGGCCTTGCGTGCTACCGCGAACACCTGCTGGAAATGCAGGGCCTGGCGCTGATCGACAAAATACAGTACCCGGTCGGCCTGCAGTACCTGGTGACGATATCGCATGGCGGCCAGATCCGTGGTCGCATACAGATAACCGCCGCCGGCCTTTTGCACGATCACCGGCAGGGGTTTGTCTTCGCTGGTCTTGAACTCATCGAGGAACACGCAGCGGGCGCCGTCGCTTTCGGTCAGTAGACCGGCCTGCTGCAGGCTGTCGACCACATCGGCAAGCTGGTCATTGTAGGCGCTTTCACCACGCACATCGGCGGGCGTCAGACTGACGCCAAGGCGGTCATAGATTGCCTGGCAATGGCCCAAAGAAATGCTATTGAAACGATTCCATAGCGCCAGACACTGCGGATCACCGGCCTGCAGCTGGACCACCTGTTCACGGGCGCGGTTGGCGAATTCTTCGCTTTCATCGAAGCGCTTCTTGGCCTGGCGGTAGAAGTTTTCCAGATCGCCCAGCTCGGCTTCAGCGGCCACGCTGTTCTCTTCCAGATAGGCCAGCAGCATGCCGAACTGGGTGCCCCAGTCGCCAACGTGGTTCTGGCGTATGACCTGGTGTCCGAGAAACTCCAGTACCCGCGCCACGGCGTCGCCGATGATGGTCGAGCGCAGATGGCCGACGTGCATTTCCTTGGCCAGGTTGGGGGAGGAGTAATCCACGACCACGCGCTTGGCGGGAGCGGCCTGCGGAACATTCAGTTGTGGAGCATCCAGCGCCTTCTGCAGTTGTGCTGCCAGCCAGTCGCGCGCCTGGAAGAAGTTGATAAAGCCGGGCCCGGCGATGCTGACCTCTGCTACCGCGGCGTTTTGCGGTAGTGCGGCAACCAACTGCTCGGCCAGATCGCGTGGCTTCATGCGGGCGGGTTTGGCCAGCATCATCGCCAGGTTGCTGGCAAAGTCCCCGTGGCTCTTGTCCCGGGCGGTTTCCACCTGAATGCTGGGGGTGATATCGCTGGGCAGTACGCCTTGGTTCTGCAGGATGCTGACGGCTTCGGCAAGCAGCTGGCTGATCAGGTTTTTCATAAGTAGTGGAGTATCCGGCAACGGCCTGTGGAAAACCCGACATTATCCGACTTAACAGGCTGCTTGCCAAATCTCTCTGTCCGGCAATAGTCCTTAGAGTGCTTCCAGAGGCGCAGCATGACCGAGCGTAGTCGTTTTCAGGGCTCTCTAAAACATGTCCAATGGATCGACATCAATCGACCAGCGCACGCGGCGTGCCAGGGGATGTTGCTCCAGCGCTGACAACCAGCTGTGCAACAACTGATGCAGGGTTGAGCGCTGCCCCGCCAGCACCAGCAGTTGCGCGCGATGGCGGCCGGCGCGGCGCTCCATCGGCGACGGCACCGGACCAAGCAGCTCGACACCTGTGACGCCGAGACTGGCGGTAAGTTGTTCGGCCAGTTCACAGGCTTCGTCGAGAAACTGATGGGTCTGCGCCGACGAATTGGACTCGGCGCGCAGTAACGCCATGAAGCTGTAGGGCGGCAGCTGTGCCGTGGCGCGAGCGGCCAGCTCGCGTTCGGCAAAGCGGCTGTAATCATGTTCGGTCAGGTCCAGCAGCAGCTGGTGTTCGGCCATATGCGTCTGGATCAGTACCTGGCCGGGCTTCTCTGCGCGCCCGGCACGCCCGGCCACCTGAATGATCAATTGCGCCATGCGCTCGGGACCACGGAAGTCGGTGGAAAACAGGCCGCCGTCAGCGTCGAGAATGGCTACCAGAGTGACATCGGGGAAATGGTGCCCTTTGGCAAGCATCTGCGTGCCGACCAGCAGACAGGGTTCGCCACTCTGGATGCGGGCGAGCATGCTCTGCATGGCCTGTTTGCGGGTCATGGTATCGCGGTCGATGCGCAGTACCGGGAAGTCCGGAAAGCAATTGATCAGGTGTTCTTCGGTACGCTCGGTTCCAGCGCCAATGGGGCGCAGGTCCTGGCACTGGCATTTGGGGCAGCTGCGATCGACGCTGCGCTGGCTGCCGCAGTGGTGGCAGTGCAGTTGTGCGGGTGATTGATGCAGCGTCATTCGTGCATCGCAGCGCCGACATTCGGCCATCCAGCCGCAGTCATGGCACATCAGCGTCGGCGCAAAACCGCGACGGTTGATGAATACCAGCGCCTGGTTGCCCTGGCGCAGATGTTCGCCCATCAGCTGGATCAGCGGGCGCGACATGCCCCCCTCCAGTGGTCGGCTGCGAATATCCAGGCATTGGAAGGTCGGCGGACTGGCATTGCCGGCCCGCTGGGTCAGGCGCAGTCGCTGATAGCGTCCGGGCTGCACGTTATGCAATGTTTCGAAGGACGGCGTGGCGGAGCCCAGGACGATGCTCACCTGCTCCAGGTGAGCGCGATAGACCGCAAGATCCCGGGCGTTATAACGCAGGCCATCCTGCTGTTTATAGGACAGGTCATGCTCTTCATCGACAATGATCAGGCCCGGCCGCGCCAATGGGGTGAAAATGGCCGAGCGCGTACCTATGACGATACCAGCCTCACCCTCGCGGGCGGCAATCCAGGCGTCGAGGCGTTCGCGGTCGTTCAGTCCCGAATGCAGGATCGCCACCGGGACGTTGAAGCGGCGTCGGAAGCGTTCAAGGGTCTGCGGGGTCAGGCCGATTTCGGGAATCAACACCAGCGCCTGACGGCTCTGCTGCAGACAGTGCTCTATCGCTTGCAGATAGACCTCGGTCTTGCCGCTGCCGGTAACGCCTTCCAGCAACCAGACGTTGAATCCTTCGGCGGCGAGAATGGCGTCCAGTGCCGCCTGTTGCTCCTCATTGGCGGTCAGCGGTGTTTCCCTTAATAAAGGCTGTGGCTCGCTGATATGGTGCGGTGACTGACTGATCCGTTGCGCCAGGCCTTTGCGCTCGAGGGATTCGAGTGCGTCGCGGGTCAGCCCCAATTGATTGATGAGGGCGTGGGACAGACCGTGGGGGTGTCTGGCCAGCACCTGAACCGCTTCCTTCTGCTTCGGCGCGCGGCTGATAGCCGGGTGCTCTGGATAGGCACCCGGCAGCAACTGCCAGAGCAAGTCCTGTCGGGCCAGAGCTGGTTCGCCACGACGCAGCAACACGGGCAAGGCGCTACTCAGGGTGTCGCCAAGGCCATGTTGATAATAGCTGGAGGTCCAGATGCAGAGTTTCCAGAGGCTTTCGGGCAGCAAGGGGGAGTGATCAATCAGTTCGCTGGCGCGTTTGAGTTTGCTCGCCGGAACATTCGAATGTTCGCTGATGGCGGCAATCAGACCGACCATCTGGCGATTGCCAAAAGGTACCCTTACGCGCAGGCCCACTTGCAGAGCATCCATGCGCAGGCCTGCCGGAGCGCGATAGTCGAATAGACGGCGCAAGGGCGAAGGAAGGGCAACCTGAATAATCGGTCCTGACACTACGGCGTCCTGTGCTGACAAGCTGCTGATAGTAGCATTGCCCGAAGTGATATGCAGAGGCTCCCTCCAAGTATGCGAAGTGCTTGCGTGACAGTGGAATTCTGTTATTATCGCCGGCCTATTTTCCGGTCCGTTCGTTTATTCGATGCCGGGTAGCATTATCCAGTGCGGTGCCTGATCAGGTTGGTCCGGTGGCGGCACACAAAACCGAGGAATCACCCATGAAAGCTGATTTGCATCCTGCGTACGAAGAAATCGAAGCCACCTGTGGTTGCGGTAACGTCATCAAGACCCGCTCCACCCTGGGCAAGGGTATCTATCTGGACGTGTGCTCTGCATGCCACCCGTTCTACACCGGTAAACAGAAAGTTCTGGACACCGGCGGCCGTATCGAGCGCTTCAATCAGCGTTTCGGTGCTGTCAGCAGCAAGAAGTAAGATCCGGCAGGCCACCTTGATGGCATTGTCCGTTTCGCAAAAGGCGTCCCGATGGGGCGCCTTTTTTATTGTCTGGATGTTGGTGGGTCCGGTATTCGCCGGCAATTGCATTCAGCCTGGCGCGGGCGAACTGGTTATCAGTCGCTACGTCATCGATGGCGATACTCTGGAGTTGGTCGACGGCAGGCGGGTTCGCCTGATAGGAATAAACGCTCCGGAAATCGGACGCCGTGGCAGGGCTTCCGAGCCTTATGCGCAAAAGGCCAGAGCCGAGCTCGAGCGGCTGGTTGGTGAAGCTGGGTTGCGTTTGATGGTAGGTAAAGACCCAAAGGACCATTACGGTCGCACGCTGGGGCACCTGTTTGATGCGCGGGGCGCCAATATTGAAGCGCAATTGCTGCGGGTCGGCATGGGATTTGCGATCGGTATTGCACCCAATCTGACACTGTTTGACTGTCATCTGGAGCAGGAGGCTCTGGCTCGGAGCGAGCGTGTGGGTGTATGGGGCCAGGCGCCGGTGACGCGCGCGGCGGACTTGCAGGAGGGTGGCTTTCATCTGATACGCGGGCGGGTAGTCACGATAGAGCGCGCCGGCCGTTATGTCTGGGTTGAGCTGGACGGGCCATTGACGCTGCGCCTGCCGGCAGCTGAGAGTCAGCGCTTTGGGGAGCTCAGCAGCTGGAAGAGTCGGCAGTTGGAAGTGCGTGGCTGGATAGTGGACCGCCAAGCCCGGCGCCACAGTCATAAGCGCTTCATGCTGCCATTGCTCGAGCCGCGCATGGTAAGTTTTGAATGATTGCTGCAGATCGAAGAAGAAGCGCTCCCAGTTGCCGCCGGTGGTCCGCGCAATAGACCTCCTGAATGATCTTGTGAGGGGTGGGGCTTTTCTGTATTCTCAGTCGTCCGCAATATAATAAGCAACCTGACCGGAAACGTAATCATGTCTGATCTGAGAACTGATGCGCTCGAATATCACGCCAGCCCCCGTCCGGGCAAGCTGAGCGTCGAGCTGACTAAGCCTACTGCCACTGCGCGCGATCTGGCGCTGGCTTACAGTCCGGGTGTGGCAGAGCCTGTACGCGAAATCGCCAAGGATCTGGATAACGCCTACAAGTACACCGGCAAGGGCAACCTGGTTGCGGTGATCTCCGACGGTACCGCCATTCTTGGGCTCGGGAATCTGGGGCCGCTGGCTTCGAAGCCGGTAATGGAAGGCAAGGGTGTGCTGTTCAAGCGCTTTGCTGGCGTCGATGTGTTTGATATCGAAGTCGAAGCTGAAAGCCCGCAGGCTTTTATTGACACGGTCAAGCGTATTTCCTGCACTTTCGGCGGCATCAACCTCGAAGACATCAAGGCACCTGAGTGCTTTGAGATCGAGCGTGCCTTGATCGAGCAGTGCGATATTCCGGTTTTCCACGATGATCAGCACGGTACTGCCATCGTTACCGCTGCGGCCATGATCAACGCTCTGGAGTTGGCCGACAAGAAGCTGGAAGATGCGAAAATCGTTTGTCTGGGCGCCGGTGCTGCAGCGACCGCCTGCATGAAGCTGTTGGTCAGCTTGGGTGCGACCATTGAAAACATTTCCATGCTTGACCGCAAGGGTGTCATTCACTCCGGTCGTGATGACCTGAACGAACACAAGGCTATCTTTGCCTCGGAAACCGACAAGCGCACATTGTCTGACGCCATGAAGGGTGCTGATGTATTTGTCGGCCTGTCTGGCCCGGATCTGCTGCAGCCGGCCGAGCTGAAGTTGATGGCTGAAAACCCGATTGTCTTCGCCTGCTCCAACCCGGATCCCGAGATCAGTCCCGAGCTGGCTCACGCTTCCCGTCCGGACGTGATCATGGCGACTGGTCGTTCTGACTATCCTAACCAGGTTAACAACGTGCTTGGTTTTCCTTTCATCTTCCGTGGTGCTCTGGATGTGCGTGCCACTCGCATTAATGAAGAGATGAAGATGGCTGCGGTTCACGCCATCCGCGAGCTGGCTAAAGAGCCGGTGCCGGACTACGTGTTGGCGGCCTACGGTGGAGTGGGGCTGGAGTTTGGTCGTGAATACATCATTCCCAAGCCCATGGATGTGCGTTTGATCGAGAAGGTGCCGGCGGCAGTTGCTCAGGCAGCTATTGATAGTGGTGTTGCGCGCTTGCCTTACCCGGCGCACTACCCCTTGAAGTCGGTTGAAGACTGTTTCTGATTGGATGTAAAAAACCCTGCGCTTGTGCAGGGTTTTTGTTGGCCGCAATATTTATGTAATAAACCCCTTGACGGAAAAGCTGAGGGGTCTATAATTCGCCCCTCGCAAGCCGCGGTGCTTTGAAAAAAGCCCAGGCCAATCAATAAGTTAGCGATAACTTGGGGGTTGACAGGCAAGCGAAACGGCGTAGAATGCGCCGCTCACTGAAGAGGCCGGTTTGATCGCTTCTTCAGGGTGGGAAAGGAATTTCAGGAAGGCGTTGACAAGGGGGGTTACTCCTGTAGAATGCGCCTCCCTGGCCCGGAACAGCAGCAGCGTTCCAGGCCGATGTGCCAAGCGGTGCAGCGCTGAAAAGCCTCACAAAAAACGCTTGACAGATCAGAAGGTTAGCGTAGAATGCGCGGCCTTGGTTAAGCGGAAACGCAGACCGAATCGCTCTTTAACAAATTGGAATCAAGTAATTCGTGTGGGTGCTTGCTCAATGGAGAGATGATCGCAAGATTATCAGCCTAAGCAAGTTACTCTGTGAATTCATCGAGTTTATAGAATTTTTTGTACGGCTGAGCCAAGTTTAGGGTTTTCTCAAAACCCAATCAGTATTTTAACTGAAGAGTTTGATCATGGCTCAGATTGAACGCTGGCGGTAGGCCTAACACATGCAAGTCGAGCGGATGACGGGAGCTTGCTCCCTGATTTAGCGGCGGACGGGTGAGTAATGCCTGGGAATCTGCCTGGTAGTGGGGGATAACGTTCGGAAACGAACGCTAATACCGCATACGTCCTACGGGAGAAAGCAGGGGATCTTCGGACCTTGCGCTATCAGATGAGCCCAGGTCGGATTAGCTTGTTGGTGAGGTAATGGCTCACCAAGGCCGCGATCCGTAACTGGTCTGAGAGGATGATCAGTCACACTGGAACTGAGACACGGTCCAGACTCCTACGGGAGGCAGCAGTGGGGAATATTGGACAATGGGCGAAAGCCTGATCCAGCCATACCGCGTGTGTGAAGAAGGTCTTAGGATTGTAAAGCACTTTAAGTTGGGAGGAAGGGTTGTAGCTTAATACGCTGCAACTTTGACGTTACCGACAGAATAAGCACCGGCTAACTCTGTGCCAGCAGCCGCGGTAATACAGAGGGTGCAAGCGTTAATCGGAATTACTGGGCGTAAAGCGCGCGTAGGTGGTTCAGTAAGATGGGTGTGAAATCCCCGGGCTCAACCTGGGAACTGCTTTCATAACTGCTGAACTAGAGTACGGTAGAGGGTAGTGGAATTTCCTGTGTAGCGGTGAAATGCGTAGATATAGGAAGGAACACCAGTGGCGAAGGCGACTACCTGGACTGATACTGACACTGAGGTGCGAAAGCGTGGGGAGCAAACAGGATTAGATACCCTGGTAGTCCACGCCGTAAACGATGTCAACTAGCCGTTGGGAACCTTGAGTTCTTAGTGGCGCAGCTAACGCACTAAGTTGACCGCCTGGGGAGTACGGTCGCAAGATTAAAACTCAAATGAATTGACGGGGGCCCGCACAAGCGGTGGAGCATGTGGTTTAATTCGAAGCAACGCGAAGAACCTTACCTGGCCTTGACATGCTGAGAACTTTCCAGAGATGGATTGGTGCCTTCGGGAACTCAGACACAGGTGCTGCATGGCTGTCGTCAGCTCGTGTCGTGAGATGTTGGGTTAAGTCCCGTAACGAGCGCAACCCTTGTCCTTAGTTACCAGCACGTTATGGTGGGCACTCTAAGGAGACTGCCGGTGACAAACCGGAGGAAGGTGGGGATGACGTCAAGTCATCATGGCCCTTACGGCCAGGGCTACACACGTGCTACAATGGGGGATACAAAGGGTTGCCAAGCCGCGAGGTGGAGCTAATCCCATAAAGTCTCTCGTAGTCCGGATTGGAGTCTGCAACTCGACTCCATGAAGTCGGAATCGCTAGTAATCGTGGATCAGAATGCCACGGTGAATACGTTCCCGGGCCTTGTACACACCGCCCGTCACACCATGGGAGTGGGTTGCACCAGAAGTAGCTAGTCTAACCTTCGGGAGGACGGTTACCACGGTGTGATTCATGACTGGGGTGAAGTCGTAACAAGGTAGCCGTAGGGGAACCTGCGGCTGGATCACCTCCTTAATCGAAAGATCACCTCTGTTTTTCAAGCACTCACACGAATTACTTGATTCCGAAAGAAAGGCGATTGGGCCTGTACTCCAAGCAGCAACGGTGGCAGCCCGAGATAATTGGGTCTGTAGCTCAGTTGGTTAGAGCGCACCCCTGATAAGGGTGAGGTCGGCAGTTCGAATCTGCCCAGACCCACCAATTATCGAGGTGTCAGATTCGTCAGGTCTGAACGGGGCCATAGCTCAGCTGGGAGAGCGCCTGCCTTGCACGCAGGAGGTCAGCGGTTCGATCCCGCTTGGCTCCACCAGGTCAGCATGCAGGCTTGGAAGATTGACCAACATCGCCGGTACTCGATAAGAGTTCATACATGAATTATCCCGCAGGTTTATGATGGGATGATTGATGTCTGATCTTTGATCAGTCGCTCTTTAACAATGTGGAAAAGTGATAGAAGTAGACAAGACATAACGGGTGTTTCACTGCACACGTTATGGCTAAGGTAACTTGTGATCTCAAGTGCAAGTTCCGGATTGTCGTGAAATCATGTCAAGACGTATGGCAGCAAGCGATCAGCGCAAGCAGATTGTTTGGGGTTATATGGTCAAGTGAATAAGCGCATACGGTGGATGCCTTGGCAGTCAGAGGCGATGAAAGACGTGGTAGCCTGCGAAAAGCTTCGGGGAGGTGGCAAACGACCTTTGATCCGGAGATATCTGAATGGGGAAACCCACCCAGCATAAGCTGGGTATCACACACTGAATACATAGGTGTGTGAGGCGAACCCGGGGAACTGAAACATCTAAGTACCCGGAGGAAAAGAAATCAACCGAGATTCCCCAAGTAGTGGCGAGCGAACGGGGAGCAGCCCTTAAGCGGTATTGAGTCTAGTGGAACGCTGTGGGAAAGGCGGCCATAGTGGGTGATAGCCCCGTACACGAAAGACTCTTTGCCGTGAAATCGAGTAGGTCGGCGCACGTGAAACGTTGACTGAACATGGGGGGACCATCCTCCAAGGCTAAATACTCCTGACTGACCGATAGTGAACCAGTACCGTGAGGGAAAGGCGAAAAGAACCCCTGTGAGGGGAGTGAAATAGATCCTGAAACCGTATGCGTACAAGCAGTGGGAGCCGACTTGTTCGGTGACTGCGTACCTTTTGTATAATGGGTCAGCGACTTATATTCAGTAGCGAGCTTAACCGTCTAGGGGAGGCGTAGGGAAACCGAGTCTTAATAGGGCGTTTAGTTGCTGGGTATAGACCCGAAACCGGGCGATCTATCCATGGGCAGGTTGAAGGTGCCGTAACAGGCACTGGAGGACCGAACCGACTACCGTTGAAAAGTTAGCGGATGACTTGTGGATAGGAGTGAAAGGCTAATCAAGCTCGGAGATAGCTGGTTCTCCTCGAAAGCTATTTAGGTAGCGCCTCGTGTATCACCACTGGGGGTAGAGCACTGTTTGGGCTAGGGGGTCATCCCGACTTACCAACCCCATGCAAACTCCGAATACCAGTGAGTGCAGAGCACGGGAGACACACGGCGGGTGCTAACGTCCGTCGTGAAAAGGGAAACAACCCAGACCGTCAGCTAAGGTCCCAAAGTTATGGTTAAGTGGGAAACGATGTGGGAAGGCTTAGACAGCTAGGAGGTTGGCTTAGAAGCAGCCATCCTTTAAAGAAAGCGTAATAGCTCACTAGTCGAGTCGGCCTGCGCGGAAGATGTAACGGGGCTCAAACCATACACCGAAGCTACGGGTGCATCTTAGGATGTGCGGTAGAGGAGCGTTCTGTAAGCCTGTGAAGGTCAATTGAGAAGTTGGCTGGAGGTATCAGAAGTGCGAATGCTGACATGAGTAACGACAATGGGAGTGAAAAACTCCCACGCCGGAAGACCAAGGGTTCCTGCGCAACGTTAATCGACGCAGGGTGAGTCGACCCCTAAGGCGAGACCGAAAGGTGTAGTCGATGGGAAACGGGTTAATATTCCCGTACTTCTGGTTACTGCGATGGGGGGACGGAGAAGGCTAGGCCAGCACGGCGTTGGTTGTCCGTGTTTAAGGTGGTAGGCTGAGATCTCAGGTAAATCCGGGATCTCAAGGCCGAGAACTGATGACGATCCTTCTTTTTAGAAGGAGAAGTGGTTGATGCCATGCTTCCAGGAAAAGCCTCTAAGCTTCAGGTAACCAGAAATCGTACCCCAAACCGACACAGGTGGTCAGGTAGAGAATACCAAGGCGCTTGAGAGAACTCGGGTGAAGGAACTAGGCAAAATGGCACCGTAACTTCGGGAGAAGGTGCGCCGGCTAGGGTGAAGGACTTGCTCCGTAAGCTCTGGCTGGTCGAAGATACCAGGCCGCTGCAACTGTTTATTAAAAACATAGCACTCTGCAAACACGAAAGTGGACGTATAGGGTGTGACGCCTGCCCGGTGCCGGAAGGTTAATTGATGGGGTTAGCTTCGGCGAAGCTCTTGATCGAAGCCCCGGTAAACGGCGGCCGTAACTATAACGGTCCTAAGGTAGCGAAATTCCTTGTCGGGTAAGTTCCGACCTGCACGAATGGCGTAATGATGGCGGCGCTGTCTCCACCCGAGACTCAGTGAAATTGAAATCGCTGTGAAGATGCAGTGTATCCGCGGCTAGACGGAAAGACCCCGTGAACCTTTACTATAGCTTTGCACTGGACTTTGAATTTGCTTGTGTAGGATAGGTGGGAGGCTGTGAAACGTGGACGCCAGTTCGCGTGGAGCCAACCTTGAAATACCACCCTGGCAACTTTGAGGTTCTAACTCTGGTCCGTTATCCGGATCGAGGACAGTGTATGGTGGGTAGTTTGACTGGGGCGGTCTCCTCCTAAAGAGTAACGGAGGAGTACGAAGGTGCGCTCAGCACGGTCGGAAATCGTGCGTAGAGTATAAAGGCAAAAGCGCGCTTGACTGCGAGACCAACACGTCGAGCAGGTACGAAAGTAGGTCTTAGTGATCCGGTGGTTCTGTATGGAAGGGCCATCGCTCAACGGATAAAAGGTACTCCGGGGATAACAGGCTGATACCGCCCAAGAGTTCATATCGACGGCGGTGTTTGGCACCTCGATGTCGGCTCATCACATCCTGGGGCTGAAGCCGGTCCCAAGGGTATGGCTGTTCGCCATTTAAAGTGGTACGCGAGCTGGGTTTAGAACGTCGTGAGACAGTTCGGTCCCTATCTGCCGTGGACGTTTGAGATTTGAGAGGGGCTGCTCCTAGTACGAGAGGACCGGAGTGGACGAACCTCTGGTGTTCCGGTTGTCACGCCAGTGGCATTGCCGGGTAGCTACGTTCGGAAAAGATAACCGCTGAAAGCATCTAAGCGGGAAACTTGCCTCAAGATGAGATCTCACCGGGGACTTGATCCCCCTGAAGGGCCGTCGAAGACTACGACGTTGATAGGCTGGGTGTGTAAGCGCTGTGAGGCGTTGAGCTAACCAGTACTAATTGCCCGTGTGGCTTGACCATATAACACCCAAACAATTTGGGCCTATGGCTTGACGCATTGAACGACAGTCTGGAACTGCAGGAGATTGCAAGTCCTTAACCTTGTCTGATAAACAACTATCACTTTTCCCACCCTTTACGCCGTGTGGACTGACAAACGCACAGCAACGAATTGCTTGACGACCATAGAGCATTGGAACCACCTGATCCCATTCCGAACTCAGCAGTGAAACGATGCATCGCCGATGGTAGTGTGGGGTTTCCCCATGTGAGAGTAGGTCATCGTCAAGCGCTTAATAGAAGAACCCCGCCATATGGCGGGGTTTTTTTATGTCTGACGATCAGCTCATGACCGCTCGCCGGCCTCTTCCGTTGTTACATTTCCATTCATAAAGCCTCTCCAGAGCGTTATCATGCGCAGTTCATTTCCAACGATCGACACGCCATGCTAGCTGCGTTATTAAAGATGATGTCCGATGGGCAGTTTCATTCTGGTGAAAGCCTGGGCAAGACGCTGGGTGTCAGTCGGGCGGCGGTCTGGAAGTCATTGAGACGTCTGGAAGAGGACGGTTACCCGATCCAGCGTGTACGGGGCAAGGGTTATCGCGTTCCCCGGGGTGCTACCCTGCTGAACCTGGATGAGATAATTTCTGCCTTCCCCGGCGAGCCTGGAGCGGACATCCAATGGCAGTTGCTGGGTACGGTTGACTCGACCAATGCTCAACTGATGAGCCGACTGTCCATGGACAACCCGCGTCCTCTGGCTTGTATTGCGGAGCAGCAATCGGCGGGAAAGGGGCGGCGCGGCCGGGATTGGGTGAGTCCTTATGGTCAGAATATCTACCTCTCGTTGGCACTGCCCTTCAGCGGCGGAGCGCAGCGGCTTGAAGGGCTGAGTTTGCTGGTCGGGCTGGTGTTGGTGGAGACTCTCGAGGCCGGCGGTTTCAGTGGCTGCGCCTTGAAATGGCCAAATGATGTTCTGCTTGATGGACGCAAGCTTGCCGGTATTCTGATTGAGATTGCCGGTGACCTGACTTCTGACTGCGTGGCGGTCATCGGGGTGGGGGTAAACGTCCTGATGAATGATGCCGATGCCGCCATTGATCAGGCTTGGACTTCGCTGCTGCTTTCCCGTCAAGGCGGAACCCTGAATCGCAATCTTCTCATCGCCGAGTTTATTCGACGTCTGCTGTCGGCTGTGGAGGCCTTTCGCGCAGAAGGCTTTGCGCCTTATGTGAATGCGTGGGAGCGACGCGATGCTTGGCGGGGTTTGCCGGTATGTGTGCGATCCGGGACGACTTCCATCGAAGGTGTAGAGCTCGGCGTAGATGCTCGGGGGGCTCTAAGGTTGGGAACGGTCGATGGCGAGGTGCTGCTCAATGGCGGCGAGGTGAGCCTGAGGCTAAAGCATGATTCTTGAACTGGATTGCGGGAACACGCTGATCAAATGGCGTTTGCTGGATCGTGAGGGGCGTGTCAGGGACGGTGATATGGCGCCAGACCTGGTCGAGCTGCAGCGTTTGCTCGGCGGCCAGGAGCGCGAGATTCATGGCTGCCGCCTGGTCAGCGTGCGTTCCGAAGAAGAAACGCAGGTGATTCTGGATCAGCTGACCAGCTGGCTCAAACGTCATCCGATGCTGGCTCGGCCCGGAACAGCGTTGGCGGGGGTGTACAATGGCTACGCCGATGCGACACGGTTGGGCATGGATCGCTGGCTGGCCCTGGTGGCGGGCTATCACCTGTGTGGGCGTGCCTGTGTGGTGATCGACCTGGGTACGGCGGTGACCACCGACTTTGTGGATGCAGAAGGTCGTCACCTTGGTGGTTATATTGCCCCGGGTAGCAAGTTGCTGCGTGGCAGTCTGTTGAGTCATACCCGGTTGATCCGCTACGACGACAGCGTACATGGCGATCTGCGTGTTCCGCAGCCCGGAACCAGTACCGCGGAGGCAGTAGAGTTTGGCTGTGAGCTCATGTTGTCGGGCTTCGTGCGTGAGCAATTGCGTATTGCGCAACAGCTGTTGGGCGACAACCCTGCGATCATTCTCACCGGGGGCGATGCGGCAGGCATGAAGGACGTATTGCCGGCGGGAAGCCAGGTGATCGGCGATCTGGTTTTTCGCGGCCTGGCTCTGGCCTGCCCCATGGATTACGGGCCGTGAGGTATCTGTTCCTGTCGCTGGTATTGCTGAATATCCTGTACGCCCTGTGGCAGTTGCAGGGCAGTCCGGGCGGTAGTCCGCCGACGATGCAGACGGCTCCCCCGGTCTCTGCGAACCCGGTCGTGCAGTCACCTCAGCCAAGCACACCCGTGCCGCCGCCCGATGAGGTGGGCCTGTGTGTGACTCTTGGCAAATTCAGCGTGAGGGCAACGGCAGATCAGTTGCGGCAGCGATTGCTTGCGCTGGATATTCATTCCGAGCTGCAGATCCGCGAAGTCATCTCTGGTACGGATTACTGGTTGGTCATGCGGGTAGTAGGTGGCGAGCGTCATGCGCTCATCCAGTTGTCGGCCCTCCAGGAGCAAGGGATAGACAGTTTTCTCATCACGCGGGGTGAGATGGGCGGCAATCTCTCGTTGGGTGTGTTTTCCCGTGAGGATTATGCGCAAGTCAGGCAGGAGCAGCTGCAACAGTTGGGGCATGACGTGCGGATACACCCGCTGAGCAAGAAGGATCAGCAGTTCGTGATAGAGGTCGGTAGCAAAGCCAGGCGCTTGGTGGATCAGGCGATGCTTACGCGCCTGCGAGTCGACTTTCCGGGTCTACAGCACCAGTACGAGCCGTGCAGGGGTGTTGCCAACGCTGGGCGCATACCCTAGAATGGCCGCCGCTCCAGCAAGCCTTCGGATAGCCGGCAGTCTGCTGTGATGCAAGTAGCTCTGAAAACTGTTCAAGTTGCGGTTTTTTCTAAGAAAAGTGTTGACAGGGCGGCGCCAACTGATGAAAATGGCGCCTCTTTTACGGAGGGGTTCCCGAGCGGTCAAAGGGATCAGACTGTAAATCTGACGGCTTAGCCTTCGAAGGTTCGAATCCTTCTCCCTCCACCAGATTTAGTATTGCCGGGCAAGTTGCTCCTGGCGGGTATAGTTCAACGGTAGAACCTCAGCCTTCCAAGCTGATGGTGCGGGTTCGATTCCCGCTACCCGCTCCAGTCCGGTGATGCAATGGTATAAGCTCATGTAGCTCAGTTGGTAGAGCACACCCTTGGTAAGGGTGAGGTCAGCGGTTCAAATCCGCTCATGAGCTCCAGTATCAAGGCAGATATGCAAATATCTGCCTTTTATTTAATGGTCGCGTGACTCGCGCATTGCACTCAGCATAGGGGATCTCTCGATGGCTAAAGAGAAGTTCGAACGCAGCAAACCGCACCTGAACGTGGGCACCATCGGTCACGTTGACCATGGCAAAACCACTCTGACCGCTGCTCTGACCCGTGTATGCGCCGAAGTATTCGGTAGCGGCGGTTCTTCCAAGGGCTATGATCAGATCGACAACGCGCCGGAAGAGAAGGCTCGTGGTATCACCATCAACACGTCGCACGTTGAGTATGATTCCCCGACTCGTCACTACGCGCACGTTGACTGCCCGGGTCACGCTGACTACGTCAAGAACATGATCACCGGTGCTGCCCAGATGGACGGCGCTATTCTGGTCTGTTCCGCTGCTGACGGCCCCATGCCGCAGACTCGCGAGCACATCCTGTTGTCCCGTCAGGTTGGCGTTCCTTACATCGTCGTGTTCCTGAACAAGGCCGACATGGTTGATGATGAGGAGCTGCTGGAGCTGGTTGAGATGGAAGTGCGCGATCTGCTGAGCACTTACGACTTCCCCGGTGACGACACTCCGATCATCATCGGTTCCGCGCTGATGGCGCTGAACGGTCAGGACGACAACGGCATGGGCACTACCGCCGTCAAAACTCTGGTCGAGACTCTGGATGCCTACATCCCTGAGCCTGAGCGTGCCATCGACAAGCCGTTCCTGATGCCGATCGAAGACGTATTCTCCATTTCCGGTCGCGGTACTGTTGTGACTGGTCGTGTAGAGCGCGGCATCGTGCGTATCCAGGAAGAAGTGGAAATCGTTGGTATCAAAGATACCGTCAAGACCACTTGTACTGGTGTTGAAATGTTCCGCAAGCTGCTCGACGAAGGTCGTGCTGGTGAGAACGTCGGCGTCCTGCTGCGTGGCACCAAGCGTGAAGACGTAGAGCGTGGTCAGGTTCTGGCCAAGCCGGGCACCATCAAGCCGCACACTCAGTTCGAAGCTGAAGTGTACGTGCTGGGCAAGGATGAAGGCGGCCGTCACACTCCGTTCTTCAAGGGCTATCGTCCGCAGTTCTACTTCCGGACCACAGACGTGACTGGTTCCTGCGAACTGCCTGAAGGCGTGGAAATGGTCATGCCTGGCGATAACGTCAAACTGGACGTTACGCTGATCGCTCCGATCGCCATGGAAGACGGCCTGCGCTTCGCGATTCGCGAAGGTGGTCGTACCGTTGGCGCCGGCGTGGTTGCCAAGATCATTGCTTAATTAGTAATTGATCTTGAACTGTTGAGCCGGTATCATTGCCGGCTCAACTGCGATTACAGGCCAGTAGCTCAATTGGCAGAGCGGCGGTCTCCAAAACCGCAGGTTGGGGGTTCGATTCCCTCCTGGCCTGCCAGATTATCTGGCAAAGACAAAACAGGATTTTACGATTGATGAGCACCAAGGCAGCGACTAACGACGGCCGCTTAGATGTCCTCAAGTGGATCGCCGTAGCTATACTCGTTTTTGTCGGCGTATACGGTAATCATTATTTCGCAGCTGAATCTGTTTTGTATCGTGCCGTGGCGCTGGTTGCGCTCGGCTTGGTTACGGGCTTTGTGGCCCTGCAAACCGAAAAAGGCAAGGCCTTCTGGGCGCTGCTCAAAGAAGCGCGCATCGAGATCCGCAAGGTCGTTTGGCCAACTCGTACGGAAACCACTCAGACAACGCTCATTGTTGTTGCAGTTGTCCTGGTCATGGCCCTGATCCTCTGGGGACTCGATACCCTTCTGGGTTGGATTATTTCTAAGTTCATCGGCTAAAGGGTGCTCCGTGTCTAAGCGTTGGTACGTCATTCATGCATACTCCGGATTCGAAAAGCATGTAATGCGCTCGCTCCAGGAGCGCGTCAAGCTGGCCGGAATGGAAGAGCAATTCGGCGACATTCTTGTCCCCACCGAAGAGGTGGTGGAGATGCGCAACGGACAGAAGCGCAAGAGTGAGCGAAAATTCTTTCCTGGCTATGTTCTGGTTCAGATGGAAATGAACGAAGGGACCTGGCATCTGGTCAAGGATACCTCTCGCGTACTGGGCTTTATCGGCGGTACTGCTGATAAGCCTGCACCGATTACTGATCGCGAGGCTGAAGCTATTCTGCGTCGCGTGGCTGACGGTAGCGACAAGCCCAAGCCGAAGACACTGTTCGAACCGGGTGAAGTGGTCAGGGTTACTGACGGTCCATTCGCCGATTTCAATGGTGTTGTTGAAGAAGTTAATTATGAGAAAAGCCGTGTTCAGGTGGCTGTTCTCATTTTTGGTCGCCCCACGCCAGTGGAGCTCGAATTCAGTCAGGTCGAAAAAGGCTGAGTTCAATCGCCCACCTGAACCCTGCAATGCCGAATGGCAGTGCGGGGTTTTGTTGTCAGTGGGCATTATATTAAGACGGGGAGCCGCAAGGCGCTATTACCCATTGGAGAACGAGAATGGCAAAGAAGATTCAGGCTTATATCAAGCTGCAAGTCAAGGCCGGTCAGGCTAACCCGAGTCCGCCGGTAGGTCCGGCCCTGGGTCAGCACGGTGTGAACATCATGGAGTTCTGCAAGGCATTCAACGCCAAGACTCAGGGCGTTGAGCCGGGTCTGCCGACTCCTGTGATCATTACTGTTTACAGCGATCGCAGCTTCACTTTTGAAACCAAGAGTACGCCTGCAGCTGTGCTGTTGATGAAAGCAGCTGGCGTCAAGGGCGGCTCGGCTCGCCCGAACAGCCAGAAAGTGGGCACGGTTACTCGCGCTCAGATCGAAGAGATCGCCAACATCAAGCAGGCCGATCTGACTGCTGCTGATCTGGAAGCATCTGTACGCACCATCGCGGGCTCCGCCCGTAGCATGGGTCTGACCGTGGAGGGTGTGTAAATGTCCAAGTTGACCAAGCGTCAAAAAGCCATCAACGAGAAAGTTGATAGCAATAAGGTTTACAGCTTTGAAGAAGCTGCAGCCCTGCTGGCCGAGGTTTCCAGCGTCAAGTTCGTCGAATCTGTCGACGTTGCCGTTAATCTGGGCGTTGACCCACGCAAATCTGACCAGGTCGTTCGTGGCGCAACTCTGCTGCCCCACGGCACCGGCAAGACCGTTCGCGTTGCGGTGTTCACCCAGGGCGCCAATGCTGAAGCCGCTCTGGCTGCGGGCGCTGACAAGGTAGGCATGGATGATCTGGCCGCTGAAATGAAGGCCGGTGACCTGAACTACGATGTCGTCATCGCCTCCCCAGACGCGATGCGCGTTGTTGGTCAGCTGGGTCAGCTGTTGGGCCCGCGTGGCCTGATGCCGAACCCCAAAGTTGGCACGGTTGCCGCTGATGTTGGCACCGCAGTGAAAAATGCCAAGGCCGGTCAGGTTCGCTACCGCACCGACAAGAACGGCATCATTCATTGCTCCGTAGGCAAGGTCGGTTTCGAGCCGCTCAAGCTGAAAGAGAACGTTGAGGCGCTTCTGGCGGACCTGAGAAAGGCCAAGCCGTCCACCTCCAAGGGTATCTACCTGCAGCGCGTTTCCCTGAGCACCACCATGGGCCCGGGCATCCAGGTTGATCACTCTGCGCTGAACTGAGTATTGATTTAACGACGCGCCTTTGCCGGCGCGTCCATTATTGGGGTCCCTGCCGGTTGGGGGCTATCCAAGACCGTAGGTGGCGAAAGCCTCAAATCGGGGAGCGGTCCTCAGGCCTACGCAGATGGTGCTCACGATTCAGTGCAGGCTGGATCAGACACCAAAACATATCGCCCCAGGGCGATCAATGGTAAATCCAGGAGTAGAACCCGTGGCAATTAAGCTCGAAGACAAAAAGGCCATCGTCGCTGAAGTCAACGAAGCTGCCAAAGGTGCGCTGTCTGCCGTTGTGGCTGATGCCCGCGGTGTAGGCGTAGCTGCCATGACTGGTCTGCGCAAAGACGCTCGCGAAGCTGGTGTGTACGTACGTGTTGTGCGTAATACTCTGCTGCGTCGTGCTGTTGAAGGTACCGAGTATGAGTGCCTGAACGACGTCTTTGTTGGTCCAACCCTTATCGCGTTTTCCAGCGAACACCCGGGCGCCGCCGCTCGTTTGTTCAAGGAATTCGCCAAGGGCCAGGACGCGTTCCAGATCAAGGCAGCCGCGTTTGAAGGCAATTACCTTGCAGCTGATCAGATCGACAAACTGGCCACACTGCCGACTTACGACGAGGCGATCAGCCAGCTGATGAGCGTGATTCAAGGCGCTACCAGCAAGTTCGTTCGTACTTTGGCTGCTGTCCGCGATCAGAAGGAAGCCGAGGCGGCCTGATTGGACCGCTAGCGCTTCATTCGTTTGCTTTTAATGTTTTGACGACCCCAAGGGGCGTCCCCCAATACAGGAATATAGAGTCATGGCTCTGACCAACGAAGATATCATCAACGCAGTATCCGAAATGTCCGTTATGCAGGTTGTTGAACTGATCAGCGCAATGGAAGAGAAGTTTGGCGTTTCCGCCGCTGCTGCTGTTGCAGCTGGCCCGGCTGCTGGTGGCGCTGCTGCCGCTGAAGAGCAAACCGAATTCAACGTCATTCTGACCGCTGCTGGCGAGAAGAAAGTTAACGCCATCAAGGCAGTACGTGAGCTGACCGGTCTGGGCCTGAAAGAAGCCAAGGCTATGGTTGACGGCGCTCCTGCTACCGTTAAGGAAGGCGTTTCCAAGGATGAAGCCGAAGCAGCGAAGAAGACGCTGGAAGAGGCTGGTGCAACGGTCGAGCTCAAGTAAGCTTGCGCGACCTTGCGTCGACAATCTGATCAATAGTCAGATTGATGGCTGGTGGCCTGTGTGCCACCGGCCTTTTTCCGTTACAGCCTGAGATCGGGTTGTAACGGATCCACTCCAAGAGAGTGAGCAAGACGAGGTCTTGCAAGCATTTTCAGGCTTTCCCTTCAGGGGGAGCCAATCAAGCAGGTGACCAAGCTGGGGAACGCTGATGGCTTACTCATATACTGAGAAAAAACGTATCCGCAAGGACTTTGGCAAACTGCCGCATGTGATGGATGTGCCTTATCTGCTGGCGATTCAGCTGGATTCCTACCGGGAGTTCCTGCAGGCCGACGCAGGCAAGGACAACGTTCGTGATATCGGTCTGCACGCGGCCTTCAAATCTGTCTTCCCCATTATCAGCTATTCCGGTAATGCGGCGCTCGAGTATGTCGGTTACCGGTTAGGTGAGCCGGCTTTCGATGTCAAGGAATGCGTGCTGCGCGGTGTGACCTATGCGGTCCCGCTGCGGGTGAAAGTGCGCCTGATCATCTTTGATCGCGAATCCGCAAGCAAGGCGATCAAGGACATCAAGGAGCAGGAAGTCTACATGGGTGAAATACCCCTGATGACTGAGAACGGTACTTTCGTTATCAACGGTACCGAGCGTGTGATCGTGTCCCAGCTGCATCGCAGCCCGGGTGTGTTCTTCGACCATGATCGTGGCAAGACGCATAGCTCCGGCAAGCTGCTGTATTCCGCTCGCGTGATTCCCTACCGCGGGTCGTGGCTGGACTTCGAGTTTGACCCCAAAGATGCGGTGTTCGTCCGTATCGACCGTCGTCGCAAGCTGCCGGCGTCTGTGCTGCTTCGCGCGCTGGGTTATCAGACTGCAGAGATTCTCGACATTTTCTATGACACCAACAAGTTCGAAGTGCATGGCGAAAGTCTGCAGCTGGAGCTTGTGCCGCAGCGTCTGCGCGGTGAGATCGCCACCATCGATATCACCGATGGCAAAGGCAAGGTGATTGTCGAGAAAGGCCGCCGGGTTACCGCGCGCCACATCAATCAGTTGGAAAAGGCTGGCATCAATAGCCTGGAAGTGCCGTATGACTATCTGATCGGTCGTACCATCGCCAAAACCGTGGTACACCCAGCCACCGGCGAAATCCTCGTTGACGGCAACGCTGAGGTGACTGCCGACCTGATCGACAAGTTGCTCAAAGCTCAGGTTGACCACATCGAGACGTTGTATACCAACGACATCGATTGCGGTCCGTTCATCTCTGACACCCTGCGCATCGACAATACCACCACCCAGCTCGAAGCGTTGGTGGAAATCTATCGGATGATGCGTCCTGGCGAGCCGCCAACCAAGGATGCTGCCGAAACCCTGTTCAGCAATCTGTTCTTCAGCAGCGATCGCTATGATCTGTCTGCCGTTGGCCGGATGAAGTTCAACCGCCGCATCGGTCGTGAAGAGATCGAAGGGCCTGGTGTGCTGAGCAAGGAAGATATCATCGAGGTGCTCAAGACCCTGGTTGATATCCGTAACGGCAAGGGCGTGGTGGATGATATCGACCACTTGGGCAACCGTCGTATCCGCTCCGTCGGCGAAATGGCCGAGAACCAGTTCCGTGTGGGTCTGGTACGTGTTGAGCGTGCGGTCAAAGAACGTCTGTCCATGGCCGAAAGCGAAGGCCTCATGCCGCAGGATCTGATCAATGCCAAGCCGGTTGCGGCGGCAGTGAAGGAGTTCTTCGGTTCCAGCCAGCTGTCCCAGTTCATGGACCAGAACAACCCGCTGTCCGAGATCACGCACAAGCGTCGTGTATCTGCGCTTGGGCCAGGCGGTCTGACCCGCGAGCGTGCCGGCTTCGAAGTGCGTGACGTACACCCGACCCACTATGGTCGTGTATGTCCGATCGAAACCCCGGAAGGCCCGAACATCGGTCTGATCAACTCGCTGGCCACCTATGCGCGTACCAACGAATACGGCTTCCTGGAAAGTCCGTATCGTCGCGTCAAGGATGCGGTGGTGACCGACGAGATCGTGTTCCTGTCGGCCATTGAAGAATCTGATCATGTGATCGCCCAGGCCAGCGCCGAAGTTCGCGACGGCCGCCTGGTTGAAGAGCTGGTAACCGTTCGCCACATGAACGAATTCACCGTCAAGGCGCCGGAAGATGTGACCCTGATGGACGTGTCGCCGCGTCAGGTCGTGTCCGTGGCAGCCTCGTTGATTCCGTTCCTCGAGCACGATGATGCCAACCGCGCACTCATGGGTTCCAACATGCAGCGTCAGGCCGTCCCGACACTGCGTGCGGAGAAGCCGTTGGTGGGAACCGGCATGGAGCGCAACGTTGCCCGCGACTCCGGTGTTTGTGTGACCGCACGCCGCGGCGGGGTCATCGACTCTGTCGATGCCAGCCGTATCGTTGTACGGGTCAATGACGACGAAGTCGAGGCCGGTGAGGCCGGGGTGGATATCTACACCCTGACCAAGTACACCCGTTCCAACCAGAACACCTGCATCAACCAGCGTCCGCTGGTGAAAAAAGGTGAGCAGGTAACGGCCAAGGACATTCTGGCTGACGGTTCTTCCGTCGACATGGGTGAGCTGGCCCTGGGTCAGAACATGCGCGTAGCCTTCATGCCTTGGAACGGCTACAACTTCGAGGATTCCATCCTCGTGTCCGAGCGTGTGGTCCAGGAAGATCGATTCACCACTATCCACATCCAGGAACTGACCTGCGTATCCCGTGACACCAAGCTGGGGCCAGAGGAAATCACCTCCGACATCCCCAACGTCGGTGAAGCGGCACTGGGTAAGCTGGATGAAGCCGGTATCGTTTATGTAGGTGCGGAAGTTGGCACCGGCGACATTCTGGTCGGCAAGGTCACGCCCAAGGGCGAAACTCAGCTGACACCGGAAGAGAAGCTGCTGCGTGCGATCTTTGGTGAGAAGGCATCCGACGTCAAGGATACTTCCCTGCGTGTGCCGACTGGCACCAAGGGCACGGTTATCGACGTTCAGGTGTTTACTCGTGACGGCGTCGAGCGTGACTCGCGCGCGCTGGCTATCGAGAAAGAACAGCTGGATGAGATCCGCAAGGACCTGCAGGAAGAGTTCCGGATCATCGAAACGGCAACTTTCGAGCGTCTGAGCGCTGCGCTGATCGGTCACACTGCTGAAGGCGGTGCCGGTCTGAAGAAGGGCACCGAGCTGACAGCCGAGATTCTCGAGGGTATCGAGCGCGGCCAGTGGTTCAAGCTGCGCATGAGCGAAGACCATCTCAACGAACAGCTGGAGCTGGCGCAGACTTACATCATCGATCGCCGCAAACTGCTCGATGAGAAGTTCGAAGACAAGAAGCGCAAGCTGCAGCAGGGCGACGATCTGGCGCCTGGCGTACTGAAGATCGTCAAGGTCTACCTGGCTATCAAACGTCGCATCCAGCCCGGTGACAAGATGGCTGGTCGTCACGGTAACAAGGGTGTCATCTCGGTCATCATGCCGATCGAAGACATGCCCCATGATGAGAACGGTACGCCGGTGGATATCGTGCTCAACCCGCTGGGTGTACCGTCGCGGATGAACGTCGGTCAGATCCTGGAAACCCACCTGGGCCTCGCGGCCAAGGGTTTGGGCGAAAAGATCAACCTTATGCTGGAAGAGCAGCGCAAGGTGGCCGAACTGCGCGAGTTCCTTGACGAAGTCTATAACAAGGTGGGCGGTCGCCAGGAGAATCTGGAGTCGCTCAGCGACCAGGAGATCGTGGACCTGGCCAACAACCTGCGTGCCGGCGTGCCGATGGCGACGGCTGTATTCGACGGCGCCGAAGAAGTTGAGGTCAAGCACATGCTGCGCCTGGCGGACCTGCCGGACAGTGGGCAGATGCGTCTGACTGACGGTCGTACCGGTAATACCTTCGATCGCCCGGTCACCGTTGGCTACATGTACATGCTCAAGCTGAACCACTTGGTTGACGACAAGATGCACGCCCGCTCGACCGGTTCGTACAGCCTGGTAACACAGCAGCCGCTGGGTGGTAAGGCTCAGTTCGGCGGACAGCGTTTCGGTGAGATGGAGGTCTGGGCGCTGGAAGCCTATGGCGCAGCCTACACCCTGCAGGAAATGCTGACTGTCAAATCGGATGACGTGAATGGCCGGACCAAGATGTATAAAAACATCGTGGACGGTGACCATCGCATGGAGGCTGGCATGCCCGAGTCCTTCAACGTGTTGGTCAAGGAGATTCGTTCTCTGGCCATCGACATCGACCTGGAATCCGAATAACCATCGACTGCCCACGTCTCGGGCGGAGTTTCTCCGCCCTTGAGACACTGCGAGGAGTATAGGCCTTGAAAGACTTATTGAACCTGCTCAAGTCCCAAGGACAAGTTGAAGAGTTCGATTCCATTCGAATCGGCTTGGCATCACCGGAAATGATCCGGTCATGGTCCTACGGCGAAGTCAAAAAGCCGGAAACCATCAACTACCGGACATTCAAGCCGGAGCGTGACGGTCTGTTCTGCGCCAAGATCTTTGGCCCGGTAAAAGACTATGAGTGCCTGTGTGGCAAGTACAAGCGCCTCAAGCATCGCGGTGTGATTTGTGAAAAGTGCGGTGTTGAAGTCGCACTGGCCAAGGTCCGTCGTGAGCGCATGGGTCATATAGAACTGGCATCGCCGGTTGCGCATATCTGGTTCCTGAAGTCCCTGCCGTCCCGGATCGGACTGCTGCTGGACATGACCCTGCGTGATATCGAGCGGGTACTGTATTTCGAAAGCTACGTTGTGATCGAGCCCGGTCTGACCACGCTGGAGAAAGGCCAGCTGCTGAACGATGAGCAATACTTCGAGGCCCTCGAAGAGTTCGGTGACGAGTTCGACGCCCGCATGGGTGCCGAAGCCGTATTCGAGTTGCTGACCGCGATGGATCTGGAGCATGAGGTATCCCGCCTGCGCGAGGAAATTCCGCAGACCACCTCGGAAACCAAGATCAAGAAGCTGTCCAAGCGCCTGAAGCTGATGGAAGCCTTCCAGGGTTCCGGCAACAAGCCGGAATGGATGGTCATGACCGTACTGCCAGTACTGCCGCCGGATCTGCGTCCGCTGGTACCGCTGGACGGTGGCCGGTTCGCGACCTCCGACCTGAACGACCTGTATCGCCGGGTGATCAACCGTAACAACCGCCTGAAGCGGCTGCTGGACTTGTCCGCGCCGGATATCATCGTGCGCAACGAAAAGCGCATGTTGCAGGAATCGGTTGATGCGCTGCTGGACAACGGTCGTCGTGGTCGTGCCATTACTGGCACCAACAAGCGCCCGCTGAAGTCCCTGGCCGACATGATCAAGGGTAAGCAGGGTCGTTTCCGTCAGAACCTGCTGGGTAAGCGCGTCGACTATTCCGGTCGTTCGGTGATCGTTGTGGGGCCGACGCTGCGTCTGCACCAGTGCGGTCTGCCCAAGAAGATGGCGCTGGAACTGTTCAAGCCGTTCATCTTCGGCAAGCTGGAACACCGCGGTCTGGCGACCACTATCAAGGCCGCCAAGAAGATGGTCGAGCGTGAATTGCCCGAGGTTTGGGATATTCTCGCCGAAGTCATCCGCGAACACCCGGTACTGCTGAACCGCGCCCCGACCCTGCACCGTCTGGGTATCCAGGCATTCGAGCCGGTACTGATCGAAGGCAAGGCCATTCAGTTGCACCCGCTGGTATGTGCTGCGTACAACGCCGACTTTGACGGTGACCAGATGGCTGTTCACGTGCCGTTGACGCTGGAAGCCCAGCTGGAAGCGCGCGCGCTGATGATGTCCACCAACAACATCCTGTCGCCCGCCAGCGGTGAGCCGATCATCGTGCCGTCGCAGGACGTGGTACTGGGCTTGTATTACATGACCCGCTCGCGCATCAATGCGCGCGGTGAAGGTATGCGTTTCGCCAGTATCGCTGAGGTCGAGATGGCCTATCGCAGTGGTCAGGTCGATCTGCACGCGCTGGTCAAGGTGCGTATCGAAGAAACCATCAAGCACAAGGATGAGAGCTGGACCACCGAAACGCGCCTTCTCGACACCACTGCCGGTCGCGCGCTGCTGTTCCAGATTCTGCCCAAGGGCTTGCCGTTCGAGCTGGTTGACCAGCCGTTGAAGAAGAAGGCGATCTCCAAGCTCATCAATACCTGCTATCGGGTAGTGGGGCTTAAAGAGACCGTTATCTTCGCTGACCAGCTGATGTACACCGGCTTTGCCTACTCGACTATTTCCGGTGCTTCCATTGGTGTGAACGACTTCGTCATCCCTGATGAGAAGGCCCGCATCATCGAAGACGCTACCGCCGAGGTGAAGGAGATCGAAGACCAGTACGCGTCCGGTCTGGTTACCGCCGGCGAGAAGTACAACAAGGTCATCGACTTGTGGTCCAAAGCCAACGACGAGATTTCCAAGGCGATGATGGACAACCTCAAGTCCACCCGCGTGCTGGATCGCGAGGGCAATGAGGTCGAGCAGGAGTCTTTCAACTCCATGTACATGATGGCCGACTCCGGTGCCCGGGGTTCCGCCGCCCAGATCCGTCAGTTGGCCGGTATGCGTGGTCTGATGGCCAAGCCGGACGGCTCGATCATCGAGACGCCGATCGTCGCCAACTTCCGTGAAGGTCTGAACGTACTTCAGTACTTTATCTCCACCCACGGTGCGCGTAAGGGTCTGGCAGACACGGCATTGAAGACCGCCAACTCCGGTTACCTGACCCGTCGTCTGGTTGACGTGGCACAGGACCTGGTGATTACCGAAGTCGACTGTGGAACAGATCGCGGTCTGGTGATGAAGCCGCATATCGAAGGCGGTGATATTGTCGAGCCACTGGGTGAGCGCGTTCTGGGTCGAGTTATCGCCTCTGACGTGGTCAAGCCGGGTACCGAGGACGTCATCGTCGCCGGTGGTACTCTGATCGACGAGCAGTGGGTCGAATTTCTCGAGACCAACAGTGTCGATGAAGTGATCGTGCGTTCGCCGATTACCTGTGAAACCCGCTACGGCGTATGCTCCACCTGTTACGGTCGCGACCTGGCACGTGGTCACCAGATCAACATCGGTGAGGCGGTCGGTGTCATCGCGGCCCAGTCAATTGGTGAGCCGGGTACCCAGCTGACCATGCGTACGTTCCACATCGGTGGTGCCGCGAGCCGGACCGCTGCTCAGGACAGTATTCAGGTCAAGAGCGCCGGTACCATTCGTCTGCATAACCTGAAGCACGTGACCCGTGACGACGGCGCCCTGGTTGCCGTATCCCGTTCCGGTGAATTGGCGCTGGCGGACGAGTTCGGCCGTGAGCGTGAGCGTTACAAGCTGCCATACGGTGCTGTGATCTCGATTCACGAAGGGGACAAGGTGCAGGCCGGGCAGGTCGTTGCCAAGTGGGATCCGCACACCCACCCGATCGTGACCGAGATTGCCGGTACGGCGCACTTCGTCGGCATGGAGGAGGGGATCACCATCCGCCGCCAGACCGATGAGCTGACCGGTTTGACCAACATTGAGGTGATGGCGGTCCACGAGCGTCCGACTTCAGGTAAGGACATCCGTCCGACCGTGAAGCTGCTGGGTGCGGATGGCAAGGAATTGATGTTGCCGGGCACTGATGTGCCGGCCCAGTACTTCCTGCCCGAGAAGACACAGGTCAACCTGTCCGATGGAGTGCAGGTGAGCATCGGTGATGTGCTGGCACGTATTCCGCAGGAAACGTCCAAGACTCGCGATATCACCGGTGGTCTGCCGCGTGTTGCCGATCTGTTCGAGGCGCGTCGTCCGAAAGAGCCGTCGATCCTGGCGGAAATCAGCGGAACGATCTCCTTCGGCAAGGAAACCAAGGGCAAGCGTCGTCTGGTCATCACTCCGACCGATGGCAGTGATCACTACGAGGAGCTGATTCCGAAGTGGCGCCATCTGAACGTGTTTGAAGGTGAGCAGGTTACCAAGGGTGAGGTCATCTCCGATGGTCCGAGCAACCCGCACGACATCCTGCGCCTGTTGGGTGTCAGCGAGCTGGCCAAGTATATCGTCAACGAGATCCAGGACGTTTACCGCCTGCAGGGTGTGAAGATCAACGACAAGCACATCGAGGTGACTATCCGCCAGATGCTGCGCAAGGTCGAGATCACCGAGTCGGGCGATTCTAACTTCATCAAGGGCGATCAGGTCGAGTTGACCCAGGTCCTGGAAGAGAATGAAGCTCTGGCAGGGCAGGATAAATTCCTGGCCAAGTACGACCGTGTGCTGCTGGGTATCACCAAGGCATCGCTGTCGACCGAGTCCTTCATCTCGGCTGCCTCCTTCCAGGAGACCACGCGGGTATTGACCGAGGCTGCTGTTACCGGCAAGCGCGATCACCTGCGCGGTCTGAAGGAAAACGTGGTAGTCGGACGACTGATTCCGGCCGGTACCGGTCTGGCTTATCACGCCGAGCGCAAGCGTAAGCGCCTGGCGGACAAGCCGAGCAAGGTAAGTGCAAGTGAAGTCGAGCAGGCTTTGTCGGATGCGCTGAACTCCAGCAGCAATTGACAGGTGTCACCCGTCGTGGTGCATGGCGGGTGAGCTTGACGATCAGGGGAGGTCTCTATAGAATTCCGTACCCCTAAAATAGGCGGGGCATTTGGCCCTGCCGTTTTATTTAATATGTCCCAGGACATCAGTGGAGTTTTGCTAGATGGCAACAATCAACCAGCTGGTTCAAAAGCCGCGTAAGCGTGTTGCTGAAAAAAGCGACGTGCCTGCGCTGCAGAACTGCCCGCAGCGTCGTGGAGTATGTACTCGCGTATATACCACCACGCCGAAGAAGCCGAACTCGGCTCTGCGTAAGGTCTGCCGTGTTCGTCTGACCAACGGCTTTGAAGTTTCTTCGTACATCGGTGGTGAAGGCCACAACCTGCAAGAGCACAGCGTCGTCCTGATTCGCGGCGGCCGTGTAAAAGACTTGCCAGGTGTGCGTTACCACACTGTTCGCGGTTCGCTGGACACCTCCGGTGTCAAAGACCGTAAGCAGGGTCGTTCCAAGTACGGCGCCAAGCGTCCGAAGTAAATTTGAATTCATTTAACCTGAGTCGATAAGAGTAAGGTCAGGCGTAACGCAATTGTTGCAGTCCTGAGCTAACCTGAAGACCGTTTGAGGGCTTATCATGCCAAGACGTCGTGTAGCGGCAAAACGTGAGATCCTGCCAGAACCTAAATATGGCAGCCAGGTTCTCGCCAAATTCATGAACCATGTAATGGAAAGCGGCAAGAAGTCGACCGCCGAGCGCATCGTGTATGGTGCTCTGGAGAAGGTCAAAGAGCGCACCAAGACCGATGATCCGGTCGAGCTGTTTGAAAAGGCGCTCGATGCCATTGCTCCGTTGGTCGAGGTCAAATCTCGCCGTGTAGGTGGTGCCACCTACCAGGTTCCGGTTGAAGTGCGTCCCTCCCGTCGCAATGCTCTGGCGATGCGTTGGTTGGTAGATGCTGCCCGTAAGCGTGGCGAGAAGTCGATGGATCTGCGCCTTGCCGGCGAACTGCTTGATGCATCTGAGGGCAAAGGTTCTGCGGTCAAGAAGCGTGAAGACGTGCACCGTATGGCTGAAGCCAACAAAGCCTTTTCTCACTATCGCTTCTAAACAACGACTCAGGAGACTATCGTGGCTCGTACAACCCCGATCAATCTGTACCGAAATATCGGTATTTGTGCGCACGTCGATGCGGGCAAAACCACAACCACGGAACGGATCCTGTTCTACACCGGCGTCAACCACAAGATGGGCGAGACTCATGATGGCGCCAGTACCACTGACTGGATGGCCCAGGAGCAGGAGCGTGGTATTACCATCACCTCTGCTGCTGTAACCGCTTTCTGGCAGGGTTCTGAGAAGCAGTACAAGCAACACCGCGTCAACGTTATCGATACCCCCGGTCACGTTGACTTCACCATCGAAGTGGAGCGTTCGCTGCGCGTACTCGATGGTGCGGTTGTGGTTTTCTGTGGTACTTCAGGTGTTGAGCCGCAGTCCGAAACCGTATGGCGTCAGGCTAACAAGTACGGCGTGCCGCGTATCGTCTACGTGAACAAGCTGGACCGTCAGGGTGCCAACTTCCTGCGCGTCGTCGAGCAGATCAAGAAGCGCCTCGGCCATACGCCTGTGGCGATTCAGCTGCCGATCGGTTCGGAAGAGAATTTCGTTGGTCAGGTGGATCTGCTGCGCATGAAGGCAATCTACTGGAACGATGCCGACATGGGCATGACCTTCCGTGAGGAAGAGATCCCTGAGGATATGGCCGAGCTGGCTGCGGAATACCGTGAAAAACTGGTAGAAGCTGCTGCTGAAGCCAACGAAGAGCTGATGAACAAGTACCTGGAAGAAGGCGAGCTGACTCTCGAGGAAATCAAGGCCGGTCTGCGTCAGCGCACCCTGGCCAGCGAGATCGTCCCGGCTGTCTGTGGTTCTTCCTTCAAGAACAAGGGTGTTCCCCTGGTGCTTGATGCTGTCATCGACTTCCTGCCTGCTCCTGATGAAGTTGAAGCCATCAAGGGTGTGCACCCGGATGACGACGAAAAGACCGATCGGCGCATCTCCAGCGACGACGAGCCTTTCGCGGCGCTGGCCTTCAAGATTGCCACAGATCCCTTCGTCGGTACTCTGACCTTCGTTCGCGTTTATTCGGGTGTCCTGTCTTCGGGTGACTCCGTGATCAACTCGGTCAAGGGCAAGAAAGAGCGCGTTGGTCGTATGGTGCAGATGCAGGCGAACAACCGCGAAGAGATCAAGGAGTTGCGTGCTGGTGATATCGCTGCCCTGATCGGCATGAAAGATGTGACTACCGGTGACACCCTGTGTGATCTGGACAAGCAGATCGTTCTGGAGCGCATGGACTTCCCCGAGCCGGTGATTCACGTTGCCGTCGAGCCGAAGACCAAGGCTGACCAGGAGAAGATGGGTATCGCGCTGGGCAAGCTGGCTCAGGAGGATCCATCTTTCAGCGTCCGCACAGACGAAGAGTCTGGTCAGACCATCATCGGTGGTATGGGTGAGTTGCACCTGGATATTCTGGTTGACCGCATGAGACGCGAGTTCAACGTGGAAGCCAACATTGGCAAGCCGCAGGTGGCTTACCGTGAAGCGATTCGCAACACCTGTGAAATCGAAGGCAAGTTCGTGCGCCAGTCCGGTGGTCGTGGTCAGTTCGGTCACGTCTGGATTCGCTTCGAGCCGGCTGATGATGCTGCCGAAGGTTTGATCTTCGCCAGTGAGGTGGTTGGTGGTACGGTGCCGAAGGAATACATTCCTGCGGTGCAGAAGGGCATTGACGAGCAGATGAAAAACGGTGTTCTCGCCGGTTACCCGCTGCTTAGCCTCAAAGCAACCATCTTTGATGGTTCTTATCATGATGTTGACTCGAACGAGATGGCGTTCAAGATCGCTGCTTCCATGGCCACCAAGCAATTGGCCCAGAAGGGTGGTGCTGTTCTGCTCGAGCCCATGATGAAAGTAGAAGTAGTGACCCCCGAGGACTACATGGGTGACGTGATGGGTGACCTTAACCGTCGTCGTGGTCTGGTCCAGGGAATGGAAGATTCTCCTTCCGGGAAAATCATCCGTGCCGAGGTTCCGCTGGGTGAGATGTTCGGTTACGCCACGGATGTACGCTCCATGTCCCAGGGACGCGCGAGCTACGCCATGGAGTTTTCCGGATACGCCGAGGCTCCCTCGAACATCGTTGACGCTATTATCAAGAAGCAAGGCTGATTGCTTCCTGGCTAATTCAAGAGGTTACTAATCGTGGCAAAAGAAAAGTTTGAACGCAGCAAACCGCACCTGAACGTGGGCACCATCGGTCACGTTGACCATGGCAAAACCACTCTGACCGCTGCTCTGACCCGTGTATGCGCCGAAGTATTCGGTAGCGGCGGTTCTTCCAAGGGCTATGATCAGATCGACAACGCGCCGGAAGAGAAGGCTCGTGGTATCACCATCAACACGTCGCACGTTGAGTATGATTCCCCGACTCGTCACTACGCGCACGTTGACTGCCCGGGTCACGCTGACTACGTCAAGAACATGATCACCGGTGCTGCCCAGATGGACGGCGCTATTCTGGTCTGTTCCGCTGCTGACGGCCCCATGCCGCAGACTCGCGAGCACATCCTGTTGTCCCGTCAGGTTGGCGTTCCTTACATCGTCGTGTTCCTGAACAAGGCCGACATGGTTGATGATGAGGAGCTGCTGGAGCTGGTTGAGATGGAAGTGCGCGATCTGCTGAGCACTTACGACTTCCCCGGTGACGACACTCCGATCATCATCGGTTCCGCGCTGATGGCGCTGAACGGTCAGGACGACAACGGCATGGGCACTACCGCCGTCAAAACTCTGGTCGAGACTCTGGATGCCTACATCCCTGAGCCTGAGCGTGCCATCGACAAGCCGTTCCTGATGCCGATCGAAGACGTATTCTCCATTTCCGGTCGCGGTACTGTTGTGACTGGTCGTGTAGAGCGCGGCATCGTGCGTATCCAGGAAGAAGTGGAAATCGTTGGTATCAAAGATACCGTCAAGACCACTTGTACTGGTGTTGAAATGTTCCGCAAGCTGCTCGACGAAGGTCGTGCTGGTGAGAACGTCGGCGTCCTGCTGCGTGGCACCAAGCGTGAAGACGTAGAGCGTGGTCAGGTTCTGGCCAAGCCGGGCACCATCAAGCCGCACACTCAGTTCGAAGCTGAAGTGTACGTGCTGGGCAAGGATGAAGGCGGCCGTCACACTCCGTTCTTCAAGGGCTATCGTCCGCAGTTCTACTTCCGGACCACAGACGTGACCGGTTCCTGCGAACTGCCTGAAGGCGTGGAAATGGTCATGCCTGGCGATAACGTCAAACTGGACGTTACGCTGATCGCTCCGATCGCCATGGAAGACGGCCTGCGCTTCGCGATTCGCGAAGGTGGTCGTACCGTTGGCGCCGGCGTGGTTGCCAAGATCATCGCTTGATGATCTGAGCCATACGCAAAAGCCCCCGATTGATCGGGGGCTTTTGTATTATGGTTGACACTGGTCTGGCGCATCAGTAGAATTGCGCCTCCCTTGGATGGGCCTGCCCGCGTTTGGGTTGTGCTCTGAAGAATTGAAGCTTGGAGTTTCTGGTCAAATGCAGAACCAACAGATTCGTATTCGGTTGAAGGCTTTTGACCATCGCCTGATAGATCAATCAACCCAGGAAATCGTGGATACCGCGAAACGTACTGGGGCTCAGGTGCGTGGTCCGATACCTTTGCCGACACGCAAAGAGCGTTTTACAGTGCTGGTTTCTCCGCACGTCAACAAAGATGCCCGGGATCAATATGAAATCCGTACCCACAAACGGGTGCTGGATATCGTTCAGCCCACCGACAAGACTGTCGATGCGCTGATGAAACTGGACCTTGCAGCTGGCGTTGAGGTTCAAATCAGCCTCGGCTGATAGCCCCAAACGACGGGGGCTATAAGTCGTGCAACGCCCTGAAATGGGCGGCCATAGCGGGTAATAGCCCCGTGCACTCATGAGGTTTACAACATGACTATCGGTTTAGTCGGCCGGAAATGCGGTATGACCCGCGTTTTCACTGAAGATGGTGTTTCCATTCCTGTTACGGTGGTTGAAGTCGAGCCAAACCGTATCACTCAAGTCAAGTCCCTTGATGCGGACGGCTATCAAGCTGTTCAGATCACCGTGGGTGAGCGTCGCGCCAGTCGCGTCAGCAAGCCGATGGCCGGGCATTTTGCCAAAGCGAATACTGCTGCTGGTCGCAGCGTATGCGAGTTCCGCCTGGAAGAGGGCGCTGAATTCGACGCGGGTGCAGAACTCACCGTAAGCATCTTTGAAGCGGGCCAGAAAGTAGACGTTACCGGGCAGTCCAAAGGTAAGGGCTTTGCCGGTACCATCAAGCGCTGGAACTTCCGTGGACAGGATGCCACTCACGGTAACTCCCTGTCCCACCGTGTTCCGGGTTCCATTGGCCAGTGCCAGACCCCGGGTCGCGTATTCAAGGGCAAGAAAATGGCCGGTCACATGGGCGCCAGACAAGTGACTGTGCAGACCCTGGAAGTCGTACGCGTTGACGCCGAACGTAATCTGCTGCTCATCAAGGGCGCAGTGCCCGGCGCGCCAGGTAGCGACGTGGTTGTCCGCCCGGCAGTCAAGGCCAAGGGTTAAGGGGGAGTTAGCATGAATCTGAATGTAGCTGGTGCAAGCGCGATCGAAGTATCCGATCTGACCTTTGCCACCGAGTTTAACGAAACCCTGGTTCACCAAGCCGTTGTTGCCTATATGGCTGGTGGTCGTCAGGGCACCAAGCAGCAAAAGACCCGTTCTGAAGTGTCCGGTGGCGGCAAGAAGCCATGGCGTCAGAAAGGTACTGGCCGTGCTCGTGCCGGTACTATCCGCAGCCCGATCTGGCGCGGGGGCGGTACCACTTTTGCAGCTCGTCCGCGGGACCATGAGCAGAAGCTGAACAGGAAGATGTACCGCGGCGCCATGCGCTCGATCCTGTCCGAGCTGGTGCGTCTGGAGCGTCTGGTCGTGGTTGAGAGCTTCGCAGTTGAAGCGCCCAAGACCAAGGCTCTGGTAAGCAAGCTCAAGGAGCTGAGCCTGGAGAAGGTGCTGATCGTCACTGACAGCCTGGACACCAATCTGTACCTGGCTGCGCGCAACCTGCCCCATGTTGATGTACGTGATGTGCAAGGTTCTGATCCGGTCAGCCTGATCGCTTACGACAAGGTACTGATCACCGTGCCTGCTGTTAAGAAGTTCGAGGAGATGCTGGGATGAACCAAGAGCGCATTTTCAAAGTACTGCTCGGCCCACATGTATCCGAAAAGGCTACCGTGCTGGCTGACAGCAAAAACCAGTTTGTCTTCAAGGTGGACTCCACCGCGACCAAGCTGGAAATCAAGAAGGCCGTTGAGCAGTTGTTCAGCGTCAAGGTTGACAGCGTGTCGACCCTGAATGTCAAAGGCAAGACCAAGCAAACCGTTCGCGGCCTGGGCAAGCGTAATGACTGGAAGAAGGCGTATGTCAGCCTGCAAGCCGGTCAGGACCTCGACTTCGCCAGCGCTGAATAAGAGAGGGGGTACATCATGGCAATTGTTAAATGTAAACCTACTTCCGCTGGCCGCCGCTTCGTTGTAAAGGTCGTGAACTCGGACCTGCACAAAGGTGCTCCTTATGCACCTTTGCTTGAGAAGCAAAGCAAGTCTGGTGGACGTAACAATAATGGCCGCATCACCACGCGTCATCGTGGGGGCGGTCACAAGCAGCACTACCGTCTGGTCGATTTTCGTCGCAACAAGGATGGCATTCCAGCCACCGTTGAGCGTATCGAATACGATCCGAACCGTACCGCTCATATTGCTCTGCTGAAGTATGCCGATGGCGAGCGCCGTTACATCATCGCCCCTAAAGGCGTGACTGCCGGCGATCAGCTGATCTCGGGTGCCGATGCGCCGATCAAGGCTGGTAACACTCTGCCACTGCGTAATATCCCGGTGGGTAGCACTATCCACGCGATTGAGCTGAAGCCCGGCAAGGGTGCTCAGGTTGCTCGCAGCGCCGGCGCCTCCGTGCAACTGGTTGCTCGTGAAGGTGCCTATGTCACCGTTCGCCTGCGTTCCGGTGAAATGCGCAAGGTTCTTGGCGAGTGCCGTGCCACCCTGGGTGAGGCATCCAACGGTGAACACAGCCTGCGCTCACTCGGCAAGGCCGGTGCCACTCGCTGGCGTGGTGTTCGTCCTACCGTTCGTGGTGTTGCCATGAACCCGGTAGATCACCCGCATGGTGGTGGTGAAGGACGTACTTCTGGTGGTCGTCATCCGGTGTCGCCTTGGGGCTTCCCCACTAAGGGTGCCAAGACTCGGTCAAACAAGCGCACAGACAATATGATTGTCCGTCGTCGCAGCAAGTAATAGAGGGGAAACGACGTGCCGCGTTCTCTGAAGAAAGGTCCTTTTATCGATCTTCACCTACTGAAGAAGGTCGAAGTTGCAGCAGAAAAGAACGATCGCAAACCGGTGAAAACCTGGTCGCGCCGTTCGATGATTCTGCCGCAGATGGTCGGTCTGACCATCGCAGTACACAACGGTCGCCAACATGTTCCGGTTATCATTTCCGAAGACATGGTCGGTCACAAACTCGGCGAATTCTCTGCTACGCGGACCTATCGTGGTCACGTGGCAGACAAGAAAGCCAAGCGCTAAGGGGTTAGGAAGATGGAAGTAGCCGCTACCGCCAAGGGCGCCCGACTCTCTGCCCAGAAAGCTCGCTTGGTCGCCGACCAGATCCGCGGGAAGAAGGTTGATGAGGCCCTGAATCTGCTGACTTTCAGCAACAAGAAGGCCGCTGATGTCATCAAGAAAGTGCTCGAGTCGGCAATTGCCAACGCCGAGCATAATGATGGCGCAGACGTGGATGACCTCAAGGTCTCCACCGTGTTTGTCAACGAAGGTCGCTCTCTGAAGCGCATCATGCCACGTGCCAAAGGCCGTGCTGATCGCATCATCAAGCGGTCTTGCCATATCACGGTCAAGGTTGCTGACAAGTAGGAGTCGATCACATGGGTCAGAAAGTACATCCGACGGGCATTCGCCTCGGTATTGTTAAACAGCACACTTCGGTGTGGTACGCAGACGGTCGCACCTATGCGGACTATCTGAATACGGATCTGAAAGTACGTGCGTACATTCAGAATAAATTGAAGAGCGCTTCTGTCAGCCGCGTTGATATTCAGCGTCCGGCCCAGACTGCCCGCATCACTATTCACACTGCCCGTCCGGGTATCGTGATTGGCAAGAAGGGTGAGGACGTCGAGAAGCTGCGTCAGGAGCTGACCAGCCAGATGGGCGTACCGGTGCACATCAACATCGAAGAGATCCGCAAGCCGGAACTCGACGCTGCCCTGGTTGCACAGAACGTTGCTCAACAGCTGGAGCGTCGTGTGATGTTCCGTCGCGCTATGAAGCGTGCGGTACAGAACACCATGCGTATCGGTGGTAAAGGTATCAAGATTCAGGTCAGTGGTCGTCTTGGCGGTGCCGAGATTGCCCGTACCGAATGGTACCGTGAAGGCCGTGTGCCGCTGCACACTCTGCGTGCCGACATCGACTACGCAACCTATGAAGCCCACACCACATACGGTGTGATCGGTGTGAAGGTTTGGATTTTCAAAGGCGAGATCATTGGTGGTCAGCCCGAAGAAGTCAAAGCCGTCGCGACCAAGAAAAAAGCTGCTAAGTAAGGGGTACGCACATGTTACAACCCAAGCGTACGAAGTTCCGCAAGCAGATGACTGGCCACAACCGTGGTCTGGCTCATCGCGGCAGTAAAGTGAGCTTTGGCGAATACGCACTCAAATCCGTCAGCCGTGGTCGTTTGACCGCTCGTCAGATTGAAGCGGCGCGTCGTGCTCTGACTCGTCACGTGAAGCGTGGCGGTAAAATCTGGATCCGTGTCTTCCCTGACAAGCCGATCTCCAAAAAGCCTCTCGAGGTGCGGATGGGTAAAGGTAAGGGTAACGTCGAATACTGGGTAGCCCAGATTCAGCCGGGCAAGGTCCTGTATGAGATTGAAGGTGTTTCCGAAGAGCTGGCACGCGAGGCATTTGCCCTGGCTGCTGCCAAGCTGCCGCTGGCAACCACCTTCGTTAAGCGGACGGTGATGTGATGAAAGCGACAGAACTTCGTGAAAAATCTGCCGAGCAGCTGAACGAGCAGCTGCTTACCCTGCTGCGCGATCAGTTCAACCTGCGCATGCAGAAGGCAACCGGTCAACTGGGTCAGAGTCACCTGCTGAAGCAGACCAAGCGTGACATCGCTCGAGTCAAGACCGTGCTCAATCAGAAAGGTGGTAACTGATCATGGCCGAGAACATTGTAGTTCGTACCGTTACTGGCCGTGTGGTCAGCGACAAGATGGACAAAACCGTTACTGTTGTCATCGAGCGTCAGGTAAAGCACCCGCTGTACGGCAAGTACGTACGCCGTTCTACCAAACTGCATGCGCACGATGAAAACAACGAATGCCGCATCGGCGATCTGGTCACCATTCGGGAAACCCGTCCCTTGGCTAAAACCAAGAACTGGACCCTGGTGCAGATCGACGAGCGCGCGGCGCAAGTATAAGCCCCGCGCTGTTATAGCGGATTATTTAAGGGTCGGAGAAAGTTATGATTCAGACTCAATCCATGTTGGATGTAGCTGACAACAGTGGTGCACGTCGCGTTATGTGCATCAAGGTTCTGGGCGGTTCTCACCGCCGCTACGCCGGCATTGGCGATATCATCAAAGTTACCGTCAAGGAAGCAATTCCGCGCGGTAAAGTAAAGAAAGGCCAGGTGCTGACTGCTGTCATCGTGCGTACTCGTCACGGCGTTCGCCGTACCGACGGTTCGCTGATTCGTTTTGATGGCAACGCTGCTGTTCTGCTCAACAACAAGAATGAGCCGATCGGTACCCGCATCTTTGGGCCAGTGACGCGTGAACTGCGTAATGAGCAGTTCATGAAGATCGTTTCCCTCGCGCCCGAAGTGCTGTAAGGAGCTCGGTCATGCAAAAGATCAAACGTGACGACGACGTAATCGTCATCGCCGGTAAAGACAAAGGCAAGCGCGGTAAGGTCCAGAAGGTCCTGACTGACGATCGCCTGGTTATCGCTGGCGTCAACATTATCAAACGCGCTACCAAGCCGAATCCCATGGCTGGTGTGCAGGGCGGTATTGTTGAAAAGGAGGCGCCAATCCACGTCTCCAACGTGGCTATCTTCAACCCTGAGACCAGCAAGGCCGACCGCGTCGGCTTCAAGGTCGAAGACGGTAAGAAGGTTCGTATTTTCAAGTCGACCCAAAAAGCGGTCGACGCTTGAGAATCTAGGTGCTTACCATGGCAAGATTGAAAGAGCATTACCGGAGCAACCTGGTTCCCCAGATCAAGGAAGAACTTGGCCTGGCGAACGTGATGGAAGTTCCGAAGATCACCAAGATCACCCTGAACATGGGTCTTGGTGAAGCGGTAGGCGACAAGAAAGTCATTGAAAACGCTCTGGCTGACCTGGAGAAGATCACTGGCCGTAAAGGCATCGTGACATACTCCCGCAAGTCGATTGCCGGCTTCAAGATTCGTGACGGCTGGCCGATCGGTGTCAAAGTGACATTGCGTCGTGAACAGATGTATGAGTTCCTGGATCGTCTGCTGTCGATCTCGCTGCCTCGCGTACGTGACTTCCGTGGTCTGAATGCCAAGTCCTTCGACGGTCGTGGCAACTACAGCATGGGCGTCAAGGAGCAGATCATCTTCCCGGAAATCGATTACGACAAGATCGATGCCCTGCGTGGTCTGGACATCACTTTGACCACCACCGCTCGGACGGATGACGAAGGTCGCGCGCTGCTGCGTGCGTTCAAGTTCCCGTTCCGTAACTAGGAGTCAGGTAATGGCTAAAGTCAGCATGAAGAACCGCGAGGCCAAACGGGCTCGTCTGGTTGCCAAGTACGCTGCCAAGCGTGCTGAGCTCAAGGCCACCGTAGGCAACGTCAACGCATCTGTTGAAGATCGTTGGAATGCCCAGGTAGCCCTGCAGAAACTGCCGCGTGATGCGAGCCCGGTCCGTCAGCGTAACCGCTGCCGCATCACTGGCCGTCCGCACGGCGTATACCGCAAATTCGGTCTTTCGCGCATCAAACTGCGTGAAGCTGCCATGCGCGGTGATGTACCCGGTCTGGTCAAGGCCAGCTGGTAAACAAGACCTTAATTACTCAGTTTCAGGAGCACAAAGCCCATGAGTATGCAGGACCCGTTAGCCGATATGCTAACCCGTATCCGTAATGCCCAGATGGCTGAAAAGTCCAGTGTCAGCATGCCTTCGGCAAAGCTGAAGGTGGCTGTCGCCAAAGTACTTAAAGAAGAAGGCTATGTAGCCGGTTACGAAGTGCAGGGCGATGCCAAGCCTGTGCTGTCGATCGAGCTCAAGTACTTCGAAGGCAAGCCGGTAATCGAAGAAGTGAAGCGCGTCAGCCGTCCCGGCCTGCGCCAGTACAAGTCCGTTGACCAGATTCCTAAGGTCAAGGGTGGGCTGGGTGTCTCGATCGTCTCCACCAACAAAGGTGTCATGACTGATCGCGCTGCTCGCGCTGCCGGTATCGGCGGTGAAGTACTCTGCACCGTATTCTGATAGGGGGTTACGATGTCTCGCGTCGCTAAGAACCCTGTCACTTTGCCACAGGGTGTAGAAGTAAAGATCGATGGTCTGGATGTTTCCGTCAAGGGCCCCAAGGGCTCGTTGGCGCTGAATCTGCATCCCGCCGTTGAAGTAGTTCAGGAAGAGGGAGTTCTGCGTTTTGCTCCCGCTCCTGGCAGTGTCAATGCAGCCATGGCCGGCACTACACGTGCACTGGTCAACAACATGGTTGTCGGCGTCAGCCAAGGTTTCGAGCGCAAGCTGCAGCTGGTTGGTGTAGGATACCGGGCTCAGGCCAAAGGACAGGTGCTGTCCCTGGCTCTGGGTTTCTCCCACCCAATCGATTATCAGCTGCCTGAGGGTATTTCGGTTGAAACCCCAAGCCAGACTGACATTGTCATCAAAGGTATCGACAAGCAACTGGTCGGTCAGGTAGCTGCGGAAATTCGTGATTTCCGTCGCCCAGAGCCTTATAAGGGCAAGGGTGTTCGCTACTCCGACGAGATCGTGCGTCGTAAAGAAGCCAAGAAGAAGTAGGGCATAGAAAATGAGCGATAAAAAAGTTATTCGTCTCCGTCGAGCTCGTCGTTCGCGTCTGAAAATGCGCGAGCTGGAAGCCGTACGTCTGTGCGTGTACCGTTCTTCGCAGCACATGTACGCACAAGTGATCTCGGCCGACGGTTCCAAGGTTCTGGCCAGTGCCTCCACCCTTGACTCGAACTTGCGCAGTGGCACTACAGGCAATATCGAAGCCGCTAAACAAGTGGGTCTTCTGGTTGCTGAGCGTGCCAAGGCCGCCGGTGTAACTCAGGTCTCCTTCGACCGTTCCGGCTTCAAGTATCATGGCCGCGTGAAAGCGCTGGCCGACGCCGCTCGTGAAGGCGGGCTGGAATTCTAAGGGTAGAGCTATGGCTAATTTCGATCAAAAGCGTGACGAAGGTTACATCGAGAAACTCGTACAGGTTAACCGCGTCGCCAAAGTAGTTAAGGGCGGTCGGATCTTTGCCTTCACAGCGCTGACAGTAGTCGGCGACGGCAATGGTCGCGTGGGTTTCGGACGTGGCAAGGCGCGTGAAGTGCCTGCCGCCATCCAGAAAGCCATGGAAGCCGCACGTCGTAACATGATTCAGGTAGATCTGAATGGCACTACCATTCAGTACCCCCTGCGAGCTGCACATGGCGCCTCCAAGGTCTTCATGATGCCTGCCTCGGAAGGTACCGGTGTTATTGCCGGTGGCGCGATGCGTGCCGTTCTGGAAGCCGCTGGCATCCATAACGTACTGGCTAAATGTTACGGTTCCACCAACCCGGTCAACGTCGTTCAGGCTACCTACAAGGGTCTGAAGTCAATGCAGTCTCCCGACTCTGTTGCGGCCAAGCGTGGCAAGACCGTCGAAGACATCGTGGGGTAAGCTGGCATGGCTAATGCAAAAATCAAAGTGACCCTGTTCAAGAGCGTGATCGGGCGTCTGCCGAGCCACAAGGCTTCCGTCAAGGGGCTGGGTCTGCGTCGCATCGGTCATACCGTCGAAGTCGAAGATACTCCGGCTAACCGTGGGATGATCAATAGTGTCTCCTACATGGTCCGAGTTGAGGGTTAAGACATGAAACTTAATGATCTGAGTTCCGCGCCCGGTTCACGCCCAGCCAAGCTGCGCGTCGGTCGTGGTATCGGCAGCGGCCTGGGCAAGACTGCCGGCCGCGGTCACAAAGGTTTGACTTCCCGCTCTGGCGGTAAGGTCGCTCCCGGTTTCGAGGGTGGTCAACAGCCGTTGCACCGTCGTCTGCCGAAGTTCGGCTTTGTTTCCAGAATCGGTATGGTCACCACCGAGATCCGCACCAGCGAGCTGAACAAGCTGGATGTTGATGTCATCGACCTGCAAGCTTTGAAAGATGCCAATATCATTGGCGACAAGTTTGCACGGGCCAAGGTTGTTCTTTCCGGCGATGTAACCAAAGCGGTTACTATCAAGGGGCTGAAGGCAACCAAGGGTGCTCGTGCAGCGATCGAAGCAGCTGGCGGCAAGATCGAGGAATAAGGACTACATGGCTAAGCAAGGCGCTCTCTCTGGAATGAATCAAGGCGGCCTGACGGAACTGTGGGGGCGCTTGCGCTTCCTGTTCCTGGCAATCATCGTTTACCGAATCGGCGCGCATATACCGGTGCCCGGTATCAACCCTGATCGCCTGGCTGATATGTTCAGACAGAATGAGGGGACCATTCTTAGCCTGTTCAACATGTTTTCCGGTGGTGCCCTGGAGCGGATGAGTATCTTCGCTCTGGGGATCATGCCTTACATCTCTGCATCGATCATCATGCAGCTGATGACGGCGGTGAGTCCCACGCTGGAACAGTTGAAAAAAGAAGGCGAGTCCGGTCGCCGCAAGATCAGCCAGTACACTCGTTATCTCACGCTGGTTCTGGCATTGATCCAGGCAGTAGGGATGTCGGTCGGTCTCGCTAGTCAGGGCGTGGCCTTTGCCAACGATTTTGGCTTCTATTTCATAGCAGTCACTACCTTCGTGGCCGGTGCCATGTTCATGATGTGGCTGGGTGAGCAGATTACCGAGCGCGGTGTTGGCAATGGTATATCCATGCTGATCTTCGCCGGTATCGTTGCCGGCTTGCCCGGCGCGATAGGGCAGTCCTTCGAGGCGGCTCGTCAGGGCGATATCAATATCTTCGCACTGATTGCGATTGCCTTGCTGGCTCTGGCGATGATTGCGTTCGTGATCTTTGTTGAGCGTGGTCAGCGGCGGATAACCGTGAACTACGCCAAACGGCAACAGGGTCGCAAAGTGTTTGCCGCTCAGACCAGTCATTTGCCGTTGAAGGTCAACATGGCTGGGGTGATTCCGGCGATTTTCGCCAGCAGCATCCTGTTGTTCCCGGCTTCGTTGGGAACCTGGTTCGGTCAGGGTGACGGTATGGGTTGGCTGCAGAGCCTGTCCCAGGCTATTGCCCCGGGTCAGCCGTTGAACATCATACTGTTCAGTGCGGGGATTATTTTCTTCTGCTTCTTCTATACAGCGTTGATGTTCAACCCCAAGGATGTGGCTGACAATCTGAAGAAGTCAGGCGCTTTCATTCCGGGTATCCGCCCGGGTGAGCAGTCCGCCCGTTATATCGATGGTGTACTGACTCGCTTGACCATGTTCGGTGCCCTGTACATGACTGCGGTCTGTTTGCTGCCGCAGTTCCTGGTGGTTTCGGCCAACGTGCCGTTCTATCTGGGTGGGACCTCGTTGTTAATCGTCGTTGTGGTTGTTATGGACTTCATGTCCCAAGTACAATCGCACCTCGTTTCTCAGCAGTATGAGTCTCTTTTGAAGAAATCGAACCTGAAAGGCTACGGCAGCGGCATGCTGCGCTGATATTTCAGGATTCTGGAGAACGTTATGAAAGTTGCAGCATCAGTCAAGAAGCTTTGCCGTAACTGCAAAATCATCCGCCGCAATGGCAGCGTGCGGGTAATTTGCAGTGCTGAGCCTCGTCACAAGCAGCGCCAAGGTTGATCTTTCAACCCGCGCTGATTGAAGACTACGTCTCAGGATAACCGCCGCCCGACCAGTTAACTGGTCGGGTGGTTGATTTTTTTATATGTTAGCGCTACCCTACTGCACCCTTTTTCACGCAACCTTGTTACGTTTGGGTTGAGTCAGGTAGCTGTCAGACGGAGTAATTTGGATGGCCCGTATTGCAGGCGTCAACATCCCGGATAACAAGCATGCTGTTATCTCTCTGACCTATATCTTTGGTATCGGTCAAACCAAGGCACAACAGATCTGTGCCGCCACTGGCATTGAGCCCAGTGTAAAAATCAAGGATCTAAGCGAGGAGCAGATTGATCTGCTGCGTAACGAGGTTGCCAAGAGTAACACCGAAGGTGACCTGCGCCGCGCGATCAATATGAACGTCAAGCGTCTTATGGATCTTGGCTGCTATCGCGGCCTGCGTCATCGTCGTGGTCTTCCGGTCCGCGGCCAGCGCACCAAGACCAACGCTCGTACCCGTAAAGGTCCGCGCAAGCCGATCCGTAAGTAATCGCGAAGGAATATACAGATATGGCTAAGCCTGCTGCTCGTGTTCGTAAAAAAGTCAAAAAGACAGTGGTTGATGGTATCGCCCACATCCATGCGTCTTTTAACAACACCATCATCACCATCACCGACCGTCAGGGCAATGCTCTGAGCTGGGCGACTTCCGGTGGTTCCGGTTTCCGTGGTTCGCGTAAAAGCACTCCCTTTGCTGCCCAAGTGGCTGCTGAGCGTGCTGGTCAGGCGGCTCTGGAATACGGCCTCAAAAACCTCGACGTTAATGTGAAGGGCCCTGGCCCGGGACGTGAATCCGCAGTACGTGCGCTGAACTCTTGTGGTTACAAGATCAGCGGCATTACTGATGTCACCCCCATCCCACATAACGGTTGTCGCCCGCCCAAGAAGCGCCGCGTGTAATCAGGAGACGGTAAAATGGCTAGATATATTGGTCCCAAATGTAAGCTGTCTCGTCGCGAAGGCACTGATCTGTTCCTCAAGAGCGGTGTTCGCGCCCTTGATTCCAAGTGCAAGCTGGAGAGTCCTCCTGGCGTGCATGGTCAGCGTCGCGGTCGTCTCTCAGAGTACGGCACTCAATTGCGCGAGAAGCAAAAAGTTCGTCGTATCTACGGCATTCTCGAACGTCAGTTCAGCAACTACTACAAGGAAGCTGCCCGTCTGAAGGGCGCGACCGGCGAGAATCTGCTGCAACTGCTCGAGCGTCGTCTGGATAACGTTGTGTACCGTATGGGCTTTGGCTCCACACGTGCCGAAGCTCGTCAGCTGGTTTCCCACAAAGCGATCAGCGTCAATGGCAAAACCGTGAACATCGCTTCTTACCTGGTTTCCCCGGGTGACGTGGTTGCCGTTCGCGAGAAGGCCAAGAACCAGCTGCGTATTGGTGGCTCGCTGGATCTGGCGGCTCAGCGCGGCCAGGCAGAGTGGCTGGAAGTGGACACCGCCAAGAAGGAAGGTGTCTTCAAGAGCCTGCCCGCACGGAGTGATCTGTACGCCGACATCAACGAAAACCTGATCGTCGAGCTCTACTCCAAGTAAGCGATAGTCAGCAAAAGGTGCCTTTCATGCAAAATTCGGTTGCCGAGTTTCTTACTCCGCGTCATATCGACGTTCAAGAAACCTCGCCCACGCGCGCCAAGATCACTCTTGAGCCGCTGGAACGTGGTTTTGGTCATACCCTGGGCAATGCGCTGCGGCGCATTCTGCTCTCGTCCATGCCCGGTTGTGCCGTGGTCGAGGCGGAAATCGATGGCGTTTTGCATGAGTACAGCGCCATCGAAGGCGTTCAGGAAGATGTCATCGAGATCCTGCTTAACCTTAAGGGTGTGGCGATCAAGATGCATGGTCGTGATCACGTCACCCTGACCCTGTCCAAGAAGGGTCCGGGTGCGGTCACCGCTGGCGACATTCAGCTGGATCACGATGTGGAGATCGTTAATCCCGATCACCATATCGCCACGCTGTCCGACAACGGTGTGCTGAACATGAAGCTGACGGTGGCGCGTGGCCGGGGCTATGAGCCTGCTGATGCGCGCCAGTCAGACGAAGACGAAAGCCGTTCGATTGGCCGTCTGCAGCTCGACGCTACCTATACTCCGGTTCGCCGCATAGCGTATGTAGTCGAGAGCGCTCGTGTTGAGCAGCGTACCAACCTGGACAAGCTGGTCATCGAACTGGAAACCAACGGTACTCTGGATCCCGAAGAAGCGATCCGTCGTGCTGCGACCATTCTGCAGCACCAACTGGCCGCCTTCGTTGATCTGAAGGGTGACCAGGAGCCAGTGGTGGAACAGCAGGAAGACGAGATCGATCCGATCCTGCTGCGCCCGGTTGACGACCTGGAGCTGACTGTTCGTTCGGCCAACTGCCTGAAGGCTGAAAATATTTACTATATTGGCGATCTGATCCAGCGTACCGAAGTGGAACTGCTGAAGACCCCGAACCTGGGTAAGAAGTCCCTGACTGAAATCAAGGACGTTCTGGCTTCGCGTGGTCTCTCACTGGGTATGCGTCTGGACAACTGGCCGCCTGCAAGCTTGAAGAAGGACGACAAGGTTACGGCCTGATCGTCTGACACCGAGGAATTGAGAGATGCGTCATCGTAAAAGTGGTCGTCACCTGAGTCGGACCAGCTCGCACCGCAAGGCCATGTTCCAGAACATGGCGGTGTCGCTGTTCGAAAATGAACTGATCAAAACCACTCTGCCCAAGGCCAAGGAATTGCGCCGTGTTGCAGAGCCGCTGATCACCCTGGCTAAAGAAGATACCGTAGCCAATCGCCGTCTGGCGTTTGACCGCACCCGCAGCAAAGAAGCTGTAGGCAAGCTGTTCAACGATCTGGGCAAGCGCTACGCAGACCGTCCCGGCGGCTATGTTCGTATTCTGAAGTGCGGTTTCCGTGCTGGCGATGCGGCTCCCATGGCTTACGTGGAACTGGTTGATCGTCCTGAGCTGGCTGCTGCTTCCGAAGAGTAAGTAGCTGACAGTTCAAAAAAACCGGGCTTTGGCCCGGTTTTTTTATGTCTGGATCGCAGCTTCTTGCGAATGCTCAGTTCATATTGAATAAGCTCGGTAAGCGACCGGCGATCACACCTGGATAGCTGGTTTCCAGTTGTGCGGCAGCAGCTCTTCGATGGCGTTGTTCTGTAACCGCTCCATAAACCCCGCCTTGCAACGGGATCAGTAAACAGCGACCTGCCCGCAGTTCCAGGGTAGCAGAGCTTCCAGTTCTTCGGCGTTACTGGCCAGCGGCAGTCGTTCCAACACATACCGCAGCCAGGCATAGGGTTCCTGTCCGTTAGCCTTGGCGGTTTCGACCAGACTGTAGATTAGGGCGCTGGCGTGAGCACCCTTCGGCGTATCGCTGAACAGCCAGTTTTTACGACCGATGACGAATGGGCGGATGGCGCGCTCGGCAGGGTTATTGTCGATCGGTAGGTGCCCAGCCTCGGTGTAGCGGATCAGTTTGCTCCAGTTGCTGGCCAGATAGCCGACTGCTTTACCCAGTGCACTTTGCGGCGTTACCTGGCCATGCGTCTTGTCCAGCCAGGCTTTGAGCTGAGTCAGTACCGGTTCACCTTTCTGCTGGCGCAGCAGCAGGCGCTGCCCGGCGTTTACATCCTTGCCTTCACGCTCGATGCCGTACAGCTTGTTGATCAGGCTCAGCGCCATATCGGCGCGCCCGGTCTTACCTTTGGGCTGCGCTTTTTGTGCTTCGATGAACTTGCGTCGGGCATGCGCCCAGCAGCCCAGGCGCTCAATACCGTCCTGTTCAGCCACCGCGTTGTAGCCCGCATAGTCATCGGTCATCAGGTAACCCCGATAACCTTCAAGCAAGCGCAAGGGTACATCCTGGGCACGGTTGGATGTGTAATCAAACAGCACAACCGGATGATCGGGCGGCCCGCCCGTCTGCACCCACATCCAGGATTGACTGGTCGGATCACGATCCGGTTCTTTCAGTACTTGCAGGCGAGTTTCATCACAGTGGATCAGTGGGCCTTCCAGTAACCGGTCACGCAGCAGGTTAACCAGCGGTTGCAGGTGCTCGCCGCATTGGATGACCCAGCGAGCCAGTGTTTGCCTGGACAGTTCGATGCCGTGGCGACTCAGCACTTTCTCGAAGCGGTGCAGTGGCAACCCGTCGACATACTTGGTGGTCAGCAACATGGCCAGGACGCTGGGACTGGCCATGCTCTTTTCAATTAACTGGGCGGGCTTGTCAGCCGTGACCGGTGCCGTTTCGCAACCCTTGCAGGCGTAGACCTTGCGGATGTGTTTGATCACCCGGATCTGCATCGGGATGATTTCCAGCTGCTCGCTGGTTTCTTCACCGATGGCCTGCTTACGGCAACCGCAGTCACAGGTCAGTTCATGCTCGGGCAGCTCATGTATCACTTCAATGCGCGGCAGTTCTGCTGGTAGCGGCTTACGCTTGCCACGCTTCTTCACCGATACGGGAGCAACCGTTTCTTCGTCATCTTCAGCGGATGTTTCATTGGCCAGGCTTTCGGCTTCGTTGAACATGCCCAGCTGCGGAGAATTCGGATCAGCACTTTGCTCTGATTTGCGCCCGAATAGACGCTGACGCAGCAGCGTGTTTTCTTCCTGCAACTGCGATACGCGAGATTGCATCTGCATCAGCAAATGCTTGAGCTGATCCGGGTCGTTCGGCAGGATGTCGGGGAGCGAAATCATGCCGTGGATTATACCAGCGTCAGGCTACATAGCGCGGTCTCAACACCTTGTGTGGCCGGTTGCGCCACAGGTCAAAACCATCGAGCATCCAGTTCAACTCCTCTGCGGTCAGCTCGATAGCATCGTCCCGGATATCCGGTGGCGCCTTGAACCGTTCAGCCTCCAGACGCTTGAGCCAAAGACAGAAACCGTTGCGCTCCCAATACAGGATCTTCACCCTGTTGCGCGCCCGGTTGAGAAACACAAACAGCACCGGGTCGAACACCGCCGCCTTTATATCCAGCTCGACCAGGGCTGACAGCCCGTCGATGGACTTTCTGAAGTCCACCGGCTTCGGGTACAGGTAGACTTTTTTAACCTTGGCACCAGGGCGCATCATGAAAAAAACCTCCAGAGGGAATATCGGAGGTCAGCATGGCGCGAACAGAACGTTAGTTGTAGGTGGGGTTTATGGAGCGGTTACGTTGTTCTTCTGCGTTGGCAGCCGGGTCAGCACATCTTTCAGGTAGGCATAGGGATCATGGCCATTCAGCTTGGCTGATTGGATCAGACTCATAATGGCGGCAGCGCGTTGGCCACTGCGCAACGATCCAGCGAACAGCCAGTTGGAGCGACCGAGCGCCCAGGGGCGGATCTGGTTTTCCACCCAGTTGTTATCGATTGGAACGCGGCCGTCGTCCAAGTAGCGCGTCAACGCATCCCAGCGTTTCAGGCTGTAATCCAATGCCCTGGCGGTGCCGGAGCCATCCGGTACTTTTGTTCGGTGGGCAAGCATCCATTGATGCAAGGCATCAGCTATCGGCCGGGCTTTGGCTGCCCGGATGGCCTGACGCTTGTCCGGCGGTAAGTCCTTGGTTTGCCGCTCTACCTCATAGAGATGCTTGATGTACTCAAGCGCCTGGGCGGCCAAGGTGCTCTGGTTGGCCTGGTGCAGGTCATAGAACGTGCGGCGGGCATGCGCCATGCAGCCGATTTCCACAATGCCCATGCCGAACCCGGCTTTGTAGCCAGCGTAATCGTCACAGACCAGCTTGCCTTGCCAGTCACCCAAGAAGGCGCGGGCGTGCTCGCCGGCACGGCTCGGAGCAAATTCGTACACCGTTGCTTTCAGGTCGTTGAACCCGGTACTGCAGAATGCCCACACATAGGCTTTGTGGGTTTTCTTCTTGCCCGGCGCCAACATACTGACCGGGGTTTCATCGGCATGCAGCACCGGATGTGCCAGTAATTCGCGGCGCAGCGCATCCACTAGCGGTTGCAACTGTATACCGCAGGCGCCCACCCACTCGGCCAGGGTGGAACGCGGGATTTCGAGACCGGCGCGACCGAAGATACGTTCTTGGCGGTACAGCGGCAGATGATCTGCATACTTGGCGACCAGCACCTGAGCCAACAGTCCTGAAGTAGGGATACCCTTATCGATGATCTGCGCTGGAACGGGTGCCTGGATCAAGGTTTCACAGTTGTCGCAGGCCCACTTGCCCCGGATGTGGCGCTCTACGCTGAACTCGCCGGGAACGTAGTCCAGCTTTTCACTGATGTCTTCGCCGATGCGCTTGAGCTGGCAGCCACAGCGACATTGCGTATTGTCAGGCTCGTGGTGGATCAAGGTACGGGGCAGTTCTGGCGGCAGCGGGCTGCGCTTGGGTTGCTGCTTGGGCTTGGTGGTTTGGCCGGTAGCCAGCATGGCCTGCTCAAGCTCGACTTCAATGGCGGCCAGGTCGCTGTCGACCAATTCATCCAGCAGCAAGCCTTGCAGTGCATTCAATTGCTCGCTGCGCCGGGTATACTTGTGGCGCTTGAGGATGGCCAGTTCATGGGTCAGCTTGTCGTTCAGTGCATTGCTGTGCACCAGCGCCCGATCTTTAGCCGCCAGCGAGACCATCAACTCAGCGGCCAAGGCGCGGAGTTGATCGGCGGAGAGCTGGTTGAGATCAGGCTGCTGGGTCATGCCGGTAGTATGCCGACCCTGTGTCCGGTTCGGAATTCATCCTTTGGGTTATGGCTCCCATCAGCAGAATATGATTACAGCATTGAGATGACCCCGGCATCACCCATGCGCTGCCAAGGCAGCCCTTGAGCCAGTGCAACCAACTGCTCGTCTGTCAGGTTCACTCGGTCACCGCGCCAGGCTTCAGCCCAGTGGAACTTGCCGCGATTAAGGCGCCTGGCACATAACCAGATCCCCAGGCCATCGTGAATCAATACCTTCATCCGGTTGCCGCGCTTGTTGGCAAACAGGTAAGCGCAGTGTGGTCTGGCTGCACCGAAGACCTGGATAACACGTGCCAAGGCCTTGTCCGGACCGGCGCGCATATCCAGCGGTTCAGTCGCCAGCCAGATCTCATCGATGCGGATCACCGCAACAGATCGCGTAACAAGGCCGCGCACTGGTGAGCCTGGTCGGCAGGCCACTCCACGACAACAGCGCCACCAACATGGGGTATCTCGATACGGATGTTGTTGCGCGGGTGACTGTTTGCAACAGTCGACGGAGCTGGCAGGTTAACCGGAACGAACGCGGGCACTGAAGTGAGCGTGTTATCGGTTCGTCGCGACTCACTGATCCAGCGCCGCACCAGATTGGCGTTGAGGGCGTTATCCAGCGCAATGCGTGAGACGGAGGCACCCGGTTCATGGCAGGTTGCAACGATGCTGGCCTTGAACTCCTGGGAATGGCGACGGCGTTTTTGGTAGGGCTTGCCTACGCTTACAGTGCTCATATTAAGTGTCCACTAGAAAATAAGTGGACACTATCCTGACGTCAGCTGTGCCAGGCTCAAGACGGGATTGCCGGACGCTTACTAAGCTCGTAGAATTATAAAATTCTATCGAGGGATTTGACCCAAATCATTGGGGCTATTTCCGCACTTTCCTTATCATTCTTTCACCGCCTCGGTTAATAGAGCCCGATGGCAGCGAATATGACCCAAGGAGTGCGCAGTATGACTGACAAGCCAAGACTTACCACGGTGGCAGGTGCCCCGGTTGCTGAGAACCAGAACGTGATGACCGCCGGTCCGCGGGGGCCGATGTTGCTGCAGGATGTCTGGTTTCTGGAGAAGCTCGCGCATTTCGATCGCGAAGTAATTCCTGAGCGGCGGATGCACGCCAAAGGCTCAGGCGCTTTCGGCGAGTTCGTGGTAACTCACGATATCAGCAAATACACTAAGGCGCGGCTTTTCGCCGACGTGGGCAAGAAGACTCCGATGTTCGCCCGCTTCTCCACCGTCGCCGGTGAGCGCGGCGCGGCGGATGCCGAGCGGGATATCCGCGGTGCGGCGCTGAAGTTCTACACCGAACAGGGCAACTGGGATCTGGTTGGTAACAACACCCCAGTGTTCTTCTTCCGCGACCCGCTGAAATTCCCCGACCTGAACCATGCGGTCAAGCGCGACCCGCGCACCAACATGCGCAACGCCAATAACAACTGGGACTTCTGGACCGGTTTGCCAGAAGCGCTGCATCAGATTACCTATGTGATGGGCGACCGCGGTATTCCGGCTGGCTACCGCCATATGCATCTGTTTGGCTCGCACACTTACAGTTTCATCAGTGCCGACAACCAGCGCTACTGGGTCAAATTCCACTTCAAGACCCAGCAGGGCATCAAGAACCTGACCGACGAACAAGCCGCTGCGGTGGTAGCAGGAGACCGCGAAAGCTCTCAGCGGGACTTGTACGATGCGATCGAGAATAGCGACTTCCCGCGCTGGACCATGTTCGTACAGATCATGCCGGAGGCGGATGCGGCGAACTACCGTTTTCATCCGTTCGATCTGACCAAGGTTTGGTCGAAGCAGGATTACCCGTTGATTGAGGTGGGCTACATGGAGCTGAACCGCAACCCGGACAACTACTTCCGGGATGTGGAGCAGGCCGCCTTTACGCCGGCCAACGTGGTGCCGGGCATCAGTTTCTCGCCGGACCGTATGTTGCAGGGTCGTCTGTTCTCCTACGGCGACGCACAGCGTTACCGTCTGGGTGTGAACCACCACCAGATCCCGGTGAATGCACCGCGCTGCCCGGTGCACAGCTACCATCGTGATGGTGCAATGCGTGTCGACGGCAACCAGGGTAGCCGCCTGCACTACGAGCCGAACACCTATGGCGAATGGCAGGAGCAGCCTGACTTCAGCGAGCCGCCCATGGCTCTGGAAGGCGCTGCCGCCCGCTACGACTATCGTGCAGAGGATGCTGACTACTTCACTCAGCCCGGCAACCTGTTCAGCCTGATGACAGCTGACGCGCAGCAGCGGTTGTTCCAGAATACAGCGCGAGCCATGAATGGAGTTGAGCGCCATATCATGATTCGCCACATCACTCATTGCTACAAGGCCGATCCGGCTTACGGCAAAGGAGTGGCCACAGCGCTTGGAGTGTCGATGTCTGAAGTGCCGGTCTGATAACACCGGCGGTTGGAAACAGCCCGCGACGAGGTATTAGTCGCGGGTTTTTATTGGATATCTTACGTATGGGCTGTGCCCATGCTGGGTTTCTGTTGTTGATGGGCTGGAGTATGCCTGCGCGCCGGCGCAAATTCCGGTGCAGTTGTTGGTTAAAAGACATCAGCAACTGAGTGCTATGTGGACGGGGCTAGGCTTCAGGGTTGTGCCGACCGTCGTGTCGCCATGGATGGCGACCGCGAGCTTGCAGGGACGTACTTGCAGCGTGTCGGCACGACCCTGAAGCCCAGCGCCTGACTTGCAGATGAGCCCCAGTCACGCGGTTCTGTGGTGGGGCTACACAAAATTACGCAATCAGAACGCAGGAACAACAGCGCCCTTGTATTTCTCTTCGATAAACGCCTTCACTTCGTCACTCTGCAATGCTTTCACCAGCTTCTGCACGGCTTCGTCCTCGGCATTCTGCGCACGGGTTACCAGAATGTTGGCGTAGGGTGAGTCATCACCCTCGATGGCCAGTGCGTCTTCGGTGGGTTTCAGGCCGGCTTCCAGAGCGTAGTTGGTATTGATCAGTGCCAGATCCACCTGATCGAGAACGCGGGGCAGGGTGGCTGCTTCCAGCTCGCGAATGCGCAGTTTGTGCGGGTTATCCTCGATATCACGCGGGGTGGCGAGGATGTTGGATTTGTCTTTCAGAGTGATCACGCCAGCCTTGTCCAGCAGCAGCAAGGCGCGACCGCCATTGGTGGCATCGTTGGGGATGGCGACGGTGGCGCGGTTGGAGATTTCGTCCAGTGATTTGAGCTTGCCGGAGTAGATGCCGAAGGGCTCTACGTGCACGTTGGCAACGCTGACCAGATTGGTGCCGCGACCTTTGTTGAACTCATCAAGGTAGGGTTTGTGCTGAAAGAAGTTGGCATCCAGGCGGCCTTCTGCGACCTGCAGGTTAGGCTGTACGTAATCAGTGAATACCTTGATATCCAGATCCACGCCCTGGCTGGCCAGGCCGGGTTTGACGAACTCGAGAATCTCGGCGTGGGGTACGGCGGTGGCGGCGATGCTCAGTTTCTCTGCGGCATGGGCACCGAAGGCAGTGGCCAGGGCCAGAACAGCGACAATCTTTTTCATGGAATGCTCCGAAATGAACGGGGTTGCAGGTTATTGTCCTGCTTATTTACGTGAATAGTGTACGACCAGGCGGTCGCCGATACTTTGCAGAATTTGCACCAGTACCAGCAACAACACAACAGTGACGATCATGACATCCGTCTGGAAGCGCTGATAGCCATAGCGGATGGCGAGGTCGCCGAGGCCGCCGCCGCCGACTACACCGGCCATCGCCGTATAGGAAACCAGAGTAATGGCGATCACTGTTACCGCAGCGATGATGCCCGGGCGCGCTTCGGGCAGCAAGGCGCGAGTAATGATCTGGCGGGTGCTCGCGCCCATGGATTGGGTCGCTTCGATGATGCCGCGGTCCACTTCGCGCAGGGCGGTTTCAACCAGACGGGCGAAAAACGGCGTGGCGCCAACCACCAGAGGTGGAATGGCGCCTGCGACGCCCAGTGAGGTGCCGGTGAGAAACTTGGTGAAGGGGATCATCACGATCAGCAGAATGATGAAGGGCAGTGAGCGCAGAGCGTTGACGATCAGCGACAGCACGGCGTAAAGGCCATTACGCTCGAACATCTGTCGCGGACCGGTCAGGAACAGCAGGATGCCCAGCGGCAAGCCCAGCAGTACGGTGAAGAACAGGGAGCCGCCGAGCATCAGCAGGGTGTCCAGGGTGGCGATCCAGATATCGTACCAGTCGATGTTGGTAAAGAATTCGGTCATCCGCGTAATACCTCAACATGCACATCGGCAGCGGCCAGGCGCTCGCGCGCAGCGGACAGATCGCCGCCAATCAGCGCCAGGGTCAATTGGCCATAGGGCAGATCGCGGATGCGATCGATACGTCCGGCAAGAATGCTGTAATCCACGCCGGTTTCCCGGGCAACCTGCCCCAGCAGGGGAGCGAAAGTGGATTCGCCCTGAAAGGTCAGACGCAGGATCTGTCCTGACACGTGTCCGAAGTCATCCGCTTGGTCTTCAGCGGATTCGCTGCCGAAGACGAAGCTGCGCGTAGTCGGGTGCTGTGGATGCAGGAAGACGTCAGCGACCGTGCCCTGCTCGACGATACGCCCACCATCCATCACCGCGACCTGATCGCAGACGCGGCGAATCACGTCCATTTCATGGGTGATCAACACTATGGTCAGGTTCAGTTCGCGATTGATTTCCGACAGTAGTTGCAACACCTGGCCAGTGGTGTGCGGATCCAGGGCGCTGGTGGCTTCATCGCACAGCAGGATGCTCGGTTCGGTGGCCAGCGCGCGGGCGATGCCGACGCGCTGTTTCTGGCCGCCGGAAAGTTGCGCCGGGTACTTACTGGCGTGATCGCTGAGGCCGACTCGGTCCAGCAGCGATGCGACCCGCGCGGCGATCTGCTGACGATTGGCGCTGCCGGCCAGACGCAGGGGCAGGGCGACATTGTCGGCGACGGTAGCGGAGGAGAGCAGGTTGAAATGCTGGAAGATCATGCCCACGCGTTGCCGGAAGCGTCGCAACCCCTCTGCGTTCAGGGCGGTGGTATCCTCACCGGCGACCATAATGCGCCCGTTGCTGGGCTCTTCCAGACGGTTTATCAGCCGCAGTAGCGTACTTTTGCCCGCGCCGGAATGGCCGATGATGCCATATACCTGCCCTGCCTCTATGGTCAGGTCGGTGGCATGCAATGCGGGTATGTCGCGGCCGCCGACGCGGTAGGCTTTGTTTACCTGCTGAAATTCAATCACGTGTCTGTTCGCTGCAAAATATGAATTGATCGAACCCCCTCAAAAGCGTCGCTGCTTTGTGTTTGAGAGAGCCCTTGGGTAGCAGGCAATGTCTGCGTTATTTTTCCCTGTCGCGTTCCAGCAACGGCCCGAGAAACTGCCCGGTGTGCGAGTGCGCCATGGCGGCAACCTGCTCCGGTGTGCCTGTGGCGATGATCTGACCGCCCTTGGAGCCGCCTTCGGGGCCGACATCGACGATCCAGTCCGCGGTCTTGATCACGTCCAGGTTGTGCTCGATGACCACCAGGGTATTGCCGTGATCGCGCAGACGATGCAGCACGTCCAGCAACTGTTGGATATCGGCAAAGTGCAGGCCGGTGGTAGGCTCGTCGAGGATGTACAGAGTCTTGCCGGTATCGCGCTTGGACAGTTCCCGCGCCAGCTTGACGCGTTGCGCTTCACCGCCGGACAGGGTGGTGGCGGACTGGCCGAGACGCACGTAGGACAGGCCTACATCCATCAACGTCTGCAGTTTGCGCGCCAGTGCCGGCACCGCATCGAAGAAGGCGCGGGCCTCCTCAATGGTCATCTCCAGCACTTCATGAATGCTCTTGCCCTTGTACTTGATCTCCAATGTCTCGCGGTTGTAGCGCTTGCTCTTGCACACATCGCAAGGCACGTAGATATCAGGCAGAAAATGCATTTCCACCTTGATCAATCCGTCACCCTGACAGGCTTCGCAGCGCCCGCCCTTGACGTTGAAGGAGAAGCGTCCGGCCTTGTAGCCGCGGGATCGGGCTTCCTGGGTGCCGGCAAACAATTCGCGAATCGGGGTGAACAGCCCGGTGTAAGTGGCCGGGTTGGAGCGCGGTGTGCGGCCGATCGGGCTCTGGTCGATATCCACCACCTTGTCCAGGTGCTGCAATCCATCAAAGCTGGAATGGGGCGCTGGGTCCAGCGTGGTGGCGCCGTTCAGGGCTGTGGCGGCGATCGGGTACAGGGTGTTGTTGATCAGTGTCGATTTGCCCGAGCCGGATACGCCGGTCACGCAGGTCATCAGGCCGACCGGGATCTCCAGATTGACCTTCTGCAGGTTATTGCCGCAGGCGCCTTTCAGGCGTAGCCACTGGTCCTTGCGTACCGGCGTGCGCTCGGCCGGTACGGGAATCTTCACTGCGCCGGACAGGTATTTGCCGGTCAGCGAAGCGGGGTCGTTCATGACCTGCTCCGGTGTGCCGTGCGCCACGATCTGCCCGCCATGCACCCCGGCGCCCGGGCCGATATCGACCACGTAGTCGGCCAGACGAATGGCATCTTCGTCATGCTCGACGACGATCACCGTGTTGCCCAGGTCGCGCAGGTGAATCAAAGTGCCGAGCAGGCGCTCGTTATCGCGTTGATGCAGGCCAATGGAGGGCTCATCGAGAATGTACATGACGCCCACCAGGCCGGCGCCGATCTGGCTGGCCAGGCGAATGCGCTGGGCCTCACCACCGGACAGGGTGTCGGCGCTGCGGTCCAGGGCCAGATAGTCGAGCCCGACGTTGACCAGGAACATCAGTCGCGCGCGAATTTCCTTGAGGATCTTCTCGGCAATTTCACCGCGGCTACCCGGCAGGGTGAGTTGCTCGAAATACTCCGCCGCGGCGCCGACCGGCATGGTGGTTATGCCGGACAGGTTGCGCTCGTCGATGAACACATGCCGTGCCTCGCGGCGCAGGCGCGTGCCGTGGCAGTCTGGGCAGGGCTGGGTACTCAGGTACTTGCTCAGCTCCTCGCGCACGCTCTGTGATTCCGTCTCCCGGTAGCGGCGCTCCAGATTGGGGACAATACCTTCGAATGGATGCTCGCGCTTGACGATGTCGCCACGGTCATTGAGGTAGCGGAAGGGCACCTTGTCAGTGCCGGTGCCATTCAGAATCAGTTTGCGGTGCTTGTCGCTCAGGTCATCAAAGGGCTGGTCCAGGTCGATACCGTAATGTTGGGCCAGCGAACTGAGCATCTGAAAGTAGTAAACGTTGCGTCGGTCCCAGCCGCGAATCGCGCCTTCGGCCAGCGTCGACTCACCGTTGACCAGACGGCGATTGTCGAAGAACTGCTTGACCCCCAGGCCATCGCAGCCGGGGCAGGCACCGGCGGGATTGTTGAAGGAAAACAGGCGCGGTTCCAGTTCGCTGATCGAATGACCGCACTGGGGGCAGGCAAAGCGGGCGCTGAAGGTGACTTCCTCGCCTTCTTCGCCTTCCATGGGGGCGACAATGGCAATGCCGTCGGCCAGATTCAAGGTGGTCTCGAAGGATTCGGCCAGACGCAGCTGCAGGTCCCCGCGCACCTTGAAACGGTCGACCACCACTTCGATGGTGTGCTTGCGGGTCTTCTCCAACGCCGGCGCTTCATCCAGGTCGTAGATGCGGCCATTGATGCGAGCGCGCACGAAACCCTGGGCACGCAGCTCGTCGAGCAGGGCCAGATGCTCGCCTTTGCGTTCACGCATGACCGGCGCCAGCAGCATGAGTTTGCTGCCTTCGGGGCGGGCCAGCACCTGATCGACCATCTGGCTGACTGTTTGCGCGGCCAATGGCAGATCATGATCCGGGCAGCGCGGCTCGCCGACTCGGGCGAACAGCAGGCGCAGGTAATCGTAGATCTCGGTGATGGTACCGACGGTGGAACGTGGATTGTGTGAGGTGGACTTCTGCTCGATGGAAATCGCCGGGGACAGGCCTTCGATATGATCGACGTCGGGCTTTTCCATCATCGACAGGAACTGCCGGGCATAGGCCGACAGGGATTCCACATAGCGGCGCTGACCCTCGGCATACAGGGTGTCGAACGCCAGCGAGGACTTGCCCGAGCCGGACAGTCCGGTGATGACGATCAGTTTGTCGCGCGGCAGGTCCAGATCAATGTTCTTCAGGTTGTGGGTACGAGCCCCACGTATCAGAATTGTATCCACAGCAGATTACCCGCAGCCAGCAAAGCTCGACAGTATACGTGTTTCGGGGCAGTCCCCGCAAAAATCGCCGGCCGAAAGGTCGTGCACCTGTAGCGGCAGGGTTGCGTCATCAGGTCACCGCCGGATCGGAATGCGCCTCCTGTTTCGGCCGTCCAAGCATGCTAAAATGCCTGCCTTTTATTCACCGCAGCGGAGAATCCATGTACCCGGCAGACACCATGTCGTCCCAAGAGCGTCGCGCTGCTTCGTCCCTGGCTGCGGTTTTTGCCTTTCGCATGCTCGGGCTGTTCATGGTATTGCCGGTGCTGGCGACCTACGGGCAGGATCTTCAGGGCGCCACGCCATTGCTGATCGGCATGGCCATCGGCGCCTACGGCATCACCCAGGCGTTTCTGCAGATTCCCTTCGGCATGCTGTCGGACCGTATCGGCCGCAAGCCGGTGATCATCGGTGGTCTGCTGCTGTTTGCCCTGGGCGGCCTGTTGGCAGCCCAGGCTGACAGTATCGTCGGTGTCATTGCCGGGCGTGTGTTGCAAGGCGCAGGCGCCATCGCCGCAGCGATCATGGCGCTGGTCGCCGATCTGACCCGGGACCAGCACCGTACCAAGGCCATGGCGATGATCGGCATGAGTATTGGTCTGTCATTTGCCGTGGCCATGGTCGTCGGGCCGCTGATCGCCGGGGCAGCAGGCCTGCCGGGGGTGTTCTATACGACGGCGGTGCTGGCGCTGGTGGGCATCGCGCTGGTTGCGCTGGTGGTGCCGACGCCAGTGCAGGCGCTGCATCATCGTGACGCCGGGGTGGCCAAGGGCGCTTTTCTGCCGGCACTGCGCAATTTCGATCTGCTGCGCTTGAACTATGGTATCGCCGTTCTACATGCGCTGCTCATGGCCTGTTTCGTGGCCATCCCCCTGGCGCTGCAGGAGCAGGCTGGGCTGCCGCGTGAGAGCCACTGGTGGGTCTACCTGACCGCGCTGCTGCTGTCCTTTGTCGGCATGGTGCCGTTGATCATCTATGCCGAGCGCCAACGCAAGATCAAGCGTGTGGTGCTGAGTGCGATTCTGCTGCTGGCGCTGGTGCAGCCGATGATGTGGCTGAGCATGGATTCGTTACCTTGGCTGGTGGCCGCCATAGTATTGTTTTTTGTTGCTTTCAATGTGCTGGAGGCGACCTTGCCGTCTCTGCTCAGCAAGATTGCACCGGCGGGCAGCAAGGGTACGGCCATGGGCATCTATTCCACCAGCCAGTTCGCCGGCGCGGCCCTCGGTGGTGTGCTGGGTGGCGCGGTTTACGGGAGCTTCGGCCTGATCGGGGTGTTCGTCTGCTGCGCATTGCTGGCGCTGTCCTGGTTCGGAATTGGTGTTACCATGGCCGAGCCTCCGTACGTTACCAGCCTTCGCCTGGCGTTGGCCCCGACGCTGGTTCGGGATGAGGCGTTGCACCGGAGAATACTGGACGTACCGGGAGTGGCCGAGGCAGTTATCGTGGCTGAGGAAGCAGCCGCTTACATCAAAGTCGATACACAGGTGCTGGATCGCGAACAACTGGACCGGATCGTCAATCCGGTCTGAATACACCAGACACCCGAGGAGAGTGAGCATGGCCAGAGGCATCAACAAAGTAATCCTGATCGGTAACGTGGGTGGGGACCCGGAAGTACGCTACATGCCTAACGGCAATGCGGTGTCCAACGTCACCCTGGCGACGACCGACAGCTGGAAGGATAAGCAGTCCGGTCAGCAGCAAGAGCGTACCGAGTGGCACCGGGTGGTGTTCTTCGGCCGCCTGGCGGAAATCGTCGGCGAATACGTGCGCAAGGGCTCCAAGCTGTACATCGAAGGTCGCTTGCAGACCCGCGAATGGGAAAAGGACGGCGTGAAGCGCTACACCACCGAGATCGTGGTTGATATCGGCGGTCAGATGCAGCTGCTTGACGGCCGCCCCCAGGGCGGCGAAGGCATGGCTCCGCGCCCGCAGCAGTCGCGCCCGGCACCTCAGCGTCAGGCAGCGCCGCAACAGCAGGCTCAGCAGCCAGCGCAGCAACCTCAGGCGCAGCAGATGCCTGATTACGACAGCTTTGATGATGATATTCCGTTCTGATTCGGAAGCTGATCTGAATGCTGTGCCCCAAAAGCCCCGGATTTTCCGGGGCTTTTGCTTTATTCGCCAGCGCTTGCGCCTCTGGAGTACGACGAGGTCTGGGTTGCCGGGGGTCTGCTCGACGACAGCGTTCAGCAAATACCGCAGTATCAGGCAAGCCACTGACGTAGCGCAGGCGCGCTACACCACCTCGGGGAAAAACCACAGTAAATCATGCATATCAGCATCGGAGCGGTTTTCCCTCTTTCCCCTCGCGGAACAAGCGAAGCGGAGAACAATCGTAGGCTGGCCCGAAGGGCGAGCCCTGCCGGCCAGCCTCTCTAAGATGATGTATCGCTGATGCTTTAAGTCCCAGAAACAACAATCCCCGGCGAGCCGGGGATTGTTGTTTTAGTTTGGAGTAATTAGGTCAGAAAATTCTTGTAAAGTGTATGTGCTTGGACCCTTATTGCTCCGAAGTTGATATTATGGTGCGTTACGGCATGCGTTAGGCACATATTTATAGTCATCGGCTACGCTCATGCCGCACTCCCAAGCCACGCCACCTGCGGAGTAGGTGGGAGTATAAACCAGGTCGCCGGTACCGCTTCCACCCAACTCGGACCAGTCCAGCTCTAAAGTGATTATACCCGCTGCAATTGCAACGCTGGTCAGATAATCACTTGCTGCTGCCATTTCAGTAACATCAACGCCGGAAGCCCCATCGCCACAGTTGGCTAATCCACCTTCTGCAACCGCACATTCGCTTACCGCGGTACGTGCGGAAGATGCGAATCCAATTACTTCAGACATTTTGGCGCGAACCGTATAGTCCTGATAAGCCGGCAGCGCAATCGCGGCCAAAATACCAATAATCGCCACAACGATCATCAGTTCAATAAGAGTAAAACCCTTCTGCATGGTTTTCATGCCATTCTCCTTGAATATAAGTCAGGTCCGGTTCGGGACAATCCCTGTACCGTTAAACCTGTCAGAGAAATAGCAAGGGTTGTGCCAGCCCTCATTTAATACGAGTAAGGGGTGCTGAGTATCTTGTTGGATGCGTGCCCTGGCCCTTATAGAGTCGGGGTTATAGTCATGTCAGGTGTTTTTCGTTACATTCCTTACCAGTTGCATTGGGTGTCTGCAAAGTTACGGGTTGGCAGGGTGTCATGGTCGCTGGGTATGACATTGATATATATGTCACAGTAAATAGGTGTGACACAGTTGAGTGTCACACTCTTGGTTATCCGTTTATAAATAGTTAAGGAAGGTCTGAAATACCGGCCATATGGGCGGCGATTATGACCTCGGCTCACAAAAAAAACATTTCAGGAACGATTTCATCGCCCTCAGTCGCGTTTTCAGCGCGTTGCAGCCCCTTTTCGGCCATCCAGGCCGCTGTACCCAGTACTCCGGGCGGATTTATCCTGCACTTAACAGCTGTTTTCGGGCCATCCATAGGTTGGCCAGGGCGAACAAGGTATGCAACTGGGCCGTGTTCTTCGCCAGGCCCTTGTAGCGCACCTTGGTGAATCCGAACTGGCATTTGATCACTCGAAACGGATGCTCGACCTTGGCTCGTGTACTGGCTTTGGCCCGCTCGATTCGGCGCAAGCCTTTCTCGATCAGCTTGGTTTTGCTCAATGTCTTGAGCTTGCCTGGGCGCATCGCAATCGACCAGACCACCTCCTTGCGCCCTTTGTGTTCATCCCGTTTCTGAACGCCGGTATAGCCGGCGTCACCGCATACATGGGTTTCTTCGCCATGCAGAAGCTTGTCTACCTGAGTAACATCGCCCGCATTGGCCGCCGTCCCCACGAGACTGTGAACCAGCCCTGACTCAGCATCAACGCCAATGTGGGCCTTCATGCCAAAATAATACTGGTTACCCTTCTTGGTCTGATGCATCTCAGGATCGCGCTTACCTTCTTTGTTCTTGGTCGAACTGGGTGCATGAATGATGGTTGCATCGACCACGGTGCCGTGGCGCAGCATTAGCCCGTGCTCACCCAGGTAACGATTGACCACTTCGAACAACGCCGTGGACAGGCCGTAGCGTTCCAGCAGCCGACGGAAGTTGAGAATAGTGGTTTCATCCGGAATGCGATCAAGTTGAAGGCCCGCGAAGAGTCGCAAGATGGTGGTTTCATACAGCGCTTCTTCCATCGCTGGATCGCTGTACCCAAACCAGTTCTGCATCAGATGAACTCGCAGCATCGCGTCGAGCGGGTAAGCAGGTCGACCACCTTCGCCCTTGGGATAGTGCGGCTCGATCAGCGCCAGCAATGGCTTCCAGGGAACCACTTGATCCATTTCCAGCAGAAAGCGCTCACGGCGGGTCTGCTTACGTTTACCAGCGTATTCGGCGTCTGCAAAGCTCATCTGTTTCATGCGGTGGTCTCGAAAATGGCGCTGACGCATTTTACCTTTTCAGGAAGTCTTTTTCAGACCTTCCTTAATGGAGAAACGATAGTGAATGAACTGGTCAGCGTGGACACTGCCGCTGCTGTGACGGGTGTCAGTAAACGTACCTTGTGGCGCTGGCTGGGTAGTGGCAGTGTGCAGCGTCAGGGTATGGATGAGCGGGGAAGGGTGATGGTGGCCTTTGCAGATATTGCCCCGCGGCTCTGTGTGACGCTTTCTTCGTTTTCTGGGGGGGGGCTGCGGATGGGTTGGCGCTGCTCCTGGCGGCGGACAGCGGCGATAGCGAGGCGCAATGTGATCTGGCATTGGTGTTTCTTGAGCAGGATCGTGCTGATCTGGCCGCGTACTGGTTCAATCTGGCTGCGCAGCAGGAGCACGCCGATGCCATGCATTATCTGAGTGGGCTGTACCAGCAGGGTAATGGGGTTGAACGGTGTGAAAGCACTGCGATGCTGTGGCGCGTAAAGGCTGCCGGTGCTGGGCATGCGATTGCGCAGGCGCAGATGGCGGCGATTACCAATAGTTGAGCAGTTGGAGTGAAGGGCTTGAGTCACTTGCCGTGAGAAACCATAGAGGTACATTCTTGGCGCGTGTGCCACCAGCAATGCTCGCCCATCAGCCACGCTGATGCGACCGGCACCCGGTTGCCCGGGATGACGCATTGCCGCTAGCATCAGGGTTTATCGGGCCGTGATTGCCTGACTACCCGGAACAACAAGTGGAACCCTGCATGTCTGAGATCTATTTTGTACGCCACGGCCAGGCTTCATTCGGCTCCAGCAACTATGATCAGCTGTCGGAGCTGGGGCATGAACAGGCTCGTCTGCTGGGCGAATATTTTCGCGAACGGGACATGCTGTTCGATCACATCATCACCGGTGACATGGTTCGCCATCGCGAAACCGCCGAAGGCATCTGCGCCGGAATGGGGTTGAATGAGCAGGGTTTCGAGGTCTATCCGGAGCTGAATGAGTTCGACTTCCACTCGGTGCTGCGTGCCTATATCACCCAGTTCCCCGAACATGCACTGCCGGAAAAACCGGTGCCGCTGGATTTCTTTCGGCGCTTGAAGCAGGGCATTCTGCTGTGGTCGGCGGGCGAGCTGGAAGGGGAGCTGCCGGAAACCTGGGCCAGCTTCGAGCAGCGTCTGGCGGCCTTTCGTGAAGGCGTGCAGCAGCGCCATGCCGGCCAGCGGCTGCTGGTGGTCAGCTCCGGCGGAGCCATTGCCATGCTGGTGCGCCAATTGTTGCAAGCGCCCGAGTCGACCATGGTCGATCTCAATCTGCAGACCCGCAACACCGCGGTGACTCACTGCCGGTTCAACAATCACAGTATGCGTTTGAGCAGTTTCAACAATATCTCGCATCTGGATCGACCCGGCCGCGAGTCGATGATCACCTATACCTGACATACGCACTGATGACGTGAACCGCCGAACGTTGCACAATGCAACACATCAACAGTTTTGACGGGTTATGTGAATGCGAATGCGGGTATTGCTGCTCGGAGGGGAAAACAGGCTGGGGCAGGCGTTGCTGGCGCAGGCCGCGGCGGAGTTCATTCAGCTGGAAGCGGTTGAGCGCCCCGAGCAGGGCTGGCAACCGGAGATGGCGGATGACCTGCTGGCCGGTGCCAAGCCGGATCTGGTGCTGAATCTGGCGTTCTACCGCGAGCAGTTTCAATTGGGCCTGGAAGATACCGCCGCATTGCAGGCTCAGCAGCAGTTTGACGAGCGACTGATTCAAGGGTGTGCGAGCAAAAGCGTGACGCTGATGATGCTCTCCAGTGCCCGCGTGTTCGATGGCAGCAAGACGTCCTCGCATACCGAGAAGGATGCGCCGCAGCCCATCGGTGCGCTGGGCCGGTTGCAGGCGCAGCTGGAAGACAGTCTGCGTACGCAGTGTCCGAAACATATCATTCTGCGTTTCAGTTGGTTGCTGGATACCGCGCCGGAAGGGCCGTTCGGGCAACTGATAGCCGGGTTGAAAGGGCCATCTCCGCTGATGTTGCCTGAGGAATGGCGGGGCAATCCGACCCCGGTCACCGATGCGGCGCGGATAATACTGTCAGTGCTCAAGCAGCTGGATTGTGCTGCCTCGGTATATGGTACCTATCATTACGGCAGCAGCGAGGTGACTACCTGGATCGGCTTTGCCCAGTATGTGATGCAGGAGCTGATCGGACGCGGCCTGCTGACGGGTGATATCGCCATCCAGCCGGTCCCTTTCAACAGTCGACCCGAGTTACGCGGCAGACCGCAGAATGCAGCTGTACTGGGGCGTAAGCTGATGCTGGTATTTGGTATCAAGCCGCGGACCTGGCGTAGCCAGTTGCCGGCTTTGTTGGATGAGCTGGAAGCTGAGTTATATAAATGAAAAACGGCCGCATCGGCCGTTTTTCATTGCGGGCGGGCTTTAGAATTTATAGCCCAGACCGACCATGTAGACGAAGGGGTCGACGTCAACATCTACCTTGACTCGGTCGCCATTCAAGCTGGTCTTGCCGGTGGTGTCGATATCGATGTAACGCACCTGGGCGTTGACCATCCATCTTTCGTCGAGCATGTAGTCAGCACCGACCTGCAGTGCCAGGCCCCAGGAGTCGTCCAGATCCAGGCCGCTGAAACCATTTTCTTTTCGCTTACTGCTCAGGCCTTCATCAAAGAAAGTGGTGTAGTTGATACCTGCACCCACGTAAGGCTGGAAGGCGGACTGGTTGTTCAGTGGATAGTAAACCACGCTCAGGGTAGGCGGCAGATGCTTGATGTCGCCCAGCTTTCCATCCAGACCGCCGCCTAAGCCTTTCAGGTCCACGTCATGGCTGAATGGGGTGGCTGCGAGCAATTCGATACCGACTTTCTCAGTCAGCATATAAGCGAAGTTCAGACCGAGCTGGGTATCGCTGTCCAAGGTGGCCTTACCGCCAAGATTACCTAAGGTGTTGTGCTTTACACCCGAGCTATCCTCACGCGGATCAACAGTAATCGCACCTGCGCGCACGATGATGTCGCCAGCCTGATGTGCTTGAGCGATGGAAGCAGCCAGCAGGGCAGGGGCGAGCAGCAGGCCGAGAGCAAACTTTGATGCAGTGCGCGACATTGAGATGTCTCCTTGGGTGTCTGGTATGGGTCTACTCTAGGCATCCCGAACGCATCGTTTATTGATCTGGAGCAATTGTTTGCCTTGTGTGCTTGCGACAGGATGACGCGGTTGAATTCTGTGAGCGGGAAGATGATAATGCTTCTCTTTTGTGGCGAGGCTATCGAGTCTCATCATGACCCTGGAGGAACTGGATGAGAGCGGTTTGGATATTCTTGATGGCCGGGTTGCTGCCGACCATGGTGCTGGCGCAGGGCGCAGGAGAGCGCGCATTGGCCGAAGGCGAGGCCATGATGACCGACGCCCAACGCTCACAGCAGCGTATCGATCAACTGGACGACGCTACGCGCGACGCCCTGAGCCGCTACCGCCAGGCGATCCAGCAGAAGGATCAACTTGCCGAATACAACCAGCAGTTGAGCAAGATGGTCGATTCCCAGCGCAGCGAGCTGGAAGACCTGCAGGCGCAGCTGGCAACCATCGAGGAAACCCAGGCCGAAGTAGTGCCCATGCTGCAGCGCATGGTCAGGTCGCTGGAGCAGTTCATCGAGCTGGATCTGCCGTTTCTGGAGGATGAGCGAGCCGATCGGCTGGCGCAGCTCCAGGCGTTGATGATCCGTCCGGAAGTGACCGTTGCAGAAAAGTATCGCCGGGTGCTCGAGGCCTATCAGATCGAAAGCGATTATGGCCGCACCCTGGAAGCCTGGCGCGGCGCCCTGGACATTGATGGCAACCAGCGAGTGGTGGAGTTTCTGCGGTTGGGTCGGCTGGTGCTGTTCTACCAGAGCCTGGACGGTCACATGCAGGGTTACTGGAATGCCGAAGCGCGGGAATGGCAGACATTGCCAGCCGGTTATCACCGCACGCTGGCGCAGGGGCTGAAAATCGCCCGCCAACAGCAGACCCCAGTGATGCTACGTCTGCCTTTGCCGCCGGTCAGTGAACAGGGAGCTGCACAATGAAACGTCTGTTGATTGCTTTTGCCGTGGCATTGATCAGCCCGCTGACCTTCGCCCAGCCCACCTCTCTGGACCAGTTGCTGCAGGATATCCGTGAGATTCGCAGCAGCGAGCAGGCCACCATGCGCGAACGCGAAGCGCAGTTTCTGCGCGAGCGGGATAACCAGCAGGCACTGCTGACACAGGCCGAGCGCGAACTGGCGCCGATCAAGGCTGAAGCGGACCAGCTCAAGGATGAATTTGAACAACTGGAGCAGGCCTTGGCCGACACCGAGGCGCAGATGCGTGAGCGCAGCGGCAATCTCGGCGAGCTGTTCGGTGTGGTGCGTCACATGGCGAGCGACACCCGCAGCCAATGGCAGGACTCGCTGCTGAATATGCAATTCCCCGAGCGTCTCGGCCAACTCGACCGACTGGCTGCCACGGCGCAGATCCCGACGGTAGAGACTCTGGAGCAATTCTGGTTCATGTTGCAGGAAGACATGACCGCCAGCGGCAAGATCAGCCAGATCAACGCGCCGGTCATCGGGCGTGACGGTCAGCAGCAGGGTCAGCCGGTAGTACTGGTCGGCCCCTTCGTGGCGCTGGCTGAAGACGAATATCTCACCTACCAGGCCGATGCCGGTACCCTGCAGATAGCTGACAAGCAGCCTGACGGCCGTGGCCTGGTCAGCGATTTTGTGGCGCCGCGCAGCGCGCTCGCCGACCTGATGGTCGATCCTACCCGTGGCACCGTCATCAGTCAGATGCAGCTCAGCCCATCCTTCATGGACCGGGTGCGTCAGGGTGGTCTGGTGGGTTATGTGATCATTGCTCTGGGTGTGCTCGGCATACTGCTGGCGCTGGCCAAACTGGTTTGGCTGCTGGGTGTATCCAACAAGGTCGAGCGGCAGGCCAACAATTTGGATCAGCTGCGCGATGACAACCCCCTGGGGCGCATTCTCGGTGTGATCGGCAGCAAGCCGCGGCTCGAGGAGCTGGACACGCTGGAGCTGAAGCTGGACGAGGCGATTCTGCGGGAAACGCCGGCGCTGGATCGCGGCAACGGCTTGATCAAGCTGCTCGCCGCGGTGGCGCCGCTGTTGGGTCTGCTGGGTACGGTAACCGGCATGATCGCGACGTTCCAGGCCATCACCCTGTTTGGTACCGGTGATCCGAAGCTGATGGCCGGTGGTATTTCCCAGGCCCTGGTGACCACGGTGCAGGGGCTGGTGGCAGCCATTCCGCTGCTGTTCCTGCACGGCATGCTGGCCTCGCGCAGCAAGGCGCTGATCCAAGTACTCGAACAGCAGAGTGCGGGCCTGATTGCTCTGCACCTGGATCCGGGAGACAGGCGTGGTGAGTGAAGCCCTGTGGATGCTCAGGGACTTTCTCGACAGCGGCGGCTGGGTGCTGTGGACCATCCTGTTCTTCACCATTGTGTTGTGGACATTGATGGTCGAGCGGCTGTGGTATCTATGGCGCATCTTCCCCAAGCGTTCAGCCAGCCTGCAGAACCGCTGGCTGCGCCGCGCTGATCACAGCAGTGCTGCGGCCCGGCATATTCGCGAAGCCTGGCTGTCCGTAGCACGGCAGCGACTGAACCGATTCATGCCGATGATTCGGGTCATGATCGCCATGTGTCCGCTGCTGGGCCTGCTGGGTACGGTAAGCGGCATGATTCAGGTGTTTGACGTGCTGTCGATCAGCGGTACCGGCAATCCCCGGGCGATGGCGGCGGGTGTGTCCCGTGCCACGGTGCCGACCATGGCCGGCATGATGATTGCCATCAGCGGATTATTTTGCCTGGCGCGACTCGATGCAGCGTCGCGGCTGGCCATGCAGCGGCTCACCGACCGTCTGCGTCACGAATAGGAATACTTGACCATATGCGCATGCGCCGACATTCAGCAGGCAGCGACGACGAAGCAGGCATCGACCTGACCCCCATGCTCGACGTGGTGTTCATCATGCTGATCTTCTTCATCGTCACCAGCACCTTTATCAAGACCACCGGTATCGAGGTCAACACCCCGACCGCGGACAGCTCCGAAGAGCAGCCCAAGGGCAATATCCTGATCGCCGTGGACCCTAATGGCGAGATCTGGATTGATCGCCAGCAGGTGGATATCCGCGCAGTGCGCGCTGCGGTGGAACGCATGCGCGTCGATCAGCCTGACAGCACTGTGGTGGTGCAGGCTGATGAGGATGCACGCAGCGGCCTGGTCATCCAGGTAATGGATCAGGTGCGTATGGCGGGTGTGCAGGACGTGGCGCTGGCTGCCACGGCGGGAGCCAACTGATGCGGCTGCTGGTCAGCTTTGCCGGTGCCTTGCTGGTAACGCTGGCATTGTTCGCCCTGATGATGGTGCTGATCATGCCGCCACGGGATAATCGTGAGCAGGGTGATGAGTTGGCGCGGGTCAGTTTCGTCCGCAGCGTCGCCGATACGCCGAGTGACAGCCGTCAGCGTCAGCAACGTCAGCCGCCGGAACAGCCGCAGCCGCCGGATGTGCCGCCACCCCAGCCAGCACCGCCGCAGCCGCAGGTCGAAACCAGCGTGCAGCTGAATATTTCCGTACCGAATCTGCCGACGCCGGGCATCAATGTGGCGGTCACCCCTACCTTGGCCGGCATCACCGCGGCGGAGGCGCCAGCGCCTGCTCCGACCCCTGCGCCTGCAGCTCCTGCGGCGCCGGCTGCCTCAAGCAGCCCGTCGACTGCCGAGGAGGTTGCGCCGCTGGTGGATATACCGCCTAACTACCCGCATCGCGCGTTGGCGGCGGGCATCGAAGGCGAAGTAACACTGGCATTCACCATTTCTCCCGAAGGGCGAGTGGAGAATCTGCGGGTGACCTCTGCCAAACCCAAAGGGGTGTTCGAGCGCGAAGCGCGCCGAGCCGCCAACCGCTGGCGTTTTGCACCGCGCCGGGAGAATGGCCAGGCGGTCGCGCGTGAAGCCACCAAAACCTTGTATTTCCGTCTGGAGGACAGATGACCATGGGTGTCGCCAACCTCTATCGTAGTACTGCATTGGGTCTGATGTTGTTACTGCTGCCGGGCCTGGTTAACGCCCAGCAGGCGATCAAGCCAGCAGTCTTCATGGCCTTGTCTTCGGCGCAGAAAGAGCAGCAGAGCGGTAAGCTGGACAAGGCGCGGGCTACTCTGAACAAGGCGATCAACGATGCCGAAGCGGGAAGTCTCGAACTGGCGCTGATCCAGCAACGGCTGGGTTATGTGGCGATTGCGGCCCAGCAGAATCGTCAGGCTATCGACTGGCTGCGCAAGGCGCTGGCGCACAGCAAGCTGGATGCGACGGCAACACGTCAGGACCAATTGAATCTGGCGCAACTGCTTGCCGTGGAAGGTCAATATCGCGATGCTGCCCGACTGCTGGAATCTGTGCAGGCTGGCGGTGCATTGACGCTGGAGCAGAAGCAACTGCTCGTGCAGTGCTACAGCCAGGCGCGGGAATATACCAAGGCGATCCCCCTGGCCGAGCAGGTGGTGCGTGCCGATCCGTCAGCGGCGGATGTCTGGTATCAGCTGTTGGTCGGCATGAACTACCAACAGCAGCGCTATGACAGCGCCGCTCAATGGCAGAAGGTATTACTCAAACGGGCGCCGCAGAGCCGCGAACATTGGCGGCAATTGGCTGGCTTGCAGAGTCAGGCCGGCAATCAGTCGGCAGCGGCTGGAACGCTGCGGTTGGCCCATGAGGCCGGGGTGGGGCTGACGCAGACCGATCTGGACAATCTGATCGCAATGCAGGTCAACGCCGGCGCGCCCTGGCAGGCAGCACGTCTGCTGGAAGAACTCATGGCGCAGAAGCTGTTGCCGGTAGACGCAGCGCGTCAGGAGCGGCTGGCACAATTATGGACGCTGGCGCGGGACCGCACGCGGGCGCGCGAAGCCTGGGCAGCCGTGGCCAGCGGTAGCGGTCGTGCCGATCATTGGCTGCGGTTGGCGGGTCTGCAGTTGGAAGATGGCAGTTGGACAGATCTGCTGACGACACTCAAGCGTGCGCAAAGCGGAGCCAGTAGCCAGCAACGGCAGCTCATCCGACAGTGGGAAGGTTATGCCCGCTCGGCTATTGAGAACAACAGCTGATCACAGCCCATAGGGCTCGATGCTGGCATCGCTGATGCGATAGCCGGCCTCTGCCAGCTCGCTCTCCACATGCTCGACGCGGATCACCCCGCTGATCCAGAATGGCTGATATAACTGCTGCAGGGCAATTCCGGTTGCGCTGAGCACATGCACGATCTGATTTGACGGTGGCGGCGGCACATGAATGCAGGCGCCGAAGTAGGGCACCAGCAGGAACTCCTCCACCTGGCCGGCGTCGGTCAGCCCCAGCGGTACTATATAGCCGGGTAGTCTGATGTGCCTTCCATCCATGGCCGGCACAACCGGTGCGTGCGGCTCCATCTGTACGGCCGGATCGCCCAGCGCCTCCTCCAGAGTGCCGAGCTGGGACAGATCATGAACCGGCAGTGGCGCCGGCATCTGGAAATCCGCCGGCAACAGCGCTGCCCAGGAAATTTCCTCGGCAGCGCTGGCGCTCCATGCCGCCAGCATCAGCAGGCAGCTGCCCAGGAATTTTCCCGCGATGTTCATATCCCTTTCCTTTCAAGTGCGAATCGATAGCCCATCGACCAGCGATTGGCGGTAAGCGCGCCAGGCCGGCACGCATCCGATGACTATTCCCGCCGCCAGAATGAGCCCCAGCAGGCTCCAGTCCCGAGGGCCTGGCGCTGTCAGCGGGATGAACAGGCCATACTGCGACAGAACCAGCGGCTGCACCAGCCACAGCGCCAGATACATCAAGCCCAGCCCCAGCACTATACCCAGCGCTGACAGGCTGGCGGCCTCCAGCAACAGCAGGCTGAATACATGTCGCGGCCGGGCGCCGACTGAGCGCAGGATGGCCATTTCCCGGCGCCGTTCATTGAGGCTGGCGAGAATGGCGGTGAGCATACCGACCAGCCCGGTGAGCACGACGAACACCGAGACGATGAACAGGGCTTTTTCCGCTACGCCGAGTAGGCGCCAGAGTTCCTGCAGAGCGACACCGGGCATGATGGCCATCAGCGGCTCGTCGGGGAAGCGGTTGATATCCCGCTGCACCGCGAAGGCGGCGACGCGGCTGTTCAACCCGAGCAGCGCGGCATTGATGGTGGTCGGTGTGAGATCGTGGTTGTCGGCATGCTCATGCTCATGCGCCTGTCCTTCATGCTGAGCATGGTCATGATGGAGGACGGCTGCGGGCCGTCCATGATGCCAGTCCGCATGCACCGCCTCCTGGCCCGCCAGGCTGATATGCAGGGTACGATCCACCGGTGTACCGGTTCGGGCAAGTATGCCGCTGACGCGAAACGGGTGGTCATCGTGCTCGATAAAGCTCACCGATCCGGTGCCATGTCCGAGTACCAGCTCGTCGCCCAGGGCATAGCCCTGCTCACGGGCGACATCCGCACCGATGACCGCGTCGTACAGATCCTCGAACGGCTGTCCATCGGTGAAGCCGAGTTGACGATCGCGGCCATGGCGAAAATGGGTGAAATAATCCGCGGTGGTGCCCAGCACCGCATAACCGCGGTGCGAATCGCCCAGGGAAATCGGGATCGCCCAGTCCACCCGCGGGTGCGCGGCGATTTTCTGGAAACTCTCCCAGGCCATGGTGCTGGTCGGATTGCCGATGCGAAATACCGAATACAACAGCAGTTGTACCGAACCGGTACGCGGGCCCACGATCAGATCGGTGCCGGAGATGGTGCCGGCAAAGCTGGCGCGGGCCTCGGTACGCACCTTCTCCACCCCCAGCAGCAGTGTGACGCTCAAGACGATGGTCACAATGGTCAGCAGCGCGGAAAAACGCCGATTGGCCAGACTGCGGAAAGCCATGCGTAACAGATACATCAACTGGCCTCCCTGATGGCGGCGCGATTGAGTTCAGCCAGCGCCAGGCTACGATCGAACAGGGGCTCCAGCGCCGCATCATGGCTGACAAACAGCAAACTGCTGCCCGCCGCCTTGCATTCGGCGAACAGCAATTGGAGAAAGGCTTCGCGGGTATCGGCATCCAGTGCCGATGTCGGCTCGTCGGCAATGATCAATTCCGGGCTACCAATCAATGCCCGGGCGGCGGCGACGCGTTGTTGTTGGCCGATGGACAGTTCGGCCACCGGTTTATCGCGCAGCGCGGACTGATTCATACCCAACTGTTGCAGCAGATCGGTTGCCGCCGCGGTCACCGAGCCATGGCGCTCTGCTGCGCGCTGCCGGCGCAGTCGTGAGAAGTGGCAGGGCAGGGCGATGTTCTCGGTGATCGACAGGTAGGGCAGCAGGTTGAACATCTGGAATATATAACCGCTGTGGTCGGCACGAAATCGATCACGGGCCGAGCTGGACAGACGGGCCAGATCCTGGCCAAGCAGGCGGATATGTCCGCGCGCCGGCAGCTGCACACCGCCGAGCAGGCTCAGCAAGGTGGTCTTGCCGCTGCCGGAGGGGCCCTTGAGGAACACCCGTTCGCCGGGCTGCAAAATGAAGGTGTCGATATCCAACAGCGTTGGTTGGCCGGGCCAGGCGAAGGTGGCCTGTTCAAGCTGTATCACGGGTGGGGACATGGAGCGGGCGATCCTGCAGAATATTTAAACGTTATCTTATAACGCTATTTCTCAGGGTCAAGCTGTAACTGTCATTCTGAACACGTCTCCGGGAATATCAGCGTGCCTGGCACAGCCCTTTACCAGCGGTTGCTCAAAAATGCGGTTCGAGCGTCGCGCGAATATCACTTTCAGGCTGGATACCGGCAAAGCCATCCACCGGCTGACCGTTTCTGAACAGCACCACCGTCGGCAGGCTGCGAATGCCGAAGCGCTCGGTCAATGCGGCTTGCTCGTCGCAGTTGACCTTCGCCAGCAACAGCTTGCCGGCATGACTGGCGGTGATATTCAGCAGGGCCGGCAGCAACGCCTTGCAGGGCACGCACCAGGGCGCCCAGAAATCTACCAGCACAGGTTTGTCGAAGGAGGGTTCGAGCACGAGACGATCGAAGGTGTCGGCGGTAACGTCGAAGATGCTGGCTTGGCTCATGAGGTCTCGGATCAGCGATGGCAATGGATCTATATGGTGCCGGCTGGCCGATTATCAAGTTTCGCGGAAATTACGGCCCAGTTCGCTATTACTGTGCGCTGGGCCGGCTGGCGGAAGAAGTTGCAAACATCCCGCTTAAAAGTGTGCCTTCAATAGCAGGCTCGCGGTGTTTTGATTGGTTTCGCCGACAAACTGCTCGCTGACATAGCCGCCATCTTTAATACCGAATTTGTTCTTCCAGTAGTCATATTCGATGCCCACATAGACCTTTTCTCTCCAGCCCAGGGCCTTGCCCAGGTCGTATTTGATCTGGGGGTTGATATGGACGTTGGCGTGATAGTCGCCGCGACTGTTTTCGTCATTGTCCACAACCCAGTCGATGAAGCCATCAATCACCAGGTCGGACCGGCCCATCGGGATGGTATAACTCCAGACAGGGGTGATCTGCCAGACATTATCACCAGGGCGGCCGCCATCGGTTTTACGAAGATAGGTATTGAGCTGGAAGAAGTCGAACCCCGGTATCGCCAGGTCAAAGGCGGGCCCGATCAGATAGGCTTCCGTGTCGCCTTTGCCGAATTCGTAGGTCATCGAGACCAATATATCAGTGACAGGGCCGGCGGCCATGTTGATACCACTGATTTTTCCTAACGACAGGCGCGGCGAGAATTCACCGTAATGTGTTCGTTCATCATCCCCATCATTGGCACCCTTGCCGTTGAAGTTGATCTGATCAACGAACAGAAACAGATCACCTACGCTCCAGCCGCTGGCGTGTTCAAATGTGAGCGTCTGCTGAATAGGCGGGTCTACCTTGAAGTTCTTGCCGTAAAGGTAGGTCAGGCTATTGGTATGCCATTGGACAAGTTCATCAGCGCAGGCAGGAAAGGCACTTAGCCCACCAGCGATAAGCACAAGTGCGGCGGTGGTTGCTTTTTTCATGTTGTACTCCAGGTTATTGTTTTTATTTTACTCGGCGCCACTTCAAGTAGATGGGCGCACTTATCCTGCCCCGGTGGGGCATATAACATTACGACAGTGATTTAATAAGGCAGGCCCGATTCAATACAGGCGCACGATAATGCCTCCGGCAATCAACAATGCAATACCCACGGCGCGTCCGATGCTGAGTGCATGTGGGGTAAATCCCGCCAAGCCAAAATGGTCAATCAAGGCGGCAGCCGTCATTTGCCCGACCAGCACCATGCCCAGCATGGTGGCCGCGCCCAGCCGGGGGCTGAGCATGACCATGGCCGTAACAAAAAAGGCACCCATGAGCCCTCCGCTCCACTGCCAGAAGGGCATCGCGGCGAGATCTCCCCATACCGGACGGGGTAAGCGAACGGTCAGACACACGGCTAGCAGCAACAACAGTCCAATGGCGAAGGAGGCACAGGCTGCCCACAAGGCATGCCCTGCGCTCAGTGCCAGTTGAGCGTTCAAGCCAGCTTGCAACGGTAAGACAGCCCCTGCGGCCAACGCCATGAACAGGTAGATCCACATTTTCCTTCCCTCTCCTCGCAGGGGTTGTCTTGGCCATCGCTAGCCTTGGCGTACCACAGGTTGCGGCGTATTCAGCTCGTTTTCACGGGCAATGGCATCAAACACCGGGCCGAAGGCTGGCCGCGGAATGTATTGGCCGGCGCCTTCTACGGCCAGCAGCTCACCCTCACGCCAGACGATCTTGCCGCGGCTCAATGTATGGCTGGGTATGCCGGTGACCGTGCGGCCTTCGAAAATATTGAAGTCGATATTCTGATGGTGGGTCTTGGCTGAGATAGTGCGCGTGCCGGTCGGGTCCCAGACCACCAGGTCTGCATCGGCGCCCACAGAGACAGAACCTTTGCGCGGATACATATTGAACAGCTTGGCGGTGTTGGTGGAGGTCACCGCAACGAACTCGTTCATGGTCAGGCGACCCTGATTAACGCCTTCGTCCCACAGGATTGCCAGGCGATCTTCGATCCCGGCGGTGCCGTTGGGAATACGGGTAAAATCATCTTTGCCTGCGGCTTTCTGGTCCGCGCAGAAACAGCAGTGGTCAGTTGCCGTGGTTTGCAGATTGCCCCCGCGCAAGCCCTGCCAGAGCGCTTCCTGATGCTCTTTGGCGCGAAAGGGTGGGCTCATGACATGGGCTGCGGCAAACTCGAAGTCGGCATGCCGATACACGCTTTCGTCAATGACCAGATGGCCGGCCAGTACCTCGCCATAGACGCGGTTACCATTATTGCGTGCGCGGGTAATGGCTTCCAGTGACTCCTTGCAGGACACATGCACGATATAGATAGGCACGTTCATGGCCTGGGCAATATGGATCGCTCGGCTGGCTGCCTCGGCTTCAACGACGGGCGGACGGGACAGCGGATGCGCTTCGGGGCCGGTCATGCCTTTGGCGAGCAGTTCCTGTTGCAACTGGAACACCAGTTCGCCATTTTCGGCATGCACAGTGGGCATTGCCCCCAGCTCGACAGAGCGACGGAAGCTTTTCACCAGGGTTTCATCATCTGCCATGATAGCGTTCTTGTACGCCATGAAGTGCTTGAAGCTGTTGACCCCGTGCTCTCGCACCAGGGTGCCCATTTCCTCATGTACCGAGTCGTCCCACCAGGTAATGGCAACGTGGAAGGTATAGTCCGCTGCCGCTTTGGCGGCCCAGTCACGCCATTGGTGATAAGCCTCGAGCAAGGATTGCTGGGGCGAGGGAATGACGAAGTCGATGATACTGGTGGTGCCGCCAGCCAACCCGGCAGCAGTGCCGGTATAGAAATCGTCACTCGCTACGGTACCCATGAAGGGCAGTTGCATATGGGTATGGGGGTCGATGCCACCGGGCATCACATACTGGCCGCCCGCATCGATTACTTGCGCGGTAGAAGGCACATCCAGATTCTCTCCGATAGCAACAATTTTCCCATCGTCGCAATATATGTCGGCTCGATAGATCTTGTCGGCGGTGACCACGGTGCCGTTTTTGATGAGTACGGACATTTCTTATTCTCCTTACAGGTCTTGGCGAGCCGGCTGTTGCAAGTGCCTGCCGGCCCGATAGGTAACCCAGTTCATGCTGGTTTCAAGCTGTTGCGCATGAGGATCAGATAGATGCCAGCGGCGATCAGCAGACCGACAAACCAGGCATAGGTATAGATTTCCTTGAATATGGCGGGCACGGTATCGATAGCACCGGCGACATGCAGGAAGCCCGGCAGATTGGGCAGAATACCGACCACGAGCGCGATCAGGGCTGCCGGATTCCAGCCATTGCGATAACTGTATTGGCCGTTGTTGCGAAACAGCGCGTGGTGATCCAGCTTGGTTTTGCGGATCACGAAGTAGTCCGCGACCATGATGCCGGCAACGGGGCCGAGCAGGGCTGAATAACCAATCAGCCATGTGAAAATATAAGCGCTGGTCGATTCCAGCAGCTTCCACGGCATGATCGCAATACCGATACCTGCGGTCAGATAACCACCCATCTTGAAGGAAATCTTGCTGGGACTGAGATTGGAGAAACCGTTGGCAGGGGCGACAACATTGGCGGCCAGGTTGGTGGTCAGGGTAGCCAGGATCAGGGCGATCAACGAGATTACGACTGCAGCACCGCCCATCTGGCTGGTCAGCTCCACCGGGTCCCAGATGGCTCTGCCATAGATCACTACTGTTGCCGAGGTAACGGCTACGCCGATAAAGGCGAAGAGCGCCATGGGCAAGGGGAGGCCCAGCGTCTGGCCGATGAATTGATCTTTCTGGCTACGGGCAAAACGGGTGAAATCGGGAATATTGAGCGCCAGCGTCGCCCAATAACCTACCATAGCCGTCAGTCCGGGCCAGAACACTGCCCAGAACTGGCCTTCACGGGCGCCGCCGGCAACGAATTGTGAGGGGGTCGAGAGCATTTGACCGAAACCGCCCGCCTTGAAGTAAGCCCAGCCCAGCAAGGCCAGGCCCATGGCGATCAGGAAAGGTGCGGCGTAGGTCTCCAGCCAACGGATGGATTCAGTGCCATAAGCGATAAAGACGACATGCAGGGCCCAGAACAGCAGAAAGCAGACCAACTGGCCCGGATCGATCCCGAGAAAACCGATGACGCTCCCGGAGATGGCATTGTCGGTCATGATGTTGACGATGATATAAATCGCCGAGCCGCCTACCCAGGTCTGGATACCAAACCAGCCGCAGGCAACCAGTCCGCGCAGCATCGCCGGCAGTTTGGCGCCCGCTGTGCCGAAAGAAGAGCGCAGCAGCACCGGAAAGGGAATACCGTGCTTGGTACCCGCATGACCAATGGCGATCATGGGCACCAGCACAATGAGGTTGCCGAGCAGAACAGTTAAGACCCCTTGCCACCAGGACATACCTTCGGCTACCAGTCCGGCGGCCATCATGTACGTCGGAACACAGACAACCATGCCAACCCACAGGCCAGAGATACTTTGCCAGGTCCAGGTTTTATCTTCTTCTCTGGCGGGGGCCAGATCTTCATTCCACAAGTCGGCGCTTGGATCACCGTTCAGAGAGATATCGTACTGAAGTGAATCAGTTTGAGTGTGCATTGCATTGTGCCCTCTAATCTATTGTTTTTATTTGGCACGCCTATGTTCGGCGTTTACAGGGTGTTGCTGGGTGAAGCCCATTGAATGCATATGGAAGATGAATAGCGGTAATAAGCGCTATGCCAAATCGCCAGTATGAAGCTAGTCGAGGAACTGTACTGTCAGGTTTGACTTGTTTAAATAGGATGGTCTGGGAATGGTATGGAAGAATACCCAGTAAGATGGTTGCACATTATTTTCATCCTCTTATCAGTGCTCGCTAATCGAGATGTTTCAAATCGAATGTCAGTACAACGAATGGTGCCCGGTTCCAATAATGACTCAGCATCAATTGGAATGCTTTCACGGTAAGTTCATCGCTTTCTTATAAATTTAAGACGATGGAAATGTCCCGTGTTTAATGACTGTTGTTTGCAAACCTACAAGCAAGTTTTGGGACGGTCAAGGATTATTTTTCCAATCGGTCAAAATGCGCTGCCATTAGTAGCCAGGATTTTTCTTGCGCCAGCCGGGCAGCTATTTCACCAGCCGATCGAGCTCTTCCAGATAGCTCTCAAGCACCAGATTAGGCGGGGCGCCCTTGCGGGTGATAGCACCGTAATGGGTGATATATCGGTTAGCCAGTGAGTCGATTGCCCGCATCGCTTGGTCGCGGACCCAGCGGTCGGCGTAGTGGGTGGGAAGATAACCGATATAGCGGCCAGTCAGGATCAGAAAGGCAATCCCTTCGCGGTCCGTTGCTGATGCAGCGGCCTTGAGTGGCTCCTGCAGTGCCTTGATTTCCGGTGTTTGGGCGTAGGCCGGCAGGACCGCATCCCAGCCACTGAGCGCCACTGGCTCCGAAGCCGGATGTTGATACAGCGGATGAGTTGAGCTGCAATACAGCTGCGAGGCCTCTTCGTACAGCGGTCGATAATGCAGCCCGGGCAGGGACTTCAGCGCAGGGATGATACCCACGTGCAAACGGCCATCCAGCACGCCCAATTCAATATCGTTGGGTGGAATCATGCGGATGTTGATGCGCACATCGGGCCCGCGATCCTTCAGCGCGCCCAGTGCCTGTGTGATCAGCATCTGCGGCATGGTAACCAGGCTATCGGTGATACCGATGTTGAGCTCGCCCTTCAACTGAGCATGCAGGCTGTTCACATGGGTGCGGAAGCCTTCGATGGCGGCCAGCATCTGCAGGGTGGCCTGATATACCTCGCCGCCTTCCTGAGTCAGGGAAAAACCACTGCGGCCCCGCTGACAGAGCCGCAGGGCCAAGCGTCCTTCCAGTTCATTCATGGCGATACTGATTGCCGCTCGGCTGATATTCAGCTCTACCTCAGCTGCGGAGAAGCCACCGCATTCGACCACCTTGCGAAAGATCCGCAGCAAGCGCAGGTCGGCATCACTGATTTGACCGGGCAATGCCAGCTTACGTGTTTTCATCTTGTTTTTCCTGGTTAACCGATGCCTAGCAGGATAGCGGAGGAGACAAGTTAAGTTAAGTAAACGGTAACCTGAAGGTAAGTAAGTTTGGGTTTTACTTTAACTCGGTACTGACGAGACTGGCTCTACCGATAACAAGAGGGGTGGTGTTATGTCTGATCTCAATACCCAGCGCCCTGCCGGACTGACCCCCGAGCAGCTTGATGCTTACTGGCTTCCCTATTCTGCCAACCGCCAGTTCAAATCCGATCCACGCCTCATCGTGGGGGCGGAGGGCAGTTATTACATCGATGCTGATGGCCGTAAGATATTTGACGGTCTATCTGGTCTCTGGTGTTGCGGGGCGGGGCATAACCGCCCGGAAATTGCCGAAGCGGTTGCCAAACAATTGCGTGAGCTGGATTACGCTCCGGCTTTCCAATTTGGTCATCCCAAAGCCTTCGAGCTGGCCGAGCGCATTACCCAGCTGACGCCGAAAGGCCTCGACCACGTGTTTTATACCAACTCTGGATCTGATGCCGCGGACACCTCGCTGAAAATCGCCCGCGCCTATTGGCGCAAGAAGGGCAAGCCGACCAAAACCAAGCTCATAGGTCGCGCCAAAGGCTATCACGGCGTCAACTTCGGCGGCATCAGCCTGGGCGGTATCGGGGCTAACCGGATGCTGTTCGGGCAGGGGATCGATGCCGACCATCTGTCGCACACCTTGCTCAAGGAAAACCTCTTCAGTCGCGGCATGCCCGAGCGTGGTGTCGAACGTGCCGAGGATCTGCTGGAGCTGATTGCCCTGCATGACGCCTCGAATATTGCCGCCGTCATTGTTGAGCCCATGGCCGGTTCAGCCGGTGTATTGCCGCCGCCGGTAGGTTATCTGCAACGCCTGCGCGAGATCTGTGACCAGCACGAGATTCTGCTGATTTTCGATGAGGTCATCACCGGCTTCGGGCGCATGGGCTCCAACACCGGCGCGGAAGAGTTCGGCGTTACCCCGGACATGATGAACGTTGCCAAGCAGCTCACCAACGGTGCTGTGCCGATGGGCGCGGTGATCGTGCAGCGCGAAATCTATCAGACCTTCATGGAGCAGGGCGGCCCCGACTACGCGATCGAATTGCCGCATGGTTATACCTACTCCGGTCACCCGGTAGCTTGTGCTGCGGCATTGGCCTCACTGGATATTCTGCAGAATGACCGCCTGGTTGATCGGGTCAGGGAAATGAGCCCGATATTCGAGAACGCCCTGCATGGTCTCAAGGGGACCCGCTACGTAACGGATATCCGCAACTACGGGATGGCGGGCGCCTTGCAGATCGAGAGTCGCCCCGGTGAGCCGGCGCGCCGTCCTTATGAAATTGCCATGAAGTGCTGGGAAAAAGGCTTCTACGTGCGTTATGGCGGCGACACCATTCAATTGGGCATGCCCTTCATCGTTGAGCGTGAAGAGATCGACAACGTCATCAACGCTATCGGCGATGCCATCAACGAACTTGACTGATTAGTACCGCTAACAATACAGGCAGAGAGAACAGACGATGAAGACGATCGGACACTTGATCAACGGCACCATTGATACCCAGTCCAGCCGTACCCAGGATGTTTTCAATCCATCCACGGGTGAGGTATCAAAGAAATTGGCAGTGGCGAGCAAGCCCACCGTCGAGGCAGCCATCGCCGCTGCCCAGGCCGCTTATCCCGCCTGGCGTAACACGCCACCCCTCAAACGCGCCAAGGTCATGTTCCGCTTCAAGGAACTGCTGGAACGTAATGCCGACGAAATCTGTCGCCTGATTGGGGAAGAGCACGGCAAGATCGCCCATGACGCCATGGGTGAACTGCAACGGGGTATTGAGAACGTCGAATATGCCTGCGGCGCTCCCGAGCTGTTGAAAGGCGAATTCAGCAAGAATGCAGGACCGGCGATCGACTCCTGGAGCGAGTTCCAGCCGCTGGGTGTGGTGGCGGGCATCACGCCATTCAACTTCCCGGCCATGGTACCGCTGTGGATGTACCCCATGGCGATCGTCTGCGGTAATACCTTTGTACTCAAACCGTCCGAACGCAACCCGTCGGCGGTGCTGTTCATTGCCGAGCTGCTGCACGAAGCCGGCCTGCCGCCAGGCGTGCTGAACGTGGTCAATGGTGATAAGGAAGCGGTGGACGTGCTGCTGTCGGATGCGCGCGTCCAGGCGGTCAGCTTCGTTGGCTCGACGCCCATTGCCGAATATATCTACACCACGGCGAGCGCCCACGGCAAACGCTGTCAGGCGCTGGGTGGCGCGAAGAACCACGCCATCGTGATGCCGGATGCGGATATGGACAACGCGGTATCCGCCCTGGTGGGCGCTGCCTTCGGTTCATCAGGTGAGCGTTGCATGGCGCTGTCGGTTGCCGTGGCGGTAGGGGACGAGGCGGCTGATTCACTGATCAGTAAAATGACCGAGCAGATGAAAAGCCTGAAAGTGGGTGCTTTCTCTGATAAGAGCAACGATTTTGGTCCGCTCATTACCCGTGCGCACCAGGAAAAGGTCACCGGTTATATCAGCAGTGCCGAACAGCAGGGTGCCACGCTGGTGGTCGATGGTCGTCAGCCGGCCGTGGCCGGCTACGACAAGGGATTCTATGTGGGTGGCACGCTGATCGATAACGTGACCGCTGAAATGACCTGCTATAAGGAAGAGATCTTTGGGCCGGTGTTGCTGGTCATGCGCGTCAACAGCATGGAGGAGGCCATGCAACTGATCAATGATCACGAGTACGGCAATGGCACCTGCATCTTTACCCGTGACGGTGAGGCGGCGCGTTATTTCAGTGACAACATCATGGTGGGTATGGTCGGCATCAACGTACCGCTGCCGGTGCCGGTGGCTTATCACAGCTTCGGTGGCTGGAAGCGCTCGCTGTTCGGTGACCTGCATGCCTACGGTCCGGATGCGGTGCGTTTCTACACCAAACGCAAAACCATTACCCAGCGCTGGCCATCAGCCGGGGTGCGGGAAGGCGCTCAGTTCTCCTTCCCTTCCTGAGGGGGCGGCAACAAAAAGCCGGATCATGATGATCCGGCTTTTTTATGTTCAGCGAGGAGAGCGCTCAACCAAGATAATGCCGCGGCACCCGATTCAGATTGCAGAACAACTGGTAAGCGATGGTGTCCGCCCAATCGGCGACCTCGTTGGCCGGCAAACCATCACCCCACAGCTGTACAGCGCTGCCCAGGCCGCATGCGGGCAGGTCGGTGAGATCGACTGTCAGCATATCCATGGACACCCGACCGATCAGCGCCGCACGCTGACCATCCACCAGAACGGGCGTACCGCTTTTTGCATGCCGGGGATATCCATCGGCATAGCCCATGGCGACCACCCCAATCCGGGTGGGACGTTTGGCAATGAATTGCGCGCCGTAACCGACTGGCTCACCGCTGGCAACGTCGTGCACGGCAATAATCCGCGAATTCAGATGCATCACCGGTTTCAGCCTTGCGGCGCTTTTCTGAGCGAAGTTGAAGGGCGAGGCGCCGTACAACATGATGCCTGGTCGTAGCCAATCCCCATGGGCCTGTGGCCAGGCCAGGGCGCCGGGAGAATTACACAGGCTTGATGGGCCATCCAGATGGGCAGTGGTTTCATTGAAGCACAGCAGTTGATGCTGGGTCGTGTCGCAGTCCGGTTCGTCGGCGCGGGAGAAATGGGTCATCTTTACCAGGCTGGCCACTTTGCTACTCGCTTGCAGTGCTTTCCATATTCCTACATATTCTTCAGGCTTGAAGCCCACCCGGTGCATGCCGGTGTCCAGTTTCAGCCAGACATGCAATGGACGCTCGATGTCGATCTCAGCCAGGTCGCGCAGCTGACCATGATGATGAATGACCACCCACAGATCATATTGCTGGATCAGTATCAGCTCCGCTGCGTCAAACCATCCTTCCAGCAATAGAATCGGTTGTTGAATACCGGCATTGCGCAGTAATAATGCTTCTTCTATACAGGCGACGGCAAAGCCATCCGCGGATGCACAAAGCGCTTGAGCGCAACGAACGGCGCCATGGCCGTAAGCATTGGCTTTTATGACCGCCAACGCTTTGTTTCCCGAAAGTTGCTTGGCCAACTGGTAGTTATGACGCAGAGCGCCAAGATCGATCAATGCATGGGCTGGACGCATAGTCTTATTCCAGAATATCGGTGTTAAACAGCGGCGGTCATGGCGATTTCCACCAGAATATTGGGCTCGACCTGTTTGGCTTCCAGGATGGCGCGAATGGGCGCTGTCCCTTCTGGCAGCCATTGGCCCCATATCCGGTCCATGGTCTCCAGGTCAGTCTTGAGGTTCTTCAGGTAAATGGTCGCGGACAACAGCCTGGTTTTATCGCTGCCGGCTTCCGTCAGGAGTGTCTCGATCGCTGCCAGGGTATTACCGGCCTGCACGCTTAGATCGTTGCCGAGCGGGCTGGTATCGGCAAATCTGCCCGTCAGATAAACCCTGTCCTGATGCATCAGGACCTGACTCATCAGGACATTGGTATAGGAAGATTGGATGTTCATGCATGCGCTCCTTATTTTTATTTTGCGTAACGCTCTATCTCGAAACCGTCCATGCTGATAGCCATCTTGCTGCCGGCAATCCTGTCCACCAAGAGTTGGCTTGAGCCACAGGCCATGGTCCAGCCCAAGGTGCCATGACCGGTGTTGAAGAACAGATTGCTCAACTTGCTGGCGCCGATGATCGGTGTGCCATCAGGTGTCATGGGGCGATAGCCGGTCCAGAAGTCCAACTCCTGCGCCTGGCCGCCCAGCGGGAACAGGTCGTTGATCACCATCTTCAGCGTGGCCCGGCGCTTTTCCCGAAGCTCGGTATCAAAGCCGGCCAGTTCTGCCATGCCGCCCACACGAATACGATCGGCCAAACGGGTAATGGCTACTTTGTAGGTTTCATCCATTATCGTTGACACCGGAGCCATCGAAGGGTCGGCAACCGGGATGGTCAGCGAATAGCCTTTGACCGGATAAATAGGCAGGCTGATACCCAGAGGCTTTACCAGCTGTGGTGAATAACTGCCCAGCGCCAGCACATAGTGATCCGCTGTCAGGACCTCGCCGTCGGCCAGGCTGACGCCCTGTATCCGGTTGTCATTTGCCTGCATGCTGCTGATCGTACGGTTGAACAGAAACTTGACCCCCAGCTCGGCACATTTGGCTGCGAGTTGGGTGGTGAACATATAACAGTCGCCGGTTTCATCATTGGGCAGGCGCAAACCGCCGACGAACTTATCCTTGCTGGGAGCCAGACCGGGCTCATGCTGAATGCAGCCGGCTCGGTCGAGTAACTGATAAGGCACGCCGCAGCGCTCCAGCACCGCGATATCCTTGGCCGCGGCATCGAGCTGCTTCTGGGTGCGGAACAGCTGCAAGGTACCCAGCTCGCGATGTTCATAATTCACGCCACTGTCGGCGCGCAGTTGCATCAGACAGTCGCGGCTATACTCGGCCAGGCGCATCATGCGTTCTTTATTAACGGCATAGCGGCCTTCGGTACAGTTGGACAGCATCTGCATCATCCAGCGATATTGCTGCGGGTCGGCAGTAGGGCGGATGGCCAAAGGCGCATGCTCGGACAGCAGCCACTTGATGGCTTTGAGAGGAACGCCGGGGGCCGCCCAGGGAGCGGAGTAACCAGGTGAAATCATGCCGGCATTGCCGAAGCTGGTTTCCAGGCCCGGGCCCGGTTGGCGATCGAGCACTGTCACTTCATAGCCCGCCTTAGCCAGATACCAGGCGCTGGTTATACCAAGTACGCCACTACCAAGAATCAGTACTTTCATTATTATCCTCCCGGGCGCAACCCGGCGCGCGGTTGTTAGTTGTTGTTTTTCTAGTTGGCTTGCGGGGCATCCGCTGTTGTTTCTTGTTGTTAAATTCGCCTATAGGCTTTTTGCTGATATTGGTATACGACAATATTTACAAGTGCATCCTCGGGCCGGGGTCGCTAGTTGCCAGAGGGCTCAAGGTGTATACTCGCGCCCCTTACGAACCCGCAGTGCCGGTAGCAATGCTGCTTGCCAGCCATATGGCCCGCGACCGCAACCAAGAGGTATCTCCTTGGATCGAACCCCCTTCCATTTGACTGAAAGCGCCCCTGCAAATGACGACGCGGCCAAGCCCCGCAAGCGCTCAAGCGCCCGCAAAGCCCAGGAAGCCCGCATTCTGGACGCTGCCGAAACGCTATTCGCGCAATATGGCTACAACGGTGCATCTATCGAAGCGATTGCCGAGCAAGCCGGGTTGTCCAAACAGAACATGCTTTATTATTTTCCTTCCAAGGAAAACCTGTATCGCCATGTGCTGAAAAACGTACTTGATCTCTGGGTCGAAAAAATGACCCTGTTCGAACAGGCTGGTGATGATCCAGCCAGCAAATTGCGCAGCTATATCCTGGGCAAACTGGAACTGTCACAATTACGGCCCAATGGTTCCAAGATATTTGCCAATGAGATCATCAACGGCGCGCCTTATATCAAAGACTATCTACTGCAAAAGCTGTTGCCCAAACTTGATGCCGATATTGCTTTGGTCAAAGAATGGATTGCCAATGGCTTGATGGATCCCATTGATCCTCACCACCTGTTCTTTTCCATCTGGGCTGCAACTCAGACCTATGCTGACTTTTCTACCCAGATTGCCTTGGTGTTGCGTAAAGACAGTCTGGATACCGGCGACTTTGACGCGGCAGGCGCGTTTCTTACCCACACCATCCTCAAAGGCACAGGGCTTACCAAATAGCCCGCGGCAGTTGCCTGAAAGAGCATGACTATCTGCTCTTTCAGGGTGCTGGCGCCCAGTCGATTCAGCTATTGGCGCGTGCCACGACCGCCTGGAAAAGCACGTTGCAGCCGGCGGCCAGATCTTCCGGCGTCGCATTTTCCGCTTCGTTATGGCTGATGCCGTTCTCGCAAGGCACAAAGACCATGGCCGTTGGTGCGACGCGGGAGATATAGCAGGCGTCATGCCCGGCACCGCTGACTATATCCCGGTGGCTATAGCCGAAATCCGTTGCCGCCTGGCGGACCAGGGCAACACAGTCGGCGTCAAAGGGGACGGGCGGGGAGTACCAGATCTGCTCGAAGGCCATTTCCAATCCCAATTCCGTAGAAACGGAATCGGCTGTTTCACGCAGCGCCTGATCCATTTTTGCTAGGGCTTCGGCATCGGGGTGGCGGAAATCCACGGTAAAGAACACTTGCCCGGGAATCACGTTGCGTGAGTTGGGGAACACCTGCAGCAGACCAACGGTAGCGCAGGCATTGGGTTGATGAGCGAGGCCGATTTTATTGACCTGATCAATCAACCGGGCGGCGCCGACCAAGGCATCCCGCCGCCGGCTCATTGGCGTAGGGCCAGCATGGGACTCTTGCCCGGTCAGGGTGATTTCATACCAGCGCTGGCCTTGTGCGTCAGTGACTACGCCAATCTGTTTTTTCTCGTCTTCGAGGATTGGACCCTGCTCGATATGCGCCTCAAAGAATGCCTTGAATGGGCGCCCACCGACATCGTCGGGGCCGTTATAGCCGATACGCGCCAGCTCTTCACCCATGGTCTTGCCATCCAGGTCAGCGCGGCTCAAACCATAATCCAGTTCAAACACACCGGCAAACACGCCGGATGCCACCATCGCCGGTGGAAAGCGCGAGCCTTCCTCGTTGGTCCAGACCGAGGCTTCAATAGGCGCCTGGGTGTCCATGCCCTGATCATTCAAGGTGCGAATGACTTCCAGGCCGGCCAGTACGCCGTAGATCCCGTCGAACTTGCCGCCGGTAGGCTGGGTATCCAGGTGGCTACCCATCACCACGGGCGGCAGCGAATCATCCAGTCCGGCGCGGCGAGCGAAGATATTGCCCATCTTGTCCACGCGGATGGTGCAGCCCGCGTCTTTGCACCATTGCACGAACAGGTCACGGCCCTGCTTGTCCAGATCGGTCAGGGCCAGCCGACAGACGCCGCCTTTTTCGGTACCGCCAATCTCGCCCATATCCATCAAGCTTTGCCACAGCCGTTGCTGGTTGATCATGGTTTTCTGCATTGTGAATGCCTCATTCGATCATTATTGTTTTTACCCCTGGACACCGGCGGCGACGCCGCCGGTATCAGCTCAGGTGCGGAACTTGGGAATGATGTGTTCGCCATACTGGGCGATGATGTTTTCCTCATCGCCATTATCCAGATAGATATTGAACTGCGTGGCGCCGGCGGCCTTGAGCTCATTGAGCTTGCTGACATGCTGTTCGGCTTCACCCAGCACACAGAAGCTTTCTACGATGTCCGGGGTGATGAAGTCCAGATAGGGGTTATCGCTCTGGCCATGCTTGGAGTAGTCATAGCCCTTACGCTTTTCGATATAGTCGGTCAGGCTGGCGGGGACGGTACCGCTGTCGCTGCCGTACTTTTCAACGATGTCGGCAACGTGGTTGCCGACCATGGCCGGGAACCATTTAGTGGCTTCGATGCACTCGTCCCGGCTACCGAAATAGGCCGGGGCGGCGACGATCACCTTGTAATTGTCCATGTCACGACCGGCTTCCTTGCCAGCGCTGATGCTCTGCTCAGCCAGCCATTTGACAATGCTCGGTTCGCCGATCTGCAGAATGACACCATCGCCCACTTCCCCTGCGGTTTTCAGGGCCATGGGACCATAGGCGCCGATATGCACGGGCAGTTCGTAGCCATCGGCCCAGGGGAATTTAACCGGCTCAGGGCACTCACCATAAAGTACCTCTTCACCCCGGATCATGGCTTTTACCTTGGTGGTGAATTCAGCCACCCGCGCCAGCGAGGCAGGTTTCTTGCCCATCACCCGGACCGAACTGTCGCCGCGGCCCAGGCCGATATCGAAGCGCCCGCCGCTTTGCTTGGCCAGACTGCCGAACAGGCTGGCGGCCAGCGACCAATCACGGGCGTTGGGGTTGGTGACGCACGGTGCAAAGCGCATCTTCTTGGTGTGCTCCATACACATGGCAATCGCGGGATAACATTCGCGCCACAGAATATGCGAGTCATAGAACCAGCAATAAGCGAAACCAGCTTCTTCAGCCTGTATGACCAAGCTGCGGGCCCGTTCGGGGCTGACAAAACCTTTAAAGCAGATACCGAATTCCATTGTTATTCTCCTATGTCGGTAGGTGTTACTCATTGCTGCATCAGGCGTCTGGCGCGCAGATGCGGATTCCTGCGTGGGTGAAAGGGACTTTCTTGGAAATATTCAGGCGGATCAGGATCGGTGTGATGGCCTCGATACAGCGGGCACTGCTGGCCGGACCGCAGTCATAGGCGACTACGTCCATCCTGTTGATCAGCTCAATGATCTTGTCCTTGGCTGGCACGGCGTCGCCGCAGACCAGAACATCGCAGTTGATGGCGTGATCAAGCTTGTTCAGGCTGGCCGCGGAGATGTTGTGCAGCGCGCCGACCACCGGAATGGCCTCGCCCAGCAGCTGTTGGGCGGCTTCGGTCGCCGAGCCGGCGGCCGGCATGGCAACTGCCCGTGGATTACCTTCGGCCAGTGGCACCACGATATCGACCAGAATCTTGTCTTGCAGCAGTTCAGCAATCGATTCGAGCGTGGCGTCGTGGGCGGCGTAAGGTACAGCCAGAATCACTACCTCGTCGGCGGCACCCACCGCATCGCGAATATCCATGCCGCGAATGGCGGCGGCTGAGTCCGGCAGCAAGGCCTGGAGTTCCTGCGCTGTGGTATTGGCGCGTTTCGCATCGCGCGAGCCAATTGCCACCGGGACGCCGGCGCGCGCCCAGCGTAAAGCCAATCCCCGGCCCTGTGGGCCGGTACCGCCTAGAATTGCAATGGTCATCGGAAGAGATCCTCTTTTTGTGGTCTTATCAGGTCAGTTGCCGAGCTGGGGGCGGATTCCCAATCCACGCCCTGGAAGAGAATTGCGGGTGTTTTGCCGTTCTTGCTCATCAGCAAGCCCGAAGCGGCAGCTATTTCATCGGCCAGGGCCGGGATGGTGACGGCCAGTTCGCGGCCAAAGGCATCCTGTTCGCCGATCAGGCTGACCTGAGCAGGCACATTGGCCAGGCCTATGGCGACGTTGACCAACCCCATCCGCCAGGGGCGGCCGAAGGTATCGGTGATCACCACACCCAGACGCACGGCGAAGGTCTCCTCGAGCGCGGCGCAGATCCGCCGGGCGCTGCTGTCGGGGTCCTTGGGCAACAGAATGACGGTGTTCTCTTCGCCCACGTTGGATTCATCCACCGCCGCGTTGGCGCAGATAAAGCCCAGCCGGTGTTCGGCGATCAGGATGCCTTCGGCTTGCTGGGGATGCTTGAACGCCCGCACCACGCGGCGGGACTCACGCAGGATCACTTCGATCTTGCGCGGGTCCTTGTTCAGCTCTGTCGCCAGTTGCCGGGCCTCTTCACCAGGCTCGATACCGTCCAGCGACACCACCTGGCCTTCTGCTTTGGAAACGACCTTGTGGGCAATGACCAGAATGTCGCCGTCGTTCAATACGACATCATTGCTGCGAATGGCCTTGACCAGGACATCGGCCAGGTCATCGCCGGGCAGAATATCGGCAATCCCGGCCAGGGCGGTCATGCTCAGACTCTTGGATTGGCTCAACATGCGGGAACTCCCTGGCTCGGCATGGGCCGGTAAGTGGGCGACGATGGAGTTGGCTGATGCTGCCACGGCGCGTCGAGCTCCAGGTAGTCCGGCTCGCTGGATTGGCTGAGCAGGTGGGACAGGTCAGCCGGTGTATCAATATCAAAGCGCAGTTTTGGAAGATGGATCAGGCTGCAGGTGATGCCCCGGCGATGTGCGGCATTCCAGTGCTGGTCACTTGAATGAAGGCCAAACTGGAAGGGCAGGATATCCGGCGGCGTGGTCAGCAGGGCATTGGTGCCGCGATCATGTGCCGGGCTGATCAGCACTGACGGAACCGGTCGCGGGTGATTGATCAGCGCACGCAGTTCGGCTTCATCCAGTTGGGCTATATCTGCGGGGATCAACAGCTGCGAATCATAGCCTTGGGCACAACTCCATTCTGCTGCCAGATGCGCTGCCGCGGACATGCCGCTTGGATGGCTTTCACGCAAGACTGCCGCGCCATAACTGCTGGCCAGTTGGGCAATGGTGTCGCACGCGGTGACCACCAGCACGTCCTGCTCGGGCATGCAGTCACGGAAAAACGTCAAGGTGCGCTCGCATAGCCAGCGCGCCAGTGCTGCCCGGCGACTAGGGCCGCATAACGGCTCCAGCCGGGATTTGGCATCAGCAAAATCCCGCACCGGGATCACTACCAGAGTTTTCATCAGCATGCCTGCTTCTCCTCTGTAAGCTGGCCTTGGGCGAACTGCAGCAGCTCGCCGGCCAGACGAGCTTTGTCGGCGGTATCTCGCATCAGCGTATGGGTGACCATGACATCGATACCGCGCGCTTTCAGGGCGTCGGCCTCTGCCTGGTCCTGCTGGTCGATGATCAGTCCGTCAATCAGGTCGGCATAACAATCGGCAATCCCGAGGTTATTGCAGCTGTAACCACAGGCGCTGAGCATGCGGTCGGCGGGGCCCTTGACGGTGGCGCCGCCAATCAACGGAGAGACCGCGATCTTGATCGCGTTGGACAGGGCAAATGCCTGCCCCAGGCCGGGTATGGCCAGGATCGGCCCGATGCTGACAATCGGATTGCTCGGGGCGATCACCAGCAGATCCGCCTCACGGATGGCGGCGAGGGCTTCCGCCGTTACCGTGGCGCGCTCAAGGCCATCAAGCTGAATTTCCAGAATTTCGGGCTGGCATTGTTCGCGGACAAAGTATTCCTGGAACGACAGCCAGCCCTGGGGTGTTCTGATCCGGGTTTGTACGCGGTCATCGGTAGGCAGGACGATATTGCTCTGTACGCCGAAGGACTCCGCGATCCGCTGGGCGATAAGGCTGGGTCGGACTCCCTGCTGGCGCAAGTGGGTACGCATGATATGAGTGGCCATATCCTGATCACCCAGATACATCCAGCTGTCACATCCCAGGCGTTTCAGGCCATCGAGCACACGGTTGCTTTCATCGGCCAGGCCCCAGCCTTTGCTGCTGTCGATCCGGCCTGCCAGGGTATAGGTCAGGGTGTCGATATCCGGAGATACCCACAGTCCGTGAAACGCCTGGTCATCGGCGACATTGCCGATGATGCTGAGCTGGCCGGGCTCACAAATGGATGCCAGGCCCACCGCAAGCTTGGCACCGCCGACCCCGCCGGCGAGCAGGGTGATACGTGGCCGGCGACTGTTCACAGTGCTGCTCCGGCATAACGTGGCGCGGCTGGCGCGGCCTCGGGGGCATCGTAAACGGTAATGTGGCGATACAGCGTATTGCGCCGGACCGGCTGGCGCCGCATGTTGCGCATGATCTGGACGAAGCTGTCCGGATGCATTTCCTGACCGTGTTCAGCGCCTGCCGCCCGGGAAATGCTTTCGTTCATCAGGGTGCCGCCCAAGTCGTTCACCCCGGCGCTGAGCATCTGCTGAGCCAATTCCGGCCCCAACTTGACCCAGGACGCCTGGATGTTATCGATCCAGCCGTTGAGCATGAGACGGGCGACGGCGTGCATGCGGATATGCTCCAGCCGGGTAGGGCCGGGTCTTACGCCGGCGTGCTCCAGATACAGCGGCGTCTTGTGATGAATGAACCCCAGTGGCACAAACTCGGTGAAGCCGCCGGTTTCCTTCTGGATATCGCGCAACAGGGCCAGGTGCGCTGCCCAGTGTTCGGGTCCGTCAATATGGCCGTACATGATGGTGGAGGTGGTGGGCAGCCCCAGCTTGTGGGCGGTTTTGACAATCTCCACCCACTCTTCGGTGGTCAGCTTGTCGCGGGTCAGCTGCTGGCGGATGGTGGTATCAAGAATCTCTGCCGCTGTGCCGGGCATCGAGCCCAGGCCGTGATCGATCAGGTCCTGGATAAACTCGGCATAGGACATCTTGCTTTTGCGCGCGCCAAACCAGATTTCAAAGGGCGAGAACGCATGAATATGCATATCCGGCAGCTTGGCTTTTATCGCCTTGAGCATGTCTCGATAGAAATGCCCGGGGATGTTCGGGTGCAAGCCGCCCTGAATGCAGACTTCGGTTGCGCCTCGGTCCCAGGCTTCCTGGGCTCGCGCAACAATTTCATCCAGATCAAAGAACTCGGCTTCGGGATCATCTTTGCGTTTGGCGAAACTGCAGAAACGGCAGCCCATGTAGCAGACATTGGTATAGTTGATGTTGCGGTTGATTACGAACGTCACCGTATCGCCGACACTGGCCCGTCGCAATTGATCAGCGCAGGCTGTTAATGCATCCAACTCAGCGCCTTCGGTCTGGAATAAGGTAATAGCGTCCGCTTGGTTAAGTTCCTGGCCAGCTAATACATTTTCGAGAATGGTTCGTACTGTTAAGCCAACGCCTGGTTGGTAAAGTTCTTTTACTGACTCATGCAAAGCAATGTTTTCTGACACTGATATGTTCATTGCGGAGTTCCTCAAGACAGGCACTGTTGTAACGCCAGACCATCAGCCCGGGCGATTGCGGATAACCGGGGAGCCACTTCACCAGTAAAGAAATGCTGAGGGCGCTCCAGATAGCGGGGATATACCGCGAGGCGCTCTTCAAGACCGTAGCCACAGTCTGCTGTCGCACGGCGAAGTGATTCTATCTGCGGCCACGCGCGTTCCGGGTTGATATGGTCGATGGTCAATGGGGAGACACCGCCCCAGTCATTGATGCCGGCAGCGATATAGGCTGCGAAGCGGCTTTCCAGATTGGGAGGCGCCTGCAGGCTGATGGACGGGTCAAGCAGCAGGCGGGCCAGTACCAGGGTGCGGACCATATCGTCCAGGCTGGGCTCGGGATGGCCGGCCATCGCGGTACCGGGCTTGGCCCGGAAATTCTGCACTATGACTTCCTGGATATGGCCATGTTCGAGATGCAGATTATTGATGGTCATCAGGCTATCGACGCGCTCTGCCCAGGTTTCACCTATGCCGATCAGAATGCCGGTAGTGAAAGGCACACCCAGGCGGCCCGCCCGGTCCAGGGTGCGAATACGCTGCACCGGGACTTTGTCGGGGCAGGCGTAATGGGCGCCGCCCTTGGCGATCAGACGGCGGCTGACATTCTCCAACATCATGCCCATGCTCACACTGTGCGGCTTGAGGAGTCGGATATCCGCTTCGGAGAGTGTGCCGGCATTCACATGGGGTAGCATGCTGCTTTCGCTCATTACCATGGCGCAGACTTCGGCCAGATAACTGATCATGCTGGTATGCCCCTGACGGGCGAGGGCGGCCTGTGCTTCCGGGTAACGCAACTCGGGCTTTTCGCCCAGGCTGAACAACACTTCCTTACAGCCCATGCGCTCACCGTCATGAACAATCTGCATAACTTCAGCAGGGGTCATCAGACGTGCATTGGGGGAGTCGGGCTTTTGAACGAAGGTGCAATAACCGCAATCGTCACGGCACATATTGGTAAGTGGAACGAAAACCGCCCGTGAATAAGTCAGGGCTTGGCCCCAATGCACATCACGAATGCCGGCCGCTTGTTTGGCCAGTTCGGTAAATTCGTCATCGGGCGCCTTTTCAAGCGCTAGTGCCTGTGAACGGGTCAACATAATGACCATTGCCTCCGTTATTTTTTTTGTGGAGTCTTGATGCAAGTTTTTACCAGTCGGTAAAAACAGAGTAGGTCATATTTTCCCGAATGGTCAAACTTTTAATGGCGGGAGAATCAATTATCTTTGGGAAGAATTTTTGGAGGTGTCTGGAATGCACCTTTGCTTCCAGAGAGTGGGGAAGTAATTTGGCGGTGGTAGAGCAGGACAGGGTAGGAATTACTTTGTCTTGGGGCTGTTTAATATCAAGGTAATGGCAATATAAGGCGCACTTCTGGGGACTTCTGGCTTTCCTGAGTTATCGATTATCAGATCGCCGCGGCGGCGGAGCGGTACAGTGAGACCTGCCGAAAGAGTTCCGGCTCGCCCAGATCCGGCCAGGTCTGACCGCTGAGGGTGGCGACCCGCCGATAGCCGGGATGTTGCAGATCACGTACCCGCGAATCCGCTATCAATACTTCATTGGCGCGACCGAGGAAATGGTCGAGGAAGCCGTGGTTGTCCCGGTCGTACAGCACATCGGCGGCGAAGATCAGGTCCAGCTCATCGGTGACGGCAAAGTAATCATCCGCCAGTTCGATGCCCAGACCGTTGAGCTGCGCATTCATCGCGCTGGCCAGGCGTGCCGGGTGATCCAGATCGCAGGCGATGCTCTGCCGTGCACCTGCGGCGCTGCATGCCAGCGCAACTATCCCCGAGCCGGCACCGAAATCCAGCACCCGTTTGCCGCGCACCTGTTCTGGATGATCGAGAATCCAGCGCGCCAGCGCCAACCCGCTGCCCCAGCAGAATCCCCAGTAGGGCGGCTGTTCCAGCAGGCGTTGGGTTTCTTCGCTGGCAAAGGCGCGATCCAGATTGACCGGGTCAAGCAGCCATAGCCGCAGTTCGGGCAGCTGGGGCAGCGCACTGACGGCCAATTGGGCGTCCGGCAAAATCCGATGCAGAGCCTGTTGCAGAGCGTCGATCGGGCCGAGTGCAGGCATGGCTGAATACCTTGATGGAAAAGGGCGGCATTGTAGCGCGCCAGCGCAGTGTCGGTGAATCAGTCTGATGAGGCTGACGCGGGAGAGAGCAGGGTGCGGCAACAAGCCCCAGGTTAACACTGGCTTACTTTAATAACCCCGTGTCTGCGAGTATGCTATGGGCCTTCTAAAAACCCAGCATGGCCGTACGCGGCTGCTGTTCTGACCTTTACTGGATCCGAGCATGTATTGTCCCTTTTGTGGCGCCAATGACACCAAGGTAATTGATTCCAGGTTGGTGGCGGACGGTGGCCAGGTACGTCGCCGGCGTGAGTGCCTCGCCTGTCAGGAACGTTTCACGACCTTCGAGACTGCCGAGTTGGTGTTGCCCCGGCTCATCAAGCAGGACGGTCGGCGTCAGCCATTCGATGAGGACAAGCTGCGGGCCGGCCTGCTGCGTGCGTTGGAAAAACGCCCGGTCAGTGTCGAGCAGATCGAGGCGGCGCTGGGCCGCATCAAGCATCAGCTACGCGCCACCGGCGAGCGCGAAATCAAGGCGATGGTGGTTGGCGAGATGGTCATGGCCGAGCTCAAGCAGCTGGATGAGGTGGCTTACATCCGCTTTGCTTCTGTCTACCGGCGTTTTCAGGATCTCAACCAGTTCCGTGAAGAGATCGATCGTCTGTCCCGAGGCGAGCCGGGCGACCCCAATGCCTGAAGAGTTCGCCGACCGTCGCCTGATGGCTCGGGCCATTCAATTGGCCGCCAAGGGGCTGTATACCACTGAGCCAAACCCCAGGGTGGGCTGTGTACTGGCGCGCGACGGTGAGATTGTCGGAGAAGGCTGGCATGTCTGCGCAGGAGAAGGACACGCAGAAGTCAATGCCTTGGCCCAGGCCGGCGAGCAGGCTCGCGGGGCGACGGCTTATGTCACTCTGGAACCCTGCAGCCACTTCGGCAAGACCCCGCCCTGTGCAGACGCGCTGATCAACGCGGGTGTCAGCCGGGTGGTTGCCGCCATGCAGGACCCCAATCCCCAGGTCGCCGGTCAGGGTCTGGCACGTTTGCGTGCTGCCGGCATCAAGGTCGATTGCGGGCTGCTGGAAAGCGATGCGCGTGACCTCAATCCGGGATTCATCAAACGCATGCAGCAGGGGCTGCCCTGGGTAAGACTGAAACTGGCAATGAGTCTGGATGGCCGCACGGCCATGGCCAGCGGTGAAAGCCAATGGATCACCGGACCGCAGGCCCGTGCCGATGTGCAGCGCCTGCGCGCCCGCAGTGGTGCGGTCATCAGTGGTGCCGACAGTGTGCTGCTGGACGATTCGGCATTGACCGTACGCGCTGCCGAACTGGGGCTGGATATCGAGCTGGCGCAGGCCGCAGCGGCAAGACAGCCGCTGCGGGTGCTGGTGGATGGTCAGCTGCGTGTGCCTTTGCAGCAGCGATTATTCCGCGAAGCCGGCCCGGTGCTGGTGGTCTGTACTGATCCGCAGCAGTGCGCAGCGGATTATCTCTCGCAGCAGATAGAGCTGCTTACGCTGCCCGGTGCGGACGGCAAGGTTGATCTCGGCGCCCTGCTGCGCGAGTTGGGGCAGCGTGGCTGTAACGAGGTGCTGGTGGAGTCCGGTGCCGGTTTGGCGGGCGCGTTCTGGCGTGCCGGGCTGGTGGATGAATTGATCGTCTATATGGCGCCGAGGCTGCTGGGTAGCCGGGCGCGACCGCTGTTGGAACTGCCCTTCGATGAGATGGCCGAGGCCATGGATCTCGATGTGACTGACATGCGGGTTATCGGCCGTGATTGGCGGATCACGGCGCGACCGGTTTTTTCCTTCCGAGAGTAACAATCCATGAACGCAGTAGAAGTGGTCCTGCTCCTGATGGCCGTCCTGGCCATTCTGGGCGTCATTTTTGAAGAAGTAACCCACGTCAGCAAATCCATGGTCGTACTGTTCTTCGGCACGCTGGCCTGGGTCGTTCTATTCATTGCCGCACCGGACGAAGCCTACCGCACACGTGTGCAGGAAGCTTTCAACCACAATATTCTGGATATCGCCGGGCTATGGCTGTTCCTGATGGCGACCATGACCTTCGTTGCCTATCTGAACAAGAAGGGGTTGATCGACAGTGTCATCTTCAAGATTCTGCCCAGGCGTATCAGTGAACGAAAGCTGTTGTTCCTGACCGCCATGTTCTGCTTTGTGTTTTCCTCCTTTGCAGACAACATCACCGCCACGCTGGTTTCCATGGCGCTGATCCTGAGCCTGAAACTGGAGCTGCGCAAGGCGCTGCGCTTTGCCACGCTGGTGGTGTTCGCGGTCAACTCCGGCGGGGTGGCGATGATCACCGGGGACGTCACCACGCTGATGATCTTCCTGGCTGGCAAGGTGGAGATCACGCACCTGCTGTTGTTGTCAGTTCCGGCGTTGGCCTCGGTGCTGGTGCTGGCAGGTCTGCTGTCCATCGGCATGAGTGATGTGGTGGTGATTGATCACGGTACCCGCGTGCACTCGCAACGCACCGGGCGCATGGTTGCGCTGGTGTTCTTCGTGACTATCTTCGCCACCATTCTCGGTAGCCTGCTGTTTGATATACCGCCGACGCTGACCTTTCTCATGGGGCTGTCGGTGATGTTTCTGCTGGCGCATTATCTCGAGGAGGACGTCATGCACGATCCCATCCTGGAATATATCCGCGCCATCGAGTTCGAGACGCTGCTGTTCTTCCTCGGGATTCTACTGGTGGTAGGCATGTTGCAATTCGTGGGCGTGTTGGGCAGCCTGACTGCGCTGTATGATGTGATGCCGACGCTGCTTGCCAACTTCCTGATGGGCATGCTGTCGGCCCTGATCGACAACGTACCCTTGACCGCTGCCCTGCTGAAATCCGATCTGGAAATGAGCGTCGCCGAGTGGATGGGGCTGACTTATGCTGTCGGAGTGGGTGGTTCCCTGCTTATAATTGGCTCTGCCGCCGGGATCGTGGCCATGAGCAAGTTGCCGGGGCTGACCTTCATGTCCTACTTCCGCTGCTTCGGCCTGCTGCTGTTCGCCTTCGCTTTCGGCTTCCTGGCGGTATTCGGCATGGGCCTGCTGATCACGGCCTGACAATGCACATGTAACCGAGGCAATCATGTTTACCGGGATAATCGAAGCAGTTGGACAAATCCAGACCTTGCAGCCGCGCAGCGGTGACGTGCGGGTGTATATCAAGACCGGAAAGCTGGATCTGGATGACGTCAAACTGGGTGACAGTATTGCGGTCAATGGCGTATGTCTGACCGTAGTCGAACTGCCCGGCGACGGTTTCTGGGCCGATGTCAGCCAGGAAACCATGCGTCGCAGTGGTTTCACCGAGCTGGTGGTGGGCAGTCGGGTGAATCTGGAGAAAGCCCTGACCGCGACCACGCGGCTGGGCGGACATCTGGTCAGTGGCCACGTAGATGGTGTTGGCAAGGTCTTGTCGCGCACTGAAGAGGCCCGCTCGGTACGTTTTCGTATCGAGGCGCCCGCCGCGCTGGCCCGCTATATCGCCGAGAAGGGCTCGATCACCGTTGACGGCACCAGTCTCACCGTCAATGGTGTGGATGGCGCTGTCTTCGAACTGAATATCGTCCCCCACACCCTGCAGGAAACCGTGATGGGTGATTACCAGCCGGGCCGCCCGGTAAATCTGGAGGTCGATGTGATCGCCCGCTACCTTGAGCGCCTTCTGCTGGGTGACAAGGCTGCCGAATCCGGCGCAGCTTCCGGTATCAACATGGCATTTCTTGCCGATAACGGCTTTTTGAAGTCCTGAGCACTGTGCCCGGGAGGGCCGTATGAAACTGAACACTATTGAAGAACTGATCGAAGATATCCGCGCTGGCAAGATGGTCATCCTCATGGATGACGAGGATCGCGAGAACGAAGGTGATCTGATCATGGCCGCCGAGGCCTGCAAGGCCGAGGACATCAACTTCATGGCCCGTTACGGCCGTGGCCTGATCTGCATGCCGATGAGCCTGGAGCGCTGTGAGCGCCTCAAGTTGCCGCTGATGGTACAGCGTAATGGCTCGGGTTTCGGTACCAAATTCACCGTCTCCATCGAAGCTGCCGAAGGCGTCACCACCGGTATTTCCGCTGCCGATCGCGCACGTACTGTGGAAGCGGCCGCGGCGGCTGATGCAGTAGCCGAGGATATCGTCAGCCCCGGCCACATCTTCCCCCTGATGGCCCAGCCCGGTGGCGTGCTGGCGCGTGCCGGTCACACCGAAGCGGCCTGTGACCTGGCGCGCATGGGCGGCTTCGGCGAGTCCGGGGTGATCTGCGAAATCATGAATGAAGATGGCAGCATGGCGCGCCGCCCCGAGTTGGAAGCCTTTGCCGAAGAGCACGGATTGAAAGTCGGCACCATCGCCGACCTGATCCACTATCGTCTGCTCAACGAGCGCACCGTACAGCGTGTTTCCGAGCAGCCGCTGGATACCGAACTGGGCACCTTCAACTTGGTGACCTACAAGGACAGCCTGGAAAATGCCGTGCACCTGGCGCTGACCCTGGGTGAGATCGAGCCGGAAGAGCCAACTCTGGTACGGGTGCATAACATGGACCCCCTGCGTGACCTGTTCATGGTCAAGCAGCCGGGGCGCTGGAGCCTGCGTGCGGCCATGGCCAAGCTGGCCGAACAGGGCAATGGCGTGGTGTTGCTGCTGGGTAATCAGATGGAGGGCGAGGAGCTGCTGCATCATGTACAGCAATTGAGCGGCGATGAGCCGGCAGTACGGCGCCCGACCACCTACAATACCGTCGGTGCCGGCTCGCAGATCCTGCGTGACCTGGGCGTGCGCAAGATGCGACTGCTGTCGCTGCCGATGCGCTTCAATGCCATATCCGGTTTCGACCTGGAAGTAGTAGAATACCTGCCCTGCGAATAAACGCATTGGATTCACGGCGGCGCCTGGCGCGCCACCGGTTCTTTAAGAGAGATTGATATGACTGCTATCCGTACCATCGAAGGCGACTTCATCGCTGCACAGGGTCGCTACGCCCTGGTTGTCGGCCGGTTCAACAGCTTTGTGGTTGAAAGCCTGGTCGACGGCGCTGTCGACACCCTCAAGCGTCACGGGGTCAAGGAAGCCGACATTACCATTGTGCGCGTTCCCGGTGCCTTCGAAATTCCGCTGATGGTGCGCAAAGTGGCTGATCTGAAGCAGTTCGACGCCATCATTACCCTGGGCGCGGTCATCCGTGGTGGCACGCCACACTTCGAATATGTTGCTGGCGAATGCGTCAAAGGCGTAGGCGCAGTATCCCTGGATACCGGCGTTCCGGTTGCCTTCGGTGTGCTGACAGTCGACAGCATCGAGCAGGCCATCGAGCGTTCTGGTACCAAGGCCGGCAACAAGGGCGCTGAAGCAGCGCTGTCAGCAATCGAAATGGTCAGCGTGATCAAGCAGCTGGAGGCTTAAGTGGCCGACCACGACGCTAAACCCAAGCGCAGCGGCGGGCAATCCCGCAATGCCATGCGCCGCAAGGCACGCAGCCTGGCGTTGCAAGCGCTGTATTCATGGCAGATGGCGGCGCAGTCGTTGTCCGACATCGAAGCGCAGCTGCGCAGCGACGTCGAGTACGAATTCGACAGCGCTGACGGTGCCTACTTCCGTGAGCTGTTGCATGGTGTGCCGCAGAATCTTGATGAAATCGATGGCCATCTGGCACAGGTGCTGGATCGGGGGATTGATGATGTCGACCCCATCGAGCTGGCCATCCTGCGTATTGGTGTCTTTGAAATGACCCATCGCGTCGATGTGCCTTACAAGGTGGTGATCAACGAAGGCATCGAGATGGCCAAGATCTTTGGTGCTACCGATGGCCATAAATATGTCAACGGCATCCTCGACAAGCTGGCTCCCCGCCTGCGCAGTGTCGAGGTGAATGCGTCCCGCCGGGGGCGCTGAACCACGGCAGGAGGCAGCCATGCCGCTGGGCGAGTTCGGATTGATCGGCCGTTATTTTCAGTGCGCAGCGCTGGAACAGGCGGGCGGGCATGCGAAGGTGGCCCTCGGCATCGGTGACGATGCCGCCTTGCTGGATCCCGCACCGGGCTGTCACTGGGTCATATCCACTGACAGTCTGGTGCAGGGTGTCCATTTCCCCGATCACTACTCCCCCGATGACCTGGGCTATCGCGCTCTGGCAGTGGCTGTCAGCGATCTGGCTGCGATGGCCGCCGCCCCGCTGGGCTTCACCTTGGCGCTGACACTTCCTCGCGTGGATGAACTCTGGCTGCAGGGCTTCAGTGCCGGGCTGGCTGCCTGCGCGGCGGAGCATCGCATCAGCCTGATCGGTGGCGATACCACCCGCGGCCCATTGAATATCGGTGTTACCGTGTTCGGTGAAGTGCTCCAGGGCCGCGCCTTGCGCCGCTCCGGTGCACGCGCCGGTGATCTGCTGTGTGTGGGTGGTCCGCTGGGTGAAGGGGCAGCAGGTCTGGCGGTGGTGCTCGGGCAGGATCTGCCGGCCACGCTGACCGGATCCGAGCGGGATTATCTCACCAGCCGTTTCTGGCGCCCGCGGGCTCAGTGTGAGCTGGGTGCCGCCCTGGCCGGTGTGGCTACGGCCGGCCTGGATATATCCGATGGTCTGCTGCAGGATGCCGGGCATCTGGCTCGCGCCAGTGGGCTGGCATTGCATCTGCGTACTACCGGTCTGCCCCATTCTCCGGCGCTGCAGGCGTGGCCAGCAGCTCTGCAGCTGGATTGGATGCTGCGCGGTGGCGATGACTATGTATTGTTGTTCACTTTACCGCCGGAACAGGCCGCATTGCTGGAACGGTGGCGCGAGCAGGGCTGGGCAGTCAGCGTCATCGGCGAGGCAGCCGTCGGTGAGGGCGTCTGGCTGGACCAACAACCGGTCGGCGGGGCTGACGGTTACCAACACTTCAAGGAGTCCACGCATGACTGAGTCCCGCGAGCCGACACCGGCATCGGTATGGCGCAACCCGATTCACTTTCTGGCCTTCGGCTTCGGCAGCGGGGCACTGCCCAAGGCGCCCGGAACCTGGGGTTCGCTGGTGGCGCTGCCTTTTGTATTGCTGTGGCAGCAACTGCCGCCGGGTGGTTATGCGCTGGTGCTGGTGCTGAGTAGCTTGCTGGGCATCTGGTTATGTCATCGCACGGCTGCCGACCTGGGTGTGCATGACCACGGCGGTATCGTCTGGGATGAATTCGTCGGCGTGTGGATTACTTTGTGGCTGGCACCGCCCGGTTGGCTGTGGTTGGTAGTGGGATTTCTGCTGTTTCGTCTGTTCGATATCTGGAAACCCTGGCCGATTGGCTGGGCGGATCGCCATGTCAGTGGCGGGTTGGGCATCATGCTCGATGATATTCTCGCGGGTATCATGGCCCTGCTGGTATTGCTGGCACTGGCCGAATTGCCGGGTCTGCTGTGAAACACATCGGCAATCCAGACACATCAGCGCTGACGGTCATACGCATGTGCTGTTAAGATAGCTGCCCTCTATATCAGCGTGGTCGGACAGGAGACAGCGTGCCAGTCACCTTTGTTGCGTCATCCCAATTACCCACCAAGTGGGGCATTTTTACCATGCACGGCTTCCTTGAACCCGGTACGGGCAAGGAACACGTGGTGTTGACCATGGGCGACGTGGGCGACGGACAGCCAGTGCTCGGACGCCTGCATTCGGAATGCCTCACCGGCGATGCTCTGTTCAGTCTGCGTTGCGATTGCGGCTTCCAGCTGGAAGCGGCGCTGAAAGCCATTGCTGACGAAGGTCGCGGCGCCTTGCTGTATCTGCGCCAGGAAGGCCGTGGCATCGGTCTGATGAACAAGATTCGAGCTTATCACCTGCAGGATGGTGGCGCCGATACGGTGGAAGCCAACGAGTTGCTCGGCTTCGGCGCGGATCAGCGCGACTATGCCATCTGCAAGCCCATGCTGGCGTATCTGGGCATCACCGGTCTGAAGCTGTTGACCAATAACCCGCGCAAGGTCAAGGCGCTGGAGGATTTCGGTATCACCGTGGCCGAGCGCATCCCGCTGAAGACCGGCCTGAACCCGTTCAACCAGAATTATCTGGCAACCAAGGCCGGCAAGCTTGGTCACCTGCTGGGAACCATTCATCAGGCAGAGGCAGAATGATGCTCGATACCGCTCCTCACTGGCAGGCCATGCGCCGCAACTGGCGCATGCAGTGTGTTGCATCGCTTATCCTGCCGATAGCCGTGGTCTGGTTCTTTCATGACCGTCAGGGAGCTTATCCGGACGTCGCGGTGCCGCTGTTCATCGCCGGCCTGCTGACCCTGTTGCTGACTGTCTGGCGTTTCCGACACTTTCGCCGGGCGGTCATCGCTGCCGATACGGCGCAGGATACTGCCTCGGCCGAGCAAGCCTGGACACAGTTGCATCATCAACAGCTGCTGGGCCTGACCAACGCCAAGCTGCCCGCCTGGGTCGGCATGTTGCATTACGTCTGCACGCTGGAGCTGATGCCACTGATCCTGCTGGTCCTCGCCAGCCAGGGGGCGATGCTGCTGTATCGACCCCCGAGTGCCCGTTTCAGCTGATAGCCTCTCAGGCTGGCCTTGATGGCGAGGGCGACCTCGCCATCAAGGCATCCACAGAACACCTGATTCTCACACCAGCTCCATGAAATCCAGTGCCCCCTGCTGGCGGATCACCCGGCGGTGGTTGGCCCACAGCTCGGTGATGCGCTCGCGGTTGAGTTGCTGGCGGTCGAGCAGCACGCGGGTATTGAGCTCACCCACAGCGCGCGGGCTGGGCACCTTGCTGAACACGAATTGGTTGCTGATCAGTTCGAGGAAGGGGCCGGCCTTGCTGGTGGGCATGATGAAGATCAGCTGCAGGCCCAGAGTCTCGGTCAGGTAGTTGATCACTTCCCGAGAGCGCGTTTCATCCATGTGCATGAAAGCTTCGTCGACGATCACCATGCGCAGATGGCTGTCGCCTTCGTTGAAGCGGAAGGCACTGGTCACTGCGGCAGCGCGGATGATGTAGGCCGGGGTTTCCAGCTGGCCGCCGGAGCCGGTGCCATATTCGCTGAGGCGGATCGCAGCCTTGCCCTCGGGGTGCTTGAGGATGTCGTAACGGCGGTAACGACGGTAGTCACTGATTCGTTCGAGCTCGCGCAGGGCCTGCTGCTCATCGCCGTCGAGCAACAGCCCCAGCAGCTGATCACGCACGGCTGCGCCCTTGCCGGACAGGCTGGTATCGAACAGGCTGGCGCCATCTCCCAGGTTGGGCATCTGCATGACCTCGCGGAAGAACTCCCAGTATTCCTTGTATTCCGGCACCCAGGCCCACTCGAACTGGAAGCTTTCGCGATCGGCGCCGAAGCGGTGATGCTGCAGCTCGGTGTTGAGCCCTTCCAGGGTACGACCGCCATCGTTGATCGCCTGGTGGATCTCATGACAGAGGTCGGTGATGAAGGTGGTATTGAAGCTGTCGCGCAGTTTGATCAGCTGCTCCTGCTTTTCCAGCAGCACGTTGTTGCGCAGCCGGTTGTGCAGATTGTCCAGTTGTTGCCGCAGACCACAGACATGCTCGAAGAATGCCAGGCTGTGCACCTCGGCGCCGGTGTCATGCACCAGGTGGTCCATCGGTTGCGCCTGCTGATTGTATTCCTTGATGCTGCGATCAAGAGACACCGCCAACCGATAGAGGCTATCAGTCAGGCTCTTGCTGTCGGCGGCGAAATCGAAATCATCGCCGGAGCGAGTCAGCATCTCGTCGATCTGGGTCAAGCGCTGCTGCGGATCGAGACCGGTGACGCGGGCGGCGGCTTCGAGCAGGTTTTGTTCGGCCTGGTCACGCTGATCCTGCAGGGTATCGCCCTGGTCGGATAATGCACGGATACGCTGATTGATCTGGGTCAGCTGCACGTTCAGACCACCCAGTTCCTGCTGCAGCTCGCTCTGGCGTGCCACCAGTTCGGCATGGCGCTCATGGGCTCGCTGCAGTTCCTGCTCGACATCGTGAAAGGCACTTAGGTCCAGACTGGCCAATTGCTGCTCGATGTCCTGCAGTTGCTGGCGCTGCTCCAGCAGCTGGCTGGCCCGGGCGAGATAATCCAGCGGCTTGATGCGCTGCAGAGCGGCGGCGAGATGCTGCAGGCTTTGCACCAACTGGCGCTGGGCATGGCGCTGCAGTTGCAGCGTCTCCAGCTGTTGGTGCTGGGCACGCAGGTTGCGCTCCCGGGCGGTGACGCCGAAGACCAGCTGGCTGTCATCGATATCGCAGCGGAACATGGAATAGTTGCCCGAGCCCATGCCTTCACGGGTGATGCCGCGACGGGCCTGGCGCAGACCTTCGGCATTGTCGACTCGTACCAGAGTGGCATAGGAAGCGCGCACATAGTGCTCGGCCACCCGGTGGCTGAAGCGCAGCACGTTCACCACCGACTCCTTGGGCAGGCTGAGCCGCTCGGCGTCCAGCCGGGCCTTGCTGCCCTGAATCACCCGGGCGCGGTTGCGTTCGCGGGTGTTGAGCTGGCGAACGATGTGGATGGCCTCGGCTTCATGTTCCGGTTCCACCAGGATGCCGAAGCGTGAACCGCCGATATAACCCTCAATGGACATCTGCCAATCCGGGTCGGTGACCTCCACATGGTCGCAAAGCACTCGGGGATCAGCCTGCGGGCACTGCTGGCGGATGGCAGCCACGGCATCTTCAACGTAAGCGGGATAGGTCACGCGACTCTGCTGCAGGGTGTTGATCTGGCGTTCGCTGATGGCGATCTGGCGCTCCAGATTGCCCAGTGCGCTGGCGCGCTCCTGGCTCAGCCGGTCGACCCGTTGCAGCAGGCTGATACCCTCGGCGCCTGGTTGGGCAATCATGGCGGCCAGCCGGTTGTGGGTCTGCTGCTGCTGACGCACGTTATCCAGGCCGTTGTGCAGCGGACTCAGATCGATCCAGTCGTTGGACAGCAACTGATGCAGTTCGGCCACCGGTTGCTGTTCTGCGGCCAGCACTTCATCGGCCAGGCCCTTCCAGTTGCGGCTGGTCAACTCGGGAATCTCCACCCCTGCACCACTGCTCAGCAGATGCTGAATGGTGCGTACAGCTTCCAGATTGAGATCACGCTGGTGCGCCTGTTCGAGCAGCGGCGCTACGCCCTGTTGCAGGCGGGCGCCAAGTTGCTGCTGGCGGTTTTCCAGATCATCCTTGCCCTGCAGGGCGGGTACGCCCTGGCGGCGTGCTTCCAGCTGCACCAGGTCGCGGTGGGTCTGTTGGGTGCGTTCATCGTTGAGCTGCTGCTCTTCGCTGAGATCGGCGATGCGGGCGCTGATCTCCTGCTGCTTGTCTTTGGCAACCACATATTGCTTGCGATTGTGGCCCCAGCTTTGCGCGGCCGCGGCATAATCCAGGCCGAGACGCTCCAGCCAGCTGTTCTGGTAGTCCTCGGTCAACTGCCGAGACTGTTCCAGCATGTTGACGGCGCCGCGTACGCGGGCGGCTTCCTGTTCCATGCCGTGCACGGTGCGCAGCAGGTCACGGATGCGTTTGATGGTGTCGCCGAATTCGCGGGCTTCGAGCACTTCGCCGGCGACGAACTGGTCGATCGAGCGCACTGGTTTGTAGGCCATGAAATTGGCGAAGGTGCGGGCGGCGTTCTTCGCTTCACGAACGGACACCGCATCGCCCTTGCCGCGCAGGGCGCCATACAGGCGCGCCAGGTAGGCGCTCTTGCGGTCATAGGTTTCCACGCCCTGTTTGCCGAACTGCTTGCGCAGCAGGTTGGGCAATTCGGTGAGCGGGATGACATGGCGGCCTTCGTCGGTGTCCCGTATGAAATCACTGAGCGCCAGCATTTCGCCGGGCACTATCATCAGCAGCAGTTCATCCTGGCGGGCCTGTCGGCTGCTGCCGGCGGTATCCAGGTGGGCGCGCACGCCGATCACCGCAGTGAAGGGCTCGGCGGTTTCGCCCTGGGTCGGATGGAACACGCCAGCGATGTAGCCATCGGTGGTCCAGGGACGGGCGAAGGCGCCGTCATCACAGCCCAGCACGTAAGAGGCGAGGGTGCGCACCTGTTTGCCACCGCGGCCACGCTGGGTAGTTTCGTCCTGCCCGGGGTTATAGTTGAACAGGTTGTCATGGGCAGCGGTCATCAGAGTCTGCAGGGCGTCGGCGGCGGTGGTCTTGCCGGAGCCATTGCCGCCGGAGAACAGGTTGATCGGGCCGTATTCCATTTCCTCGACCGGCAGGTTACCCCAGTTGGCGGTAATCGAGCGTTTCAGGTACATGCTCAGTTGGCTCCTTCGGCAAGGTCAGGGTGTTCGTCAATAGGGTTTTCGTCATCCAGTACCACGCCGCCGGCCAACTGGCTGAGGGCGGTATCGGTCACCAGGCTGATGATGCCGGGGCGGATGATCAGCCAGCCTTCGCCATCTTCCAGGGTGCCATCGCCGGGGCTGCGGATCAGGCGCAGCTGGCGCATGCGCCGCAGCAGGATCTGGCGTTCGCCGGCGTTCTCCGGCAGGGGCCGCCCGAGCAGGTGGCGGTGGCTGAGGCTGAGGGCTTCGAGGGACAGCATGACCTGGCCCAGCTCATCCACCTGGCCGTCACGCAGGGCCTTGTCGTACTCGGCGCGCAGTACCAGCACCAGCGACACTTCCTGCTGATTGAGGCGTTCACGCAGGCCGCTGTTGAAGCTGTCGTCGCTGTCGGACAGACCGGGCACTTCGGCGCCCGGCGGGAAGATGCGCACCATGTTGAAGCGCGATTCGTGGAGCAGGCGGATGCGCAGCACCCACAGGTAATCCTCGACCAGCGGCTGCACCTGCAGGAAGCGGTCGTAGAGCTCGGCTTCGCGCTTGCTTTCGTCACGGCACAATACGCCGCGGTCGAGCAGGCGGATCATCAGGTCGGAAAAGTCGTCGGCGCTGATGCCGTGTTGCTGCAATTGGTCTTCCAGGGCGTCACGCATGGGTATCTTGTTCCAGTTCGATGATGAATCCGTCGCGGCGGTTGAAATAGGTATCGCCGGTCACCGGCTGGCCGGTCGGCTCGATCTTCACGCGAAAGCCGGCGGCGGCCTGGTCGGCGCTGCCCAGGGCGATCACGTGGCTGACCGCCAGCAGATCGCTGGCGCCATGGATGGGCAGGTCACCACTGTTGATGCGGCGGCCGTCGCCCAGGGCGCTGCGCAGGTAGTCGCGCATGCCGCTGGCATTGATGTTGAACGCTCGTTCCAGCAGTTGGCTGACCGCCAGTGAACGCAGGGTGTCGTCGTCGGGCATCCCGGGGTCGTCCATGTGGCTTTGTACCGGCTGGCGATTCTGCCGCTCGCGCAGGCGCACCTGGGCGGGATCGATGAGTTCCACGCGGATGCGCGCCATGGCGTCGCCGGCGGCATTCAGGCGCTGTTCGTAGCTGGCTGCATCGAGGGTGCTGAGTTCCCGGCACAGACCGACGATGTCGTTGTGCTGTTGGGTTTGCAGGTAGCTGAGTTGGCGAATGAGGATGTCGGCGCGTTTGGTGAAGCTCTGCAGGGTGCGGCGCAGGGCCGGCAGCATGATTTCCGAGGCGTTGCGCAGGCGGTTGTCGATGGTGTCGAGCAGTTGCCAGAGCACCGAAGCGCTATCGTCGACGATCAGGTCGGGGGCCAGGCGGCGCAGTTCCCGTTCGGCATTGGCTTTCCAGTCCCTGGGCTTGTGGCGGATACGGCGCAATACGTCGTGGATGCGGTCGCGGTGTTTTTCCACGCTGTCGGCGGACAGGCGGATCGACACGTCGGGCTGGAAGCGGCGCTCCATGAAGTCGAAGAACTGGTCGCTGGCCTGTTGCACCAGTTGCTGGGCTTCGACTTCGCGCACCAGTTGGCGTTTGCGCTCTTCCAGCTCGGCGATGATGTCGGTGAAGTCGGCGATGATGCGTTCGGAGTATTCGTAGGCGTCGAGCAGGTCATAGACTTCGCCGCGCTCGGCGAAGGCGGACAGGGCGTTGAGGGTGTTACGGGTGTTGCGATGCCGGGTGCGTACGCTGTGGCCGACGGCTTCGACCAGTGACTGGGTGAACAGGCGGCCGAGGCGGCTGAAGGGGTAGGTGGACTGGAAGGTGGCTTGGTCTACCTGGCGTTCGAGCCAGCCGTGTTCGATCAGACTGTTGAGTACCCAGCCGGCCTGTTCGCGGTTGTTGCGAAAGCGGCTCTGTTCGTCATCGTCACCGTCGAGCAGGGGCGCGCGCTCCAGGGCTTCGCTGAAGATATCCAGCACCTGTTCGCGCTTTAGCGATTCGCCGTAGTCGGCGCTGGCGCTGTACAGGCGGTCGTGCAGCAGGCGCAGGCATTCGACGATCTGTTCGCGGTATTTGCTGGTCAGTGGTTTGAAGAACTGCAGGCGCTGGTCGGTAAAGAACATGGGGCGTCCGGAGTGGGTGAATCAGCCGGGTATTATGCCGCATGCGGCGGGGGATTTGAGCTTTCCCGGGTCGGTGATGGGTGGTTTTTGTGGACCGGGTCTGGGTATCTGGCTGCAGATGGTTCTTTACGCTACGCGCGGCGGTGCCGAGTTAAATCGCTGTATCATGAAACACTTGGGCGCACGGGGTGCGCCCGGGAGGTATAGAGCAGTCTTCCGTTATTGGGTCGACAACCGCTGGCGGATGGATTTTTCGATGCCTGCGGCATCCAGGCCGCATTCGGCCAACATGCTGTTGGGCTTGTCGTGTTCGACATAGATGTCCGGCAGGCCGAGGTTGAGCACCGGGATCTGGATGCCTTGGGCAAGCAGCCATTCGTTTACCGCGCTGCCGGCGCCGCCCATGATGGCGTTCTCTTCGAGGGTGACCAGCAGGCTGTGACTGTCGGCCAGTTGCTGCAGCAGTTCGGTATCCAACGGTTTGACGAAGCGCATGTTGGCCACGGTGGCATTCAGCGTTTCGGAGGCGAGCATGGCATTGGCGTGCAGAGTGCCGAAGCTGAGAATGGCGACCTGTTCACCCTGGCGGGTAATCACGCCCTTGCCGATGGGCAAGGGCTCGAGCGCCGAGTCGATCGGCACGCCTGGCCCGGTGCCTCGGGGGTAGCGCACGGCGGCAGGGCCATTGTGCAGGAAGCCGGTGGTGAGCATCTGCCGGGTTTCGTTTTCATCGGCCGGCGCCATGATCAGCATATTGGGAACGCAGCGCAGGTAGCTCAGATCAAAGCTGCCGGCATGGGTTGGGCCGTCCTCGCCGACCAGACCGGCGCGATCGATGGCGAATAACACGTCCAGATCCTGCACCGCGACGTCATGAATCAGCTGGTCGTAGGCGCGTTGCAGGAAGGTTGAGTAAATGGCCACCACCGGCTTGGCACCTTCACAGGCCATGCCTGCAGCCAGGGTGACGGCATGCTGTTCGGCAATGGCGACATCGAAGTAGCGCTGCGGGAAGCGTTCGCTGAAGGCAATCAGGTCGGAGCCTTCCTTCATCGCGGGGGTAATGCCGACCAGCCGTGCATCGGCTTCGGCCATATCGCATAACCACTGACCGAAAACGCTGGAGTATTTCGGCTTGCTTTGCCCATTGCCTGCAGGCTTGGGCTCGAGCTTGGTGATGGCGTGGTAGCCGATGGGGTCGGCTTCGGCAGGAGAGAAGCCCTTGCCCTTTTTGGTCACCACATGGAGAAACTGCGGACCCTTGAGCTGGCGCATGTTGCGCAGGGTGGTGATCAGGGTCGGCAGGTCGTGGCCGTCGATGGGGCCGATGTAGTTCCAGCCCAGTTCCTCGAACAGTACGCCCGGTGCCAGCATGGCCTTGGCAGTTTCTTCGGTCTTGCGTGCCAACTCCCATGCGGGGGGGAGCTTTGATAGTACCTTCTTGCTGCCTTCACGCATGTGCGCATAGGTGCGGCTGGAGAGGATCTTGGCCAGGTAGTTGGACAGCCCGCCGACGTTATGCGATATCGACATGTCGTTGTCGTTCAACACCACCAGCATGTCGGCATCGACCACACCGGCGTGGTTGAGTGCTTCGAAGGCCATGCCGGCGGTCATGGCACCATCGCCGATGACTGCGACGGAGCGGCGATCCAGTCCTTGCAGGCGAGAGGCGATGGCCATGCCCAGGCCGGCGCTGATCGAAGTACTGGAGTGACCGACGCCAAAGGTATCAAAAGGGCTCTCACTGCGTCGTGGAAAGGCGGATAGCCCGTCTTTCTGGCGCAGACTGGCCATCTGTTCGCGGCGACCGGTGAGAATCTTGTGGGGGTAGGCCTGATGGCCGACGTCCCACAGCAACCGGTCTTCCGGGGTGTGATAGATATAATGCAGAGCGACCGTCAACTCGATTACTCCGAGTCCGGCGCCAAAATGTCCGCCGGTCTGGCCGACCGTCCATAGCAGGAACAGGCGCAGCTCATCCGCCAGGTCAGGCAGCTGTGCTTCGTCGAGTTCGCGCAGCTGGGCTGTGGTGTCAAGGCTGTCCAGCAGGGGAGTGCAGGGACGGTCACGGGGTATGTCGTGGAAAGTGCTAGGCATCAAACAAGGCTCTGATTGCCGCAGGGTGCAGCAGGAAACAAGCGCGCAGTTTAACCGATGAGGGATGGATAGCCCAACCTCGACTGCGCTGTCCGACGGAACTGGTGCTCAGAACCGGCGTTCCACAATGTAGCGGGCGACTTGGCGCAGGCGCTCGGCGGGACTGCCGAACGGCTCAAGCGTGCTGATCGCCTGATCACACAGCGAGCGCGCCAGCGCATGCGCGCCGTCGAGTCCGAGCATGGCGGGGTAGGTGGGTTTGCCCCGCGCGTGATCGGCGCCCTGTTGCTTGCCCGACACGCTGGTATCGCTTTCGATATCGATGATGTCATCCTGCACCTGGAATGCCAGGCCGATGCAGCGAGCATACTCTTCCAGTGCCGCCAGCTGATCATCATCGGCACGCTCGGTCGCTAGAGCGCCGAGCCGCACGCTGGCGTGAATCAGTGCGCCGGTTTTATGTTGATGCATGTCTTCCAGCGCGTTCTGGTCCAATTGCGCGCCTACCGAGGCGAGGTCGATGGCCTGGCCACCTACCATCCCCTGCGGACCGGCGGCGCGGGCCAGCAGAGTGGTCATGCGTAGCCGGGTCTCGGCCTGCCAGCTGCCTTCGCAGCTGATCCATTCAAAGGCCAATGCCTGAAGCGCGTCACCGGCCAGAATGGCGGTGGCTTCGTCGAAGGCGCGATGGCAGGTTGGACGTCCGCGCCGCAGGTTGTCGTCATCCATAGCGGGCAGGTCGTCATGAATCAGCGAATAGGCGTGAATCAGTTCGACGGCGCCCGCAACCACATCCACCGGCTTGTCGGTCCCGCCCAGCGCTTCGCAGCTGGCGTAGGCGAGGAGCGGGCGGACGCGCTTGCCGCCGCCGGTGACGCTGTAGCGTATGGCGGCGTAGAGGCGCTCCAGCCCAGGGTGGCTGTTGCAGAACTGCTGATCGAGATGGGTGTCGATGCGTTTCTGGCAGGCCTTGAGATAGTCGCCGAAATCGCTCATTGCGCGTCATCCGCAAAGGGCGCGGTCACCAGTTGGCCATCCTGCTCCAGCAGCTGCGAGACCTTCTGTTCGGCCTGGGTCAGGGCCTGCTGGCATTCGCGGGTCAGGGTCACGCCCTGCTCGAAGGCGCTGAGAGAATCTTCCAGGCTGAGATCGCCGCTTTCCAGGCGTTCAACCAGGGTTTGCAGAGCGCCCAGCGATTGCTCGAAATCGACTGCGGTTTTTTTTCGGGCCATGGGTCGCTACCTCGATTGAATGATGGATCGGAAAACCGCTGAACATTACCCAAGCCGGTGGGTGTGGTCAATTGCAGCTCGACCAGCCTCAGAAATCGCCCCACAACTGTTGCGCAATGCTCAGCGCTACTACGGGTGCGGTTTCAGTACGCAGCACACGCGGGCCGAAGCGTGCAGCCTGGAAACCGGCGCCTTCTGTCTGCTCTATTTCGGCGGCGCTGAGTCCGCCTTCAGGGCCGATGAGCAGACCCAGCGTTTGTGGCGGTGTCATGCTGGACAGGCGCTGGGTAGTGCGATGATGCAGCACCAGTTTCAGATCGACCTTGAGCGAGCTGAGCCAGTCGGCCAGCGCAATGGGCGGGTTGATGATCGGTACCACGCTGCGTCCACACTGTTCGCAGGCGCTGATCGCGATTTGCTGCCAGTGGTTCAGCCGTTTTTCTGCACGCTCACCTTGCAGGCGCACCTCGCAGCGTTCGGTCATCAATGGCGTGATCTGCGCTACGCCCAGCTCTACGGCTTTCTGAATGGCCCAGTCCATGCGCTCACCGCGAGACATGGCCTGCCCCAGATGCACACGCAGCGGCGACTCGGTCAGCCCGGCCATCGGTGCGCCTAGTTCAATGCGTACCTCGCGCTTGCCAGCTTCCAGCACCTCGCCGGGCCATTCCTGGCCGCTGCCATTGAAGATCTGCACCGCTGCGCCTGCGCTCAGGCGCAGCACGCGACTTATATAGTGCGCCAGATCACCGTCCAGCAGCTGTTCGCCCTGGCTCAGGGGCGCATCCAGATAGAAGCGGGAGACACGCACGGCTCAGTTCCTTGTAGCCAGTTCGATACCTTCCCAGGCGACGCTGGCGAGATGGTCGATCTGGTCGGGGGTGATGACATAGGGCGGCATGAAATACACCACGTTGCCCAGTGGGCGCAGCAGGGCTTCGTGCTTGAGGCCGTATTCATAAACACGGATACCGCGGCGCTCCTGCCAGGGGTAGGGCGTGCGGCTGGCCTTGTCCTGCACCATTTCGATAGCCAGCACCATGCCGGTCTGGCGAACCTCGGCGACATTGGGATGATCGGTGAAATGCGCCGTGGCCTTGGCCATATGCGCGGCCAGAGTCTTGTTGTTTTCGATCACATTGTCCTGCTCGAACAGATCCAGAGTCGCCAATGCCGCGGCGCAGGCCAGCGGGTTGCCGGTGTAACTGTGCGAGTGCAGGAAGGCGCGCAGGGAGCTGTAATCGTCGTAGAAGGCTTCATAGATCCTGTCGGTGGTCAGACAGACCGACATCGGCAGATAGCCACCGGTCAGCGCCTTGGACAGACACAGGAAGTCCGGACTGATATCGGCCTGTTCACAGGCAAACATGCTGCCGGTACGTCCGAAGCCTACGGCGATTTCATCATGAATCAGATGCACGCCATAACGGTCACAGGCTTCACGCAGCAGCTTTAGATATACCGGGTGATACATGCGCATGCCGCCCGCACACTGGATCAGCGGTTCGACGATGACCGCGGCGACTTGCTCATGGTTCTCCGCCAGGGCGCGCTCCATGTGCTCGAACATGAGTCGGCTGTGCTCTTCCCAGGTGGAGCCCGGTTCGCGATCGTAGCAATCGGGCGATGGGACGGTAATGACCTCCATCAGCAGGGGCTCGTAGGTTTCCTTGTACAGCGGCACATCACCTACCGCCAGGGTTGCCAGGGTCTCGCCGTGATAGCTGTTGGACAGGGTGATGAAGCGTTTCTTCTCCGGTTTACCGATATTGAGCCAGTAATGGAAGCTCATCTTCAGCGCCACTTCGATGCAGGAGGAACCGTTGTCGGCATAGAAACAGCGGGTCAATGGTTCCGGGGTGATGGCGACCAGGCGCTCGGAGAGTTCGATGACCGGCGGATGGGAAAAACCGCTCAGAATGACATGCTCGAGGGTGTCGAGTTGCTGCTTGATCCGCTGGTTGATGTAGGGGTTGGCGTGGCCGAAGGCATTGACCCACCAGGAGCTGACCGCATCCAGATAACGGTTGCCCTCGAAGTCATGCAGCCACACACCTTCACCCCGCTGAATTGGGATGATCGGCATGTGTTCGTGGTCTTTCATCTGGGTGCAGGGATGCCAGAGTACCGAAATGTCCCGCTGCATCCACTCGTTGTTCAGACCCATAGTCGCCTCGCCGGATAGGAAATTATCCGGCGATTGTACATCAAGCTAACGGGTGGCTGCAGAGCCTCAGCGGGTACCGTAGACCACCATGGTCTTGCCCTTGGCGTGAATCAGGCCCTGGTCTTCCAGCGTCTTGAGTACGCGACCGACCATCTCCCGTGAGCAACCGACGATACGGCCGATTTCCTGGCGGGTGATTCTGACCTGCATGCCGTCAGGGTGAGTCATGGCGTCGGGCTGTTTGCACAGATCCAGCAAGGTGGCGGCGACCCGACCGGTGACGTCGAGAAATGTCAGGTTGCCTACCTTGCGGGTAGTGCGGCGCAGGCGGTCGGCCATTTGCCGGCCCACTGCATAGAGCAGTTCAGGATCGCGGGCGGTAATGGCGCGGAACTCGGCATAGGGCAGTTCAGCCACTTCACATTCGGTTCGCGCCTTGACCCAGGCGCTGCGGTCCTGTTCGGCGAAGCCTTCGTCGAACAAACCCATCTCGCCGAAAAAATCGCCCTGATTGAGGTAGGCGAGAATGACGTCGCGGCCAGGGGCTTCCTGGAGGGTGATGGTGACCGAGCCCTTGACGATATAGAACAGGCTGTTGGATACATCTCCGGCATGAATGATGGTGCTGCGGGGCGGGAAGAGATGATGCTCACAATGTCCCAGAAACGCATCGATGTTTGTTGTTATGAGTGTCGGCGAATTAGCAATCATTGTTGTCATCCTGGCAGATATGATTGAGCAGACCATGCATACATGGGCATCCTTGCAGCCTCAATGCGAGACCAAATCGGATTATGTCCAGTTTTGCGGCGAATGACCAGCTCCAGCTGTCGCACCGGCGCTGTGCTATTCTCCGCCGCCAGCGGATAACTTATTGCAGCGGGAGAAAGAAATGAAAGCGCATATCAAGTGGGTGGACGGTGCCATGTTTCTGGGCGAATCGGGCAGCGGTCACACCGTGGTGATGGATGGGCCGGAAGAGGCGGGTGGGCGCAACATGGGCGTGCGCCCCATGGAGACCCTGCTCATCGGTCTGGGTGGTTGCGCCAGTTACGACGTGGTCAGCATTCTCAGGAAAGGGCGGCAGAATATTCACAACGTGGAGGCCAAGCTGGAAGCGGTACGCGCTGACAGTGAGCCAAAGGTGTTTACCCGCATCCACGTGCATTTTGTAGTCAAGGGCAGGCAACTGAAAGAAACTCAGGTCAAACGTGCGGTAGAGCTGTCGGCAGAGAAGTACTGCTCCGCCTCTATCATGCTTGGTCGCGGTGGTGTGGAAATTACCCACGACTACGAGATTATCGACGTCGACTGAATGCGGCTCGGCTGTGACTGGCGCCAGGGTCAACAGACCCTGGGCTCAGATCCGATAGGTTGCTGCAGTCATGACTCTAGACATCAGTTTCATGACACCTTTAACCGGTCGCGGAAAGTCCACGCCGCCGGCCTGAAGTGCCTGGCTACCATGTTCGATCTCGTCCAGGCGCATCTGCTCAAGAATCGCGCGGGACTTGAGATCATCCTCTGGCAGTTGACGAAGGTGATCATCCAGATGCCGTTCCACCAGCTGCTCCGTAGCGGCAACAAAACCCAGACTGATACGATCGCTGATCTTGCCTGCGGCGGCGCCGATACCGAAGGATAAGCCGTAGAACAGTGGATTGAGTACGCTGGTACGGCTGTCCAATTCGCGCAGACGTTGCTCGCACCAGGCCAGGTGATCTACTTCCTCGGCGGCGGCCTGTTCCATCTTGCCGCGTACCTCGGGCAATCTGGCTGTCAACGCCTGCCCCTGATACAACGCCTGGGCGCATACCTCGCCGGTATGGTTGATGCGCATCAGGCCGGCAGTGTGTTGGCGCTGCTGCCCGGCGACGGCATCGGTACGCAGATGCTGCGCCGGGGAGGGACGGCCGGGTTGGGCAGCACCGGGCACCAGGGTGCGCATGGCCTGATCGGACTGGCTCAGCAGCCGGTCAAGCAGACTGTATTGGCGTGTACTCATGTCATGTCTCCTGAAACGTACTTGCAGTATAGCGGTAGCGTCAGCGGCGGCCATTGTTGCAGATCAACCCGGTGGCCAGCCCATCTGCCGCTGCCCGAGTACATGCAGGTGAATGTGGTACACCGTCTGGCTGCCCATTTCCTTGCAATTGAATACGGTACGGAAGCCGCCATCGCAGCCCAGTTCCAGGGCCAGCCGCTGGGCGGTATAGGTCATATGGCCAACCAGCTCGCAATCTTCCTCTGTCATGTCATTCAGAGTGGCGATATGCTTTTTCGGAATCACCAGAAAATGCACCGGAGCCTGAGGGTTGATATCGTGGAAGGCCAGCACACGGTCGTCTTCGAAGATCTTCTTTGATGGGATCTTGCCTTCGGCAATCATGCAGAACAAACAGTCCACGGCATGCTCCTGGTTATTTGTGAGAGTGCCGCCAGTTTAACCGACCATCGGCAGAATGTAACAGCGAGGGATACGCAGTGAAAAATGACATCCAAGATCTAGGGCTGGTGCTGGAATCCCGGGTCCGCTTGGTGGTTATCGAATCCTGGGAAGAGCGGCGCGTGCTTGAAGCCATAGGGGCGCTTGCGATCAAGCGGCAGCAGACCTGGTATACCTGGGATCAGATTGACGGGTTGCAGCGCCTGGGTTTCGGCAGCGCGCTGGAAGAGGCGGATGACCTTGTCGATCCGGAAGTGGCTCTGGACCACATCCGACGGCATCGTCAGCCGGCGTTGTATGTCTTCTGCGACCTCCATCCGTTCATGCAGTCTCCACGCTTGATTCGCCTGCTCAAGATGATCGCCATGGACCCATCCGATAACGCGCCGACGCTGTTGCTGATCAGTCATGAGCTTTCATTGCCGCCGGAACTGCAGCGGCTGACTGCGCGCCTCAGCCTGAGCATGCCTTCGGACGAGCAGCTTGCAGCCATCATCCGTGAGGAAGCGGCCCGGTGGACCGAGCGCAACCAGGGCCAGCGCGTGCGCACCGACAACCGCACTCTGCAGCAGGTAGTGCGCAACCTGCGCGGTGTAACGCATGAGGAAGCGAGACTGCTGGCGCGCAAGTTGATTGTCGACGACGGCGCCATTACACAGGAAGATCTGCCGGTGCTGAACCGTGCCAAGTTCAGCCTGCTGGATATGCAAGGCACGCTGAGTTTCGAGCAGGATACAGCCCGTTTTGCCGATGTGGGTGGGCTGACGCAGTTCAAGTGCTGGTTGGCTGACCGCCAGGCCGCCTTCCATGAACCACGAGTGAACGGTGACACCCCCAAAGGTGTATTGCTGGCGGGTGTGCAGGGTTCCGGCAAGAGCCTGGCAGCGCGCGCTGTAGCTGGGCTGTGGGGACTGCCGTTGCTGCGGCTGGATTTCGGCGCCTTATACAACAAGTACATCGGTGAAACCGAGAAGAATCTGCGAGAGGCGCTGGCCATGGCCGATGCCATGGAACCCTGTGTGTTATGGGTCGACGAGATCGAGAAAGGTCTCGGTGAGGACGGCGCCGATCAGGGCGTTTCGCGACGTGTGCTGGGCACCTTGCTGACCTGGATGGCCGAGCGCAAGAGCCGGGTGTTTCTGGTGGCCACGGCAAACAATGTCATGCAGCTGCCACCGGAGCTGATTCGCAAGGGGCGCCTTGATGAGCTGTTCTTTGTCGACCTGCCAGATGCGCGGGTGCGCGAGGATATCTTTCGTATCCACCTGGGCAATCGCGAACTGGCCGTCGAGCGTTTCGACCTGCCCGCGCTGGCCGATGCCAGTGAGGGTTTCGCTGGCGCCGAAATCGAGCAGGCCGTGGTCTCGGCGGTGTACTGCGCTGCCGCCCGTCGGGAAGAGGTCGAGAGCGCACACCTGCTCGATGCGCTGAGTCAGACCTCGCCTTTGTCAGTGGTTATGGCTGAACGTATTCAAGCCCTTCGTGACTGGGCCCAGGGGCGTGCGGTAATGGCCGATTGATCAGAAGGGTTTCAGCACCGCAAGCAGCACGGCACCGACCAGCGCGATCACCGGTGCCTCGTTGAACCAGCGGTAGAACACGTGGGAGCGGGTGTTACTGTCGGCGGCGAAGCGTTTGAGTTGCGCACCGCAGAGAAAGTGATAGCCGATCAGCAGCGCGACCAGGGTCAGTTTGGCGTGCAGCCAGCCCTGCGCGAGCCAGCCGGGAGTCAGGACCAGCATCCAGATACCCAGTCCGGCGGCGACCAGCATCGAAGGGGTCATGATGCCGCGATACAGCTTGCGCTCCATGATTTTGAAGCGGTCACGGCTGATCTGGTCCTCGCTCATGGCGTGGTAGACGAACAGCCGCGGCAGGTAGAACAGGCCGGCGAACCAGGTGACGACGGCCATGATGTGAAAGGCTTTGATCCACAGATACACGTTTGACTCCTGAAATGGATGACGCGAAACCCCATACGCGTTGGTTGTCGTCAGGGTTTACTGGTAATTTCCCTCAGCGCTTTTATCATAGGGGGCTTGTCAGCCATGTTAATCGATTCGAGGCGTAAAATGATCAAGATAGGCATTGTAGGGGGAACCGGTTATACCGGTGTCGAATTGCTGCGTTTGCTGGCAGTGCACCCGGAGGCGCATGTCGAGATCATCACGTCCCGATCGGAAGAAGGCGTGCGCGTGGCGGACATGTATCCCAACCTTCGGGGCCACTATGATGAGTTGGCCTTCAGCGTGCCGGACACCGCCACCCTCGGCAAATGCGATGTGGTGTTCTTCGCCACACCCCACGGCGTTGCACATGCTCTGGCAGCCGAACTGCTGGCGACGGGCACCCGTGTCATTGACCTGTCCGCGGATTTCCGCCTGCGTGATGCCGATGTCTGGGCCGAATGGTACGGCCAGCCTCATGGCGCGCCCGAATTGCTCGGCGAGGCGGTCTACGGTCTGCCGGAGGTCAACCGCGAGGCTATTCGTGATGCACGGCTGATTGCAGTGCCCGGCTGTTATCCCACATCGGTGCAGTTGGGTCTGATTCCTCTGCTGGAGGCCGGTCTGGCGCGTACCGATAACCTTATTGCCGACTGTAAATCCGGAGTCAGCGGTGCCGGGCGAGGAGCTAAGGTCTCGTCGCTGTTCGGTGAAACCACCGAAAGCATGAAGGCCTATGGCGTGGCGGGGCACCGTCATCTCCCGGAGATTACCCAGGGGCTGCGGCGTGCGGCGGGCAGCGATGTCGGTCTGACCTTCGTGCCGCACCTTACGCCGATGATCCGCGGTATCCACTCCACCCTGTACGCGCATGTGCCGGATCACAGTGTCGATCTGCAGCAGCTGTTTACCGAGCGCTATGCCAACGAGCCCTTCGTTGATGTGATGCCGGCTGGCAGCCATCCGGAAACCCGCAGCGTGCGCGGCGCCAACGTCTGCCGCCTGGCCGTGCATCGGCCCCAGGGGGGCGATCTGGTTGTGGTGTTATCGGTGATCGACAACTTGGTTAAAGGCGCCTCGGGGCAGGCCATCCAGAATATGAATATCGCTCTGGGGCTGGATGAGTCCATGGGGCTGGCTCATCCGGCGCTCATGCCTTGATGGATAGCGAGCAGACCAGCGGGCCCGCCGACGAGCGCAGTTTAAGCCTGTTGCCAGTTGCGCCGGTGTCGCGCCGACGCAAGCTGCTGGTATGGGTGCTGTTCGCCGGCTTGCCGCTCTGCGGCTGGTTGGGCTGGACGGCGGCGATGAATTCCTCGCAAATGCAGGATTATCAGCGCCTGCAACAGGAGCGTAGCGGTATCCAGACCGAGCTGGAGGAGACTCGTCTACGTCACCAGCAGCTCGAAGTGGATCTGCTGGTGGCACGTCAGTCCGCCAGTGATGGGCAGCAGACCATTGATGATCTTGAGCAGCAGTTGTTCCGTCTGCAGCAGGATCTGGCCCAGTATCAGGGTGCCTTGGCGCCCAACGCGATGAACCCGGGCGTACGCTTTCAGGCCTTCGAATTGCAGGCCACTGATGTGCCCGGCGTTTTCCGGTACAAGGTGATGGTAAGTCGCGTCGGCAATGAAAGTGATACCGTTCAGGCGAGTTTGACCGTGTCGGTGCAGGGTAAGCTCGAAGGCAAAGACACCCGGGTAAGCTTGTCCGAGCTCACTGGCGGCAGAATCAGCGCATTAGAGCTGAATTTTCGGTATTTTCAGGTGGTGCCGGCAAATGGTAACGATGCCGAGCTGATGCTACCGGTGGGCTTTGTGCCGGAAAGCGTGCATCTGCGTGCCGAACAGGATGGCAAGCTGCTGCTTGAACAGACAATGGAATGGACCGAAACGGGAGTCAGATCCTGATGTTGAATTTGAATAAGCGCAAGAGAGCGGGTATCAATCAACCCGCTGGCAAGACCACCTTCATCGCCGGGGATACAGAACTGCGTGGTAATCTGCGTTTCAGCGGAGCGGTAAAAGTCGAAGGGCGGGTCATCGGTAATATTGATGCGGACGAGGGCGCGATAGCTGTCGGGCAGGAAGGCTATGTGGAAGGAATCATCAAGGCACCGAGCGTGCTGGTGAATGGCGTGATAGTCGGTGATGTGCACGCTTTCGAACATCTGCAGCTGGATGCCGAAGCTCGTGTCGACGGTGATCTGTATTATCGCTTCATGGAAATGGTTTCGGGTGCGCAGATCAACGGGCAGCTGCACTACCTCGGTGAAGGGCAGAGCGCGGATGCTGGCAATGAGTTGATGCCCCCGCAGCTGAAGAGTAGTTGACCAAAAGAGTCGGATAAATGGATAATAGCCGGCTTGTTGTGCTGCGGCACTTGCCGCCGGAGGTTGTATGTCTAGTGCTGAAGTTTTTACCCCTGCTGCGATGCAGTTTTCCGATAGTGCCGTGGGCAAGGTTCGCGCGCTGATCGAGGAAGAGGGTAACGAACGCCTGAGTTTGCGTGTATTCGTGACCGGGGGCGGTTGTTCCGGCTTCCAGTACGGTTTCACCTTTGATGACGAATTGGCCGAAGACGATACCGTGGTTGAACGCGGCGGCGTCAGGTTGGTGATTGACCCGATGAGTTTCCAGTATCTGGCCGGCTCGGAAGTGGATTACCTGGAAGGGCTGGAGGGTTCTCGGTTCGTCATCAACAACCCCAACGCCACCACGACCTGCGGTTGCGGTTCGTCATTCTCCATCTGACGTCCGCCGGGCGCTATTCAGGCGGGATATATCGCCCCCAGAATGCGCTCGCCGCGGGCGCCGGTAACCGCCGGCAGATTACCACTCTGGCGTGATGTGCAGCGCCACGCCAGCCAGGCAAAGGCGATCGCCTCCATCCAGTCCGGGTCCACGTCCAGAACCGCTGTGCTATGGATGGACCTGGGAGCCAGCAGTTGTTGCAGACGCTCCATGAGCCAGCCGTTGCGTACCCCGCCTCCACAGATATAAACCTCTTCCGCTGGTGGTTGGCAGCTTGCCAGTGCATCGACAATGGTCCGGGCAGTCAGTTCCAGCAGGGTTGCCTGTACATCGACCGGTTTGTCCTGCCGCCTGCTGAGCCGCTGTTCCAGCCAGGCTGGATGAAAATACTCCCGCCCCGTGCTTTTCGGCGCGCCGCGACTGAAGTACGGGTCCTGCAGCATGTTTTCCAATAATCTCGGCACTACCTGGCCGCTCCGTGCCCATGCACCGTCAGCGTCGAACAGCTGGCCCATGTGTCGCTGCGCCCAGTAATCCAGCAGCACATTCCCGGGGCCGCTGTCGAAGCCACTGACGCGCCCTTCGCCAAGCAACGTCATGTTGGCAAAGCCGCCAATATTCACCAGCGCCCGGGTATGTTGCGCAGAGGTCAGCAGCCAGGCGTGAAAAGCCGGTACCAGAGGTGCGCCTTCGCCGCCGGCCGCCAGATCGCGGTTGCGAAAATCACAAATCACATCGATACCACACAGCTCTGCCAGCAGCGCTGGCGCGCCAATCTGAACGCTGAAACTGGATTCGGGATGATGGCGAATGGTTTGGCCATGGCTGCCGATAGCCGATATCTGGCTATTGGCAATGCCTTGCTGCTGCAATAGCCGGTTCACCCCCTGCGCCGCCAGCGTAGCCCACTGCTGGCCTGCAATGCCGGCACGGTGAATTTCGTCCGCGCCCGGTTGGCAGAGCGAAAGCAGGTCATTACGCAGGGCAGTGGGGAAAGGCATGCACAGCGCGCCCATCAGGGTGGCGCGCTGTGCTGATGGGGAAAAGGAGGTCAGGGCGATGTCGATACCATCCAGGCTGGTGCCTGACATGATACCGACATACAGCTGTTCCACTTACTCGTCCAGCTGGGCCAGCTGTGTGCCACCCTGCTGGTCGAGACTGGCCATCATCTGATCGCTCAGCGCCATGAACTTGGTGCGTTCGTTGTTTGCGATGGGGTCGGACGCCGGAAGCTTGACGCTGAGTGGGTCCACGTGCCGGCCACTGACGCGGAATTCATAATGCAGATGTGGTCCTGTGGCCAGTCCTGTCATGCCGACATAGCCGATGATCTGGCCTTGGGCGACGTTGCTGCCGGACTTGATCCCTTTGGCGTAGCGGCTCATATGTGCATATAGGGTCTGGTAGGTCTGGCCATGCTTGATGACCACGGTATTACCGTATCCACCCTTGCGTCCCGCATGAACCACGCGGCCGTCGCCGGTTGCCTTGATCGGGGTGCCGGTGGCGGCAGCATAATCCACACCATTGTGCGCGCGGATCTTGTTCAATACAGGGTGGCGGCGGTTGGGGTTGAAGCGTGAACTGATGCGGGCGAATTCAACCGGGGTGCGAATGAAAGCCTTGCGCATGCTGGTACCGTCAGCACGATAGTAGCTGCTGTTGCCGCTGCTGTCGGTATAACGCACTGCGGTGAAGGTGCGGCCGCGGTTGGTGAAACGGGCAGCAAGAATATTGCCGCTGCCGACGCGCTGATCGCCGACATGTTTGTCCTCGAATAACACTTCGAAACTGTCGCCCTGGCGAATTTCGCGGGCGAAATCCACGTCATAGCCAAAAATATTTGCCATCTGCATGGTCAGGTTGTGCGACAGCCCGGCATTCTGAGCGGCGACAAACAGCGAGCTGTTGATAGTGCCATTGGCGAAGCGGGTGCTGATCTCGGGCTCGATAACGTCTTTGCTGAACGCATAGTCGTCACCATCGCGATCAATCTGGATAGTCTCGAGGCTGTTCAGCTTGGAGCGCATGCCGAGCAGCTCGCCGTTGTCGTCCAGTTTGAATTCGAGTTCCTGGCCAGCGCGAAGGCGAGTGAACGCTCTGGCTTCCTTGCTGCTGCTGATGACCGAATGCAGCGTATTGGCCGACAGGCCGGCATTCTGAAACAGGATCGACAGGGTATCGCCAGTGGTGACCGTTACGCTTGACCATTCAGGGGCGGGCGAGGCAGCAGCTTCTGCTGCTTCTTCCGACACGAGGGGTAGCGCGAGGCCGGTTTGAACGATCTCCGGAGACGCGGCGGTATTCAGCGACTCGGAGGTGCTGGTCATTTCCAGCGGAGAGCTGATTGTGACTGTTTCACTGATCAGTGCATCCAACTCTTCAGAGAGAGCGGATTTCGAGTTGTCCAGCTGCATATCCTGCAGTTCGAGCTGGACCAGAGTCTTCTTGGCTTCGACTTCGGTGGTGGGGATGACGAGCAGAAAAATGCTCAGCGCGGCGGCGATACCACTGGCGGCCATAAGATGGCTTTTAGGGTAGCGCGGTGACTTTGACTTGTGATGGCCCATAAGCGCTCTTGTAGTTGATTCTGTGAAATGTTGACTAACTTGCTAAAATATAACTGAAAGTGCCTCAAGGCAAGCTTTTGCGCGTCCGCCTGTCAGGTTACCGGCGCCATTTTTCAGTTTGTGCTACGCGAGTTATGTCGGCATCAGGCGTTGCAAGTTTAATCTTGATCGTCAATGTTGTATCGTTTGCCGCCTTTCTTCTTTGACCTCTATCAATCTTCACAGACAGGAATCACGCATGAAACCGGTTGACGAGCAGTTGGCGCTGATCAAGCGCGGGGCGGACGAAATACTGGTGGAAGCCGAGCTGCTGGCCAAGCTTGAGCGCGGTACACCGCTACGCGTCAAGGCCGGTTTCGACCCGACGGCGCCGGATCTGCATCTTGGTCACACCGTTCTCATCAATAAGCTGCGTCAGTTCCAGGACCTGGGGCACGAGGTGTTGTTTCTCATTGGTGACTTCACCGGCATGATTGGCGATCCGAGTGGCAAGAACAGTACCCGTCCGCCGCTGACTCGCGAACAGGTATTGGCGAACGCCGAGACCTATAAGGAGCAGGTGTTCAAGATTCTGGATAGGGAGCGCACCCAGGTGATTTTCAATTCGGAGTGGATGGATGCCTTTTCCGCTGCCGACATGATCCAGCTGGCGGGTAAGTACACCGTGGCGCGAATGCTTGAGCGGGATGATTTCGACAAGCGCTATAAGGGTAATCAGGCAATTGCGATTCATGAATTCCTCTATCCATTGATACAGGGCTATGACTCGGTCGCGATGCGGGCTGATATCGAGCTGGGTGGCACCGACCAGAAATTCAACCTGCTGATGGGGCGAGAGCTGCAGCGTCAGTATGGGCAGGAGCCGCAGATAACATTGACCATGCCGCTACTGGTTGGGCTGGATGGTGAGATGAAAATGTCCAAATCGCTCGGCAACTATGTCGGCATCAATGATCAGCCGGGCGTGATGTACAACAAGATAGTGTCTATGCCGGATTCGTTGATGTGGCGTTACTTTGAATTGCTCAGCTTCCGCAGCATGGAAGAGATCAGTGGCTTGCGTGCAAATGTCGAGGCCGGTGCCAATCCACGGGATATCAAGATAAAGTTGGCGGAAGAGTTGGTTGCGCGTTTCCATGGTGAGGAGGCGGCGGCCAGCGCTCATCGTTCAGCGGGTAACAGGCTGAAGGAGGGTGAGCTGCCCGAGGATTTGCCGGAAGTAGTGCTGGAGGCGGAGTCTGATCTACCGGTATCGGCTGCACTCAATCGTGCGGGGATGGCAAAGAATGCGGCAGCGGCGCGGGATCTTCTGAGTGCCGGTTCAGTGAAGGTGGATGGCGAGGTGGTCGGTCGGGGATTCATGTTCAAGACCGGATCGGTGTACGTCTGCCAGGCGGGCAAGAAGAAGTTTGCCAGAATTACCGTAAAAACCCCTTGACGGAAAAGCTGAGGGGTCTATAATTCGCCCCTCGCAAGCCGCGGTGCTTTGAAAAAAGCCCAGGCCAATCAATAAGTTAGCGATAACTTGGGGGTTGACAGGCAAGCGAAACGGCGTAGAATGCGCCGCTCACTGAAGAGGCCGGTTTGGTCGCTTCTTCAGGGTGAGAAAGGAATTTCAGGAAGGCGTTGACAAGGGGTTTTACTCCTGTAGAATGCGCCTCCCTGGTCCGGAACAGCAGCAGCGTTCCAGGCCGATGTGCCAAGCGGTGCAGCGCTGAAAAGCCTCACAAAAAACGCTTGACAGATCAGAAGGTTAGCGTAGAATGCGCGGCCTTGGTTAAGCGGAAACGCAGACCGAATCGCTCTTTAACAAATTGGAATCAAGTAATTCGTGTGGGTGCTTGCTCAATGGAGAGATGATCGCAAGATTATCAGCCTAAGCAAGTTACTCTGTGAATTCATCGAGTTTATAGAATTTTTTGTACGGCTGAGCCAAGTTTAGGGTTTTCTCAAAACCCAATCAGTATTTTAACTGAAGAGTTTGATCATGGCTCAGATTGAACGCTGGCGGTAGGCCTAACACATGCAAGTCGAGCGGATGACGGGAGCTTGCTCCCTGATTTAGCGGCGGACGGGTGAGTAATGCCTGGGAATCTGCCTGGTAGTGGGGGATAACGTTCGGAAACGAACGCTAATACCGCATACGTCCTACGGGAGAAAGCAGGGGATCTTCGGACCTTGCGCTATCAGATGAGCCCAGGTCGGATTAGCTTGTTGGTGAGGTAATGGCTCACCAAGGCCGCGATCCGTAACTGGTCTGAGAGGATGATCAGTCACACTGGAACTGAGACACGGTCCAGACTCCTACGGGAGGCAGCAGTGGGGAATATTGGACAATGGGCGAAAGCCTGATCCAGCCATACCGCGTGTGTGAAGAAGGTCTTAGGATTGTAAAGCACTTTAAGTTGGGAGGAAGGGTTGTAGCTTAATACGCTGCAACTTTGACGTTACCGACAGAATAAGCACCGGCTAACTCTGTGCCAGCAGCCGCGGTAATACAGAGGGTGCAAGCGTTAATCGGAATTACTGGGCGTAAAGCGCGCGTAGGTGGTTCAGTAAGATGGGTGTGAAATCCCCGGGCTCAACCTGGGAACTGCTTTCATAACTGCTGAACTAGAGTACGGTAGAGGGTAGTGGAATTTCCTGTGTAGCGGTGAAATGCGTAGATATAGGAAGGAACACCAGTGGCGAAGGCGACTACCTGGACTGATACTGACACTGAGGTGCGAAAGCGTGGGGAGCAAACAGGATTAGATACCCTGGTAGTCCACGCCGTAAACGATGTCAACTAGCCGTTGGGAACCTTGAGTTCTTAGTGGCGCAGCTAACGCACTAAGTTGACCGCCTGGGGAGTACGGTCGCAAGATTAAAACTCAAATGAATTGACGGGGGCCCGCACAAGCGGTGGAGCATGTGGTTTAATTCGAAGCAACGCGAAGAACCTTACCTGGCCTTGACATGCTGAGAACTTTCCAGAGATGGATTGGTGCCTTCGGGAACTCAGACACAGGTGCTGCATGGCTGTCGTCAGCTCGTGTCGTGAGATGTTGGGTTAAGTCCCGTAACGAGCGCAACCCTTGTCCTTAGTTACCAGCACGTTATGGTGGGCACTCTAAGGAGACTGCCGGTGACAAACCGGAGGAAGGTGGGGATGACGTCAAGTCATCATGGCCCTTACGGCCAGGGCTACACACGTGCTACAATGGGGGATACAAAGGGTTGCCAAGCCGCGAGGTGGAGCTAATCCCATAAAGTCTCTCGTAGTCCGGATTGGAGTCTGCAACTCGACTCCATGAAGTCGGAATCGCTAGTAATCGTGGATCAGAATGCCACGGTGAATACGTTCCCGGGCCTTGTACACACCGCCCGTCACACCATGGGAGTGGGTTGCACCAGAAGTAGCTAGTCTAACCTTCGGGAGGACGGTTACCACGGTGTGATTCATGACTGGGGTGAAGTCGTAACAAGGTAGCCGTAGGGGAACCTGCGGCTGGATCACCTCCTTAATCGAAAGATCACCTCTGTTTTTCAAGCACTCACACGAATTACTTGATTCCGAAAGAAAGGCGATTGGGCCTGTACTCCAAGCAGCAACGGTGGCAGCCCGAGATAATTGGGTCTGTAGCTCAGTTGGTTAGAGCGCACCCCTGATAAGGGTGAGGTCGGCAGTTCGAATCTGCCCAGACCCACCAATTATCGAGGTGTCAGATTCGTCAGGTCTGAACGGGGCCATAGCTCAGCTGGGAGAGCGCCTGCCTTGCACGCAGGAGGTCAGCGGTTCGATCCCGCTTGGCTCCACCAGGTCAGCATGCAGGCTTGGAAGATTGACCAACATCGCCGGTACTCGATAAGAGTTCATACATGAATTATCCCGCAGGTTTATGATGGGATGATTGATGTCTGATCTTTGATCAGTCGCTCTTTAACAATGTGGAAAAGTGATAGAAGTAGACAAGACATAACGGGTGTTTCACTGCACACGTTATGGCTAAGGTAACTTGTGATCTCAAGTGCAAGTTCCGGATTGTCGTGAAATCATGTCAAGACGTATGGCAGCAAGCGATCAGCGCAAGCAGATTGTTTGGGGTTATATGGTCAAGTGAATAAGCGCATACGGTGGATGCCTTGGCAGTCAGAGGCGATGAAAGACGTGGTAGCCTGCGAAAAGCTTCGGGGAGGTGGCAAACGACCTTTGATCCGGAGATATCTGAATGGGGAAACCCACCCAGCATAAGCTGGGTATCACACACTGAATACATAGGTGTGTGAGGCGAACCCGGGGAACTGAAACATCTAAGTACCCGGAGGAAAAGAAATCAACCGAGATTCCCCAAGTAGTGGCGAGCGAACGGGGAGCAGCCCTTAAGCGGTATTGAGTCTAGTGGAACGCTGTGGGAAAGGCGGCCATAGTGGGTGATAGCCCCGTACACGAAAGACTCTTTGCCGTGAAATCGAGTAGGTCGGCGCACGTGAAACGTTGACTGAACATGGGGGGACCATCCTCCAAGGCTAAATACTCCTGACTGACCGATAGTGAACCAGTACCGTGAGGGAAAGGCGAAAAGAACCCCTGTGAGGGGAGTGAAATAGATCCTGAAACCGTATGCGTACAAGCAGTGGGAGCCGACTTGTTCGGTGACTGCGTACCTTTTGTATAATGGGTCAGCGACTTATATTCAGTAGCGAGCTTAACCGTCTAGGGGAGGCGTAGGGAAACCGAGTCTTAATAGGGCGTTTAGTTGCTGGGTATAGACCCGAAACCGGGCGATCTATCCATGGGCAGGTTGAAGGTGCCGTAACAGGCACTGGAGGACCGAACCGACTACCGTTGAAAAGTTAGCGGATGACTTGTGGATAGGAGTGAAAGGCTAATCAAGCTCGGAGATAGCTGGTTCTCCTCGAAAGCTATTTAGGTAGCGCCTCGTGTATCACCACTGGGGGTAGAGCACTGTTTGGGCTAGGGGGTCATCCCGACTTACCAACCCCATGCAAACTCCGAATACCAGTGAGTGCAGAGCACGGGAGACACACGGCGGGTGCTAACGTCCGTCGTGAAAAGGGAAACAACCCAGACCGTCAGCTAAGGTCCCAAAGTTATGGTTAAGTGGGAAACGATGTGGGAAGGCTTAGACAGCTAGGAGGTTGGCTTAGAAGCAGCCATCCTTTAAAGAAAGCGTAATAGCTCACTAGTCGAGTCGGCCTGCGCGGAAGATGTAACGGGGCTCAAACCATACACCGAAGCTACGGGTGCATCTTAGGATGTGCGGTAGAGGAGCGTTCTGTAAGCCTGTGAAGGTCAATTGAGAAGTTGGCTGGAGGTATCAGAAGTGCGAATGCTGACATGAGTAACGACAATGGGAGTGAAAAACTCCCACGCCGGAAGACCAAGGGTTCCTGCGCAACGTTAATCGACGCAGGGTGAGTCGACCCCTAAGGCGAGACCGAAAGGTGTAGTCGATGGGAAACGGGTTAATATTCCCGTACTTCTGGTTACTGCGATGGGGGGACGGAGAAGGCTAGGCCAGCACGGCGTTGGTTGTCCGTGTTTAAGGTGGTAGGCTGAGATCTCAGGTAAATCCGGGATCTCAAGGCCGAGAACTGATGACGATCCTTCTTTTTAGAAGGAGAAGTGGTTGATGCCATGCTTCCAGGAAAAGCCTCTAAGCTTCAGGTAACCAGAAATCGTACCCCAAACCGACACAGGTGGTCAGGTAGAGAATACCAAGGCGCTTGAGAGAACTCGGGTGAAGGAACTAGGCAAAATGGCACCGTAACTTCGGGAGAAGGTGCGCCGGCTAGGGTGAAGGACTTGCTCCGTAAGCTCTGGCTGGTCGAAGATACCAGGCCGCTGCAACTGTTTATTAAAAACATAGCACTCTGCAAACACGAAAGTGGACGTATAGGGTGTGACGCCTGCCCGGTGCCGGAAGGTTAATTGATGGGGTTAGCTTCGGCGAAGCTCTTGATCGAAGCCCCGGTAAACGGCGGCCGTAACTATAACGGTCCTAAGGTAGCGAAATTCCTTGTCGGGTAAGTTCCGACCTGCACGAATGGCGTAATGATGGCGGCGCTGTCTCCACCCGAGACTCAGTGAAATTGAAATCGCTGTGAAGATGCAGTGTATCCGCGGCTAGACGGAAAGACCCCGTGAACCTTTACTATAGCTTTGCACTGGACTTTGAATTTGCTTGTGTAGGATAGGTGGGAGGCTGTGAAACGTGGACGCCAGTTCGCGTGGAGCCAACCTTGAAATACCACCCTGGCAACTTTGAGGTTCTAACTCTGGTCCGTTATCCGGATCGAGGACAGTGTATGGTGGGTAGTTTGACTGGGGCGGTCTCCTCCTAAAGAGTAACGGAGGAGTACGAAGGTGCGCTCAGCACGGTCGGAAATCGTGCGTAGAGTATAAAGGCAAAAGCGCGCTTGACTGCGAGACCAACACGTCGAGCAGGTACGAAAGTAGGTCTTAGTGATCCGGTGGTTCTGTATGGAAGGGCCATCGCTCAACGGATAAAAGGTACTCCGGGGATAACAGGCTGATACCGCCCAAGAGTTCATATCGACGGCGGTGTTTGGCACCTCGATGTCGGCTCATCACATCCTGGGGCTGAAGCCGGTCCCAAGGGTATGGCTGTTCGCCATTTAAAGTGGTACGCGAGCTGGGTTTAGAACGTCGTGAGACAGTTCGGTCCCTATCTGCCGTGGACGTTTGAGATTTGAGAGGGGCTGCTCCTAGTACGAGAGGACCGGAGTGGACGAACCTCTGGTGTTCCGGTTGTCACGCCAGTGGCATTGCCGGGTAGCTACGTTCGGAAAAGATAACCGCTGAAAGCATCTAAGCGGGAAACTTGCCTCAAGATGAGATCTCACCGGGGACTTGATCCCCCTGAAGGGCCGTCGAAGACTACGACGTTGATAGGCTGGGTGTGTAAGCGCTGTGAGGCGTTGAGCTAACCAGTACTAATTGCCCGTGTGGCTTGACCATATAACACCCAAACAATTTGGGCCTATGGCTTGACGCATTGAACGACAGTCTGGAACTGCAGGAGATTGCAAGTCCTTAACCTTGTCTGATAAACAACTATCACTTTTCCCACCCTTTACGCCGTGTGGACTGACAAACGCACAGCAACGAATTGCTTGACGACCATAGAGCATTGGAACCACCTGATCCCATTCCGAACTCAGCAGTGAAACGATGCATCGCCGATGGTAGTGTGGGGTTTCCCCATGTGAGAGTAGGTCATCGTCAAGCGCTATACCGAAACACCCCGATCTGGAAACAGGTCGGGGTGTTTCTCTTTGTGCCGTCCAAAATCTTGATGCTTATTACTTATCGTTTGGAGTAATAAGCAAAACGGTATAACGCATATATTGTTATATAGAGGTGGCTTCGTTATGCTCTTCGGCCTGATTAACCCATTGCAATAATCTGCCTGGAGGATGTATGACCACCAACCGTTCTTTGTTCAAGCGAGCCAGCCATCTCGGTGGTGTGCTGATGTTGAGCGTCGGTTTGTCCGTTGGTCACGCCCAGGCGGCGGATCAGGAGTTGCTCAACTCATCCTATGATATTGCTCGCGAATTGTTCTCTGCCTACAACGAGCTGTTCACCGAGCAATGGCAGAAAGAGACCGGCAAGACTGTTGAGGTAAAACAGTCGCATGCAGGCTCCTCTCGTCAGGCCCAAGCCATTATCCAAGGGCTGCGGGCGGATGTGGTTACTTATAATCAGGTGACCGATGTCGACATCCTGCATGAGCGCGGCAACCTGATTCCGGAAGATTGGCGCGATCGATTGCCCAATTCCAGTTCGCCGTATTATTCGACCATGGCTTTCCTGGTTCGCAAGGGTAACCCGAAGAACATCAAGAACTGGGACGACCTGGCTCGTGATGACGTGAGCTCGGTACTACCCAACCCGAAGACCTCTGGCAATGGCCGCTACACCTATCTCGCTGCTCTGGGCTACGCACAGAAGACCTACGGTGATGATCAGGAAGCGATTGATGGCTTCTTGCGCACCATGCTGGGTAATGTCGCCGTATTCGACACCGGTGGCCGTGGTGCGACCACGACCTTCGTTGAGCGCGGCATCGGGGATGTGCTGCTGACTTTCGAGTCGGAAGTGAACAACATTGCCGCGCAGAATGCAGATTATGAAGTGGTAGTGCCGAAGATCAGCTTCCTGGCAGAGTTCCCGGTTACCTGGATCGACAAGAGCGTCAAGCACAATGGAACCGAAGAGCTGGCCAAGGCCTATCTGGAAGGGCTGTATTCCGAAGATGCCCAGCGCTTGATTGCCGGTTTCTATAACCGCGTGCATAACGAGACGGTGAAGGCCGAATTCTCCGAGCAGTTCCCGGAAGTCGAATTGTTGCCGGTGGAAGAGATTGGCGGTAGCTGGGAAAATGTCATGAAGGTGCATTTCGCCAGTGGTGGTAAACTTGACCAACTTCAACGTCGGTAAAATAGCTTTCAGATGAATCGATCTTTTTCCGGTCTGTTACCGGGTCGTTCCAGCCAACCCGGCAAGCGTGTCTTGCCGGGTTTTGCTTTGAGTCTCGGTGTCTCGCTGTTCTTCATCAGTATCGTCCTGTTGTTGCCACTCACTGGTCTGATCATGCAGACCACTGGCATGGGCTGGGAACAATATTGGGCGGTGGTCACCGATGAGCGGGTAGTCGCCTCCTATAAGGTCACCTTGTGGACTGCGGCGATTGCGTCGATGATCAACGGCCTGGTGGGGCTGTTACTGGCCTGGGTGCTGGTACGCTACGACTTCCCCGGCAAGCGCATCATGGATGCGCTGATCGACTTGCCGTTTGCATTGCCCACGGCTGTCGCCGGGATCACCTTGACCGCATTGTTTGCTGCAGATGGTTGGTACGGGCAGTTCTTCACTGCTCTTGGCATCAAGGTGGCGTTCACCCCGCTGGGCATCATAGTAGCGATGTCGTTCACCAGTCTGCCTTTTGTAGTGCGAACGGTTCAACCTGTCTTGGAAGACCTGGCACCCGAGGATGAAGAGGCAGCGGTGAGTCTGGGTGCCTCTGATTGGACGGTGTTTCGCAGAATACTGTTTCCGGCGATGTGGCCGGCACTGATGACCGGTGTGGCCTTATCGTTCACGCGCAGTCTTGGTGAATTCGGTGCGGTGATCTTCATCGCCGGCAACATGCCCTACGTCAGTGAGATCATCAGCCTGATGATCTTTGTGCGACTGCAGGAGTTCGATGCTGCGGCTGCCAGCGCCATCGCGTCGGTGGTACTGATCGCTTCGCTGATTCTGCTGCTGGGTATCAATCTATGGCAGGCGCGATATCTGCGCCGGTCGCACGGACGGTAACGAGCATGCATGAACGCAAAACAATGCGCGCAGGTGATCAGTCCTGGGTGAAATGGTCATTGATCGGTTTGGCCATGCTGATGACCATATTGATGCTGGTCATACCGCTGATCATCATTTTCACCCAGGCATTTTCCGCTGGCGGCGCCAATTACTGGGCCAACCTGACCAACAGCTACACCCTGCACGCAATCGGGTTGACCCTGATGGTGGCAGCGCTGACGGTGCCCATCAACCTGGTTTTCGGGGTGCTGCTGGCCTGGCTGGTGACGCGCTTCGACTTCCCCGGACGCAAGGCCTTGATCACGCTGATCGACATCCCCTTCGCCGTCTCGCCTGTGGTCGCCGGTCTGTTGTATCTGCTGTTGTATGGCAGCAATGGCTGGTTGGGCAGCTGGCTGATCGATCGGGATATGCAGCTGATGTTCTCCTGGCCGGGTATCGTGATGGTGACGGTATTCGTGACCTGTCCTTTCGTGGCCCGCGAGCTGATCCCGCTGATGCAGCAACAGGGGCGCGAGGAAGAAGAGGCGAGCGTGGTTCTGGGTGCCACCGGCTGGCAGTTGTTCCGTCGGGTTACCCTGCCGAACATTCAATGGGCGCTGCTGTATGGCGTGGTGCTGACCAACGCGCGGGCGGTTGGTGAGTTCGGCGCGGTATCCGTGGTATCGGGCAACATCCGTGGTCAGACTAACACCCTGTCATTGCACGTCGAGCTGCTGTATCAGGATTACAACGTGGTTGGCGCTTTTGCCAGTGCATCGTTGCTGGCCGGTATCGCGCTGCTGACCATTATTGTGAAAAGTTTTGTGGAGTGGCGGCAGGCACGTCAGCGTGCTCCTCTGAATGAACAATCGGATAATCGCTGATGAGTATTTCCATAGAAGGTATTAGCAAGCATTTTGGCTCCTTTCAGGCACTGAAGAACATCTCGCTGGACATCCCGGATGGTCAACTGGTGGGTCTGCTGGGGCCATCCGGATCGGGCAAGACCACCTTGCTGCGCATCATTGCCGGTCTGGAAACCGCCGATAGCGGACGAATTCTCTTTCATGGCGAAGACGTTACCAATTTGCACGTGCGCGAACGCAAGGTCGGCTTCGTGTTTCAACATTACGCGCTGTTCCGGCATATGACGGTGGCGCAGAATGTGGCCTTTGGTTTGGAGGTGCTGCCTGCACGGGAGCGGCCACCTGCGGCGGAGATTCGCAAGCGCGTCGACATGTTGCTGGAGATGGTCCAGCTCGGTCAGCTGGCTGAGCGTTATCCGGCACAGCTGTCCGGTGGCCAGAAGCAGCGTATTGCCCTGGCGCGCGCTCTGTCGATGAAGCCTCAGATCCTGTTGCTGGATGAGCCCTTCGGCGCTCTGGATGCCAAGGTGCGTAAGGATCTGCGCCGTTGGCTGCGCGCTCTGCATGCGGAGTTTCATTTCACCAGCGTCTTTGTCACCCATGACCAAGAGGAGGCGCTGGAGCTGTCCGATCAGGTGGCGGTGATGAGTGCAGGGCGGATCGAGCAGGTAGATAGACCGCAACAGCTTTATGCCGAGCCAACCAGCCGCTTTGTGTTCGACTTCCTCGGTCATGTGAACGTCTTCGCCGGCGACCAGCAGGGTTCGTCGCTGAGCCAGGGCGATGCCTGGGTGCGTCTGCCTGCCAATGCGGCAGAGCAGGCGGCGCAACTGTATATGCGTCCGCATGAAGTCAGTCTGCAGAGCATGCCAGCTGCGCATGCGAACCTTCCGCTACGTATCGAATCAATCAGTCTGGTGGGGGCCGAGGTACGACTGGAGTTGTCCCCCATCGGCTGGGAGGCGCAGGAACACTGGGAAGTCGGCATCACTCACGCGCAATTCAACAGCTGGCAACCGTCCCGGGGCGATCACTGTTTTGCCGCGCCGCGAGTCGCTCATATTTTCGGACATGAAGAGCAGGCGCCTGAAGCGATACGCTGGGAAATCGGTGAGCTGGACGACCCGGCCGCGATGATCTGATATTGGCGTGACATTATCTCGAGCAGTGATTAATATCCGAAACGCGTACTTGATGTAGGCAAGGAACGGCTGCTATCGAGCAGCCCCATAGAATGGAATGGAGTAAGTTCATGTTGCGTAAGTCACTGTTGGCGATCCTGGTTTCTGGTGCAATGGTTGCTGGTGTTCAGGCCGCCGAAATTCAGCCTAATGGTTATCTGTTTGGTAATATCGGGAAGTCTGATGCAGATACACCTGACTATATTAGCGGACTGGATCGCGAGTTAGGTATCACTGCCAACGACTTCGGGCTGGGGTTCGGGTCGGATTATGATGAGCAGGACTCTGCATTCAAAGTTGGCGCGGGCATTCAAATAAATCGTCACGTCGGTTTGGAGTTTCAATACATAGATTTGGGTACAGTTACATATAAAGCAAGACTGAGCGACGGTATCGATACATTGAACGCCAAGGTTACCGGAGGCACTGATGGCTTCGGTGCGAATGTGGTTGGTACGTTGCCCTTTGACCGCTTCAAGCTGCTCGGCAAGATCGGATACCATAAACTCAAAACCGAAGTTAAGGAAAAGGTATCAGTCGTTGGCATTGGTACCTTTGCAGAAGGAAAGGAGTCGGTTACCGAGTGGGTTAGCTCGTTTGGGGTTGGTGCATCCTACGCTTTTACTCCGCAGATTGAGCTGGTGGCTGAATTCGAGCGTTATCAGGACGTGGCAGATGAATACGATGTGGACTTCGCCTCCATCGGCCTGCGCTACAACTTCTGATCCCTTCAGCCCGGGGCGCTCTGCCCTGGGCTGTTTCCGCAATACGCCGTACTGAATCAAAGCTGTCGCCGACCAAATTCCCTCGAAGCACCGTCCCCTTTGCACTATAATCGCCCGTTTGCGTAATTGCCTGGCTCCGCGCCCGGCGAATTCGAGGGCCATGACATCGTGATCAAGACGCCGTATTACCTGATCGACAAGATCAAACTGCAGCGCAACATGGAAAAAATCGCCTATGTGCGCGAGCACTCCGGCGCCAAGGCATTGTTGGCGCTCAAGTGTTTTGCTACCTGGTCGGTATTCGACCTAATGCAGGAATACATGGACGGCACCACGTCATCGTCGCTGTACGAGGTCAAACTCGGCAAGCTCAAGTTCGACGGCGAGACTCATGCCTACAGCGTGGCCTATGCCGATGATGAAATTGAAGAGGTGCTGGCCCATTCGGACAAGGTCATCTTCAACTCCATCAGCCAGCTGCAGCGTTTTGCCGATGTCTCGGCCAATCACACCCGGGGGCTGCGACTCAACCCGCAGATCAGCAGTTCCGACTGGCTGATTGCTGACCCGGCACGTCCGTTCAGCCGACTGGGCGAATGGGACGCACAGAAGGTCGAGCAGGTTGTCGACCAGATATCCGGCTTCATGATCCACAACAATTGTGAGAACAGTGATTTCGCCCTGTTCGACAGCATGTTGCAGCAGATCGAGGAGCGCTTCGGTGAATTGCTGAAGCAGGTGCAGTGGGTCAGCCTGGGTGGTGGAATTCATTTCACCGGCGAAGGCTATCCGTTGGATCAGTTCTGTGCTCGTCTGAAGCAATTCTCCGAGCAGTACGGCGTACAGGTGTACCTGGAGCCAGGCGAAGCAGCTATCACCATGAGTACCTCACTCGAAGTGTCAGTGCTGGATACGCTGTATAACGGCAAACAACTGGCCGTGGTCGACAGTTCCATTGAAGCGCACATGCTGGACCTGTTGATATATCGTCAGCCGGCGAGAATGGAGCCCTGTGATGGCGCCCATGAATATATGGTCTGCGGCAAGTCCTGCCTGGCCGGTGATATTTTCGGCGAGTTCAGATTTGATCGCGAACTGCAGGTAGGTGATCGTCTTTCGTTCATCGATGCTGCAGGTTACACCATGGTAAAGAAGAACTGGTTCAATGGCGTAAGGATGCCATCCATCGCTGTACGCCAGCTTGATGGTGAGGTTGAACTGGTCCGGGAATTCGGATTCGAAGATTTTGTAAGTGCCCTCTCCTGAGGTCATGCCCAAGCCGAGGAGGCATTCAGAGGAAGAGAAATGAAGAGAAACGTTCTGATTATTGGTGCCGGAGGAGTGGCTCAGGTCGTCGCGCACAAGTGTGCGCAGCATAATGACGTGCTGGGTAACATCCATATCGCCTCGCGTACTGTCGAGAAGTGTCAGGAAATAGTCGACAGCGTGCGGGAAAAGGGCAGTCTGAAAACTGCCGGTGAATTGCAAGCCCATGCTCTGGATGCGCTCGATATCGAGGCAACCAAGGCTCTGATTGCCAAGACACAGTCGCAACTGGTCATCAACGTCGGATCGCCTTTCATCAACATGTCGGTCTTGCAGGCCTGTATCGAGACCGGCGCCGCCTACCTCGACACCGCCATCCACGAAGACCCAGACAAGATCTGCGAAACACCGCCGTGGTATGCCAACTATGAGTGGAAGCGCCGCGAGCTGTGTGCAGAGAATAAGGTTACTGCCATCCTCGGGGTGGGTTTTGACCCGGGCGTGGTCAACGCCTATGCAGCAATCGGGGTGAATGAGTATTTTGACAGTGTCAGCGATATCGACATCATCGATATCAACGCGGGTAGCCACGGTCACTATTTCGCTACCAATTTCGACCCGGAAATCAATTTCCGTGAGTTCACCGGCCGGGTGTGGAGTTGGCAGAACAGCCAGTGGGTGCAGAACAAGATGTTCGAGGTCAAACGCACCGACGACCTGCCGGTAGTCGGCCAGCACTCGAGCTATATGACCGGTCACGATGAGCTGCACTCGCTGTCGAAGAATCTGGATGTGCCGAACATTCGCTTCTGGATGGGATTTGGCGATCACTACATCAATGTATTCACTGTTCTGAACAGTTTGGGTCTGCTGTCCGAGCAGCCGATCACTACCGCAGAGGGTCTGGAAGTGGTGCCGCTCAAGATGGTCAAGGCAGTGCTGCCCGACCCGGCCTCGCTGGCCCCGAAATACACCGGCAAGACCTGCATTGGTGACATCGTCAAGGGCAAGAAGGACGGCAAGGACAAGGAGATCTTCATCTATAATGTCGCCGACCACGCCGAGGCCTATGAAGAAGTGGGCAGCCAGGGCATTTCCTATACTGCCGGTGTACCTCCAGTTGCTGCGGCGATTCTGATTGCTCAGGGCGTCTGGGACGTGCAGAAGATGGTCAACGTTGAAGAGTTGGACTGCAAACCCTTCATCAATCTGCTCAATGAGATCGGCCTGCCGACGCGAATCAAGGATGCGGACGGCGATCGCCTGTTGAGTTTCTAAGGCGACTTGCGACATGAAAATCCCCGGCTCAGGCTGGGGATTTTTCGTTGCGTCAGCAGTGGGGCGGGTCAGTGAAATTATTCACCAAGCAGCCAATGCGGTAATATCGTTGCCTTTTCCAGGCAGGCAGCTGTCTCAACAAGGTGTTTTCCCCATGACCTCTCTATCCGCAGCTCAATCTCTTTCCCAGCGCCTGGATGGCATAGGCGAGGTTGAGTTTCTGATTCCAGACATGAATGGAATACCGCGCGGCAAGGTGATCCATGCCCGGAATTTCATAGAGGGGCGTCGGGTGCAGATGGCCTATGGCGTGCTGGTGCAATGTCTGACCGGTGAATATCCCGATCCGCGCTATTACGGCTACGATGACAGCGACTTCATCCTGCACCCACTGCCGGGGCAGCTGCACATCACACCATGGACGGCGACGCCGCGGGCGCTGGCCTTGTGTGAAGTACTGGAGATGGATGGCGCGCCATCCAAACTGTCCTCGCGCAGCATGCTGCAGCGAGTGGTGGAGGGCTATGCAGCGCGGGGCTGGGCACCCAAGGTGGCCACCGAGATGGAGTTCTATCTCTTCGAACAGAACGCCGATGTGCAGCAGCCGTTTCGCCCACCGGTGGGATTGGATGGCCGCCGTGAGGTGGGTAGTCAGGCCTTTGCTGTCGGTTCGGTGACCGGTCTGCAGCCCTTTTTTGCTGAATTGAAGGCCGCTATGACGGCCCTGGGTATTCCCTGTGAAGCAGTCATGCACGAGATGGGATTGAGTCAGTATGAAGTCAACTTCACCCATGACGATCCGCTGCTGATCGCCGATCAGACGTTCCTGTTCAAGTACCTGCTGCATGAGGTTGCCCTCAAGCACGGCCTGATTGCGGTCTGCATGGCCAAGCCCTTGTCGAAAATGCCTGGCTCGTCGATGCATATCCATCAGAGTGTGGTGGACCAGAGCGGGCAGAATATCTTCACTGATCCCGACAGTCTCCAGGCTACGGCGGCGTTCCGGTATTATCTCGGCGGTATGCAAGCGCATCTGGGTGATCTGATCCTGCTGATGGCACCAAACATCAACTCCTATCAGCGCTACTGTCACACCTACGCCTCGCCGAACAATCTGTGCTGGTCGAATGACAACCGTCGCACCGGTCTGCGCGTCCCCGCCAGTGAGCCGGATGCGCGGCGTGTGGAGAACCGTGTGCCCGGCGCGGATGCCAATCCCTATCTGGCGGTAGCGGCCAGTCTGGCTGCCGGACTGCACGGCATTGATCATGCACTGGAGCCGGATCTGCCGGCCCAGGGCGAGTTCGAGGTGCCGGAGGATCTGCGTCTGAGCTGCACTTTGCACCGTGCGATTCGTCGGCTGGAACGCAGCAGCATGGCCCGCGAGGCGTTCACCGATGAATTCATCGACGGCTATCTGGCATGCAAGCGCGTGGAACTGGAACATTTCCTGGACGAAATCAGTCCCTGGGAGCGGCGTTTCCTGGGTAGCGTGATCTGAGTTCAGGCTCCGGTTTCAGCCATTTGCGTTCCGGCGCACGCGACGTCGCAATGGGCTGGTACTATCTGAATGACGGGCCGGGATAGATAGCCGGCCGCCTCATTGCTGCACAGGAGCTGGCATGTCGGACGCCGAATCACTCGTACCAGGTTTCATGATCATCCATGGCAATCGCCTGGAAGGCCTGCGCCAGCTGGTGGTGAACTGGGTGGCCAGGTATCCGCTGGGGCCGCTGGAAAATGATGTGGTGCTGGTGCAGAGCAACGGCATCGCCCAATGGCTCAAGCAGGCGCTGGCCGCGGATGTGACTGATGACGAAACCAGTGGCTGCGGGATTGCTGCTGCTTTTGATGTAAAACTTCCAGCTCGCTTTCTATGGGATGCCTACCGGGGCGTGCTGGGAGCAGAATCCGTACCGGCCAGCTCGTCGCTGGACAAGGCACCGCTGACCTGGCGGCTGATGCGCCTGTTGCCGGCGGTCATGCATGAGCCGGTGTTCGAGCCGCTGCAGCGTTTCCTGGCCGATGATCAGGATTGCCGCAAGCGCTATCAACTGGCCGAGCGACTGGCTGACCTGTTCGACCAGTATCAGGTGTATCGTGCCGACTGGCTGGGCGACTGGGCCGCCGGTCACGACCAGATTCGCCATGCCCGCGAAGGGGTAAAACCGCTGGAGCCAGCCGACTGCTGGCAGCCTGCGCTATGGCGAGCGTTGTTGCAGGATGTTGGCGAGGCCCGTCTGGCGGATAGCCGGGCAGGTATCCATCCGCGCTTCGTCAGCCAACTGGCCGAGCTGAGTGAACGCCCCGCTGGCTTGCCGCGCCGGGTCATCGTGTTTGGTATCTCGTCATTGCCAGCGCAGACACTGGAGGCGCTGGCAGCCATCGGTCGGTTCAGTCAGGTGCTGCTCTGCGTCCTCAATCCCTGCCAGCATCACTGGGGTAATATCGTCGGTGATCAGGATCTCCTGCGTCACCAGTATCAGCGTCAGCAGCGTCGTCCCGGCAGCCCGCTGGATCTGGATGAGAACAGCTTGCACCAGCATGCTCATCCCCTGCTTGCAGCTTGGGGAAAGCAGGGTCGCGACTATATCAACCTGCTCGACAGCCACGATGAGCGTGCCAGTTATGAGCATCAGTTTCAGGCCATCAATGGTGGGCGCATCGATTTGTTCGATGAACCGGATACGGTGTACCTGCTGGGTCAGCTGCAGTCGGATATCCTTGACCTGCGTCCGCTGGCCGAGACCCGCGTACAATGGCCGCCAGTAATGGCGCAGGATCAATCCATCTGCTTTCATCTGGCCCATAGCGCCCAGCGCGAGGTCGAGATTCTGCATGATCAGTTACTCGCCTGGTTCAATGCTGATCCCAGCCTGAAACCGCGCGACATCATTGTCATGGTGCCGGACGTCAACGCCTACGCGCCCTCGGTGCAGGCTGTATTCGGTCAATACACGCCGGATGACAAGCGCTACATTCCCTTCACTCTGGCCGATCAGGGCCAGCGTGGTATTGAGCCTCTGCTGATCGCGCTGGAGTCATTACTGCGCCTGCCGGACAGCCGCCTGCCGGTGAGCGAGGTACTCAGCCTGCTGGATGTGCCCGCGCTGCGCGCGCGCTTCGGTATTCAGGAAAGTGAATTGCCCACGCTGCGGCGCTGGATCGAGGGGGCCGGCATCCGCTGGGGCATGCATGCCGAGAGTCGCGCCGCGCTGGGTCTACCGGGCGGGCTGGAAGCCAATACCTGGCGCTTCGGTCTGCGGCGCATGTTGCTCGGTTATGCAGTAGGTGCGGGTGATCCTTATGCCGGTATCGAACCCTACGATGAAATCGGCGGACTGGATGCAGCGCTGATCGGCCCTCTGGTGGCACTGCTGGAAGCGCTGGATCAAGCCTGTGCTCGGCTGGCTGAGCCGGCTCCGGCAGTTACCTGGGGCGTGCGTATGCGCGCGCTGCTGGAAGACTTTCTGCTGCCAGCCGGCGAGCGTGACGAGCGCCTGCTGGGGCAGCTGGATGAAGCCATGGATCAGTGGCTGGAGCTGTGCGCCGGGGTCGAGCTCAACGATGATCTGCCGCTCAATGTGGTGCGTGAGGCCTGGCTGTCCGGGGTCGAGCAGAGTCAGTTGGGGCAGCGCTTTCTAGCGGGGGCGGTGAATGTCTGCACACTGATGCCAATGCGTGCCATCCCGTTCCGGCGCATCTGCCTGCTGGGCATGAATGATGGTGATTATCCACGTGCGCAGCCGCCGCTGGATTTCGACCTGATGGCCCGCGATTATCGTCCTGGTGACCGTTCGCGTCGGGAAGACGATCGCTACCTGTTACTCGAAGCCTTGCTCTCGGCACGCGAGCGTCTGTATGTCAGCTGGGTAGGGCGCAGTATCCATGACAACAGTGAGCGCCCGGCCTCGGTACTGGTCGGTCAGCTGCGTGATCATCTGACCAGCGGTTGGCGCGCCGAGCATGATGAAGCGCTGCTGGCGATGCTGACCCTGGAGCATCCTCTACAACCCTTCAGCAAGGATTACTTCCAGGGCGACGAGGCGCTGTTCAGCTATGCCCACGAATGGCTGCCGATGCATGGGGTGCAAGGGGTTGGCACAACCGCCGCGCGTTTGTCCGACCTGCTGCCCGATGCGCCGATCGAAGTGGAGCAGCTGCAGCGCTTCCTGCGCAATCCCGCCGTGCACTTCTTCACGGGCCGGCTCAAGGTGTTTCTGGATGAGCGCAATGACAGCCTCGACGACCATGAACCCTTCGCTCTGGATGCCCTGCAGAACCACCAACTGAGCGAAACCCTGTTGCAGGCCTGTCTGCCGCTGCCAGCAGAGCAGGATGTCGATGACGCGCTGACCCATCTGGCTTCGCGCTTGCAGGGGCAAGGCCGGTTTCCGTTAGCGGGCTTCGGCGAGCTGGCTCGCAGCCAGCTGATTCTGCCGCTGGGCGAGCAGATGCGCCGTTTTCAAGCGGTGGCGGCCGAGTGGCCGGAGATTATCGACAACCCGCTGGCGCTGGAGGCGGGGCAGCATCAGGTGCAGCTGGCCAGCTGGCTGAGCGGCGTGCGCAAGGCCTCCGGCAGCGATGCGCTGGCGAGGATCAACCTGGTGCCGGGCAAGCGGTTGGGCAAGAAGAAGTCCCTGCGCTGGCGCCAGCTGATGGCCGACTGGGTCATACATGTGCTGGCCTCGGCCAGCGGCCATGACCTGCAGACCTGGGTCGTGGCCGGCGACGCCACGCTGCATTTCAAGCCATTGCCCGCACCGCAGGCGCAGAATCTGCTGGAAGTCTGGTTGGCCGCCTGGCTGGAAGGGCTGAGCCGACCGTTGCCCTGTGCTCCGGACACCGCCTTTGCCTGGCTGGACAATCTCGCCAACGGTGAGGAGAAAGCCACTCAGGCAGCGCAGGCGGCCTATGAAGGCGGTTTCAAACTGACCGGTGAGGTCGAGCGCAGTGCAGCCCTGCGCCGGCAGTATCCCGATTTTGCCAGTCTGATCGCGTCGGGCGAGTTTGCCGAGCTGAGTCAGCAATTGTACGCGCCGTTGACCGAAGCCTGCCGCGACCAGTTGCTGACCCTGGTTGACGCTATCGGAGAAGATGCATGAGCACTGATAACCTGCCCTTGGCGCTGCGCTTTCCGCTGCGGGGCAGCCGCCTCATCGAGGCCAGCGCCGGGACCGGCAAGACCTTCACCATCTCCGCGTTGTACCTGCGTCTGGTTCTGGGCCATGGTGATGACGATTCCCGTTTCAATCGTGAGTTATTGCCGCCGGAAATTCTCGTGGTCACCTTCACCGATGCTGCCACACGCGAATTGCGTGACCGCATTCGCGCAAGGCTGGTGGAAGCAGCCCAGGCTTTCCGTGGTGAGTTGGCCCGTCCCGATCCAATCCTGCTGGCACTGTTGGCGGACTATCCCGAGCAGAGCCATGCGGGATGTGCTCGCCGCTTGGACATTGCTGCCCAGTGGATGGACCAGGCCGCCGTATCGACCATTCACAGTTGGTGCCAGCGCATGCTGCGCGAGCATGCCTTCGATAGCGGCAGCCTGTTTGCCCAGCAACTGGAAACCGATCACAGCGATCTGCTGGCGGATGTGGGACGCGATTACTGGCGCGAGCAGTGCTACAACCTGCAAGGCCCGGCGCTGCACTGGGTGGTGGAGAAGTGGCAGCAGCCGGACAACCTGATCGCCCGGGTCAGAGTCTTGTTTCGGGAATCCTTGAATGACGCCGGGCAGGGGCTGCAGCATATCATCGAGCCGGCTTTGGAGCAGTGCAGCCAACGTCTGGCTGAATTGAAACAACCCTGGCTGAACTGGGCCGACGAGTTGGAGCAGTTGCTGGACAGAGCGTTTGAGGCGGGGCAGGTCAACAAGCAGAAGATTCACAGCCGTTACTACCGCAACTGGTTTGCAGTCTTGCGCGACTGGGCCGCGAACGAGGCGCTGACGGAGTTGAAACTGCCGGATTCCGCTTGGAATCGCCTGAGCCACGATGGTCTGGCAGAAGGCTGGAAATCCGGCGAGTTGCCGAGTCACCCAGCTCTGGACGCGCTCGGCCAATTGCGTGTGGCGCTGAATAATCTGCCTGATCCGGGACAGCCGGCCCTGCGGCATGCGGCGTGCTGGATTCGCCAGCGTTTCGAACAGGAAAAGCGGCGGCGCGCGGAAATGGGTTTCGATGACATGCTGGAGCGGCTCGAGGCGGCCCTGCAGGGCGTGAATGGCGAGCGCCTGGCCGAGGTCATCCGCCGTCAGTTTCCGGTGGCCATGATTGACGAGTTTCAGGACACCGACCCTCTGCAGTACCGCATCTATGACCGTATCTACCGGGTCGAGGCCAATGACCCCGAGCATGGCCTGTTTCTTATCGGCGACCCCAAGCAGGCGATCTACGCTTTTCGCGGCGCGGACATCTTCACTTATCTCAAGGCCCGTCACGCCACCGCCGGGCGGCACGACAACCTGGATACCAACTACCGCTCCAGCCAGCCCATGGTCGACGCGGTCAATCATGTTTTCCAGCTGGCCGAGCAGCGTCCCGACGGGCATGGCGCCTTTCTATTTGCCCGTGACGGGGACAATCCGCTGCCGTTCATTGCGGTGGGCGCACAGGGGCGGGCAGAGCAGTGGACGGTCAATCAGCAGCCACCAGCCGCACTGACCGCCTGGCACCTGGCGAGTGATAAACCGCTGTCCGGTGATGCCTATCGGACCGAGATGGCAACGCGCTGCGCCAGTGAAATGGTGCGCCTGCTCAATCTCGGGCAGCACGGTGAAGCGGGTTTCATGCATCCAGAAGAGGGGCTGCGGACGGTCTGCCCGGCGGATATGGCGGTACTGGTGCGAAACTTCCGTGAAGCCCAGGCGATCCGGGACGAGCTGGCTGCACGCGGTGTGCGCAGCGTCTACCTGTCGGACAAGGACTCGGTATTTGCCAGTGCCGAAGCAGTCGATATTCTGCGCTGGCTGCGTGCTTGCGCCGAACCGGATAATGATCGGCTGCTGCGCGCGGCGTTGGCCAGCCCGACGTTGAATCTGGATTGGCAGGTGCTGGATGCTCTGAATCAGGATGAGCGCATCTGGGAGCACCGGGTCTTCCAGTTCCGCGATTATCGACGCATTTGGTTGCGTCAGGGGGTACTGCCGATGTTGCATCGGCTATTGCACGACTTCAGCCTGCCGGCGCAGTTGCTGGCCGGCAGCGATGGCGAGCGGCGTCTGACCAATCTGCTGCATCTGGCCGAGCTGCTGCAGCAAAGCGCCCGTGAACTGGATGGTGAGCAGGCGCTGATCCGGCATTTTGAAGAGCTGGTGATCAACCCCGGAGACAATACCCAGGATGAGCAGGTGCTGCGGCTGGAAAGCGATGCGGCGCTGGTCAAGGTGGTCACCATCCACAAATCCAAGGGACTGGAATATCCGCTGGTGTTCCTGCCATTCATCTGCAATGCCCGCATGACTCAGGGCGACCAGCCACTGGCGATCCATGGCGATGGCGGTACCCAGGTGGTGCTGCAGCCGACCGAGGAAGACGTGCAGCGCGCCGATGCCGAGCGGTTGGCCGAGGACATGCGCCTGTTGTATGTCGCGCTGACCCGCGCGCGCCACGCTTGCTGGCTGGGCATGGCCGATCTCAAGTACGGCAACAAGGCGTCGTCGGTGCTGCACCGTTCCGCGATTGGACAGTTGCTCGGCGGTGGCCAGTCACTGTCAGCTTCCGCCGATCTGGCGGCCTGGCTGGGGCAGTGGGATGCCGAAGGGATTGCGCTGCTGCCGGCGCCGGAGATCGACGATAACCACTACACACCGCCCCAGGTGGAGAGTCAGCAACTGCAGGCACGCGAAGCCAGACGCCGCGCGGCCGAGCACTGGTGGATCGCATCCTACAGCGCCCTGCGCCCGGGTGAGACGGCAATACCACGCACGCGCAGCGATGACGCTTCACCGGATAGCCCGGCGGCGCAGAAAGCCGCCGATGACGATCGCCGGGCAGTATTCCAGCCGCTGCGTCCGGGCGAGACGCCGAGCATCCATCGTTTCCCCCGCGGCCCAAACCCCGGCACCTTTCTGCACGGCTTGCTGGAGCTCGCGGGGAACGAAGGCTTTGCCAGTCTGGCTTCTGCCGAGGCTTGCGCTCGATGGCTCAGGCCACGTTGTGCGCGCCGGGGTCTGAACGAGTGGATCATACCTTTGAGCGAGTGGCTGAGCAGGCTGATCAACCGCACGCTGCCGCTGGATTCAGATCATCCGGCCTTCAGCCTGATGCAACTGCGGCGTGATCAATACCAGCCGGAAATGGAGTTCCTGTTTTCTGCCAGCCGGGTGGATGTCAGTGCCCTGGACCAACTGGTGCAGGCGGCCATTGCCCCCGGTATGCCGCGCCCTGAGTTGCCAGCGGAACGCCTGAATGGACTGTTCAAGGGCTATATGGACCTGGTGCTGGAGCAGGACGGACGCTATTACGTGGTCGATTACAAATCCAACTGGCTGGGCGCCGATGAAAGTGCCTACACCGCGCAGGCCATGCAGGCGGCGGTACTGGATCATCGTTACGACCTGCAGTACGTATTCTATGTGCTGGCGCTGCATCGTCAGTTGCGCGCGCGCCTTCCTGGCTACGATTACGATCGACATGTCGGCGGGGCACTGTATTGGTTCATCCGCGGCAGTGAAGCGGACAACGCCGGCGTATGGCATGACAAGCCGCCCCGTAAGTTGATCGAGGCACTGGATCGTCTGTTTATCGGTGCAGCGGCGGGCGGTAATACCGAGGAGATGGAACATGAGCGTTGAACAGCTGGATCTGCTCGCGCAGCTACCGGCCGGCCAACCGGAGCCGGTGGCGGATGCCGACGTGCTGCACCAACTGGAGCAGTGGGTCGAAGTCGGCTGGCTGCGTGCGTTGGACCGGGCGCTGGCAGTGTTTCTGCTGGATCTGGCACCGGACAGCGATCCGCTGGTGCTGCTGGCGGCGGCACTGGCCAGTCATCAGCTCGGTCACGGGCATGTCTGTCTGGATCTGGGCGCAACCATGCAGGCCCCCGACCTGAGTCTGTCGTTACCGCCGGAAGGGCAGGAAACCGGGCGAGATATCCTGTTGCCCTCGCAATTGCTCAAGGGCGTGACGCTTGACGCCTGGCTTCAGGCATTGGCAGCCAGTGTGATGGTCGACAGACAACCCGAGGGCGAGCAGCCTGAGCGTCCGCTGGTGTTGCATGGCCAGCAGCTGTATCTGCGGCGTTATTGGCATTATGAACGGCAAGTGTTGGCGGCGCTCGGGCGACGGTTGCGGGCTCGACCGGCCTTGCCATCGGGATTGCCGCAGGGGCTGGAGCGGCTGTTTGCCGATAGCCGGCAGCAACCGGACTGGCAGAAACTCGCCTGCGCGCTGGCTGCCCGCGGGGCCTTCAGTATCATCACCGGCGGCCCCGGTACCGGCAAGACCACGACGGTGGTGCGTTTGCTGGCGCTGCTGCAGGAGCCGGCGGTGGTCGCCGGAAAGCCGCTGCGCATCAGGCTGGCAGCACCCACCGGCAAGGCGGCGGCGCGGCTGACCGAATCCATCGGTCGGCAGGTCGGCAGTCTGCAGGTCAGCGCAGCGGTGCGTGAACACATTCCCACCCAGGTCACTACCCTGCATCGTCTGCTGGGCAGCCGGCCGGACACCCGGCACTTCCGTCATCATGCGGGTAATCCGCTGGCGCTGGACATGCTGGTGGTGGACGAGGCGTCGATGATCGATCTGGAAATGATGGCTAACCTGCTGGCTGCATTGCCTGCCCATGCGCGCCTGGTCCTGCTGGGAGACAAGGACCAGCTGGCCTCGGTGGAAGCGGGTGCGGTACTGGGTGATCTGTGTCGTGATGCCGAGGCGGGTCGTTACAGTGAGCAAACCCAACAGTGGCTGGAGCAGGTCGGTGGTCAGTCCATTGCGGCTGCCGGACTGTTGGCTGGCGACGAGCGTCAGCATCTGCTGGCGCAGCAGACGGTAATGCTTCGCCACTCCCACCGTTTCGGCACGGACAGCGGCATCGGCGAGCTGGCGCGCAAAGTCAACCATGCCGACCCGCAGGCGGCCCGCAGGGCGTTGGGGCAGCAGTGCTATCAGGATTTGCACCAGCATATGGCAACCGGGCTGGATGACCCCAGACTGGCGTCTCTGATACTCGGCAGCGGCGCGGCCGAGGCATCGCTGCCTGGCTATGGCGATTATTTGCAGCTGCTGGCGCAGCAGCGTCCGGCAGCCGATCTGTCTGCCGAGGACCCGACCTGGGAGGAGTGGGCGGGCCATGTTCTCGCGGCCTTCGACCGCTTTCAGGTGTTGTGCGCGGTGCGCAAGGGGCCTTGGGGCGTCGAGTCGCTGAACCGGCATCTGGCCGAGCTGATGCACCGGCGCGGGTTGTTGCCTGCGGCGCAGGGTTGGTATGAAGGGCGTCCGGTACTGGTTACACGCAACGATTACGGACTGGGGCTGATGAACGGCGATATCGGTATCGCCCTGATGATCCGCGAGCGGCCACTGCACGCCGGCGAGCCGGAGCGCATGGTGCTGCGGGTAGCTTTCCCGCGTAACGACGGCAGCGGGCGCCTGCGCTTCGTGCTGCCCAGTCGGCTTACCGAGGTGGAAACCGTGTTTGCCATGACGGTGCACAAATCCCAGGGCTCGGAGTTTGCCCACGCCATGCTGGTGCTGCCGGAGGCGCGCAGTCCGCTGTTGACCAAAGAGCTGGTGTACACCGCGATTACCCGCGCCAGCCGAGACTTCACCTTGCTGGAAACCCGCCCCGGTGTATTCGAAGCGGCAGTGGCACAGCCCGTGCGGCGGGTGAGTGGGCTGGATCTGGGGAGCGAGGTCAATCCACGCGATTGAACAGGAATGCCAGCGCCGCCAGGGTAAAGCTATCTTCGATCTCGCCAGTCCTGAGCATCTGCCGTAGGTGTGGCAGGCTGATGCGATTTATGTCCTGCGCTTCATTATCGCGTTGGGCGGGCTGGCTGTTGTTGTCGATCCGGGCGAGATAGAGATCGACGGAGGATGCCAGGATGGCTGAATTGGGCTTGAGCCGGCCCAGCAGAGTCAGCTGATCTTCATTGACCTTATAACCGGTTTCTTCGGCCAGTTCTCGGCGTGCACAAGCCAGGCTGCTTTCCCCCGGCTCGCCGTAACCGCGGGGGATTTCCAGTTGCAGTCCTGGGTGGGCTTGGCGCTTGACTCGCAGCAATAGAAAATCATCATTACCGATCTGCGCCAGAACAGCTGCGCCGTTGCGGGCATTGTCTTCCACAATCCAATGAAAGTGGCCTTCCTGAACCACACGAAACCAAGGGTTTTCATACAAGGTCTTCATTTGATCTCCAAACCCATGAAACGGCGCATGCGAGGGTACATACCGAACCAGTTCTTGCGGGTCATATAGGTCTTGCCGCCATCGACCATCTTGTCTTCGATATAGCCGATGGCCTCCTCTGTCAGAAAGCGAACGATCTCGCCAGCGCCGAAGCTGGAGATGAATTCGAACACCTTCAATGGATATTGGATCAATTCAATCTCTCGGCGCATCGACTTGAAACCGATGCTGGCATCCAAAATCACTTCGGGGACGCCGGTCAGATAACGGATGTCGTCCTGCAAGAAACCTTCGTTGGGGATAGCGAACAGCGAATTGTAGGCAGGATCAATGATTTCCGCCCGAAAACGAGGGAAAGTCCCCATGCCCCTTGAACCGAAGAAATTCTGCGTGTGGCTGTACCACTCGGAGCGTGAAATGGCCTTATCTGCGCCCAACAGAAACAGATTGTAATCACCATCACTCTCGAAATAATGTTGTGCACAGGCCGGGTCCGCCAGCCGGGTGAAGACTTCGTTGCGTAGACTTTCCCTGACCAGAGACAGGTCCTCTGTCACCGGACGGACTTCGTGCAGCACTTTCTGCAATGCTGCGATGCGGTCGCGCATTCGCTGCTGCTGGTAGCGGTCCAATGCATCCTTACGTGGGGCGCCTGGCAAGCTGGAGAGAATGAAGCTGCCAGGCAGGGCGTGGTAATACTCTTCCAGATTGGAGTGCTGCGCCATGCCGAACCCACGAATCACCAGCTTGCCGCTACCTTCCTCGTTCAGGTATGTGACGACATTCGTCTGTCCTATGACCGGTGCGATATCGAGATTGTCGATCAGCGCATTGGGCGACAGCACCACGCCATCGGCGAAGGCCAGGCCGGTGAGAAAGCGTTTGCGCAGTTCATCGCCATCCAGCGCGCGAACCGAATCGCAGTTGGACAGCAATAGTTTTTCCTTGAACAGCATTCAAATCGGTCTCCCTTCAACAATACGCGCCATAATATGGCAGCGAACAGCTGCCTGGCGATTAAAATGAAGATCGGGAACGTTTGCTCGCAGCTTCGATCAAGGCCTGAAACAGACGACGTTGGCGGCGTACCAGCAGCAGAAACTCCGGATGCCACTGCACCCCGATCAGGAAGGGGTGCTCCGGGTCTTCGATGGCCTGGATGATGCCGTCGAGATCGCGCCCGCTGACCTGCAGTTGCTGGCCGAGCTGATTGATGGCTTGATTGTGCAGGCTGTTGATCTGCGCCCGCTCGGTGCCAAACAGGTCTGCCAGTCGACTGCCGGGTACGATGTCCAGAGTTTTCAACGGTAGAACGGTACGACGGTTGGAGGTTCTGCGGCGCTGGGAGCGCAGCTCCTGATACAGATTGCCACCGCGGCGCGCATTGAGCAATTGCGCGCCGCGACAGATACCCAGCAGAGGCAGCTGGTGTACCAGGGCGTCATCTATGATCGCCGCTTCCAGCGCGTCACGCTCGGGATCATATTTGGGTACCGCTTCTGGCTCGGCGGTATATAACACCGGGTCGATATCATGCCCGCCGGTGATGACGACGCCGTCATACTGGTGTTGTTGCCAGGTATCACCCGGGCGTAGCTGCAAGGGTTTGCCGCCATACCAGCGAATGGCGCAAGCAACCAGGAAGCGTGGCCCGAAGGCACCTCGTTGTGGGCCGGTCACCGCGATGATCGGAGGCTCGTTCACTCCTCGTTCAGCCATTGACGCTCCACTTGGGTTTTCCAGCGATCCAACAAACGCCCCAGACCCTGATCCAGGTGCTGCCCATAGGCTCTGCAGCAGGCATTCAGGCGCTCGGTGTCGTCCGCCAGGGACTCGACTTGCAACCAGTCATGCCAGGCGCCGCCGATGCCCCAGCCAGGTTGATCGACCAAGCTGTTGGGCAGCCGGTAGTGCAGCGCTGGCCGCGCCTTGATCAGTGGGTCTGCGGTGGCCGCCCGAACTTGCTGCTCATTCAGATGCTTGAACAATGGCAGCATATCCAGCGCACGATTGCGGGTCGGGTTGGCCCGCAGATAATCGGCAATCAGTTGCTGCTGGTCGGGCCAGTAGTGCGGGTCGATCACTTGTCTGATATAGACTGGCGGAAACGGCTCGGCGAAAGCCGTCAGACGTCGCGTCAGGTTGATTCTGGCGCGCTGGGCGAGCCAGTCGTACAGACAAAGAAAAGCCTTGAGATAGGTTGTAATGGTGTCGGTCTGAAGATCCGGCAGGTCGGGATTGAACTGCATGCCGAAGGCGCTGATAACGCTGCCGGAGGTGCCCTGGGCGCCGGCTATCCGCAGCAGGGCGATGATATCGTCGAACTCGCCGAGGCGGGACATGGGCAGCGGGGGGCTGACCAGCTCCAGTGGGACGACATCGGTGGTGGCCCATTTGATCAGGTCTTCCACCGAGGTGCGCAGTTCATCCCCCAGGTCGTTTTCCAAGCGTTGCTCGCGACCCATTTCCCGCAGCAGGGTGAAGTCCAGTTCAATGCGCCATTCTCCGGCGGGGTCGCCCAGCAGCGTGCGTTCATAGCGGCTGACCGTCTGGCTGCGCAGCTTCAGGTAACGACTGCAGATAGCGGTCAGGCGGTCGATATCCAGCCCACTCATTTCCAGCTCTACACCGACGCGTCGCATATCACCGGTGTCGGTATGACTGCGCGCCGGCAGCATGAGTGGCGGGGAGGGCGTGGTCATGCGCTGGCCCGTTGTCTGAATAAAGCCCTGTCATGTAACGGCATCAGCACTGCGGGGGTAGCCTCAAACAAGATCTGGCGTGATAGAATCGGTCTGCTCCGTTCTGGCTGTCTCGCCCGGAACGTCATCCGGTCGGGTTGTTTCCTGCCTCCATGGCAGTTGTCCTCAGAAATGACCGCGACCGACGACAGCCAGACTGTCAGCTTCCAGTTGTCGTTTGAAACGGAGCCAAAAGGATATTTCCGGGCCAGGGTGATCTGACATCTGCATCCATAACTCCCGTGCGCTGCCGATTGGCGTGGTTGTGCGGTGTTGACTCAGGCCTGAACAAATTTGACCTGTATGAACTCAAGGCTAGCCGCTGATAGCGTCATCGTCCATCCGATGCCGCCCGGCGAACAACAGAGTTTTATTTAATTTCCGGTAGGTTAACTATGAGCAAGAATGCTGCGTTCCGTGAAATCGAACGCAAACTGGCTGAAAACCTGGCGCAACTTGATGCCAGGAAGAAAACCGAACATTTGCGCGAAGAGCGCGCATTCGGTGATGAACTCAAGGCTCTGATGAAAAGCTATCGGCTGTCCGCACCGGATGTGCTGGCCATCCTCCATTCGGCGCCCAAAGCGCACTGAACATCTCGTTCGCTCCTCCGGCTTAGTTGCACTGCCATCTCCAGGACGGCGAAACCACTGCGAGGATAGCGGTCTTGTAATGGTATTCGGCGTTGCCTGCTGTAGTCATGAGCTCTGTTTCGTTATTGTTGTCATGAGAGCAGAGCTTCAGGCATTGCTGAGCGCCGCGTTTGCCGGAAACAGACGAGTGAGACACCTATCGATTTTTACACCGCGCCCGGTTGGGTTATCATGCGCTGCTTTTTCGGCAACCTTTCATACAAGCGACTAAGGTTAATGCTGAGTCAGCGTTATCCATGCCTACGGGCATCTCCGGCGACGTTTGTTTGCCGCCCTTCAGTGTGCTGCTGAATACTGACATGCAAGGAGTAATTCCATGGGAACTCAGCCCACGAACGAGAATCTGCCGCAGGCGCCAGCCTCCAGTGCGGATGGTATTCCGCCGCCGTCCGGTGAAACCAATCTGATCGATACCGATTATGTCGTTGGGCAGGACAACTTTTCCGGGCAGGTGAGCATCAGCCTGGATATCCATAGCAAGGTATTCCTGATCTCGGCGGGCGCCATTCTGCTGTTCGTATTATTGACCCTTGCATTGCAGGGCCAAGCAGAGGCGGTGTTCAGTAGTTTGCGGGGTTGGGTGACCGGCAAGATGGACTGGTTCTTCCTCGGCGCCGCTAACATCTTTGTAGTGTTGTGCCTGGCGCTGATTGTCTCTCCACTGGGGAAGGTGCGTATCGGGGGCAAGGAGGCGACGCCGGATTATACCTATTTCGGTTGGTTCTCGATGCTGTTCGCCGCCGGCATGGGCATTGGCCTGATGTTTTATGGGGTGGCTGAACCCCTGGGGCATTTCACCGCAGCCTACGATGGCGTCGTAGTGGGAGCGGATGGTGTGCGGACCGACTGGGCGCCTCTTGGCGGCGCCGCCGGAAATGCTGAGGAGGCGATGCGCCTGGGCATGGCCGCGACCATTTTCCACTGGGGGCTGCATCCTTGGGCCATCTACGCGATCGTCGCGCTGTCGCTGGCAATTTTTTCCTACAACAAGGGATTGCCGCTGAGTGTGCGCTCGATTTTCTATCCGCTGCTGGGGGAGCGAATCTGGGGCTGGCCAGGGCATGTTGTGGATATTCTTGCGGTTTTCGCAATCATGTTCGGTCTGGTGACGTCCCTGGGTATCGGCGCGCAGCAGGCAAGCGCTGGTATGGAGCACTTGTTCAATATTCCAACCACCAGCCTGACCATGGTGCTGTTGATTCTTGCCATTACCGCAGTGGCCTTGTGGTCTGTTGTCGCTGGGGTAGAAAAGGGTGTACAGCAATTATCCAAAATCAATCTGATGCTGGCGCTGTTGCTGCTGGTATTTGTGATCGTGGTAGGACCGACGCTGGCAATTTTCAAAGGTTTGTTCAGCAACCTGGGAGCCTATGTCAGCTATCTGCCAGCGTTGGCCAACCCGGTTGGCCGCGAGGATGTTAACTTCGTTCAGGGCTGGACGGCCTTTTACTGGGCCTGGTGGATCAGTTGGTCGCCCTTTGTGGGCATGTTCATCGCCCGCGTCAGCCGAGGCAGGACAGTGCGCGAGTTTCTTGTCTCGGTTATGCTGGTACCCTCTCTGGTGTCGGTGCTGTGGATGACCTCCTTTGGCGGTGGAGCAATTAATCAGGTAATCGCGGAGGGTTTCACAGGTGTGCAGGAAGCAGCTCTTGAGTTGCAGCTGTTCACCATGCTCAGTCAGTTGCCGCTATCGGCGATTACCTCCTTCATCGGCATAGTCCTGGTCATCATGTTTTTCATCACATCGTCGGACTCCGGCTCGCTGGTGATCGATACGGTTACTGCCGGCGGTAAGGTTAACGCCCCAGTGGGGCAGCGGGTCTTCTGGGCTATTATTGAGGGGGTACTGGCTATCGCATTGCTGCTCGGCGGTGGTCTGGTAGCCTTGCAGGCGATGGCGGTGTCAACCGGCCTGCCGTTTACCCTGGTGCTGCTGGCCGGGTGTGTGGCGGTGGTCAAGGGATTGATGAGCGAGCCGCGCTAGCGGCTCAGCACCATAGATCACCCAGGCGTTGCTGTGACGAGAAGTGTGTCGCCACTTGCGCCTGAAACAGTTCTGCCGTGGCCAGAGCATCAGTCAGGGCGTGATGCGCCTGGTACAGCGGCAGGCCGTAGCGGGTGCGACTGTCGGCCAGTCGAATCGAGATCGGCTGCCTGCCCAGCACGCGCAGCAGCCAGCCGGGCTGGCGCTGTGGATGCAACCGGGCTTCCAGTTCCATGGTGTCGATCATGGGAAACAGCAGACCTTCCTGCAACTCGTGGCGCACCGCCTCATCAATGAAGCTGCGTTCGATATGGCGGTAATGCGCGACTACGACCTTGCCTGCCAACTGCTCCAGTAGCTGTTCCAGCACCGCTACGAAGCGGGGTGCCTGGCGGATTTCCGAATGAGTGATGCGATGAAAGGCAACCGACTCCTCGACCAGTCGTCCATGGGGCCGCACCACTTGATACCAGGCCCGGGAGCAATCCGCGCGCCGAAGGGTGAAAGGCAGCATGCCGATACTGACGATGGCGTGGCGGCGGGCATCCAGTCCGGTAGTCTCGATATCGAGCGCAATCAGCGGGACATCTTCCAGAGGTGTATCGGCTGCCGGCCAGTTGGACTGATAGAAACGTGCCAGTCGGGGATCGCGCGTGCTGCGTGCCAAGCCTGCCATCTGTTGCTGCCAATCGGATACCGCTGCTGGCGCCCGACTCATAATGGGCGGGTCACACGCAGTGCAGGATAGCGATAACGCAAAAACTTCTGTGCATTGCTGAGAATCTGGAACGCATCCTTGAGCCCGTGACGTTCTGCGGCAGAGACGTTCTCAGGCTCGATGTTGTTGTCCGGCTCACGGCCCTGCTGGATATCCAGCGCCTGATGACGAATCCGGGACATCGATAGAAGCTCCAGGGCATAGCGCAAGCGGTCGATGGATTCGGGCGGCATCAGCTTGGTGGCGGCGATGGCATCCAGCCGCTCGAATGAGTTCTGTTCCCGGGAGCCGCAGGCCAGAGCATGCACGCGGATCAGATCGGTCAGCGGTGCCGTGCCGCGGCGCTTGATATTGATGACATTGTTCTGCTCGCCATCCTTCTCCATGACAAAGGTACGGAAGAAGCCCAGCGGTGGAGTACGGTTGAGCGCATTGCGCGCCATCAGTGCGAGAAACTGCTCATTGCGGCTGGCCTTCTCAGCAATAACGTCCTTCAGCTGCTCGGCAAAGTCGGCCTCGCCGGCGACCGCAGCCAGATCGAAGAAGATATTGCTGTGCAGTAGGGTTTCCGGGTTCGGCTGTTCGATCCAGCGGCTGAAATAGCGCTTCCAGACCTTCAGTGGCTGACGCCATTGCTGGTTGGTAGCCATGATCTTGCCCTTGCAGTACGTATAACCGCAGGCCGCCAGCCCGTCACTGACAAATGACGCCAGCTGCAGAAAATAGGCATCATGTTGTTCTGGATCGAAGCTGTCATCAAGCACCAGGGCATTGTCCTGATCAGTGACGATCAGTTGCTCATCGCGGGCCATCGAGCCCATGACCATAAAGCAATAGGGTATGGGTGGCGGTCCCAGTTGAGTTTCGCCAAGTTCCAGCAAACGCTGAATGAAGCTGCGCCCGACGCTCGACAGGGTGCTGCCGATCATGTGTGAATTGAGGTCGTCCCCGGCCATGCGTACAAAGGTTGCGCGTACATCCGGCAGCAGCGCCTGCAGTTCTGCCACGGACTGCCGGTTGCTGACAGTGTTGACCAGATACAGGCTGCTCTGCGACTCGTACTTGATGATATCCGCCAGGGTGATCACGCCCACCGGACGCTGGCGATGCATCACCGGCAGGTGATGGATGTTATGCCGCAGCATGCATAACGTAGCCTCGAATACCGAGTCATCGAGCTGCAGGGTAATGGGCTCGGGCGACATCGCCGCGCTCAATGGCGTGTCCGCAGACAGGCCTTCTGCAATCACGCGGGTTCGGAAATCCCGGTCGGTGATAATGCCGACCATCCGTTGCTGGCGCGGATCGGTATGGCTGTGGGGGTCGACAATAATAAGCGCGGAAGCACCCTGTTCCGTCATCAGTACCGCTGCCTGCTGGATGCTGGCATCCATTGGCAAGGTGGCCGGCAGCCTGCTGAGTAATTTGCGCACCTTGATATTGACCGATTCGCTGGCTTGCGAATCCGCCGCCGATTTGAGCCGTGATTGGCCTTCGGTATCTACAAAATCGGAAAAGTTGTCATGCTGCTCGCATAACTGATGGAACAGCGCTGATGGAATGAAATAGATCAGCGTGTCTTCAATGGCCTGCGCCGGAAAACGCACCCGATTGCCGCGCAGCAACCCCGCCTGGGCAAAAATATCACCCTCGGTGAGGCGGTTGTATAGCTCGCCGTTGCGCCGGTGGATATCCACCGCGCCACTGCGGATGTAATGCAGGTCGGCCACCGGCTGATCATGTTCAAGTATGTGGCTACCTGATTTGAAGTAACCGACCTGCACCTGCCGGGCAATGCCATCCAGTACCTCGTCCGGCAGCTCGTCAAACGGCGCAAACCGACTCAAGTGGTCACGTATCTCGATCAGTTCAACCTGCATGACGGACTCCGAACGGGCTTGAAGGGGATAGTGTAATACTTCCCGCTGGCTTCTACTCGGACGGCGTCAACTTCAGCAGCTGACCGTCACCTCCGCGCATGCCATCCTCCAGCAGCCAGATCGCGCCATCTGGGCCTTGTTCCACCTCGCGGATGCGCTTCTGCATATCGAACCGTTCGGCTTCGTGTGCCTTTTCACCATCAAATTCCACGCGCACCAGGGACAAGGAGGACATGCCGCCAATGAAACCGCTGCCTTGCCAATCCGCAAACAGCTCACCGTCGTAGATGATGAAGCCGGCGGGTGAGATCACGGGTGTCCAGGTGATGGCCGGTGTCTTGAATTCGGGGCGGGTGTCATGATCCGGAATCGAAGTGCCGTCGTAATGATTGCCGTTGGATACCAGTGGGTAACCATAGTTGGCGCCTTTCTCGATCAGATTGAGTTCATCACCACCTTCCGGACCCATCTCATGCGCCCAGAGCTTGCCGCTGCTATCGAATGCCATACCCAGAATATTACGGTGCCCCAGGGACCAGACCTGCGCTGCTATCTCGCCCTGATCGGTAAAGGGGTTATCCTCAGGGACGCTGCCATCATCATTGAGCCGCACCACCTTGCCCAGGTTGGAGTTCATGTCCTGCGATGGATCAAAGGCCTGACGCTCGCTGGAGCTAATCCACAGCATGCCGTCACTGTCGAAGGCCAGGCGGTGACCAAAATGCCCATTGCCGCTCAGCTTTGGCGTCTGCCGCCAGATCACATCAAGGTCTTCAAGTTTGCCGCTGCCTTCGTCGTCCAGTACCAGCCGGGCGCGCGCAACGGCGGCGCCGGCACCGCCGTCACCGGCCTCGGCATAGCTGAGGTAAATGTGTTGATTGGTTTCGAACTGTGGGTGCAGCAACACATCGCCAAGCCCGCCCTGACCTGCATGCACCACCTCCGGCACGCCGCCGATGGTGCCACTGCGCTCGCCGGCAAGATCGTGCAGACGTAGTGTGCCGGCCATTTCGGTTACCAGCAGGCGGCCATCAGGCAGAAAGGTCATGGCCCAGGGAGAGTCGAACTGGGTCACTTCGCTCACGCTGAAGGGGAGTGCATCGGTTCCGGGGTCGGCGGTCGGTTGCCCCGCAGCCGCCTGCTCAGCGGACTCTTTTTCCGCGCTGCTGGCTTCTGCAGAGGACTGGTCGTGGGCGCGGGTATTGGACTCGGATTCGGTGACCGTTGGCGTCGGAGCATCGGTCTGCTTGTCCGGGGTCGCCGAATTGTCGCAGCCAGCCAACAGGCCGAGCGTGGCGAGGAAGATCAATGAATGCCGGTAAGGGACCATGACTGCTCCTGTGTGGTTACGGGAGGGGATCCATCATCCTGGAGCGATGACTGAAGATTTAAGTGTGCCGATACCACAATATAGATCGCTGTTCGCGTTTGGCAAACTGGCCGGCAGGTACGGTGCGCGGTGGTCTGATCCATGCTGCTTCTCGATAACCACAGCACCACTCGGAATTGAAGTTCGACGAGGGTGGCTGCTCACCCATCCAGTTTTCGTACCCGCTGCGCCAGTATTGAAAAATCAAAGAGGGTTCCTGCAGGTAAAAGCAGCAGTATCAGCGACACGGCGATGGGCACCAGTGATGCCAGCAGGAAAGCTTCCAGCAGGTAAGTAAGGGGCGCGCCCGGTGCCGGAAATACCATCAGTCCAGTTACCAGGCCTGCGAAGGTACTTAGCGCAGCGTTGTAGCTTTGATAGCGGGCGTTGTAGAAACCGAAGAACACGGGGAAGGCTGCTGCGCAGCACAGTAGATCGGCCAACAGAAACAGGTAGAGCACGCTGTAGCCCTGGGATGCCGCCACGAGCACCGGTATCGACAGCAGCACAATCAGCCAGCGCGATAGCGATAGCAGGTTGTGATTGCTCAGCTTCGGCAGCAGCCTGCGCAGATCCACCACCATGATGCTGGATAAGCCGCTGATGGTAGAGTCGGCGCTGCTCATAATCAGCGCCAGGCCGAACGGCAGCAGGCCGATGGCAAACCACACCGGGACCTCGGCCAGCAGCACACTGAACAATGCCACCGAGCCATCGCCGGGCAAGCCCAGCCCGACAAACGCCAGGCCAAACAGACCCATGATGAAAATGATGGGAAAGCTCAGCAGACCGCTGATGATAAAACCGTTGCGGATAACCTTGTTATCGCGGGCGGCGAAAATACGCTGCCAGGTGCCCTGGTAAAACAGTCCGGTCAGTACCACCGCGATAAAGAATGTCAGACCAGATTTCAGACCGTTGATATCTAGCGGGTTCAGCAAGTGCGGCGCGTTTTCCTGCAGGCCCTCCAGTGCCGGCGCAAGGCCGCCGGCGGCTTGCCAGCCAAAGACGATCAGCAACGCCAGAAAGGGCAGGATTACCAGCATTTGCACTCGGTCGGTAAAAATGGTGACCCGTAGACCGCCATACAAGGTATATAGCAGCGTGGCGCCCATCACGATGCTGGCGGTCAGCCACAGAGGGACCGGTGCCAGCAAGGACACCATTTTGGCGATGGCGGTCAGGCCTGCGGTCAGACTGATGAACAGGTAAAACAGCATGATCACCAACACAAAAGCGTACATCACCCGGCCATAGCGGCCGAGCACAAACTCGGTCAGCGTGTGGCCTTCGGGCATCAGCGAGCGAAGGCGTTGGCCCAGCGGAATCATGATCAGCCGTGGTGCTAGTGCGCCCAAAGCGTAGCCGGTCACAGCGCCAATACCGCCCCAGGTAGCGGCCTGTGCCGGGCCAAACAGAATCCAGGTGCCCATGGTGGTGGCCAGCAATGTTAGTAGCGTGGCGGAGCTGTTCTGGCTGTTACGGGCTACCAGGAAATCGTCCAGCTTGTCCTGTTTGCGGCGGGCGTATATCAGGCCGGGTATGGCGAACAGAGCAGAGAACAGAGTCAGCCACGCAAGGGCGGTAAAGGGGCTTAACATCGGTGGTCTTCCTTGCCGTGGCAGGCGCAGGTGAAATCGCCAAAAGATGGCGTAGCACCCGGACAGCGGCAAAGAAGAAGGTGCACACAGGACGCGTAGAGCAGGCGTTTCCTTCCCTTCGCCGGCATTATCCGGATCAGGTTCGAAGGGTTACCGCATCAGATGCGGAGTCTCAGCCATCGCAATGGCACCCCCAGGAGTGACCGAAGAGTAGGGAGCCGAAGCCTGCTTGTCAATTGCAGCCATTGGATTACATATTCATGATGGGACTGTGCTATGTTTCCGTCTCGACACGGGGTGTCCTGGATTGCAGGACTGAGAACACACCCGTTGAACCTGATCCAGTTCGTACTGGCGAAGGGATGTCAGCCGCCGGCCTGAGGCCGCATCTGCCTATTCATACCTTCGCCTCAGTCATGAGGTGTCTATGCAATCATCCACTCGTCTTGATCAACAACTGGTGCTGGTTACCGGTGCTGCCCGCGGTTTGGGTGAACACCTGGTGCGCGCATTTCTGCGCGAAGGTGCCAGCGTGGTGATCAACTACCGTAACAGCGCCGCGGCAGCGCACAGGCTGGCCGGAGAACACTCTGCTCGTGCGCTGGCAGTGCAGGCTGACGTGACCGACCGCGCCGCGGTGCAGGCGATGTTCGCCCAGGCCCGGCAGCATTTCGGGTTCCCGGTGACCACAGTGATCAACAATGCGCTGCCGGATTTTTCATTCAACGGTGATGCCCGGGCGAATGCAGAGCAGTTGTCCTGGGACAGTCTGAACCAGCAGTTTGCCGGTGTGGTGGGTGGAGCGTTGAACACTACCCAGGCAGCGCTGGCCGGCATGCGCGAACTGGGGTTTGGCCGCATTGTGAACGTGGGTACCAATCTGTTCCAGAATCCGGTGGTGCCATACCACGATTACACGGCGGGCAAAGCGGCGTTGCTGTCCCTGACCCGCACCCTGTCGCAGGATCTGGGGCCGGATAACATCACCGTGAATATGGTGTCAGGTGGCTTGCTGCGCACCACTGACGCGTCTTCTGCTACGCCTGAAGCCGTGTTTGATTTTATCGCGGCCAGTACGCCACTGCGGCGAGTAACCACGCCGGCGGAATTTGCCGATGCCATCCTGTTTTTTGCCTCGCCGTGGGCTCGTTCGGTGACCGGTCAGAACCTGGTGGTCGACGGTGGACTGGTGAAAAACTGATGGCGAACTTACATTCACGCCGACGGATGATGCACCTTAACTTGTTTCTGATGGGCTGCGGCCATCACCGCGCCGCATGGCGCCATCCGCAGTCCGCGGTGGAGCAATTGGGTGATATACGCTATTACGAACGCCTGGCGCAAACCGCCGAACGTGGCAAGCTGGACGCGGTGTTTTTTGCCGACAGCAACTCGACAGGTGATGTGTCGGACGGCAGTTGGTGGTATCTGGAACCGCTTACCGCCATTGCCGCCATGAGTCGGGCAACGGAGAAAATCGGCTTTATCAGTACTGTCTCCAGTACGTTCTACACCCCCTTTCATGCCGCCCGGCTGGTAGCATCGCTGGATCACATCTCTGGCGGCCGCATTGGCTGGAATGTGGTCACCTCAATGTTTGACGTGGAAGCCCGGAACCACGGTTATGAATCCATGCCCGGCCATGCCGAACGTTACCGTCGCGCCGACGAGTTTGTGCAGGCCGTGCTGGGCTTGTGGGACTCTTGGGGTGATGACGCTCTGAAGTTTGATCGACAGGGTCATTACGCCGACCCGGCTAAAGTGCAGCCTGTTAACCATCGAGGGGAGTTTTTTCGGGTGGACGGGCCGCTGAACGTCCCGCGTCCGGTGCAGGGCCATCCGGTGCTTTTTCAGGCCGGCGCCTCGGAGCCCGGGCGCGAGCTCGCGGCCAGATGCGCCGAGGCCATCTACGCGGTGGCTTACGATTTGCCCGCGGCGCAAAACTACTACCGCGATATCAAGCGACGGGTAAAAGCGGCTGGCCGTGAGGTTGACGTGCCCATCATGCCTGGGCTGGTCACCTACGTTGCAGCCACCGAGGAGGAGGCATTCAGAAAGCAGCGAGAGTTGGATGAGTTGCTGCCCGCCGATGCATCCTTGCGCCAGTTGGCGACGTTTATTGGCCAGGACTGTTCAGCCTGGGAGCTGGACGCGCCGATACCTGCGTTACCGCCACTGTCCGAGTTCAGCGGGCCGCAAGGGCGCTACAGCACAATTCTGCGCATCATTGAAACCGAACAACCCACGCTGCGCCAATTGCTGGGCCGGTTGGCAGCGGGCGGGGGCCATTGCACCATGGTAGGTACGCCGCAGCAGATCGCGGACAGGATGGAGCACTGGTTTAACAACGAAGGTGCTGACGGGTTCAACCTCATGCCACCATCGCTGCCTGCGGGCATTGAAGATTTTATCGAGCAGGTGGTCCCGGAGTTGCAGCGTCGGGGGTTGTTCCGTACCGCCTATGAGAGCTGTACTCTGCGCGAGCATCTAGGCTTGGCGCGCCCAGATAAGTCCTGAGCACGGGCAGGTCGTCGCAATCGAATCGGCGACTGTTATTGGCTTGCCTGGCGATGTCGACCAAGCACAGGAACGCATCACTTTAGCGACGTGGCACAGGGTGGCATAGCGCCAAGACTTCCCTCGCAGAGCTGCGGCGCGGCCTTCGGACCCAGGCTCAGTCTCAGGGTCAAAGTCGGGCGAGTACTGGCGATGAGAGGGTGAAATGTGGTTGGGAACGACCAATTCAGGCAGCAGGCAAAGTCTGCACCAGTATGCGGTGAATCGACGTGAGTCAGGCAAGAAAAAGCCCCAACTGATAACAGTTGGGGCTTGGTGTTGGTGGGCCGGGGTAATCTGAACTCGTGTTGCAACTCATTGATTTTTATCAATATGTCTCGGTTAAAATTTTCCTTGGTATACTTTTTGGTATGCCAGGCAGTGAATGCTGCAAAAATCACCGGCATCCAGCACCCCTTCACCATCTCGATCGCTTCAGACGCGTCGTTTGCTGGATCATGAATTTGATTTCAATTGTAGGCTTGAGGATTCCTTTCATCAAGACTCTGCAGGCCTAACTCCCAAGCAAGTCAGTGAGCGGCTGGAGGTCTCTGCGCCTGTCGTCTTCAAATGGCGCAAGGGTTATCCGGAGGGGCTTGATGGCCTGAAGGACTTGCCGCGCAGCGAGGCACCCCGCACACTCAGCGAGGCGAAGGCCAAGGAAATACTGACACTGACAACCCAGCGGGTAACGCGAGGAGCCACTCACTGGAGCCTCCGTCTGACGGCCAAGTATGCCAAGGTCAGCATCTGGCAAGTGGCGCAAGTATGGGCCGCTGCGGACTTGAAGCCACATAGACTCAAAACCTTCAGAATCAGCAAAGATCCTGACTTTGCCGACAAAGTCGTTAATGTCGTTGGCCTGTACATGGATCCGCCGGACAATGCGATGGTGCTGTCTGTTGACGGGAAAACCCAGATCCAGGCGCTGGATCGCACTCAACCCATGCTGCCACTCAAGCCTGGTCAGGTTGAGCGCCGCACGCATGACTACAAGCGTCACGGTACGGCCAGTTTGTATGCTGCCTTTGATATTCTGACTGGCAAAGCCATCGGACGCATTACCCAGCGGCACAGGGCCAAAGAGTTCCTGGGCTTCCTTCGCCAAATCGACCGCAGTACTCATGCCGAGCTGGATCTGCATGTCATTCTGGACAACAGCTCAATCCATAAGGCCGCAGCGGTTAAGGTGTGGCTGGCGAAACACCCACGTTTCAAGCTGCACTTCACACCGACCAGCGCATCTTGGATGAACGTCGTAGAAGGTTGGTTTGCGCAACTGGAACGGCGGGCGCTTTATCGCGATGCTTTCACCAGCGTGGCCGACTTGATAGCGGCCATCCGAGGTTTTATTGATGTCCATAATGAGCATTCAGCCAAGCCCTTTCGCTGGAGCAAAATAGCCAAGTCAATTATCAGCTCGGTGAATCGAGCAAAGCTGTCTGCAGTTCGGAATAAGTTATTGAAATAACCAAACAGGACACTAGTTGGTGTTCGGTTTCATTAGGCCACTACACATATAGGCGAAACTGTTCGCGGGCGGCATATTTGATGTGGCTTTTCAATTATATGTTATTGCCCATCGAGGTCGAAATTCAAAGCGTACCCTTGGGTGGTTGTATCACTGTTTATCTTTTCATTTTTGTTCTCAGACGGGGAATATTTAGGCATCGGCCTGTTTGCCTTATCGGTTGTTTCTGGAATGTAGAGTTGGTGTGTGTTTTCCATTTCTATAAGTATTTCGATAGCTTTTGATTGAGTTATGTTGTGCTTGCTGGATAGCTCTTGTAGATTTTTTATAGAGCGATCGGATAATAATAAGTTTTTCTGGGATTTGCTTTTGTTTGATTTTCTATATTTGTTTTGATGCCAGCGAGCTTTTATTTTGGATATTTGAAATGCTATATATTCTTTGTCTTGGTGTTTGTTTTCAAAGTAAGACATAAGGTCTTCTTTGTCATGAACTATAGGTGTTGGTTCGCCGTATTCTTTGTTGTTGTTTAGCCAGTCGCTCGCTAGGCTTATCTTTTCCTTAGTGTCAAACCAGGTGTAGATTCTGTCGTTTGATTTATGACTCTTCCATTTTAATTCCAAGTCTTCCAGGAACTTAACTTTTCCTGGCGCCGGTGCTTCCCATAAATCAATCTTCAGGATTATGAAATCCAAATCGGAGCACTGACTTTGAACTAGGTGTATTTGGGACAGAGGGCCTACCTGGTTGTTTATCCATTTTTCCAAGCGACGCCCTTCAGAAATCCAAGAAAGGTGTTTTTTGTGAACTATGGAATTTTTAAACTTTGCGGATACTTGGGGAAAAAGCTGGGGGTATTTTTTTAAGAAGTATAATGCAGTGCTTGTATTGTCTTTGTACGCTTCGGTAGGAGTTCCTTGAATTTCAATGCAATTAGCCATTAACCAGGAGCTTATCCATAACAAGTTTCTGCTACTTGCGGGAATGGGATCGAGGATCTTTTCTATCTCATCGCTGTCGTCATGTATCATATTTCTAGCGTCCATATAGGCTGAAAATATAGCATGTCTAGACTCTATCAAGTAGATATATATTGTCAATCTAGTAGATAGGATTATGTGCTTAATCCCCGTTTTTGGGCACTCTGCGCGGGGCTGTGGCTACCTTCTCAGCTTCATAGAGTTATCAGCAGCGGATCTTGCCATCACGTTATGGGATCCGCGGGCACTGCCAGCTAAGGAAGGCCAGGGATCATCACGAAACAAAATACTGGCGATGCACATCCTCTGAACCAATACCAGAGGTCGCCATCATGCGCATAATTCGTCTCAAAGAAGTAATGCATAAAACCGGGCTGGCACGCTCCACGGTTTACAAGTACATGTCAGAAAAACGTTTTCCTATGACTGTTCAATTAAGTGAGAGCAGCGTGGGCTGGGTTGAAAGTGAAATTGATGATTGGATTGAAATGTTGATTTCACAAAGAGGGTGATGGTTTGATTTCGTATATTTACGCTTGTTTTTATTTCAGGAGTGAAATGTTGATGCTTTTATCTCTGTAGCGTCTATGTTTGCTGAGATTCTGAGCGATGCGTATCTTCGGTGCGGGTAGTATGCTTTATAAGTGTTGTTAGTGTTGTTAGCATATAGGGTGTGAAATGAGCATATCAAATAGTAATAGAAATCTGACTATACAGTTTGTCGATAACTTTAATGGTCTTCCTGTGATGGCTGATAAAGGTCCGTTTATAACAGAGTATCTTGAAAAGCTTAGGAGGGTGATTGGTTGTGCAATGGATGCCTATCCAAGGCTGATGGCTTTTAGAGTAGACCTTCGTCTACCAAATATGGAGGGCCTGCCAGAGTTTTATTCTTCAAATAAAGTAATCAGTCGGTTCTTCGATTCATTCAAGGCAAAAATAGAAAGCGACCGGCATAGAGCAAGAGTGAGCAGCCCTTCTGCTCATGACACAAAAGTAAGATATTTCTGGGTGAGAGAGGCGTCATCTACTGGTATCCAGCACTACCATTTGCTAATTCTTTTGAACAAAGACGCGTACCACGTAGTTGGTAAGCTTGGATCTGATAATATGAATATGGTTCGACGTTTGGAAGAGGCATGGGCTAGTGCTTTAGGCTTGCAGTTTCATGAGGTATCAGGGTTGGTGGAGTTTCCAGATAATTCTCTGTGGTGGCTTCATCAGAACGATGCCGGATTTGCGGAAGTTTTATCTTCCTTGTTTCACAGAGCCAGTTATCTCTGTAAGGCTGCGACGAAAAAATATGGACAGCATCATCACGGAGTTGGGAGTAGTCGAGGCTGATCGCTACTCGGAAGCTAGGTCCAAGGCCGGGCCACTCACAACTGATCCATCCTGGTGACATACGCAGGGCTCAGTAACTGCGTATGTTTGGACATCGAGAGGGCAGGCATTGGGAGTCTTCTCCCATGGGTATCGCAGCGTGGTCTAGCGAACCTCGTAAATCGGGTCGCCATTGATCTCGAAGTAATCCTGACCATAAATGAAGGGAATATAGAAGCCGCCACGTATGACCGTTACGTTCGACAGGCTGACTGCACCAGGCTTCTGTTCGATGGCAATGTCCATCTGTTCTTTCATCCTCGGCAAAGCGGTCGTGAAGACTGCTACGAATCAATGCAACGATAGCAATATCAGAGCTTTCAAGCGGGCAGTGCCGCTTGACGATCGCATCAATCATCTCCACCATCGCGCGCCATGAAACTACTCAATACCTACGATGATAAAGACGAGGCGGAAACCGCTGCAGCTAAGCTGCAAGGTGACAAGCGCTTGGCCAGCGAGCGTGATGCTACTGAGGTAATTTACAACCTGTTCGGTATGCCTACGTGGGGTAATTTCCATCGCCTCGGGATGTACAACCTGCATGAGTTACAAGCTCTGCTTGAGCGGCGTAACACCTGGGGGGAGCAGGAGACTGCTCGCCATAAGCAAATCATGGCTACGCTGCAGATCGTCGCTAAGAATCACGTGCTGGCCATACCTGCTCATTGGCAGTAGAGCTGGTGCGGGATAGATGTTGGCTGTCGATTGCCTTGACTAATCAGTGGGCGGGAGGCTTTATACTTGGACGCATTTGCGTATGGATACGCCCATGGAGTCTCGCCCCAAGGAGTCGTTGTTGATCACTGCTTACCACGCCAAGTATTACGCTCACGAGCTGACGCGCAGGCATGCTGCAGACGGTGTAGATCGTCTCTCTCAATCGTTGTTCGATGCCAGTGTCGATCTGAACCCCCACCAGATCGAGGCGGCGCTCTTCGCTTTGCGCAACCCGCTACAGCAAGGGGTTCTGCTGGCCGACGAAGTCGGTCTGGGTAAAACGATTGAAGCGGCACTGGTTATCTGCCAGCTTTGGGCAGAGCGTCGCCGCAAGCTGCTGATCATTGCGCCTGCAAGCCTGCGCAAGCAATGGGCACAGGAGCTGCTGGAAAAGTTTGCCGTTCCTGCCACGGTGCTGGATGCGGTGGCCCTGCGTAAACAGGCTGCAGGCAGCGCGCTGGATACCCTTCAGCGCATCACTGGAAAATCCGTCGTCATCATGTCGTACCAGTTCGCAGCTCGAATGGAGGCAGAGTTGCGTGCAGTGGCCTGGGATGTGGTGGTGATCGATGAAGCGCACAAGCTGCGTAATGCACATCGCCAGAGCAACCGCACCGGCCAGGCACTGCGGCGCGCTCTGGATGGCCGAAAAAAGCTACTGCTCACGGCTACGCCACTACAGAACTCACTGATGGAGTTGTACGGGCTTTCGACCCTGATTGATGAGCACATGTTTGGCGATGAGAAGGCCTTTCGCAAACAGTATCTGAACAACCCGGATGGACTGGAAGAATTGCGAGGACGCCTTGCTGGGTTTACCCAGCGGACTCTGCGAAAAGACGTTCTGGAGTATATCCAGTACACCGAGCGCAAGGCACTGACCCAGCCTTTCAACCCAACAGATGAAGAGCAGGCCCTCTATGAGCGGGTTTCGGCTTTCCTGTTGCGAGAGGAGTCCTTTGCGCTACCCAAGCGTCAACGACATTTGACCGGACTGATCTTACGCAAACTGCTGGCCTCCAGTACCCCCGCCATTCTGGGCACGCTGATTACCATCCGCGCCCGATTGGAGCAGATGCTGGTTGATGAGGCCGCTGCCGAAAAACAGAGCTTGTTGGAGCAGTGGGTAGAAGAAGACGATCTTGAAGCGGACTATCTGGAAGAAGATGAGCTTGAAAACGATGTCAGCGTAAATGACGTTAGCCCAGGCTATTTGATTGCAGACACCCCCGTTCCGTTGGCTCCCGAGCAGAAGAAGCAAGCCATACAGCTGGAGATCGCCGAGCTCGATAGCATTATTGCGCTCGCCCAGGGTTTACACAGCGATACCAAGGCGCAAGCATTGCTGACGGCACTGCAGCTCGGCTTTAACAACATGGCCGAGTTGGGTGCACCGCGCAAGGCGATTATCTTTACCGAGTCAAAGCGCACGCAGGAGTATCTCTACCAATTCCTGTCTGCCAATGGCTACGAGAGCAAGCTCGCGCTGTTCAGCGGTACCAATAACCATCCGGATACCACCACCCTATACCAGCGGTGGCTGATTGAGCATCAGGGCACTGACAGGGTGACGGGCTCCCCGCAGGTGGATCGCCGCACAGCTCTGATTGATCATTTCAGAAAGGATGATGGCAACGGTGCCGATATAATGATCGCCACAGAAGCCGCCGCAGAAGGGGTCAACCTGCAGTTTTGCGCGCTATTGATCAATTATGATCTCCCATGGAACCCCCAACGAGTGGAGCAGCGGATTGGTCGCTGTCATCGCTACGGTCAGAAATACGACGTGGTGGTGATTAACTTCCTCAATACGCGCAACCAAGCGGATCAGCGTGTATTGGAATTGCTCTCGGAAAAATTCAGCCTGTTCTCCGGCGTGTTTGGCGCATCCGATGAAGTGTTGGGCCGGATTGAAAGTGGTATCGATTTCGAGAAGCGTATCCTCACTATCTATGAAACCTGCCGACATCCGGATGAGATTGAGCAAGCCTTCAATACTTTGCAGGCCGAGCTGGAAGACGTAATCAATGACCGCATCAAGGATACCCAGAGCCAGCTGCTGGAGAAGTTCGACGAAGATGTCCATGATCGTCTCAAATTAAGGCTAGACGAGGCCGAAGCACGCCTTGATAAGATAGGCCGCTGGTTCTGGGGGTTGACGCGCTTTGCACTGGAAAAGCAGGCGCGTTTCGATCATGCGGCCTATGCGTTTTCCTTGCCGCAGTCGCCTGCCGGTATCAGCCCACCGGTTGCAGCTGGCCGATACCAGTTGATCCGGGGGGCATCCCAGCCGGATATGCTTGCCCATGCCTACCGGCTCAGCCACCCCTTGGGTGAGTGGGCTCAGGAAGTCAGCCTGACGGCAGAAACCCCAACCGCACAGATCATCTTCAATTACAGCAGTCATGGCAGCAAGGTCTCCCAGGTTGAGACGCTGCTGGGCAAGTCCGGCTGGCTGCGCCTCGACCGTCTTCAGGTCACCGCCTTTGAAACGACCGATTCCCTGTTGTTTTCTGGCCTCACCAGCGATGGTAAGGCGCTTGACCAGGAAGCATGTGAAAAGCTCATGGCCGTCGAGGCCGAAGGTCAGCCAGTGCCCAGTCATGAGCTGCCACCGTCTAAGCTCATAGCCAACAGTGAGCGCCATATTGCCGCTGCCATCGCTGATGTTCTCGAAGCCAACCAGCGCCTGTTTAATGAAGAGCGCGACAAGCTGGAAAAGTGGGCCGACGACAAGCTGATGGCATCCGAGGAGGCGTTAAAAAACACCAAGGCACGCATTGCCCAGCTCAAGCGTGATGCTCGCAAGGCTCCAACCCTGCAGGAACAGTCTGATATCCAGCAGGAGATCTCATCACTGGAGCGGCAACAGCGTCGCCAGCGGCAGGAAATTTTCGCCGTTGAAGACGAGATCATCGCGCAGCGCGACCAACTGATTGAATCCCTGCAGCAGCGTCTGCAGGAAAAAACCGAAACCCATACCCTGTTCACCCTGCACTGGCAGGTGGTGTGACACACGCGGTAAACAACCTGCAAGGCTATCCATGAGCGTCAAGACCCCCAAATTTCAGGAACTCGTCACCAAGCTGCGGGAGATCTTCCAGATCGACCGACCGGAGCTGGATTTCGGGATCTACCGCATCCTCAATGCGCGTGCTGATGAGATCAACGATTACCTGGAGAAACGTCTGCCGGAAAAGGTGCAGGCAGCCCTCAGCAGTGGCAGCGAGGCTCAGCGCGAGCAAATTGCACGTGAACTGCAGGAAAAAGAAGAGCAATACACAGCCGATGGCCTGGAACCGAGCAATGTACCCAAGGTGCAGGAGCTGCGGCAGAAGCTGGCGGAATACAGCGTGGGGGCTGCCGAGCATGAAAACGCCGTGTTCTCGCACCTGCTGACTTTCTTCTCACGCTACTACGACAATGGCGACTTTATCAGCCAGCGTCGCTACAAGGGTGACACCTACGCCATTCCCTACGCCGGTGAAGAGGTCATGCTGCACTGGGCCAACAAGGATCAGTATTACACCAAGAGCGGGGAGAACTTTGCCAACTACAGCTTCAAACTGGAAGATGGCCGCACGGTTCACTTCCGCCTGATCTCCGCCGATACCGCCAAGGACAACCGCAAGGACAATGAGAAGGAGCGCCGCTTCGCGCTGATTCATTCCAAAACGGTCATCCGCACTGACGAGGAAGGTGAAGAGTATGAAGAGCAGCTAATCCCGATCGAAGAAGTGGATGGCGTGAACGGCAAAGAGCTGGTTATCCGCTTTGAGTACGCACCACAGCCCAAGGGTACCAAGCAGGACGCGCTGGTCAGCAAGGCGGTAGATGCGGTATTGACGGATGAAGCGGTGACGGCCCGCTGGCTGGATCTGGCCAACCGTGCACCCACAGAGAAGAACCCACAGCGCACACTGCTGGAAAAATACCTGACGGACTACACCACCAAAAATACCGCTGACTACTTTATACACAAGGATTTAGGCAGTTTTTTGCGCCGCGAGCTGGACTTCTATATCAAGAATGAGGTCATGCACCTGGACGATGTGCAGAATGCTAGTGCTTTTGCTGATATCGAAAAAAACTTGCGGATGATGCAGTGCCTACGCGCCATTTCCCTTGAGCTGATCGATTTTCTCGCGCAGCTGGAAGACTTCCAGAAGAAGCTTTGGCTGAAGAAAAAGTTTGTAGTGTCCAGTCACTACTGCATTACGTTGGATCGAGTACCGGAAGAGCTCTATCCGGAGATCGTGGCTAATGAAAAGCAGTGGGAGCAATGGTTTCAGCTGGGCGTATGGGGAAAATCGAGCCCGGGAACACTGAGTGACTTGAAGGCTGGTATGCACCGGATGATGGATACCAGTCTGTTCGAGGAGGGTTTCGGCAAGAACATTTTATCGCTCATTGATGGACTGGATGAGAAAATCAACGGGCTTCTAGTGCATGGCGATAACTTTCATGGATTATTGTTATTACAAGAAAAGTATAGGGAGAGTCTTGCTTGCGTATACATTGATCCTCCTTACAATACAGACGCAACGGTGATAAATTATAAAAACGGATATCGAGAGTCTAGCTGGCTTTCGTTAATATCATCGCGGATGGGCTTAGGGAAAAATTTGTTGCGGAGTGATGGGGTGCATATTTTAACTATAGATGATTATGAGCATGCTCCTGTCAGGCAAGTTTTAGATGCCGCTTTCTCAGAAGACAGCTACTTAGCTACAGTGGTAGTTAGGAACAATCCTTCAGGAAGGTCTACGGTTAAAGGGTTTTCGATAAATCACGAGTTTGCACTTTTTTATGGCGCAGAGCCTAATAAAGCGCGTGTGGGGCGTTTACCGCACAGCGAGCAGCAAAAGAGCAGATATGATTTGGTTGATGAGTTTGGACCATATGAGTGGGAAAATTTCCGTAAGAGTAGTGCGGGCTCTGATAGAGCGAGCAGGCCAAAACAGTTTTACCCTCTGTATGTAAGTTTGGTCGATTATTCTGTAAGAGTACCCGACCTGATGTGGTTGGATTTGGAAGGCACGTATGAGTTAATTACAGCGCCTTCATCTAACGAAGAAGTTGTTTGGCCGCTAGATTTAGGCGGGCGTGAGAGAGTTTGGAGATGGGGGTTGGAGCGTGCTTCTGCCGAAGTTTCAACACTGGTGGCTAAGAAGCCGAAGGGTGGTTCTAAGATTGAGATCTATGGGCGTAAATATCTTAATGAAGAGGGTATTCTTCCCAGAACGTGGTGGGACAAGCCGGAGTATTCTGCTCGTGACAATGGAACGAGGATGCTGCGTGAAATGTTTTCACAGAATATTTCATTCGATTTCCCAAAAGCTTTGAATGCGGTTTCTGATAGCATAAGGATTGGTTCGCCAGACCCTGATGGTATTGTTCTTGATTATTACGGTGGATCTGGAACGACCGCGCATGCAGTTATAAATCTTAATAGATATGAAAAGCAGAAGAAGAAATTTATAATAGTCGAGCAGGGTGATTATTTTGAAAGCGTTACGAAATCGAGAGTCATAAAGTCAATATATAGCCCAAGCTGGAGAAAAGGAAAGCCAACCACGTCAGAAAACGGCATCTCCTTCTGCTTCAAAGTCCTAAAGCTAGAAAGCTACGAAGACACCCTAAACAACTTGCAGCTTCACCGTGATGCCAAGCACAACCAGACCCTTGGTCTGTTGGATCAACAGGCCAAGGATGATTACCTGCTACACTACATGCTAGATGTGGAGAGTCGTGGCTCACTGCTGTCGGTGGAGGACTTCAAAAAGCCCTTCGATTACAGCATGAATATCGCCACTGACTCGGCTGGTGCTTACGAGCCAACCCAGGTCGATCTGGTAGAAACCTTCAACTACCTGATTGGCCTGCGGGTAAAACATCTTGATGCTCAACTAGAGCGCGGATTTGTCACGGTCAACGGTACCCTGCCCAGCGGGGAGAGCTGCCTGGTGCTGTGGCGCGACTGTGATCTGCTGGATTACGAGGGAGTCAGCCGTTTGTGTGACAAGCTCGCGATCAACCCAGCGGATAATGAATTCGATGTGGTGTACATCAATGGTGACCACAATATCCCGACGGTGCTGACGCAAACCAGTGACGAAGGTGGTGCGACCCGTGTACTCAAACTGCGTCAAATCGAGCCGGAATTCCTGGAGCGCATGTTCTCGGTTGAGGACGTGTAATGGCGAAGGCTCAAAGGACAGGCAAGCGTAGCTTCCACCAGGAGCTGGTGCTCAACCGCTGGATGTTGCAGTTCTTCAATGCAGACAAACTCGCCGGGCTGACGCTGCGTCTGGGCGAGGGTCGCCATGAAGGTATTGACGAAGACGGGCAAAGCAAACTCTTCCATGAGTTGATGCGTGGCCTATTCAATCCGAACCGGCTTGCGGACACCGAGCTGCGCCGCTACGACCTGAATATCGTTCGCTACTGGCAGGAGATTACGGCCGAGCGTAACAAGCTGGAAGGTCATGAGCTACAGATGAAGTACTTCCAGTACCTCTCGCTGCTGTTCTCCGAGATCTATCTGGACTGGTACTTCAACAAGCGCCAGGCGTTGCTGGATGGCTTGAACGAGGAAATGCTCAGCTATCGAGCGGACAAAGGTGCTGAGCCCTTCCGTGACTTTACGGCTGATGATCTAAACAAGGTGGCTTTCTGGAACGCTACAGGTAGCGGGAAAACGCTGCTGTTGCACGTCAACATCAAGCAGTACCTGCACTACTTCCAGGCTGGTCGGGGTAGCGGCTACCCGGACAAAATCATCCTGTTGACGCCCAATGAGGGGCTATCACGCCAGCACCTCGAAGAGCTGAAGCAATCAGGTTTCGCCGCCCAGCACTTCAACAAGAACCAGACGCTCACCTACCCCGGCATGGTCGAAATCATCGACATCAATAAGCTGGGTGATGAGATGGGAGACAAGACGGTTGCAGTAGAAGCCTTTGAAGGCAATAACCTGGTGTTGGTGGACGAGGGGCACCGTGGAACGGGTACCGCTGCAGGGGCCTGGATGAGTCGCCGTGAAGCGCTGGTACGCGGTGGCTTTGCGTTTGAATATTCGGCCACCTTCGGGCAGGCAGTCGCCAAGGGTTTTACCGTTGAGGCTGCGGAGTTCGAGATACAAAAAAAACGGGCCAAGATGCTGTTTGGCACCACCAGTTTGAAAAAGCTGAGCGATGAAGAGCTTTTACAGCTGGCGCTGACCCACGAAGAGAGGCGACTTGCCCGGGCGACGGCAACCCGTGAGATCTACGCCAAGTGCATCCTGTTCGACTACTCGTACAAGTTCTTCTATGAGGACGGCTACGGCAAAGAGTCGCTGATTCTCAACATGGACGGCAAGGCCTATGAGCAGAGTGACAATGGAGCCAAATATTTCACCGCTTGCCTGTTGGCCTTCTATCAGCAGCTGTGGTTATGGAACACTCACCGCGAAGCAGTCACCGATTTCAATATAGAGAAGCCTCTGTGGGTGTTCGTGGGCAACACGGTCTCCGGTGAGGAGTCGGATATCCTGGAGGTGATAAGCTTTCTTGCCGACTTTCTGAACAACGAAGCGCAGATCAAGGTCTGGCTGGCGGATCTGGTGGCAGACCGGGCACAGATTCTCGATGCCAAGGGTAATAACATCTTCAAAGGTCGCTTTACCCCTCTGATGGGTTTCACGGACCGGATGGACGCGCTGTATGCCGACATCCTGCAGCGTGTGTTCAATGCACCGGCCAGGCAGCGGCTTAAACTGGTCAATATCAGAAGTAGCAAGGGCGAGCTGGCGCTGCGCGTGGGTGAGGCCGAACCCTTTGGTCTTATTAACATCGGCGATGACAGCAAGTTCTTCAGTCTGGCCGAGAGCGCTGAAGTTTTTGACAGCGAACGTGATGATTTTGGCGGAGCCTTGTTTGGCACCATCAACAACAAGAGCAGTAAGCTGAATGTGCTTATTGGCTCGCGCAAGTTCACCGAAGGCTGGAGCAGCTGGCGGGTGTCGACCATGGGGCTGTTGAACATGGGGCAGGGAGAGGGCTCGCAGATCATCCAGTTGTTTGGCCGGGGAGTGCGTCTCAAGGGTAAGGACTTCTCGCTGAAGCGCACCACTGCGCAAGAGCGTCCCAAGGGAGTGCATCTCGACAAGCTTGAAACCCTAAATATCTTCGGCGTCCGTGCCAATTACATGGCCGCGTTCAAGGACTATCTACGTGAAGAGGGCATTACTCCCAGCGATGAAATTCTTGAGCTGGACTTTCCTACCCGAGCCAACCTGCCAGCTGGCAAGCTGAAAACGCTGGCGTTAAAGGATGGCTATAAAGACAACCAGAAGCTGGGCTTCAAGCGTACCCACTTCCCCTGGTTGTATGAGATACCGGCTGCGTTTCAAGGCAAAATTAAAACCCCTCAAGTTGCACTGGATTTGTACCCGCGAGTAGAAGCATTGACCACTCAACGAAGCGCGTTCATCGGCAAGTCAGTGCAAACCAGCGAGCCCCGTCATCAGGGTAAGTTGAATGCAGCGCTTTTTTCTCTCTTCGATTGGGATCGAATCTATCTGGCGCTTCAGGACTATAAAATCCAGCGCAGCTGGAGCAATCTGCGGCTTGATCGTCAACGGCTGATCGAATTCTGTATGGGCACGGCAGACTGGTACACGCTGTTCATCCCGGCTGCTGAGCTACAGGTAAGAAGCTTCAGCGATCTGCGAAAGCAGGAAGACATCCTCATCAGACTGCTCATTGATTACACCGACCGGTTCTACAACGCCCTGAAAAAGGGCTACGAGGGGCAGTTCTACGAGATCGCCCACATTGATGAAGATCACGGTTCGATGCTGAAGCTGTACCAGTTTGAGATCGACAACAGCGATGACGGCTTGGAATACCTAGAGAAACTCGAAGTTCTCAAGCAGCTTGTCGCAGACGGAAAGATCGGGGAGGCCAGCAATTGGAACGCTCCGAATATGGTGGCCATCAGTTTTGATCGGCATTTGTACTACCCCTTGCTGGCATTGGAGGATAAGGATGCTGTGCCCCTGAAGCTGCGGCCTTTGGGCTTTGATGCGGAGAGTGAATGGCTGTTCGTCCGCGATCTGGAGGCGTTCTATCACTCACCTGCAGGTAAAGAGGTCATTGGCGCGCGCAGCCTTTATCTCCTGCGTAATGCCGACAGCGAGAAGAAGGGACTGGGTTTTGCGCTGGCCGGTAACTTCTATCCGGACTTTTTGCTCTGGTTAGTGGATGACGCGACCGGCCAGCAATGGCTGTCATTCGTCGATCCCAAAGGTATACGCAACCTGGACTTATCCCATCCTAAGCTCAGACTGTACAAAGAAGTAAAAACGCTGGAATCCACACTGGCCAGTCAAGCGAAGCCTGATGAGCCACCATTGGTACTGAATGCCTTTGTGCTGTCAGCCACTCGGTTCGCCGACCTGCTTAACGTCGGAGATCCGGCAAAAAAAATAGAGCTGGAAGACCGTCATGTGCTGTTTATGGAGGATGGTGGGGCCAGCTACTTGGAGAAGATGTTTACTCGGATTTGTCAGATTTCACAGAAAAATCATTGACACACGGCGATGCCTTTTCGATGGTCGGCGAGCTGGTGGGCAAGTGGGTACCGTAAAGCGTAAGTAACAACAAGGAAGGTCAGACAGTATGAAACTGCAAACGCTGCGCCTATCAAGCTTTCAATCTTTCGGCCCTGAGCCTACTGACGTCGGCCTCGAAGCCATCACCTACTTGATCGGCCCTAATGGCTCCGGCAAGACGGCTGCCCTTCAAGCTCTATGCCGCCTGTTCGCTTTTGACCCATCCCAGCGTCGTATCCAGCGGTCTGACTTCCACGTTCCCTTCGATGAAAAAGATATTCCGGAAGAGCGGCAGCTTTGGATAGACGCAGACTTCCTGTTCCCTGAACTAATAGAGGACGAAGATAACAGCACGGTTGCCCCTCATTTTGGTCACATGCGCCTGGATGAACCGGACGGCATTCCACGAGTGCGTTTTCGCCTGAGCGCGGCCATGGGGCCTGATGGCGATATCGAAGAAACTTTTGTATATGTACTGGACGTCAATCCAGATGACTCGCCACTTACCACTGCGCAAGTGCCGCGAGCCGAGCGCAACCATATACATGTCCACTACCTGCCCGCACGACGTGACCCCGCCGACCACATTGCTTATGGGGCCAACGCTCTGCTTGGGCGGATACTTCGTGCCGTGCAGTGGGATAAGGAGCGAGACGCCATTAGAGGGCTCACAGACGATATAAGCGAGAGTCTGGCAGCCAATCCATCTGTCAATGCGTTTAGTGAGCATTTGAAAATGGCATGGGCAGCGCTGCACAAAGGTAGTTTCTTTACCGATCCCAAAATTACTTTCGTGGCCTCTGAGATCGAGGCCTTACTGCGGCATATGTCGGTCTCATTCACACCCGGCCACGGCGAAAACCTGGTCGACTTTTCTAGGCTGAGCGATGGCCAAAAGTCGATGCTCTATCTGTCTCTCGTGCTGTCGTCGCAGGCAATAGGTCGTGCCGTTTTAGCTGAACAAGATAATTCCTTCGATCCTGACAAGCTGCGCCCCCCAGTTTTTACACTGATTGCCGTGGAAGAGCCTGAGAACAGCCTTTCTCCTCACTATCTGGGACGGATTGTCAGTGCACTGAATGTCATGACAAGCCAAGGTGATGCTCAAGCCCTCATCGCTACGCATGCGCCTTCTATGCTTCGGCGAGTCGAGCCTGAACACATTCGCTACTTGCGGCTGACTGAAGCGCGACGATCTCGCATAACCTGCATTCAGTTGCCTGAAAAAACGGACGATGCGCACAAGTTCGTACGCGAGGCAGTACAGGCATTCCCCGAAGTGTATTTCTCTCGATTGGTTGTCCTCGGTGAAGGGGACAGCGAGGAGATCGTGTTGCCCCGCCTGCTGCGGGCCAAAGGCGCGCCGATCGATGAGTCTGCTGTCGTGATAGCGCCACTGGGTGGTAGGCATGTCAACCACTTCTGGCGGCTACTTTCGGCATTGCAAATACCTTACTTGACGCTGCTTGACTTGGATGTGGCTCGCCATCAGGCAGGCTGGGGGCGCGTCAAATATGTAAATGACCAGCTCACGAAATTTGAGCCCACTAAAGTGCTTCCCGCTGATTGGGATCTGCCGAAATGGGATGTAACTGAGACACCCATCCGTACACATCACTGTTTCGGCGATGAAAATCTGAGCGTCTTCGTTGAGTTAGAGCAACGAGGGGTGTTTTTTTCTGCTCCGATGGACCTTGATTTTGCAATGCTTCTCGCCTATCCAGACGCTTACAGCGTTGAAGAGGAAGTGCCAGGCGATGATGCGATCAAGGCTGTCCTCGGGAAAAGCCATCACGACTCATCTCAATACAGCGAAGACGAACTCAAGCTGTTTGGCACCTATCATCAACGTTTCAAGCTTGGCAGCAAGCCCGCCGCGCATATCAGCGCACTTGCTCAACTGAGCGACCAAGAGTTGCTTGAGGATATGCCGGCATCGCTAAGCAGTCTGGCAGACGCTGTAATCACAAAGCTTGCGGAGCTACCAGAGTGATTGCAGTCGAAGCTTGGCAGCCCGCTGACGGGTTAACGCTTGAGCCGAATGCTCTGCGCGCAGCCAGGGAGCAGGAGCGCTGCCTTGCCCTGACTGCAGGGCCTGGTGCAGGCAAGACCGAAATGCTTGCACAGCGAGCTGATTTTCTTTTGCGCACTGGTACGTGTCGTTATCCCAAGCGGATTCTGGCTATATCGTTCAAAGTTGATGCCAGCAAAAACCTGAAAGAGCGGGTTCAGCGCCGCTGTGGTCAGGATCTGGCCTCGCGCTTTGACAGCTTCACCTTCCATGCTTTTGCCAAGCGCATCATCGATCGCTTTCGGCCAGTTTTGACAGGGAAAGATGCTCTGGACGCGGGTTACAAAATCACCGATAGGAAGGTGGAGTCCTCTCGAAATCAAATTGTGTTTGGTGACTTGGTGCCGTTGGCTATCGAGATATTGCAGACGTCTAAAATGGCTAGGAACGCCATTCGTCAAACTTACAGTGATGTTTTCTTGGATGAATTCCAAGACTGTACCAATCTGCAGTACGACTTAATACAGCTTGCCTTTCAAGGCACTAGCACTCGTCTCACCGCCGTTGGAGATACCAAGCAAAAAATTATGGGCTGGGCCGGAGCCCTTGATGGCATCTTTGAGACCTTCGCTGCTGATTTTGCTGCGGTACCGCTCAATATGTATCGCAATTTCCGCTCTCAGTCTCGCTTACTCCGAGTGCAGAACGAGATCATCCGTGTCCTTGACCCAGCGTCCGCCATGCCCGGCGAGCAGCTGGTCGGTGATGAAGGTGAGGTTTTTGCGTGGCAATTTGAGGACAGCCGAAAAGAGGCTGAGTGCTTGGCCGACTTGATTGCCAACTGGATAAGAGTTGAACAACTTCCACCGTCCGAAATCGCGGTGCTGGTTTCCAAGCAGTTGGAGCTGTACGCCGACCATCTCATGGCCGCCTTAGAGGTACGGGGCATTCCTTTCCGTAACGAACAGCAGATGCAGGACATCACGGTCGAACCTGCTGCGCGTTTGATCGTGGACTATTTGTCCTGTCTTTATGGCAAGCGTGAGCCCAAAGCCTGGGTTCGATTGATGAATCAGTTGGTTCCTTTTGCGGATGATGAAATCCAATCCAGCACGCGGAAGGATTTAGATCGGTTAATCAAGCAGCAGCGAAAAGCCGCTGTTGTGGCTGAGCTTCTTGACGTGCCGCTCTCAGGCTGGTGGGAATCGGTACGGGCGTTCTTGAAGCAGGTCCGCATCGAAACTCTAGTCGCGCTCTCGCCAGACTATGAATCCCACGACAGGCTCAAGGAAGTTATCCGGGACACCAGAATGCGCATTGAAGAGTTGCTCAAGATTAAGCCTGATCTGCCCAAGGCTCTTGAGCGTTTTTCGGATGACCAGGCGGTACGCATTATGACGATGCACAAAAGCAAGGGGCTGGAGTTCGATTCGGTCATCCTTCTTGGCGTCGAGAGCCAGACCTTCTGGGGGAAGGCCGACGAGGAGCGCTGCGCGTTTTTTGTTGGCGTATCACGAGCAAAACGTCGACTGATAATGACCTATAGTGAGCGCCGTGAGACACCACCATCCAAACCATACAAATGGATTGAGAAGAGAGCGCCTCACGTAGAATTCTTCCATTATGCTATTCCTTTTTTGAGTAATTCGTCATGAATTTATCAAATTGAAAACGGGTAAAAGCCGGGGAATACGTTGCGGCCATAATGACGCAGTTTAATGGCCTGTTTACCAATGCGTAGGCGAATATGGGTTGGTATGGATCGCAAAAAAGTAACAATAGCTAATGCACCCATTCGAACAGCCTTTCAGCTGTTCGAATGGGTGAGGGTTAGATGGTCATTGGTTCGGCGGTTGGCAGCCGGCTTAAGATCCAACAAGCTAATAAAACCGCTACCAACAGTGGCGGGAACTTGATCATCGCCATCAAGGTGGCAATGATCGCACTGCTTCCCACTAGAGTGCCGATTAAAAGCAACGTGTCTCTAAAAACTTTAACTGTTTTCATGATTTCACCTTGGTTTGTATTGGGGGCAAGAAGTAAAAGTGTTTTGATGAGATGCTGAGAGCGAAGGCAGGCACGGCCGATTGACTTTCGTCGTGCAAGTCGAGAGATGAAATAGTTATCACGCCGGCCGCCCTTGTCTGGACGGGTAGCAGCACTCTAAAAGCCTCGTCGGGATCTGTGGGCCTACAGCCCGCGTGAGGCTCTGATCAGATCGTTATTTTCTATGTGCACACTGATTGATCGCGTCTTGAGTGAGCGTAACGCTATCTCCTTGCTGAGAGAACCAGTGCTTCTTCCATGCTGATTCCGGAGCGCAGTCAGATCGACATAGAAGATTGGTGTGCCATGGCTCTGGCGGATGGGCTAGCCGGGTATGCTCAGGAGGGTGATATAGACCCGAATCGTATTTGATTAAGGACTGGTCGGGAACCAGATTGAATCGCACCGGGTTTCGTGGAGGCCTCAACTCTTGAGAGAATGAGGCATGAAGAAATCTAATAGCTATTCCCCTGAAGTCCGTGAACGTGCTGTGCGCATGGTTCTGGAGAACCTGAAGGACTACCCCTCCGAATGGGCAGCCATCGAATCCATTGCGCCCAAGATCGGCTGTTGTTAATGGCCAATTAAACTGACCCACCTCTGGCCAACAATTTTGACCCACCCATGGTGGCACTGGCCACCGATCCATGTAGCGTCACCCGCCTTATGCACAGGCCGGGGACAGATCATTGAAGGAGTGGGTTGTGATTCACAAGATCAAGGGGTTGTACGACCAGGGCCGGGGTTTGTCGGTCCGTGCCATCAGCCGTGAGCTGGGGATTTCCCGGAATACCGTACGCAAGTATCTTCACCTGGATGAAACGCAGATCAGCGTCGCCATTGCTGACCCTTCGCGGACCAAGCTGCTCGACGGGCACCGTGATTATCTGATCAATCAGCTGATCCAGTTTCCAGCACTCAGTGCGGTCAAGTTGGCCCGACGTCTGAGAGAGCGCAGCGTTGATCTGGCGGTATCTGACCGGAGCATCCGCCGGTATGTACAAACGCTCAAGCAGCAGGTTGCCTGCGGCCAGTTCCGCTATTACGAACCGGTCGTTGAGTCGGTGCCGGGCGTTCAGTGCCAGGTCGATCCCGGTGAGTTGCGTGGCGTCATGATCGGCGGCGTGGAGCGCGTGGTGCATTTTGTGGTTTTTGTGTTGTCCTGTTCCCGGCTAATGTATGTCGGCCTGAGCTTCCGTCCGTTGGATACCGAGCGTTTTATCCAGATGCATGACGAGGCATTCCGTTACTTCGGCGGCGTCACTGAGGAGTGCATTTACGACCAGACCAAGATGGTGGTGATCAGCGAGCAATATCGAGAGCTGACGCTCAACCAGCGCTTCCACCAGTATGCAACCACGGCTGGCTATCGTATCCATGCCTGTGAGGGCTATGACCCGGAGAGCAAGGGCAAGGTGGAGGCCGGCGTCAAGTACGTCAAGCGTGACTGTTTCTATGGCGAGCAATTTGCGGACGAGAACGCCGTTCACCAGCATCTGCATGACTGGCTTGAGACCGTAGCCAATGCGCGTGTGCACGGCACGACCGGACAGCATCCTCGGGAGCATTTCGAGGCGCTGGAGCGCAGCCAGCTCAAGCCCTATCTGGTCCCGCAGAGCCTGCTGCACTTGATGCCTGCAAGAGAAACGCGCAAGGTCGACAAGACCGGGCTGATCTCCTGGCAGGCTAACAAGTATTCGGTACCCATGGCTTGGCAGCAAGCCCGTGTCGGTGTCAGCGCACAGGACAACCAGCTGCTGATCCATGACCTGGAGAGCGGCGAGCTCATCGCCACCCATGACCTGTGCAAGGCCAAGGGCCGGATGATCAAGAACAACAACCACTACCGAGACCAGACCCAGCGCATTACCGATCTGGAACACAGCATTGATGCGATCCTCTCCGATGATCTGGGCTCTGCCCTGTGCCAATTGCTTAAGCGGACCTCACCGCGTATCTACAAGGACCAACTGGTCGCCGTGCGTGATCTGCTCATGGCCCACGCGCCGGTTGATACCAAGCTGTTGGGTGAGTTGTGCGAGCGCAGCGAGCTGACCGCCACCGGACTCAGGCGCTACCTCGAAGCCTGGCAGCAAGCCAGGGCGCGAGGACGCGCCATCAGTGACCGCGAGTATGCGCCGGAGGCGGGTAGCCGCGTCGGCCATGCCGATCTGAATGCTTACGCCCACGTTGGCCAGTCGACTGGCCACGGAGTGACCCCATGAGCCTACTCGATAGCACCGTAGCGCAGTACCGCAGCCTTCGCCTCAGCGCGACCGCCGGTGAACTGACCGCCCTGCTGGCCAGGGCTGAAGCCAATGAGATGTCTTACCTGAATTTCGCCCAGTCGTTGGTTGAGCATGAGATCAACGCCCGTTCGAGTAGTCGTGTGAGCCGCAACCTCAAACAGGCCCAGTTCCCCTCGGAGAAGCACCTGGAGGCCTTTGATTACCGGCATCAGACCACGATCACCAAGCGACAGGTCAGTGCCTTGCTGGACTTCAGCTTTATCGATAACCGCGACAACCTGGTGTTCATTGGGCCACCGGGGGTGGGCAAGACCCACCTGGCCATTGGGATTGGCCACAAGGCCGTCCAGGCTGGCTACAAGGTGCTGTTCCGCACTGCACTGGCACTGGTCGAGGACCTGGAGTTGGCGGAGATGAAGGGCGAGCTGAAGAAGCGACTGAACCAGCTGAGCAAGTACGATGTGCTGATCATCGATGAGCTGGGCTACCTGCCGATGACCCGTCAGGCCCGGTATAACCTGTTCCAGTTGATCAACAACTTGTACGAGTACCGCTCGGTGATCCTGACCACCAACAAGGACTTCACCAGCTGGGGCGAGTTCTTCCATAACGACAACGTGGCAGTGCCCATCATTGACCGTGTAATCCACCATTCACACATTTTTATGCTGGGAGGGGAGAGCTACCGCTTGAAGCAGAAAACCGCCGGTTAGCGGTGAGCAAGTGGGTCAATTCTATTGGCCAAAAGTGGGTCAAAATTAATGGCCATTGACAGCTGTGTCCCCCAGACGCTGCATGGCTGGATACGCACTGATATTGGCCACCGCCCCGGCCAGACGACCGAGGAACGAGAACGCATCAAGGCTCTGGAACGCGAGAACCGGGAACTGCGCAAAGCGAACGAGATTCTGCGCCTGGCCAGTGCGTATTTTGCCCAGGCGGAGCTCGACCGCCGCAACAAACCCTGAACGCCTTCGTTGACGAGTACCGTGACCGCTACGGAGTCGAGTCGATCTGTCGGGTAATCCAGATCGCTCCGTCCGGTTATTACGTGCATGCAGCCAAAGCCCGTCAACCCGAACTGCGAAGCGCTCGTGCCAAACAGGACGAGCTGTTGAGCGATAAAATCCAGCGAGTCTGGGATGACAATATGCAGTGCTATGGCGTCGTGAAAGTCTGGAAGCAACTCAAGCGTGAGGGCATTGATATTGCTCGCTGCACGGTACAGCGGCTGATGCGTCAACTGGGCCTGCAGGGCGTTCGTCGCGGTCATGTGATCCGCACCACCATCCCGAATGAGAACGCGATTTGTCCGCTGGATAGGGTCCAACGCCAGTTCCATGCGGATCGACCCAATCAGCTATGGGTGTCCGACTTTACTTATGTTTCAACGTGGCAAGGCTGGCTCTACGTCGCCTTCGTGGTCGATGTATTTGCCCGGCGTATCGTTGGCTGGCGGGTGAGCAACAGCATGCGAACAGACTTCGTTCTGGATGCCCTGGAGCAAGCGCTGCACGCTCGACAGCCGAGCCGCATGGACGGCCTGATACACCATAGCGACAGGGGTAGCCAATACGTCTCCATCCGATACACCGAGCGTCTCGCTGAGGCCGGCATAGAGCCCTCTGTAGGCAGCAAAGGCGATAGCTATGACAACGCTTTGGCTGAAACCATCAACGGGTTATACAAAGCGGAGCTGATCTATCGGCAATCCTGGCGTAGTCGCGAAGCCGTGGAAATCGCCACTTTGAAATGGGTTCACTGGTACAACCACCAGCGGTTGCTGAGCTCGATTGGGTATATACCCCCGGCAGAAGCTGAGGCAAACTTCTACCAGCAACAATCCGGTCAGACCATGGCGGCCTGACTTAAACGAAATGGCCTCCATAAAACCCGGTACGATTCAGATTGATCTGCTGGTTGCGGCTAAAGAATATTGATCAACTGATGTTCTTAAGGGTGGCGGGGGGGCCGAGAGGGCTACCGCGTCGCAAGGAATTGGCGTATGAAGCCACCGAATCTACCTGATTTCCAATTGCTGATATCTACGGCCTTGGCTCCAGTCTTAAAGTCCTTGGGATTGACAGTAGCCATCAGCTAAGCCTGTGTCACAACAATCCCCTCTCTTCAAAACTCACTGACTCTCCGCCACCGATCACCAAGTGATCCAGCAGTTGCACATGGACGGCCTCCAAGGCAGTTTTAAGGCCTTTAATCAGCGCTTTATCTGTACCATCGGGTTCGAGGTCACTGTTAGAAAGATAATGTGTTGTGATGACAGCCGAGGCGCTGGCATTTAGCGCTGCCTTGACTACTTCTCGACGGTAGAAGCTTGCAGACAATATATTTCCATCGAACAGTCGCTTGAACCCTAAAACGCCATGCTGGCTATCGAGTAATATAACACCAAGCGTTATATGCTCTGATTGTATTTTTAAGGTGAAGTCATAACTTGGCGTTATTGCTGGTCGGGTCTTTCCTTTTTTTCTATTACGCTCCCTTGTCCATTGATTTCTTGTGATAACAGCAGTGGCGTAGTCGTCGGCATTTGGGCCGTCACTTTGATAGTAAGGGGAAGAGCAGACTCTTAATCCCGAAGCGTTCCAGTAGGTTCCTAGGCCGTTATTAGTGGCGATTGGTAAAGATCCTGAGAACCATACCTCACCATCAACATCTTGTGTAGCATAGGGCAGATCGCCGTACGGCCATAGATCGAGCCCGTTCGTAAGCATCTCAAGCAGATTCATGAAATATCCTTCTTCGTGATGTGGCGAACCATTTGCGCTTGGAAGTTGCGGCTAGTGCCATACAACGTCACCGCCTTGAAAGCCCCGAACTCGACATCTACCAATTGGTTTTCAAGGATTAAAAACTCTTGGTCAGTTTCTATGGTTAATTGTTGAAGCGCATTGATGCTTTTGGCTTTTACTCTGGCCCCATTCAGCCATAGTTGGTCGGCTATTTCGGCGGCTCGCAATAAGGTTGTTTGAAATCTCATTTTTCTTCCTCACCGTGAAACTTCAGTGCCACCTGTTCTAATTGCGGTGTTGTTCAGGTCACGATGACAACACACTGTCGACTCAATTTGGGCGTCCAAGTCCAGGCAAATTCGGCTGGGCAGCTATATAAGGTCAACTCCGCCGGATACGGGATTTGCGAAACCCGCCGTGGCTGGAAAAAAAGCCGGTGTCGCCCCATAAACTGAAGCGGACCGCTCGGTAGCACGCTTGTATTGATGAGACGTGATAGCTGCGCGCCTTGCGGTAAGCCCAGAGCCAGTTGTGCTGCGGATTAAAGTCTTTTCTGTGCACAGTGACCTCCCTGTACGGTAGTGGCCTAATGTAATCGGGAATTATTAGCAATAATTACCTCTCTAAATCCTTAGAGGGGTTGACTTGCTACCACCGTAGCGATGCGGATTGCCTGAGCGGGTAACTGGCATGATGCGAAGGCGAGCCCGTCATGCCGCTCCGGTCGCAGCAAGGTGATCTTAAATTAATGGCATTCAACTTTTGAAGATGAATTTCAACTCATTGAGTCCTTCATGTCAACCGGTTGATGCCCAACTATTCAGGGTGAATAGGAGGGCTGTATGTCCACTGCAACAGAAAAGACCCTAGCAGCAAGCATCGGGCGGGCGATTGCTCTACAACGCACTCGCGTGGGCCTGACTCAGGAGCACGTGGCGGCCAAGCTAGGGATTGGTAATGAGGCGGTCTCGCGTATTGAGCGTGGGGTGGCAATGCCGTCGCTCCAGCGCCTGTACGACCTGGCAAAGCTGTTTGGCTGTGAGGCGGTGGATCTGCTGACCGAAGGGAGCCCGCACGTTGATGACCAAGTGCGTCACCTGCGGCAGTTGTTAGAGCCCTTGAATGTGGATGATCGTGATCTGGTTCTGCGGTTAGTCGAGCAATTGAGCAGCCGACTGTCCCGGTAACCCAAGAGCTATGTCGGCTGCACTTCAGCGCGGGGTGTCGTCTTCCATCAACATGAATCCGCAGCTCAGACACAGGCTTTCAAATTCACCCAGCCAGTTCCGCTCGACATTAGCGGCCAATGTCACGCCTTGTGCCAGCCCTTCAAGCTGTAGGGCACGGGGGTCTTTCAATGCTCCTAACAAATCACCCAGGTGCATCCAGGGAGTGCGGTCAGGTGGCTGCTCTCGCTGCTGAGCGCTGTACTGACGCAGTAGCACATCCAGCGTGCCAGCCAGGGCGGCCAGCGTATGCAGGTTCTGTCGGTTGATCAAAGTGGCTGATTGGCAGATGCAACAGGTGGGGGTGGGCATGATAGCCTCCGGTTCAGTTAGAAGATGGGCTTACAGCAGAGCCCGTTCCGCAAAGCTCACGGTGTCGGTTCCGCCGATCACCAGATGGTCCAGTACGCGGACATCAATCGTCTGTAGGGATGCAGTCAGGCGTTTGGTAAGATGAATGTCCGCCTGGCTGGGCTCAGGATTACCACTGGGGTGGTTGTGCGCGATGATGACTGCAGCGGCATTAGCATTGAGAACAGTCTTGATCACCTCCCGGGGATAGACACTGGCGCTGTCGATGGTGCCGTAGAACAGCTTCTCAAAACTCAATACCCCATGCTGGCTATCCAGCAGGATGAGCGCGAACACTTCACGCTCTTCGGTGGCCAACTGGGCTTTGAGATAAGCCCTGACTAACGAGGGGTTGGTCAGATAGTTACTGCGTTTAAAGCGTGCTTCGAGGATGGACTGAGCCCATTTCAGTACGTCCAATTCGGATAGATTGGGAACCGCCAGATACTCCTTAATCTCGTTCATTGGTTTACTCTTGGTGATATGTCTACGTTGGCTGCAACATCGTGCTGTTGCATGGGGTGGCTGCGTTCCAGAATCAGCTCATGCAGCGTTGGTGTGTTTTTCCGAGTGCGCGGTGTGCTGATAGAGGGATTGGCGATGGTGCCGGAGTCCGGATAGAACTCCTCCAGTACCTGATGGGCCTCGTCTTCACTGTCTTCAAAGGCCCCGTTGTTCAGGCCGGTCTGGGCCGCAGCATCTAACGCTTGCTGATCAAACCCCGCCTCCCGACGTGCTTGATCCAACTGCTGGGCCTGTTGCAGGGCTTCTTCCGTGCTGATCCCCGAGCGCAGGATCAGGTCGACGTAGAAGATCGGTGTGCCATGGCTCTGGCGGGTGGATTTTCCTCGTAGCCGCAGTTCCAGCGGCAGGCAGGCCAGCCGGTCACCGGATAACGCCTGCAGGTAGCTGAGCCTGGCGGTGAGGGTGCGGATGCTGTTGTAACCAGTGGTTCTGAACACGAAGCTGCCAAGCGGGTCGTCCTCGCTAAGCCCCACATTCAGTCGTCCGTAGGGTTTGCAGTTGCCGCCTTGAGCCAATATACAGCCATCCGGTGAAGGGCAAGGGAAAGACTGAATTCCTTCGTTGGTAGACCGCTTGCAAGTCTCGCCATTGCCCACGCATAGAGGGCGTCCACTATTACGATCAAACAAGGTGTATTCGGCCCGGAAGTTCAATGCTGGATCGTTGAACAGCAGGCGTACTGGGATGCTGCGTATCTTGCCGCCTTGCTCCTGGCGTAGCTGTTCATCCAGAGGGTGCGGCAGCCAGCCCTCACGGGTTTGGACTTGGGAAGTGATGGTGAACTGGTCGTCCTTTTCTGGCATACGCTTGCGGTTCTTCTCGACGACTCTGCCAATGGATATACGCCCCAGTGCAGGTGGGGTAATGACTAGACCTTTGATCATGGGACTACTCCTGATGTAGGGACACAAAAAAGCCGACGGCGCAGGCGGTCGGCTTGGAAAGTTGAGTTGGTGATAGCGAATGTCAGCTGATGAGAAAGCGTCTGCTCCCAGGTCTGCTGATCTGATAACGGGATTTCAATTCAGGGTTATCAGCGAAGAGAGTCGCGGTATCGATGACCACGGAGTCCCTGGACTTCTTCCAGCTGATACTGCCATCGGCAAAAACAGCCTTGCTGGCGGTGCCGATGGCTTGTTGCAGAATCTGTTTTAGCTCGCCTTCACGTTGGTTGAGCTCCGCTTGGGTGTGACGCACCTGCTTCAGATTAAAGAAGACTTCGTTCAATGCCTGATCCTGGCTGAAGTCCAGCTCCTCGCCATTATCTTCGGGGTACAGCAAGCGCAAGGCCCGTTCGGCGGAGTCAGAGCCGTCGGCAGGCGGTGGTGTGTCAGTCTCAACGTAATGCCAGAATTGGCGCTCCAGCTCGATTAGGTGCTTGATCAGTAGCTCATCGCGCTCAATGCGGTATACCTCCAGTTGCTGGCCACCCAACAAAACGGCTACGTCCGCCGCTTTCTTGCCGGTCACAGCCAGTTGGTGCATCACCTGCACCTCGACGTACTTGGGTACACCATCACGCCAAAGCCTAGCCCCGTTAATGCCAGCGGTCTTGCATTCCAGAATCTGCACATCAGCGCTGCCGACCACCTCACGGTCGATATTGGCTAGCATCCAGGGGATCTCCGGATGCTGTAGGACCGCATTGACCTTGCGTACCTTATTGCCGGAGCGCCGCTGATACTGGGAAGCGACTACGGGCTCTAATACGACACCCCAGAAAACCGGTGCGCTGTCGTCGTCGGGGTTCGGCTTGGGCAGATGCTGATCACGGTTGGTCTTCTCCAGCCAGAGCTCCAGTTGCGACTTGTAAGGGTTGAGGCCGATCGCAGCAGATGAGTCAGAGCTACCGATGCCGCGTTTGCGGACATCCAGCCATTCGTCTCTGCTCAGATCCTTGGTGCTGACCAGGCGCAATAGACCACGGCCTGTTTTGTGGGTGCTTGGCTGTTGTACCGATTGGTTAGTGCTCATAAAAACCTCCAGACGCAAAAAAGCCCCGGTCAGCATGTGCTGGCCGGGGCTTATGCCGTGAATGAGAAATCAGTTCTTGGGGTGAGGGTGCAGGGGAGTTAAGCGACCAGCTCAAGCGCATGATCCAGTGCTTTCTGTTTGAGATTGGCACCCTGGCCAAACCAGGCTGAATCCAGACGGTGATCCACGCTACGGGCGCGCTTCTCGTGATCCACATACTCCGTAATAGCGCATAGTAGACCCCAAGCGGTGTCCTGGGCAGATTCCAGTGTCGATCCGCGTCCTTTGCCGGAATACAGGTTCTGCACCTTCTGCAGGGCCCTGTGTTGGATCAGCTCACGACGGTCTTCTACATCCTTCTCTGCATCACAGATGACCCGCAGGAAGTAGCTCAGCGCTTCGCCCGTGTTCACTCGGCGATTGGATAACGTCTTCATGCGGGACATGAAGTCATCCCACTGGGAGACTGAGATACCCAGTTGCTGTTTAACCGCCTGCGGATTGAATACGGTGCTGTGGGGGACACGAATGGACTGGGGCGCGCCATTCACTGCTATGGCGAGGGTGTTATTGCAGACCACACGTACCGTTGTGGGCGTGGCAACCGTAGCCAGACTGCCATCGCAGGAAGTGGCCAGTAGTAGGTAGCCATTGACCTGGTCGTTTCCCTTGAGCACGGAGGCCTGTCCGGTGCGGGCCAGAGCCCAGAACTTGCGACCACCTTTGAGTACACCGGCTGTCTCCAATTCGAAGCCTGCGTATTCGGTCAGGTCTCGATAAAACTCCAGGACATCCCACGGCTGAACCACTTTATAGCGTTCCGAAACCACGGAAAGGGGTGCCTTAGTGTCTGATCGATACAGCACCTTCTTCTCGGGGAAAGCGTGGATGCCGCCCAGATATGATGCTGTATTGCTTACGAAGCGCACTGGGGATTGCTTGATATGCCAATTCATACCGGCTTCCTGCTGCCAGACCTCCAGCGGTTGATGACGAGATAGCTGGTTGCCCAGGCCATGCCAGGGGGTAGTGCCTACATAGGCCATGTTTTCAATTTCGTGTGCCATGGGGTTTCTCCATGAAAATATCGGGACCTCTGGCTGCAAATGCAGACAGTAAACCCGGAGGGGGCTTAGATAGAGCAGGGGGTGAAGTGGCAGCGGCAATCTTCGCAGCGGAAGCTATGAAGTAATTGATCATCGACCAAGGAACCAAGACGTAGCCCAAGCACGCAGCCTCCAAGGGCACCGCTGATAGCACCTAGCACTGCGCCAGCGCTTGCTCCAGCGGGGCCAACGATCAGCCCAGCGGTCATGCCGAGACGTGCGCCGGTAGCGGCACCTGTTACCGTAGCAGTAGCGGCACCACTGATAGCGCCTGCTGCGGTACCAACGACACCGCCGATCCGCCGGCCGTAGTTACAGTGGGTGATGTGCTGCGAGCTGCAGCGAGGACAAATCAAATCCATAGGTACTCCTCGAGAAGTGGGCCAGCCGGGTGGGCTAGCTGGGTATGCTCAGGAGGGTGATATAGATCTGAAATGTTTTTGATTAAGGATTGGTAGAGAACCAGACTGATTTGCCGGCTGCCAAGTGGTGCCTTGGCTCCACTCTTCAAGTCCTTTCAATAAGGGCTGGCCCCTCGTTTCTCACGTTGCCCACACCGCGCTCGACCTGGTGCCACTCGAACGCTCCTACGGGTTCTGCCTTCTCTGCAACAATAGATTCAGCTTCATGTGGAGATAGCTCAGGGTTTAGCCAATGCGCTGCGGTTTCTGGCGACAGCACGATCGGTCTGCGATCGTGTATATCCACCATTCCTTCGTCGCTGTCGGCTGTGATAATTACAAAGCCGTCCCCATCTTTTGGCTCGCTGCCGTCACGCCTGAACTGACCAAGTCCGGCAAAGTACATTGGCTGGTTGTCACGCCGGTGAATGTAATACGGTTGCTTTCTCTTCGGATCATCCTGATCCTTCACCCACTCATACCACCCATCCGCTGGCACGATGCAGCGCCCCGATTCCCATATCGGCTTGAAGAATTTACCGGTGGCCGCAGTCTCGCTTCTGGCATTTATGGCCGGCGGACGTTTGCCCTTAGCCCAAAACGGCTCCCAGCCCCAGCGCACCAGGTCCCAGCACAGCCCGTCCGGATCTTGGTGCAGAATGCGCACCTTTGACCGGGGGGCTACGTTGTAACGGTTGACGGGTTCTGGGTCGACAAAGTTTGCCATTGGCACGTCTAACCCAATCGGTTCGATGTACTCCCAGGGAATTCGGTACTGAGCAAAACGACCGCACATGGCTACCTCCTATCAACTCTTCGTTGACGACTCATGACAATATTAATACTGTATGCATGTCCAGTTCGTGTAGTGAGTCACGCTAATGAGTAGCAATGCAGTAACCATAGGCTCTTTGACCAGATCAACCATCGAGCTGCCGTTTTACGCCTGTCGAGTACCTGCCGGTTTCCCCAGTCCAGCGATTTTCCCATATCGTTTTTTATGTCAATGCGCAGGCCTGTTTTAATAAACATATATAAAACAATGATATACCGGATAAATAATCGATCTTGCCTACCTTAATAGCGCTGACAACTATCAGCGCGGTTCGCTTCCTTCACTGATTCCCGCCAAGATCCCACAATCGGTTGCTTCGCGCTTATCCGAGCAACGCCCTCTCAGTGCAACAAGCTGCGGGGGCTGCCCTTTTCAAAAGTGGCTTTCTTTTACTATTCAGCATCTTAATTATCGGTGAAGCCATCCGTAAGAGCTTCTTGGGCGTGGTGCCAGAGGCGGGGTGGATGGGTCTGATCGGTCTTGTTGCGCTCGCCGCCAACCTGAGCTGCCTGGCGTTGCTTTATAGTCACCGCAGCGACGACATCAATATGAGCTCGACTTGGTTGTGCTCGCGAAACGATGTTATCGCTAACCTAAGCGTGTTAGGCGCGGCCGGGCTAGTCATGCTGACCCAGTCGCAGTGGCCGGATCTGATCGTTGGGGTGGCACTCGCGCTACTGTACCTGCACTCTTCCGTTCAGGTCGGGCGGGATGCTTGGCCAAAGTGGCGCGGTCGCGATGAACAGCAAGGCGCTGGCAGTGAAGCTGGTGTCGTAGCCCCATCGAGTAGCTGCTGTAAACCTGATGCCGTGACGAAGCAAGAGGCCGGCTGTGAAACGAATGCCGTGGCACAACCGGCCGGCTGTTGCGAAAGCCGCACCGTAACGCCCGCAGACACTTGCTGTGGAACGGGTTCGACAGAGGCTTTTTACAGACAGGGCATTTCCCATCCGAGAGCAGATGCAGCAGAAAAAAAGCGAGGGAGCCCTAAATGACAAAATTGTCATTTAAGGCTAATCCTCTCGTCAGGCTTGAACTGGATAATAGCGGCATGGAATTCATACCCAATGCCAAGCCGAGGGCGCTATGACATATCGCAACATGATGGCCGTATTTAGCATGGCTTTTGTCTTGATGGGAGCCAGTACAGCAGTGCAGGCTGAAGATGGGAGCTTGAAATTGAGGACGATGCTTGCCGATCGTCACGGATATGGTCTGCCTCTTGATGAGCGTAAGGGCAATGAAGTAAAAGAGCGTAAGCAGCGTATCCTGAATAATGATGAGTTATTCTTGAAAACGACAGAAAAATCAGATCCAGCGAACAGATAATTTCAGTTTCATCTCTTGGGTAGTTACTCCTTCAACAAGAGATGTTTTAGGCGCCTTTGGGCGCCTTTTTTTACAATTAGCGACGCCCGCGCATCAGAACACGAAGATGGAAGGCCAAAAAGGTGCAACGATGCGAGTCTTGATCATCGAAGACGAATTGAAGACAGCCGAATATTTGCAACAAGGTCTAAGCGAATCTGGTTACACCGTTGACTACGCTTTAACGGGAACGGATGGAATACACCTGTTCAAAAGCCAGCAGTATGCTTTAGTAATATTGGACGTAAATTTGCCTGGCATGGACGGTTGGTCGATATTGGAGGATATTCGCCGCACTAGCGATGCGCGCGTAATGATGTTAACTGCTAGCGGCAGGCTGTCGAACAAGGTGAAAGGATTGGACCTGGGTGCAGATGATTATCTGGTTAAGCCCTTCGAATTCCCTGAATTGCTGGCAAGAATCAGATCGCTTCTGAGGCGAAGTGAGAAACTGACTGAAACCGACTCTCTGAAAGTGGCTGACCTTGAGGTTGATCCCGCCAGACATCGTGCATACCGAGCAGGGCAGCGCATCGATCTGACTGTTAAGGAATTTTCCTTATTACATCTGCTCATGCGAAATTCTGGTGTCGTTATGACAAGAACTCAAATAATTTCGTTAGTATGGGACATTAACTTCGATTGTGACACTAACGTAGTTGACGTCTCTGTCCGAAGGTTGCGCGCCAAAATAGACGAACCCTTTGACAGGAAGCTAATCCACACCCTGCGCGGGGTAGGGTATGTCCTTGAGGATCGCGGATGACCAAGCCTTTGAGTTTGTCGCTGCGAATTGGATTGTCTGTAGGTGTTATGGGATCAATTCTCGTTATTTTGATATTCAGTCAATCCTGGATGACGCTGCGCAATCAATTGGGAATAATTGCCGAGTCCAGGTTAGAACAAAAGTTAAATCAAATCGAACATGTAATATCAGAGTCTAACCTGTCGCTTGTTAAAGATACTAGCTCGCACCCGCTGGGCGACTTAGTGTCCGGCCATCCAGATCTAGGCCTGCTAGTATGCGATGCTCAAAGGCCGAATAAACTAAATTTTACGGTTGGCTCGGTGCCAAGTCATTTGCTAACTGGAAGTACTTGTGCCGTCGAACCTGATACATATAAAAAACGACTCTCTCAGCATGGCATCGAGGCGCTAATAGAATCTAACATCGTGCGCATTGCCGGGAGCAATGAGAGTTTTCTGCTAGTACTCTTCAGTAATCGTTCCGATGATTCCGAACTGCTTAGTGCATACCTGAATTCGACCATATTAGCGGTGCCGCTGTTCCTGGTATTAATTGGGTTCGGATCCTGGTGGATTGCCCGACGAGGAATGGCTCCGCTGAGCAACTTCAGAGAGCTGACTTCCATCGTTACCACAAATGATCTTGATGGAAGAATAATAACCTCTGGTCTGCCCGTGGAGCTTAAAGAGCTAGCAGACAGCGTAAATTTCATGTTGGGAAGGCTTGAGGGCGGCGTGCAACAACTTTCCGATTTTTCGGATGATCTGGCCCACGAATTGCGATCTCCGATTACTAATCTAATGGGGAAAGCGCAGGTGGCTCTTTCTCGAGACAGATTATCCTCCGAATACAAAGAAACATTAGAATCATGTGTAGAAGAGCTCGGCAGAATATCTCGGATCGTTTCAGACATGCTCTACCTTTCGCAAGCTCTTCAGTCGGATTCAGCTGATCTGTCAGATCAAATATCCTTAAAAAGAGAAGCTGAACAGGTAGTCGACCTGTTTAATATTATGGCTGAAGAAAAGGGAATATCGCTGACCGTCCAGGGAGACGGCGTTATCGTGGGCGACAGGCTGATGGTGCAGCGAGCCATATCGAACCTACTATCGAACGCCATCAGACACGCGTCTCACCACAGCAACATTCCGATACTCATCGAGAGTCAAGGTCAATCTATCGTGTTGTCTGTGACAAACGATGGCCCCGGTATACCCGAAGAGCACACCGAAGCGATATTCAAGCGATTTTTTCGCGTGGATAGCGGGCGCTCACGTGACGAAGGAGGGACTGGACTTGGTCTTTCGATCGTCCGTTCGATCATGCAGATCCATCAAGGCAGCGTGACTGTAAATACCAGCACAGCCGGCCCTACGACATTCCAATTGTGGTTCAACCTTATGTGAGGTGGTTTATGCTCGCCCTTATTTGTCGTCTACGTCCGGCCCGATGGCCGCGTCAGGCGAGGCTCCTGTTTGTCTGCAGTATGTTGGGGTTGTCAAACCTTGCTTGGGCAGCCGACCGCGAGACCGCAATACTGACCTTGCCTAAGGCACTAGCTCGTGTTCTGCAGTCCAGCCCCGAGTTGGCTGTTTATCCCTATGAAATCCGTGCCGCCGAAGCGCGAACCCTGCAGGCGGGCCTGCGACCCAATCCTGTTCTTTCCGTGGAAGTCGAAAATGTTCTTGGCAACGGAGCATTTTCGGGGGTTGATGCAATGGAAACCACCCTGGCATTGAGCCAAGTCATTGAGATGGGTAATAAACGCAACTTGCGGCGCGACGTCGGCAGTTGGCAGCGCCAGGCGGTGGAGCGTGATTACGAGCTTGCTCGCCTTGATGTTCTGGCGGCAGCTGCAAGCCGCTATCTGGAAGTGGCGCAAACCCAGAGATTGTTGGATTTCTCCGAGCAGGTTGTTGAATGGACTTTAGCCGCTCAATCCGTGGCCAATAGACGTTTCGACGCTGGTAGCGCAAGCAGGGCCGAGCTTGGTCGCGCACGAACGGATGCGATGCAGGCTGCGCTGGCGGTTAGCAATCTCGAGGTTCGGCTGGCGAATGCCAAGCGCCGCCTGGCAAGTTTGTGGGGGGACAGTGAACCGGATTTTGCGATTGTGGGCGCGGAACTTTTTTCATTGGTGGAGCTTCCGGACTTCGCCCGTATTCGTACTCAACTCGAGCAAGCACCGCAATTGCAGCGATTTCTGACACAGGGCAGGTTACGCGAGGCCGAGCTTGAACTCGCTACCGCTCGCGGCCGACAGAACATTGAGGTCGGCGCCGGGTTCAAACACATTCGGGAAACGAACGATATCGGAATGGTGCTGCAGTTCTCCATGCCGCTGGGCGTTAATGACCAGAATCAGGGAAATATCCAGGCCGCCCGTGAGGGCCTAGCGAAGCTCGATCTGGAAGAGGAGGCAACACGGGTCAAGATTTTTACCGAGCTACACAATGCATACGCACAACTGGAACAGACACGTAACCAGGTCACGGTACTGCGTAACGATATCCTGCCCGAAGCACGGGAGACTCTCGAGTTGATTCAGGACGGTTACAGGGTGGGGCGCTTCTCCTATCTCGAACTCGTGCAGGCCCGGCAGCAAGTGCTGGCCGTCGAGAACGACGCGGTTGTCGCCGCCACCGACTTCCATCAAACCCTTATTACCCTTGAAACCCTGACGGGCCAGCCTCTGACGGGAAGCGGACAAATTCTTACCCGAGCCGATACCGCAAGCGGTGTGTCGTCCGAATTCCGTCTGCCCTACCTGGATGGATCCGCTGGTGCAGAGCAAACGTCACGACAGGAAGAATCTCGATGAACAAACTATTGAATCTGGTACTTGGCAGTTTGCTCCTGGCAGGGCTGCCGCTTCACAGCGCAATTGCGGTAACCGATCCAAAAGTGGAAACACGAGCCGCTCACACCGAGGAGGAAGCTTCGCATCAGCATGAATCGGAAGAGCCAGAAGCTGAAGCAGAACATTCTGAAGAGGAGCACGGTGAGCGGGAAGGTGACCATGCTGCGGAAGAAGCAGGACATGACGATCATGACGGTCATGCCGAAGAAGGTCAGGCTGAGGGCCACGAAGGCCACGAGGAGAACGAAGAGCCGGTTCTGACCCTTAGCGCTGATCTGTTACGCGAGTTCGGTGGTGAAATTGCCGTTGCTGACGCGGGTGTCATTCGCCAGCAGGTGTCATTGCCAGGCGAGATCCAACTGAACAAGGAAGCCGTCGCTCACATCAGTCCGCGTTTTGCGGCGAAAATCGTTGAGGTGCGGGCAAAGATCGGCGACAAGGTCAGTGCCGGCGAAACCCTTGCCGTGGCAGAGAGTTCTGAAACGCTTGCACGCTTCAACCTCACATCGCTGATCGACGGGGTGGTGATCAATCGGGACGTTACGTTGGGAGAACATTTGTCACCGGATGACACTGCCTTCGTGGTCGCGGATGTGTCTACTCTCTGGGCTGACATAGCGCTCTATCCCAAGCAAGTACCGTTGGTGGAGGTTGGTCAGCCGGTTCGTCTCAGTACCAGCTATGGCCCAGAGCCGGTTGATGCTCGCATCGACTATGTGGCCCCGTCGGTAGATGAGCGCACGCGTACTGGCCTGGCTCGAGTCTTCCTGCCAAATGAGAGCCGCGCATGGAAACCGGGTATGTTCGTTCAGAGTGATATTGCCATTGGCGAGTACCCGGTAGACGTCGTAGTTCCCGAGGGTGCGATCATTGATTTGGAGGGTCAGCCAACGGTTTTTGTACAGGAAGGCGAGCGCTGGGAGCCGCGGTCAGTGAAGCTCGGTCGCGACGATGGAAAAATGGTCGAAGTCCTGAGCGGTCTTGAACCCGGAGAAAGTTACATTGTCGAGGGCGGTTTCGTGCTTAAGGCGCAGCTGCAGAAGAATGAATTTGAATCCGGTCACAACCACTAGCCCAGGAGAACAGTATGCAAGGCATTATCCGTTTTGCGCTGGATAACCGGCTACTGGTAGTCGTGCTAGCTCTGGCGACCCTGGTGGGCGGCTACTTCGCCTATCGCACCCTGCCGGTGGACGCCTACCCTGACATTTCGCCGGCATTGGTCCAGGTGTTCGTAGAAACTGAGGGATTGGCACCCGAAGAAGTGGAAAAATACGTCACCTATCCGATCGAAAGTGCAATGAATGGTCTGCCAGAACTCGACCATGTGCGTTCGATTTCCAACTTTGGGCTGTCAGTTGTCAATATCTATTTTGAGGATGGAACTGATATCTATTTCGCCCGGCAATTGGTGGGCGAGAGGCTTCAGGTCGCCCGGGAGTCGATTCCCGCCGGTTTTGGCGAGCCGGTCATGGGGCCTATTACTACAGGGCTTGGGCAGATACTGTTTTATGTACTCGAGGACACCAGCGGTCAGTACAGCACTACCGAGCTGCGTGAGATTCAGGACTGGATCGTCAAGTTCAATTTGCAGACCGTCAAGGGCGTAACCGAAGTTCTTTCGATTGGCGGCGAAGTGAAACAGTTTCAGGTGAATGTCGATCCGAACGCGCTGCTTCGCTACGACGTCAGTTTGCCGGAAATCAAGGAGCGTATTGAAGCCAACAACGCCAATGCCGGCGCCCAGTTCATCGTCAAAAATGACGAAGAGTACATTGTGCGGTCGGTGGGTCTTGCCACAGATCTCGAGTCTCTTCGCAACATTGTGGTGAAGACCATCGACGGGACTCCCGTTTATTTGAACCAACTTGGCGATCTGGACATTGGCGGAGAAATTCGCCGCGGACTGACCACCAAGAATGGCAACGGCGAGGTGGTTGTCGGCATGGTGTTGAAGCTGATCGGCAGCAACACCTCCAACGTGATCAATGCGGTAAAGCAGGAGTTGGCGACAATCAACGACAACCTGCCTGAAGGCATCGAGGTGCAGCCGTATTACGACCAGGCTACGCTCGTGAAAGCGGCCGTAACCACTGTGATCAATGCTCTGTTGCAGGGCATCATTCTAGTAGCCCTGGTTCTGCTGGCTTTTATGGGTGGTCTCAGGCCAAGCCTGGTGGTGGCGCTCTCCATTCCGTTTTCGGTCGGCTTTACCTTTCTTGCGATGAAAATTTTCGGAATATCCGCGAACCTGATGTCGCTGGGTGGGCTTGCCATCGCTATCGGTATGATGGTGGATGGCGCGGTTGTGGTGGTTGAAAACGTTGATCGCATGTTGCGCGAAGCCAAGCCTGATGAGTCGCGTCTGCATATCGTGATGCGCGCCTGCCAGTCGGTCGCAAGACCGATCCTGTTTGCGATCAGCATTATCATTGTCGTGTTCTTGCCGCTATTCACTTTACAGGGCGTGGAAGGTGCGACATTCAAACCGCTGGCCTACACGGTGGCGGTGGCGATGTTTGGATCGCTGATCTTCGCGCTAGTGATCGCTCCAGTAGCCGCTTCGCTCCTGATGAGGAGTCCCAAGGTTCGTGAGGACAAGCCACGCAAGGACATCATCAGCTTTCTGCTCAAAGGTTATAAACCACTGGTAGAGGCAATGGTTGCTCGCCGCTGGATCGCGTTGGCGCTGGCGGTCGTCGTTCTGGCCGTGGGCGCTGCAGTAGCGCCGCGTCTGGGCTCGGAATTTGTGCCGCGTCTGAATGAGGGTGACCTGTTGATTCGCGCTACCATGGCGCCTTCTATCTCGCTGGAGAAAGCCAAAACCACTATCACTGTTTTTGAACGGCAATTGATGGAGGATTTTCCGGAGGTAACGCAGGTAGTCTCGCGTATTGGCCGGGGTGAAGTTGGCGCTCACGCCGATCCGGTAAACAACGCCGAGATATTCGTTGCTCTCAAGCCACAGGAGGAGTGGGTAAGCGCGGATACATTGGACGGTCTTTACGCCGCAATGAGCAAGAGATTTGAAGATTTCCCCGGTGCCAAGTTCAACTTCACACAACCTATCGCCGCAGCTGTGGATGAGTTGCTGACGGGGACCAAGGCCGAACTTGCAGCCAAGCTCTTTGGTGATGACCTTGATGTGCTTGTTGAAAAAGCACGAGAGATCGAACAGGTGATGGGCACAGTGCGTGGAGCTCAGATGTTCAACGCGATCAGATCGGTGGCACACCGCAACTGCGCATTACGTTGGACCGGGCTGCGATCGCCCGCTACGGGCTCAATGTGAGTGATATTCA